>NZ_RHNW01000009.1 GCF_003946045.1 Levilactobacillus mulengensis | reverse complement strand
TGATGCTTGAATAGCTCATCGATTGTTGTTACTTTATTTGTTATAAAAGCGAATTGACTTCGCAAATATTGTTTGGGTTTGATACCAAGTATCAAACCGCCCTACACATATTTGGTTTGTCGAAACAATGTTCAGTTTTCAAAGGTCTACCAAGCTGTCATAAGAAGCAATCGCTCCGTGACAACTTTTAAAGTATATCATGTCGTTTAAAACGTGTCAACATCTTTTTTCAACTCTCTGAATATTTATTCAATACCCAGAAGCCTAAATCCAATGCAATTACCACGTCTTGACAACATTAACTATTCTATCAGTTACGATTTAACTCGTCAAGCACTAATTTCAAATCCTGATTAACTATTCAAGAATCTGTTATTTATGCATGAGCATTGCCAAATCAGCAACAGGTAATATCTTATCAATTATCTGCACTTCGGTCAAGGGAATTTATCAAGAAAAACAAAAAAGAACCCAGAAATTAATCTGAGTTCTCTAAAGCTAATCCGATACTCGTATCCCTACTCAGCAAAACGCCTAACAGATGTCCGCTGACGACGCGTTGCCATCTTAGCTAAAAACTGTTCCAAGATGTCGACCATCACGTTTTCATCAGTGGCATCTGTCAAAGCAACCTTGGTTCGCGCAGCGTGTGGGATGCCCTTCAGGTAGTAAGCCACTTGATTACGAAAATCTCGTGGCCCCTCTTCCGGTCCCTTGGCTGCACATAACTTATGCAGGTGTTCTTCCGCCGTTGCAACTTTTTCTGCCGCCGTGGGCTCCGGTAAAAGTTCCCCCGTCGCTAAATAATGATTCACGCGACGTAGCAGCCACGGATTACCTTCAACAGCCCGGCCAATCATCACGGCGTCTGCGCCCACTTCATCTAACATGCGTTTCGCATCCTGGGGTGTCCGCACATCCCCGTTCCCCATAAATGGGATTGACAGGTGCTGGGCAACCTGAGCCAAGATATCCCAATCCGCTTGGCCCTGATACATCTGCTTCCGAGTGCGCCCGTGCATGGCGACCGCCGATGCCCCCGCACTTTCTGCGGCTAACGCATTTTCCACCGCCAGAATATGGTGATCATCCCAGCCCGTGCGCATTTTTACCGTCACGGGCTTTTTGACGGCCGCGACAACTGCGGCCACCATGTCGTGAACCTTCTGTGGGTCCAATAACCATTTAGCCCCGGCGTCCGTATTAACCACCTTATTGACCGGGCACCCCATATTAATATCGATAATATCCGCTGGGGTCTCCTGATCCACATACTGGGCAGCCTGCACCAGCGTTTCCTGCGTGCCCCCAAAGATTTGAATGCTCATCGGGTGCTCTCTGGGGTCGACCGCCATCATATGGAGGGTGCGCTGATTATGGTAATGGATCCCCTGGCCCGAAATCATTTCGCATTCTACCAGGCCCGCACCGAACTCTTTACAAATTTGGCGAAAGGCCACGTTGGTGACCCCGGCCATGGGCGCTACCACAACGCGATTTGGAATTTCTACATCACCGATTTTCCACGTCATGGTCCAGCCTACTTTTCTTGAGCTTGCGCGAGAATCGTCCGCAGATCATCCTCGGAGTATTCATACTTCGTCCCACAGAAATGACAAACGGCTTCGGCACCGTGATCTTGATCAATCATTTCTTGCAGTGCATCGGGTTGGATGGATGCCAAAGACTTGGCAAAACGGTCCTTGGAGCAGTCACACTTAAAGCTAACCGGCATCTTCTGCAAAATCTTGATTTTTTCATCCTTGAATAAGAGTTTTAGGATCTCTTCGGGGGTTTGACCATCCAAGAGTAATTCAGAAACCATTGGCATTTCCTTTAGGCGTTGCTCCAACCGGGAAATGGCTTCGTCGGAAGCACCTGGCATGGTTTGAATCATGAACCCACCAGCGACCTTAACCGTGTTGTTGGGTTGAACGAAGACGGAGACCCCCACGGCACTTGGAATCTGTTCCGACTTGGCCAAGTAATAGGTGAAGTCTTCACCCAACTCGCCAGAAATCAACGGTACCTGACCGGTATAAGGTTGCCCGAGTCCTTGGTCTTTCGTGACCGTTAACATCCCGTTGACTCCCACGGCCTTCTTCACATCAATTTTGTGCTTTTCATTTAACGGTAAACTGATATGGGGGTACTGCAGGTAACCCTTAACCGTCCCGTTAGCATTTCCATCCGCCACGATGGCACCAACTGGTCCATGACCGTTGACCTTCACCGTCAGGCTCTCCTCACCCTTCAATAGGGAGGTTGAGAGCAACATGGTCCCAATCAGCGTCCGTCCCAAGGCTGCCGTTGCGGCGCTCCAGGTGTCGTGTCGTTGTTGGGCTTCGGCGACCGTGTCCGTGGCATCCACCACGTAGGCCCGGAACATCCCATCATCAATTAAGCTTTTTACTAAATAATCTGCCATACGTTTAAAACGTCCTTTCGTTCAATTCATCATGCCCTACATTACCAGAAACCACATTTTTTGCAAATAGAAGCCTTTTCGGGTGTCATTCCCTAGTTATCTCTGAAGACAGCAAAAGGAGCGAGATCCGTGATCTCGCTCCCCTAACGTGACTATTCGGAATCGTCGGTATCCTTTGGATCATCGGCTGCCGAACTAGCTGCTGAGTCAGCCTGTGAAGACTCACTGCTTGCAGCGGACGAAGCTAACTTGGCTTCCGTAGAAGCTTGTCGTTCTGCTTCGCGCCGTTCTAATTCGCGCTTAGATTCTTCAAACGTTGCCGCCTTTTCACTTGGAAATTCGTTATTGCTGTCCTTTTCAGGCATCTTCCCAGTATTAAACAAGCTGAGAATTTGCTTTTCGTCCAGCGTTTCGTATTTCAGCAAGGCATCCGCAATAATCTTGTGTTCTGCTTTATGTTCTTCCAAAATCTTCCGAGCAGTCTCGTGGGCCTCTCCGATGATTCGGCGAACTTCAGTATCGATTAAACTAGCGGTGTGTTCAGAGTAACTTGGTTGGCCAGGGTAACCCGCACCAGCGAATGGTTGGCCGCCAGCACTTTCCAGTGCAACGGTCCCCAAGGCGTCACTCATCCCATACTGGGTAACCATGGAACGGGCAATTTGCGTTGCCTGTTCAAAGTCATTGGAGGCACCAGATGATTCGGAGTGGAAGATTAACTCTTCGGCCGTCCGACCACCCATTAACCCGGCAATCTGTTCCATGGCATCCTTCTTGGACATCAGCATTTGATCTTCCCGTGGGAGCATAATTGCATACCCGCCGGCACGACCACGAGGGACAATCGTGACCTTGTGAACGACTCGCGCATCGTTTAACACTAACCCGACAATAGTATGCCCGGCTTCATGGTAAGCAACGGTCTTGCGTTCTTCAGGACTGATGACCCGGTCCTTCTTAGCTGGCCCAGCGATAACTCGGTCTTCGGCTTCATCCAAATCAGAAGCGTCAATCTGAGTCTTATTCCGCCGTGCAGCTAATAAGGCAGCTTCGTTCAAGAGGTTTTCCAAGTCGGCCCCGACAAAGCCAGGGGTTTGCTTAGAAATTTCTTTCAAATCAACGTCGTTAGCTAATGGCTTGTTCTTGGCGTGAACCTTCAGAATCGCTTCACGACCCTTAACGTCTGGCCGACCAACTAAGATTTTCCGGTCAAAACGACCTGGCCGCAGTAAAGCGGGATCCAAGACGTCAGAACGGTTGGTCGCAGCCATCACGATGACGCCTTCACTCCCAGTAAACCCGTCCATTTCAACCAGCAATTGGTTCAACGTTTGTTCACGTTCATCGTGGCCACCGCCCATGCCGGCACCCCGTTGACGACCAACCGCATCGATTTCATCAATGAAGATGATGGAAGGAGCGGCCTTCTTGGCCTGTTCAAAGAGATCCCGCACACGACTAGCCCCGACACCGACGAACATTTCCACGAAATCTGAACCAGAAATCGAGAAGAATGGTACCGCCGCTTCACCAGCAACGGCCTTCGCCAGCAACGTCTTACCAGTACCAGGAGGACCCTCCAGCAAGACACCAGATGGTATCCGGGCACCCAATGAAACAAACTTACGGGGATTCTTCAAGAACTCAACAACTTCGACAAGTTCTTGCTTTTCCTCCTCCTCACCAGCAACGTCAGCGAAGCGAACCTTGTTCTCTTTGCTATCGGCTGGTTTGGCCTTACTCTTACCAAAGTTCATGACTCGGCCATTGCCGCCGCCTTGGCCGGCTTGACCCATCATCATGTAGAAGAAGAAGATGAAGATAACCAGTGGTGCTGCATAGACTAACAAGTTAATCCAGAAACCACTCGACTCTTCTGCTTTGGTGTTGACCTTTACGTTGTGATTCTTGGCGGTCTTGTCAATCTCGGAAACCGTCGAGTTATTCGTCAAGACTTGCGTGGTGAAGCCCGTCACAGCGGTACTTTGAGAACCGCCAAGACTGAAGCCGGTATTGGTTGAGCGCTTTTGCGCGTTCCGATACTCACCGGTAATCTTGTAAACTCCCCCGGAAGGTTGAATGGAGAAGTTCTTGATCTTATTCGCATTTAAATCTTTAACGAACTGACTCGATTGGATTTCTTGGGATTGTGAGCTGTTGTTGTTACCGTTAAATAGGTAAACAACACCAATGACCAACAAGAAGATCACAATGTAAAATAGACTATTACGAAACAGCCCATTTCGTCGATTATTCATGTCGTGCCTCCTTACTCACAGTTCCCAGCATTAAGATAGGAACGAAATTTAGGACTCATGCCCTTTTACTAAATAAGATGTTATCACAATTGACTATCATTGACTAATTATTTATCTGAATAAACTGAGGGCTTCAAAACACCCACGTACGGAAGGTTCCGGTACTTTTCTTCGTAGTCCAAACCATAGCCAACCACGAATTCACTCGGAACGTTAAATCCAACGTAATCCGCCTTCGCTTCAACCACCCGGCCACTAGGCTTATCCATCAGCGTGCAGACCTTGATAGACTTGGCATTCCGGTCCTTCAACAGGTCTTCCAAGTACTTCAGCGTCCGTCCAGTGTCGATAATGTCTTCAACTAACAAAATATCGCGCCCAGAGACGTCGGTATCCAGGTCCTTGAGTAACTTGATGGTTCCAGAAGAGGCTGTGCCCCCGTTGTAGCTGGAAACATCGATAAAATCAATGGTAGCGTAAATATCCATGTCGCGAATCACATCGGTCATGAACAAGATAGCCCCCTTTAACACACAGATAATTAAGGGCGTCTTGTCTTTGTAATCCTCGGAGAGTTGGGTGCCCAACCGTTTGCAGGCTGCGGCAATGTCTTCTTCACTATATAGGACCTTCAAAATATCGTTATTCATGCTGTTCCCCTTTCGCCTATTCATGCTTCCAAACAATATGATAGTTTTTTGTGTGCGGTCGTGGTGGCCAAACCGACCACTTCACGCCAAGTACCGCCAGGAGTTCTCCCGTTGCCGTAACCAAAACCTGTTGTCCAGGTCGCTGGTCGCGGGGCACCTTTGCGTTGATCAAAACGCGCCGGACCGATTGATGATGACCGGTTGCGAGTCGTACCTGATCATCAGCCTGCCACGGTCGGACGATCAACGGTAACTGGTCCGCCGTCAACGCCACGGTCGTGTGGGGAGTGTGTTCCTGAAGGCGGCTTGCCGTGAAGCAACCGAGTTGCCAGCCGTTACCAACTGGCCGCCATTGGTTTAAGTCTACCATAAATCTAAAATGTTCCACGGATTTTTGCTGTAAATTTTTTATTGGTAAAAATTGAAACCTTTCATAGTCTTTATAAAAGGCCCAACCACCCGCAAACGACACCGTTCCGGTTGGCCGTTGGGGGTTGGCTAACAGCTGTAAACACTGAGTGATGTGCGACTCACTAGTCGATTCTGCCGGCATCGCTCGCTTAATGAAGCGACCGAGTAACAATCGCTGCTCCGCCACCGGCCGGGCTAACAACTTGGCGCCATCCCCAGTCAGGGGCGTAGCCGTCACCACAATATCCTGAAGCTTCGTCGTCAAAGCCTGTTCCGCCACCGTCAACGTCGCCTGCAACTGCTCAGCATACGCCAGCAAATGCGAAACAACCTGGGGATTCTCCCGCTTGAGTTGCGGTAAAATCTCGTGACGCACCCGGTTACGGCTAGCCACCAGCTCCTGGTTCGTCTGATCCTCATACCAGGGAATCTGTTGGTGACGCGCGTACGCCACCAGCTGTGCCTTGGTAAATGGCAACAACGGATGAATCACTCGTCCCGATGCCAGCGGACGGCTAGGGGCCATCCCCGTCAGTTGGGTCAGGTCACCGCCCCGAATGAGCTTCAGCAGCAGGGTCTCAGCTTGCTCATCGGCTTGATGGGCCGTGGCAACCCAAGCGGCCCCCTGCTGCGTCAGCTGTTCCGCAAAAAAACGATAGCGAAACTGCCGCGCCGCCGCTTCAATCCCGTGTGCCGGATGCTGGTCAGCTGGCCAGTCCGTCTTGACCAGTGGCACGTGATGCGCCGCACACCAGCGCTCCAGGAAGGCGGCCTCCGTTTGACTTTGCTCTCGCAAGTGATGGTTGACGTGAACCACGGTCAATCTAGGCCGCTGATCTGCGGGCAACCCTAGCAGGAGACTCAGCAGGACCATGGAATCGACGCCAGTCGACACGGCCACCAGCCCCCGTTGCTGGGGATCAGCCCATCCCTGTGCTTGAAAATTCTGCTGAAAATCCGTTGCCAGTGTCACTGCCTTGCCCCCGTTTCACTTTACCTGTGTTAAGAAAAAGGGCCGCACGAATGCGGTCCTGATTAAAGACATTTAGCTACGCCGGCCACCACGACCGCCCCGCTTGCCTTCAGTATTACGTTTAATCGTTGCCAAACGGTCCTCACTTTGCTTCAAGAACCCTGACATCAAGTCGTCGAAGCTTTCTTCATGTTTAGCCGAGTGATGACCCGAGAAGCGGCCATTAGCTGAACTGTGATGTGGCCGGGGACCGTTATTTTCAAACCGACGGCCATGGCCGTTGCTTTCCCCGCCACGATTACCACCGTTGCCATGGAACTCATGGTTGCCGCCACGATTATTATCGTGATGACTGTCATGATGGTCATTGTGGCTGTGATGTGGCCGATCTGACTCTGGATGATCCGTGGCCTTACGAATCGACAAACCAATCTTGCCGTCATCGCCCACGGTCAATACCTTAACCGTTACTTCGTCACCAACGGATAAGACGTCATGGATGTCCTTAACGTACCCGTCAGAAATTTCACTAATGTGCACCAGTCCGGTCTTGTGGTCACCTAAATCAACAAATGCACCAAAGTTCGTAATTCCGGAGACCTTTCCGGTAACTTTAGCTCCAACCTCGATTGCCATAAACAAGAAGTTCCTCCTTAAAATAAGTGCTTTCAGTATAACACAATTCTTCCCAATCCCACACGCTGACATGAAAAAAATAAAGTCCCTTGACCAACTTGCTACCCCCGGTCAAAGCCTGTTAAATTAACTTTCAAGCTAATTAGTCAGTGACACGAATGATTTCCGCTACTAGTAAAAAATCCGGCAGTCCTCATGAAAGCGAACCACCGGATTTCACCTGATTATTTAGCTGTCACATCGCTAGCATGATCGCCAGGCAAACTATAAATCGTTTCGCCCGACTTAGAATAGTAGTACTTAGACCGAATCAACTGGGCCAAATAGTCTTTATCGTTCAACTGTTTGATCTCTTGCTTCAAGTCTGCGTTCTTGGCCTTAGTCTTGGTCAAGGTCCGCTCACTCGTTGCCACCTGTTGATTGACCTGATGCAGACTCGCGTGGGTCCGAATCAATTGCACACCCAAAATAATTGCGAAGACTGCGAAGACCACTAGGATCCGAGCGGCCCGCCGCACGCGCCGATGACCTAGCCACCGGGTATGGTGCTGCACCGCCTGCTGATGCTGAATCTTTCGCGTATAGTCATTGTCTAACCGCTTAATCTTTGCCGTCGGTTTCGCGTCAGCCATGCCACTCACTCCTCCATGTTCACCAAATAGTTTAACTTGAGTATAGCAAGTTTCAATTTAGACGTCTAGCTAGTTAAGCATATTGTAAAACATTCGTCACATTAGTCGCTTAAATCGGCGGCATTGACCCGCAGAAAGCGCACAAACATCGCGTTCGCCGTTGCTGAGCCCCTCAGCTGTCTGGTAAGTGAACGACCTAACTTAACCCGCCACAACTGACACCTTTGGGGTCGCTAATTATTCTTGCCGAAAATCTTGAGCGTACTCTTCCTTCACGATGGTGTACATTCGTTCGGCGTCGTCCTTCTTCGTGGTTTCTAAGAGCTCGTCGACTTGGACGGTCAACGTCTTGTTCCCAAACTTAATGACCAATTCATCCTTAGGGGCCACCTCAGTTGAAGACTTGGCAACCTTCCCGTTGATTTCGATGCGGCCCTTGTCGGCAATTTCCTTAGCCACTGACCGCCGCTTGATGATTCGAGAAACTTTCAAATATTTATCTAATCGCATATTATTTTCCTCCGTGTTGGCTAAGTTTCTGCCATAATCGTAAAACTGTTTCTGCGTGCGGAATCGCTAACCACTCCCGCACACTGAGTAACTGCCAACTGAGCGCCAGGCCCAAGAAGATGGCCACCCCAATGGGAATGGTGATCAGAAGCCCGACGCCAGCTGCTAACCGTCCCGTCGCCAAGACCGGCCACCCACGTTCCAGGACCACCACGGCGACTTTCACCCCGGCAACCATCAAGATGGTACAGCCTAGCAGGGTACGAATGTAGTTGCGCGTCCAGATGTCGGTCCGCAGTGTGACGGGCGAGCCGTACCAGATTACCAGGAACGTCACGCCCAGACTAATGACCGTCAGCCAACTCGCGCCACTCGCACCAAAGTTGACCACGGCCCAGTGATTGGCGATAGCCTTGACCACCAGACCGGCGACCAGTGCCATGACGGTTAGCCGATAGCTGTTCTGGCTCTGCAACACGCTGTTGTAGGTCTGAATCAGTGTTGCCAGGATGATGCTCAGCATGTAGACGCTCAGCATCCAGCTCCCCGTGATATTGCCAAAGAGCAGCCGGTTGATCCACGGCATCAGACTGATCAGCCCCGCGGTCGCCGCCGTCGCAATCATCAAAGCAATCCGCATCATGGTCGTCGTCAGGCGTTTGAAGGCCTTGGGTCGCTGCTGATGTTGGGCCTCGCTAAGCGCCGGCAGGAGTGACGTGGCAAAGGCCACCGCCACCACCAGGCCCAATTGGACTAACGGTTGGGCCCGGTCGTAGACCCCTTTCAAACTCTTGGCAGCCGCATCGGCCATCCCACCGGCCACCAGACCATTTTTAACCGTAAATGAATCGACCAGTTGCAGCAGGACCATCATGGCCGTGAGAAGACAGAGCGTCCCCCCCTCGATCAGTAACCGCCGCCCCAAGTGTGGCAGGCGCCAGCCAGTCCGAACCTCGGGTTGCCGCCACCGCGGTAGCACAACCAGTGCCGCCACGGCCGCAATCGTGCCGCCACTCAGCGCCCACATGCCCATCCGATAAACGGACCAGTCGTGGGTCACCGCCCAGCCGGCGGCCACCAGGATCACGACCACCCGGGCCAGCTGCTCGACCACCTGTGAGCGCGCGGTCGGCAGCATTCGGAACTGTCCCTGGTGGTACCCCCGGCCGACCGACAGCTCTGGCATTAATAGGAACATCCACGCCACCATCCGAATCAGTGGGGCTAGTTGGGCATCCCCCATTGCTCGGGCAATGTCGGGGGCGCCCACCATCAGGCCACCGAAGAGCACCAGTGCCAGCGCCCACACCCAGCGATAGACTTGCCGGGCTACGGCCTGCTGACTGGGCAGGTCGGGCGCCTCCGCAATTAATTTGGAAATAAAGACCGGTAATCCACTCAGGGCAAAGGTCATGCCAATGCCATACAGGGGATAAACCTGTTGATACACGTAGAACCCGGTGTTGCCGACCATGTTTTGAAAGGGAACCCGGTAGACCGCACTCAGTAGCTTCGCAATAAACGCCGCCACCGAGAGAATCAGGGCACCCTGCAAGGTCGTATTCACGTTGCGTTTGCCCATGGTTCCTCCTCCTGCCCAAAGACGGACGTCCTAAGCCTGTTCTTTGGGTTGTTTGTCATCCGCCTTGGGTTTCGTGGTGACTTCCACAATGTCTCTGAGGGCCGCCATAAACTGTTGCACCTGCGGCAACCAGTCGTTGACCGTCATCTTCGGTTGGATGACCAGCTTCACGTGAAGGCGGTCATCGGTAATCCCGACCGTCGCCTTCAGATCCGTGGCTGCCAAAGCCTTGAAGACATCCTCGCCGCCCAGAATATTGGTGCCGCGCTTAGAAATCGTGACAAAGACATCCCCGTTGACGCGACGAATCTTATCGACTAAGGCTAAGTCCGCCGCCAATTTTAACTGACCGATTGTCAGCAGTTGGCTGACGGCGTCCGGGTATTCCCCAAACCGGTCGATAAGGTCCGCTTGAATCTCACTGACCTCATCGTCATTCTCCAATTGGCGAATCCGTTTGTACATTTCAATCTTCTGTTGCTCGTCTTCGATGTAGTCGCTTGGCAGGTAAGCCTCAACCCCCAGTTCGACCGTCGTATCGGTCTTCGGTTGCGTTTGCTTCCCACGCTTCTTGGCAACGGCTTCACTTAACATTTGCGTGTATAAGTCATACCCGACGGAATTGATGAAGCCATGTTGTTGCTTACCAAGCAAATTACCAGCCCCCCGAATGGATAAGTCCCGCATCGCAATCTTGAAACCGGAACCCAGTTCGGTGAAGTCCTTGATGGCCTCCAACCGCTTTTCACTGACCTCGGTCAAAACCTTGTTCGGCTTGTACGTGAAGTAGGCGTAGGCCACCCGGTTGCTCCGGCCGATTCGACCCCGCAACTGGTACAGCTGTGACAGACCCATCCGGTCCGCATTTTCGACGAATAACGTGTTGGCGTTAGGAATATCAATCCCGGTTTCGATGATGGTCGTCGTGACCAGCACGTCGTATTCCCCGCGCAGGAAGTCAAAGAGGACCCCTTCAAGCTGAGCCTCCGTCATCTTCCCGTGAATGTAGCCGACCCGGGCTTCTGGCACCAGGGACTGCACCTGACCGACCGTCTTTTCAATGTCATCCACCCGGTTGTGCAGGTAGAAAACCTGGCCGCCCCGTTGCATTTCCCGGCGAATCCCGTCCTGAATTGCACCCGCGTTTTGTTCCATGACGTAGGTCTGAATGGGGAATCGGTTGGCTGGTGGCGTTTCAATTACTGAGAGGTCCCGCACACCCAGCATGGACATGTGAAGCGTCCGCGGGATGGGGGTCGCCGTTAGCGTTAAGACGTCCACGTTGGCCTTTAATTCCTTCAACCGTTCCTTATGCTTAACGCCAAACCGCTGTTCCTCATCGACCAGGACCAGGCCTAGATTCTTAAACTTCACGTCCTGGGAAAGCAACCGGTGAGTGCCCACCACGATATCCAGCTGACCGCTCTCCAAATCCTTGATGGACTGGTGAATCTGCTTGGTCGTCCGGAACCGCGAAAACATTTCGACATTAATGGGATAACCCTCGAATCGACTGACCATGGTGTCGTAATGTTGTTGCGCCAAAATAGTCGTCGGGACCAGGAAGGCCACTTGTTTGCCCGCTTCGACCGCTTTAAAGGCCGCCCGCAAGGCAACCTCGGTCTTCCCGTAACCCACGTCACCGACTAATAACCGGTCCATTGGCCGGGGCTTTTCCATGTCGTGCTTGACCTCTTCAATGGTTCGGAGTTGGTCAGGCGTCTCGGCATACGGAAAATCGTTTTCAAAATCCGTCTGCAGACTGTCGTCGACGGGGAAGGCAAAGCCCTTTTCGGCCGCTCGCTTAGCATAGAGGTCGACCAGTTCGTCCGCGATATCCTCAATTTTAGCCGCGACTTTTCGCTTGGTCTTGGCCCACTCGGAACCGCCCAGCTTGTTGATGCGGGGCTTCTTGTCTTCTGAGGAAACGTACTTTTGAATCAGGTTTAATTGGGTAACCGGGATAAATAACTGCGCGTTGTCCTGGTAATCAATGGTCATGTAGTCCTGATGGACCCCATCGACCGTCAGCGTCTGCATCCCGATGAACTTCCCAATCCCGTGGTTAACGTGTACGACGTAATCGCCGGGCTTCAAGTCGGTATAACTCTTCAGCCGTTCGGCGTTCGCCATGGTTTGTCGCCGGGCCCGCTTCTTCGTGATTTTCTGGAACATTTCGGCTTCCGTGATGATCACCAGGTTGGCCTCGGGCAGTTCAAACCCAGTGCGTAACCGTTCGGGCACCAGTTGGGTCAAATTAGGCTGAAGATTGGCGGACTTGGTCAAGACGACCTTGATTTCAAAATCATCCAACGTCTGCTCAATCTTTTCTAGCCGCTCCTCGTCTTGAACCAGGAGCACGACCGTCTGCTTTTGTTTCTGCCAGCGGTCGATTTCCGTCTTCATCACGGGCAATTGGCCAAAGAACTGTTGCATGGCGCGTGTCGTGATGTTGGTGATGGCTTGGAACCGTAAGCTCCCCATCCCCTTCTGGAACAGGGCTAGCATCAGCTGTGCGTGCTGGTCTTCTTTCACAATGGGCCGCAGCTCACCGCCAAAAATTTGCTGCGCAAAGATCTGGTGGTGACTCAGCTTATCGGTGGCCCAGTTGGCTTCATCCTCTAATAATTGCCGTTCGGCGTCCTGTAACCGCGAATAGTCCCCGAACAACGCCAATCCATCAGCCGGTAAGTAGTCCAGCAATTGATTGTGTTCTGGGAATAAATAATCCGCAAACTCCATTAACTGGGGATCGACGGACCCTTTTTTTAGGCCATCGATCAGCGGTTGAACCTGATCCGTCAGATTCGTGGCCGCATCCGCAGCCAATTTGCCAGCCTGCTTGGTCAGTTCCGCCGTCAGGGCTGCCGCACCCGCCGTCCGTTCCGCCGCCGTTAAGATGAAATCGGTGGCTGGTAAGACCTCGACCATCTCAGCATTTTCAATACTGCGCTGGGTCGCTGGGTCAAAGTAACGGAGCGAATCGACCTCGGTGTCAAAGAAGTCCAGCCGAACCGGATAGTCGGCCGCCAACGGGTAAATGTCCACGATGGACCCCCGCACGGCGAAGTCCCCCGGGCCAGCCACCAATTTCTGGTGGGCATAGCCCATGGCAAACAACCGTTGTTGCAAGTCTTCCAGGTCAAAGTCGTCGCCGACCTTAACGGTAAACCGGGCCGCCGCAAAGTTGGCCGGTGCCGGTAAGAATCGCCGGAGTCCGGACAGTGCCGTCACAATTACCACTGGATGGTCGCTCTGCAAGGCCCGTAAGGCATCGATCCGTGATGACCGGTACTCGGGCGAGCTAGTCGCCACTTCCGCTGCCAATAACTCTTCTACTGGAAATTCAAATAACTCGTCGTCCCTGAGCAGGTTCGCCAGGTCATCGACAAGTTGGCCCGCGTGATAGAGCGTATCCGTCACGTAGACGATCGATCGTTGTTGATCATGGAGCAGGCTGGCGATGAATAAAGTCTCGGCAGAACCGTTGAGTCCGGTCACCAGTTGGCGTTGACCGGGCGCTAGCGTCCGCTTGATGTCTTTAAACTGCGTCGTCTGCGTCATAAATGCTTCTAAATTCACGCGATAACTTCCTATCCTAGTTGTACAGGTTCATCAACTGAGTAAATTCGGTTCCCTTTAACCAGTCATCCAACGCAGCAACGGCCTTATCGGTGGCTTGATTGAAGAGGGGCTGTTGGTCCTTGGTAAATTTACCCAAGACATAGTCGACCACGGTGTGTTGCTCGGGGTGGGCAATGCCGACCCGTAACCGGGCAAATTTTTCGGTCGAGACGTGGGCAATGATGCTCTTGATCCCGTTATGACCCCCAGCAGAGCCGTGATCCCGTAAGCGAATCCGGCCCAGTGGCAGATCCATGTCGTCGTGGACCACAATGATGTCTGCCACGTCGATCTTAAAGTAGTTCATGATGGGATGAACGGCCCGGCCAGATTCGTTCATGAACGTCGTGGGCTTAACGACTAACACTTTTTCACCATTAACCATGCCGCTGCCGTACTTGGCGTCCATCTTCCGCGTCGTCAGGTCAATGCCGTGTTCCTTGGCAAAGGCGTCGACAACCATAAAGCCGGTGTTGTGCCGGGTGCCATCGTACTGGGGACCAATGTTTCCTAAACCAACAATCATTTTCATTTTTAAAGTTTTCTCCCTTAAAGCTGTGTATTCCGAGCTAGAGACAAAAGAGCTGGACGGGAGCCATTGCTCCCCGTTCAGCCGCTCAGGTTATCTTTTTTTGTTAAATTTACCACCTGTCAGTATAGCATAGTCCCCCCTGAACTTCACGCATCCTGACCGTCTTCACAACGGTTTACCACTCTCCGCCTGACGGGACTCCCAGTGGTCGATTGGCTCGCTCACGAAAGGTGGCCACACCTCCCGTTAACCTTGCTTTCTCCAATCTCTCAGTGACCGGCCCATCCATCCGAAAATGCCCCGGCACAATCACTGCCGCTAGGTCCGGTGAAACACCAACCGCCTCGCTCCCGTTTCGGTAAACTTTCACATTTATTTTCCTTCATTAACTTGCACAAAATTCCAGTGTGACCGTTTTTACCCGTTCTCCATGTGAAAATTTTCAGGCGCTTTCACGATTCACGACCACGCCATTTCAACGAGTTTGTGAAAGTTTTTCGCTACCACCGGCGGTAGACCGGCCATTCCTTAACACATTGGTCGAGCGGCTGGTTGCGTTATTCACGTAAGGCTTGCTCAGCCAAACAATCAACCAGCATTTCAAATACAAATATCTCTATACCGGGATTTACCAGCACTTTACACTGGTCATCTTCCCCACTTCTTTGGCTAAATTCACGAGTGCTTTTCCACAAATTGGTCAGTCACTGAAAAGATAAATGATATTTTTCACAAAATTTTGGCTCACGCAATGGCTTTCATCCTTTTAACATGGTATACTAACTCACGGGTATTATTGCGTACCTTGATGTCAAAATACTTATTTGGAGATGAAGAATTTGACTACTAAGACTCATCAAAAAGTTGTTTTAGTTGGGGACGGTGCTGTTGGTTCAGCATTCGCCTACTCAATGGTAAACCAAGGATTAGCAGAAGAATTAGCTATTGTGGACGTTGTTAAGGAACGGACTGAAGGAGACGCTCTTGATCTTGAAGATGCACAAGTCTTCACCGCACCTAAGAACGTATACTCTGGTAGCTACGACGATTGCAAAGATGCAGACGTTGTTGTAATTACCGCCGGTGCTGCTCAAAAGCCAGGCGAAACTCGTTTGGACTTGGTTAACAAGAACCTTAAGATCATCAAGGCTGTTGTTAAGCCAGTTGTTGATTCCGGCTTCGACGGGATTTTCATCATCGCTGCTAACCCAGTTGACATTTTAACTTACGCTACTTGGAAGTTCTCTGGTTTCCCTAAGGAAAAGATTATCGGTTCCGGGACTTCATTGGACACTTCTCGTCTGCGCGTTGCTCTGGCTAACAAGCTGGATGTTGACCCACGGAACGTTGAAGCTTACATCATGGGTGAACATGGTGACTCCGAATTCGCCGCTTACGACGAAGCTACTATCGGTTCAAAGCCATTGAAGACCATTGCTAAGGAACACGGCATCTCTGATGACGACTTAGCTAAGATCGAAGATGACACGCGTAACAAAGCTTACGAAATCATCAACCGTAAGGGCGCAACCTTCTATGGTGTTGCTACCTGCTTGATGCGGATCACTAAGGCTGTTCTGCGTGACGAAAACGCCGTATTGCCTGTTGGTGCCCCATTGAACGGTGAATATGGTTTGGACGATATCTTCATCGGTACTCCTGCAATCATCAACGCTAAGGGTATTGAAAAGGTTATCGAAGTTCCACTTTCAGACAAAGAAAAAGACTTGATGGCTAAGTCAGCTGCTACCTTGAAGAAGGTTACTGCTGATGGTTTAGCTGCTCTTGAAGGCTAAGCTTTAGCTTAAATTTTCGAATCGTCGTTCCCCTGCGGAGCGGCGATTTTTTTGTGCCATTTTTTCGGATAGCACCCATGCTGGCAAAAGCTGAGATAGCCTTAACGCATTCTGCTGTGGCTTTTGCATAAGCGTACGCATGTGACATAATTAGGTCAAAATAATACGTCAATTGTTCATTGACGATTTACTCACTGACTATTTTAATCAATTACGAAGAAGAATCCCGTTAAAACGGCGTTTACCTAGTGTTCAAGACTAGATGTACACAATTAAGTTAGTTGCAATGGACTCACCCAATTTTATTTAGGGCCCCCTTACCTTTAAAAATCGTCAATCTATGACCGCGGTCTATTAATCAATTAATGGTCAACCGCCCGGAATAACCACGCCTGAAATTTTTTTAATTCTTTTAGATGCTGATATGAAAGTAATGTAACCGTTAACATTAATGCTTCTACGTTGCGATTTAAGGTAGTTTGAAGTAAGCTTGGGGTATGCTATTGGTGATAGTTAAGCATGACGACTTTTCCTCCACTGGCTATTTTAGGAGGTCACACCTATGAAAAAGAAAAACGCCTTCGTGATTGGCATCGTTACCGCTGCTGTAGCGGTCGGTGCCATTTACGTGGGACAAGCTTTACACTATTCTTCAGCTCAGGTCTTCTTCAAGGACACTGAGATTGCCGGCGTCAACGTCGGTGGGAGCACGGCGAGCCAAGCGGCCACCAAGTTAAAAGCGGCTCTGAAGGATCAGCAGTACACGTTAAAGGACGGCAGCAAGACCGTCACCACGATCAAAACGAACCAAGTCGACTTGAAGGTCACGTCACAATCGGCCCTCAAGCAACTCATCAGCAAACAAAACGTTTGGAGCTGGCCCGTTCACGTGACGACCGCCACGGCAGATAGCATTGCGCTCAACGCCAGTGACGAGAATCAAGAAAGTGTCCAAACGTTGGCGACCAAGATTGCAACCAAAGCGAACAAGACGCGGACGGCTGCTAAGGACGCCACGTTCAGTTACCAGGATGGTTCTTGGGCTGTGACCAAGGAACAAAAGGGTAATCAACTGGACACCGACAAGTTAGCCAAGTCCATCACAACGGCCATTGAACAAGGATCGACGACAATCAACGTTGCCGGCGATTACATTCAGCCTAAGGTCACAACCACTTCTGCCGCATTTAAGGCGGCTAAGACCAAGGCCACGGCCATCACACAACAAACTTACGTCTACAAGCTGAGTGGTCACAAGATCACGGTTCCTAGCGAAACGTTAGCTAGTTGGGTCACCTTCAAGGGTGGTCAGTTGGCAACGAATGACGCTGCCATCAAGGCTTACCTGACCAAGTTAAGTACAAAATATGGTACCATTCACAAGACACGGACATTTAAGTCCACCAAGCGCGGAACCGTTAAAATTCCTGCTGGTTTGTATGGCTGGAGCATCAAGGTGAAGACCGAGACGCCAGCGCTGAGCAAACTGGTTCTGGCCGGTAAAGGCATGGACCGCACCCCTGCTATTCAAGGGAGCGGCTACCACAATAACGGTACAGATATTGGCAAGTCTTACGTTGAAGTCGATAAAGTCAATCAGCACATGTGGGTTTATAAAAATGGAAAAGTCGTCGTTTCTACTGACGTTGTAACCGGATTACCAACCACGGCGCACCATACGCCTAATGGGGCTTGGGTCATCTGGAGTAAACAACGGAACACCACATTAAGAGGTCAAAACGATAACGGTTCCAGCTACGCATCCAAGGTTAAGTACTGGATGCCAATCGATGATACCGGTGTCGGGATTCACGATTCGCCATGGCAACCTCAGTACGGTGGCACCTGGTACAAGGCACACGGCTCACACGGCTGTGTAAACACGCCACCTTCCAAGATTGCATCCGTCTTTGCGAACGTTAAGGTCGGCACCCCCGTCCTGGTCTTCTAATGGAAATCTAAAAAAGTTGCGTCCACCTTTTTAACGGTGACGCAACTTTTTATTTGGTCGTTTAGAAAATCATGCCGATAGCCAGCAAGACCAAGATCGCCACGAAGGCCGCTAGGGTCCAGTAAAGCCACTTCTTCGTGATAATCGGCTTGTTATCGGGATCATCTGTATTCTTCACGAGTCCACCCTCCTTAACCACGCTTTCTTTTATTTTACCACGAAATTCCCCGAAAATTGCTACCCGTTCGTGGGTGAAATATGGTATTATTAGAAGAGATTATTAGAAGTTTCTAATTTTAGGAGGTCATCTGCTATGCTGCTTAAATCCCTAGTGAAACCGAAAGAACGCTTAGTTACGGTTCGCGAGGACGTCACCTTGGAACAAGCCTTAAAGGTCTTGGAAGACTCGGGCTATCGGTGTGTGCCGATTCTAGATGAAACGGGGCAAATTTTCCGGGGGAACATCTACAAAATGCATATCTATCGCCACAAGTCTCGCGGCGGCGACATGCAGCTCCCAGTGACATCACTGCTGAAGAATGCCACGAAGTTCATTTCCGTTAACGCGGCCTTCTTCAACGTGTTCTTCTCCATCAAGGACTTGCCTTACATCGCCGTGTTAGACGACAAGAACGCCTTCTATGGTATCTTGACGCACACCCGGTTGATGGACATGCTGTCACAGTCCTGGAACGTGAACATTGGTAGTTACGTGATCACCGTCGTTTCAGCCGGTGAACGTGGTGACCTGGCTGGGATGGCCAAGATCATCACCAAGTACACGTCGATTGCCAGTGTCATCAGTCTGGACGCCCAGGAAGGTGAACTGGTTCACCGGACCATGTTCACCCTCCCCGCAGAAGTTGACGAAGAAAAGCTTGATCGGATCGTCAAGGCACTGGAACGCAAAGAATTCCACGTTCCTGAAATTGAAGATCTGCGTCACGAAAACTAACCGCACCCTTTTAGACCCCTGGCATTTGCCGGCGGGTCTATTTTTGTACGAAAAAACGGTCACCCACAAACCAACTGTGCGTGACCGTTTTTTGACGTGCATGACTGCTATGTACTAAATCTACTTCGCTTTTTTCTTACGCGCCTTGTCCACCAAGCCGATACTCGTTGCAAGGGCAGCATCTACTGCCGCCATGGTCTTGACATCCAAATGGGTCACCTGGTCTTTCAACCGTTGTTTATCAATTGTCCGAATTTGCTCAAGCAAAATGACGGAATCCCGCTCAATTCCGGTTCGTTCAGCCGAGATGCCCACGTGTGTTGGCATCTTTGGTTTCTCGATCCGAGCGGTGATTGCCGCCACGATTACGGTCGGACTATAGTGGTTCCCCACGTTGTTTTGGATGATTAACACGGGGCGCATGCCACCTTGCTCCGAACCAACGACTGGTGATAGGTCGGCGAAGAAAACGTCACCGCGTTTGACTTCAACACGGGCCATGGGCCGCCATCCCCTATCTGATTAGATTTTAGTTCTTAATTCTTGATCTCGGTTCTACGAAACTGGGTTAACCGCCGTTCGGCTTCCTCTTCACAGGGTGTAAAGGCCCGGGCTAAATCCCGGTTGATCAGAGCCATCGCTTGGTATCCAACAATCAAAGCTAACTTGCGTGCTGCCGCCGAATGCAGTGGAATCAGTGCTTCATGCCGCGCATTGCGGGTAATGTGGAGCCGTAACTGTGGTTGATTTAATTGTTGTGACTGAGCCATGAATTGCCCCTCCTCAAGTTAATCACTTCGTCTCATCTAGTTTACCACGAATCGGCAATTCAGGACACAATAACACCGTAAATTAATGACGGTAACACCGAGGCAACCGGCTCGTGAAACCGCAAGCAATTTCGTAATGAATCGTCCCACAATAGTCTGCCACGTCTTGAAGACTAATGGTCTCGTCACCGTCACGACCGACTAGTGTGACTTGGGTTCCACGTTGATACTCGGCGGGTAAGCGCACCATCAGCTGGTCCATGCAGACCCGACCAATAATTTCACAAGGTTGACCGTCAATTAGCACATGAAAGCCTTGTAACCGGCGTTCGTAGCCGTCGGCATACCCAATTGGCACCGTGCCGACCCATTCGGCTTGACTAGCCGTATAGGTCGCGCCATAGCCCACAGACTCACCGGCCGCAACCTTTTTTACGTGGACCAATTCACTGGTTAAACTCATCGCTGGGTGTAAGGTATACGGCAGTTCGATAGCCGTTCCCGAGGGATTTAGACCGTAACCGGCTACCCCAAACCGGACCATGTTGGCATTGCACTCCGCATGCCAGAGACTGGTTGCTGAATTTGACACGTGCACGTAGCGCGGCAATTGGTCCAACGCGCCCGTCAGTGTTTTCCAGGTTGTGACTTGTTGCTTAAAGTAGCGGTCATCTGCGCTATCGGCCGTCGAGAAATGCGTGAAAATTCCTTCAAAATCAAGGGTGTCGTTGTCATTTAAATAAGCTACCGCCGACTTTAAGGCAGCGGGCGTCTTGAAGCCAATCCGTCCCATCCCGGTATCCAAGCCTAAGTGAACCCGCAATGGTTGCGCCGGGTGCGCCAACGTCAGGTATTCATTGGCTTCGACCAACCAATCTTGAGCGGCGACCGTCGCCGAGATTCGTTGTTCCGCCATCAATGGCGCATCAGCGGGATCACTGACCCCTAACACCAGGATCGGCTCGTTGAACCCAGCGGCCCGTAACTCTAACGCTTCATCTAAAATGGCCACACAAAAGCCCGTGGCCCCCGCATCCTTAGCCGCTTGCGCCACCTGAACTGCGCCGTGGCCGTAGCCATTTGCCTTAACGACCATGAACAAGACACAACCGTCCGCTAACCGTGAAACCGCTGCGTGAATATTTTCTCTTAAAGCCTGCCGATCAATCACTAACTGCGTCGGCCGATGTACCCCAACTACCATGACTAGTTCCCTCTTTCTAAGATGACCTGAGTCATCACCAGCGTGGCCGTATGCGAAATGGACACGTGAGCGACTCCCCCGAATGGGTGACGGACCACGATTGGTTGCCCAGCAGCGCTGTCCAGAATCTCAACGTCTTGGAACCCCACAGCAGCCCCGATTCCGGTCCCCATGGCCTTACTGTAGGACTCCTTAGCTGACCACCGGCCGGCAATGTATTCTACCGCTCGTTGCCCACTCAACCGCTGATACGCTTGCAACTCGGCAGCCGTTAAAACCTTATTCAAAAATAACGGCTGGCGCGCCACCACGTCTTTGACCCTGGCTAAGTCCGTAATATCAATGCCGGTTCCGTAAATCATGGCGTCACCTCTCCTATAATGTCTACGTTATATTTTAGCACAGCGCCCCCTCATTGACCCCCTCAACTTAACCAGTTAAGCCGAATCTTAACTTAATTGCAGAAACATGTCGACCCTGACTATGTAAAAAAGGAAAGCGTCTCTCCGTCCGCTCTCCTTGATGAACTATGTTATGTCGTGTTTTAGTGTAACACCGCCGCACGTAACCGCAGTTGCGCAGCTACGGGGCTCCGGGTCGGCATGGCATCTGCCGGGAGGACCTCAACTTGGCCGCCTAAACGGCTAACCAAGAGGGCTAAGTCGTTGTACAGGTTATTCTGCCGGCTCAGGGCGGTCGTGGTTAAGACCTCACCCTTTTCCGTCAGGTGCCCAGGTTGACTGGCATCCTCACGCAACCATAGTCGGAGCACTTGCCCCTGAACCGTGGCGGTCGCGAGGGCCCCCAAGTCTGATACGACTTGTTCACCCTGCCGCGCTTGTTGATACGCGTCGTGGCGAATCTGGGTGGCCTGGACGTGCCGTTGCTCGGTCACGCTGAGCGTCAATGCCGCTAAGGTCTGGTTCGCCGCCGCTAAGTTAGGATTTTGCACCAACCGGACAGCGGGATCCAGATACGCATTTTGCGAAATTTTCCGGAAGTTCCCCTGATCACTGGCACTCGCTACTAAAATCAACGGTACCTGATCCAGATTGGAATAGTGCTGGCTAACGTAGCTGTCAACCATCATATAGTAATTCCGCAAGTCAGCAGCCTTGGCCGTGTCGAGGGAGCCCGTCCCACTGTAATGGGTGTGCTCGCCCGCTGACCGTTGCCAACGGCCCCGTTCGCGTTGCTCAGTCCCTAAGGCGTGGTCCATGGTGGCTGGCGCATCCACAGGGAGATTGACCAATTCCGGTCGACCACTCCGCACCTGCGCTAGCTCGAAGGACTTCTGCCCCAGGAGAAGCAAGTCATAGTCACTCGTCTTGTCCCGAGCCTGTAAAATAGGCAGGACGTTTGGTTGGTAAGTCACCGTGACCGTTGCCGACACTGGTGAGTGGAGCCAGTAATGATAACTATCCGTGGCCCCCGCCATAATCAGCAGACCACTCGCACTTCCGTTAGTCAACGGACCGTGGTCAAAGGGAGCAAACGCATCCGCGTAAGCCGACCACGTTCTGTCAGGTGCAACGGCAAGTAACCGTTCCTTCCCCCGTTTAAGCAAACTCTTGAATTGGGTGCGGTCAGTGGCCGGAACCCCCGTAACCGGTAGAGTCATGGTAACGAATGGCCCGGGCTGAGTGGCAAGCGTCAGTGCAGCGTGTAAGTCAAAGTGATTTGCCATGTAATTAACCTCCGTGGTTATTGTCATAAGTTTTGCCGTATCAATTCGATAAGGAAACTATATCATGTTCAATTTTAAATTGCAACTAATGTTTTTGATTAAAATACATTTATAGTATAAATATATTGCATAAGCGTTGATTTACCGGCTTTTATTTTAGGTGAAATTTTTTGAAAAAAGTTTCAGATTTAGTCTGAATTAGACAACTTTCTAGCAAACATCTGGCCAAAATCGTGTAATTCAGCAGATTGGTGCACGAACTTTCTTGTTGTCGGACCTTCAGTCGATGGTTTAGCCAATTGGTTTCCACTTGCCTAGACTAACCTATTAGATTTTCTTCTAATTGTATATCCCGATCCTGGTGGCCGCCGAAACGCGTTCCACGAGCCAGACTCCTGCGCTTAACCCAGCTACCTCAGGCCATTGGATTTTCTTCTAATTGTATATTCCGGTCCTGGCGGCTTCCGAAACGTGCTCCACGAGCCAGACTCCTGCGCTTAACTAACCTATCTCAGGTCATTAGATTTCCTCCCAATTGTATATCCCGGTCCTGGCGGCTTCCGAAACGCGTTCCACAGGGCAACTGGTTCCGCTTAACTAACCTATCTCAGGTCATTAGATTTTCTCCCAAGTGTATATCCCGATCCTGGCAGCCACCGAAACGTGCTCCACGAGCCAGACTCCTGCGCTTAACAGATATCTCAGATTGATAAGCTAGTTGTTATCCAAGCAATCCCGATTCTGGCAGCTTCTGAAACGCGTTACGCAGCGCAACTGGTTCCGCTTAACACCGAAAAGCAAAAGTCCCAGGATCAGGGACTTTCACTTTTCGCCGTTAATGCTCGCCAGTTAACCGCCCTGCTCCACGCTCTCTATACAAAAAAATCCCCACCAGTATGCGACTGGTGAGGACCCCTCTAATCAATTTAAATGAGACTAGTCTTTCTTACGAATGGTGAAGCCGCGGCTCCCACCTTCGTTACGCCGACCACTGTTGCCACCGTTGCTACGGTGACTCCGGTTGTCACCATGGCTCCGTGAATCATGGGAGTCGTGGTTGCGAGAATCATGGCCGCGTGAACCGCCACGACTACCGCCGCGTGAATCGTTGTTCCGATGGCCACGGTAGCCACCGCCGCCGTTACCGCCACGACGATGATTACCACCACCGTGATGGTAACCGCCACCGCCATGACCCTTGCCACCGCGCTTAGGCAATGGACGTTCTGGCGTGATCTTAACCGGAACCTGACTGCTGTCCTTGGTTAAGTCGTTTAAGAGCGCTGCAACCAAGTCTTCAGCATCGTATTGGCTTAAGAGGCTCTCGGCCGTCTTAGCATACTTTTCGGTATCCGTCTTGCTAACTAAAGCGTCAACTTCTTCTTTAGCAGCGCCCAGTTGGCTAACCAGGGCTTCTTCATCCGAAGGTGGCTTCAAAGGCAGCATACGCACCTTCGTCAGTTTTTCAATTTCACGCAAGTAATCCATTTCGTTAGGCGTTACGAAAGTCATGGAAACCCCATGCTTCCCGGCACGACCGGTACGGCCGACACGGTGAACGTAGCTATCTGGATCTTGTGGAATATCGTAGTTGTAAACGTGGGTCACGTCATTGATATCGATACCACGGGCAGCCACGTCGGTTGCGACTAAGATATCTAACTTACCATGACGGAATTCGTTCATGATTTGGGTCCGACGCTTTTGCGTCAAATCACCATGAATCCCAGCAGCGTTATAACCACGAGCTTGCAAACCACTTGAGATTTCATCAACCCGGCGCTTAGTCCGCGTGAAGACAATCGTCAAGTCTGGGGATTGCACGTCGAAGAACCGTGTCATCACGTCAAACTTTTCGAAGTCACGTGAACGGACGTAGAATTGATCGATCAAGTCGGTCGTTAATTCCTTAGCCTTAATCTTCACGTGCTTAGGGTCTTGCATGAATTGGACACCGACCCGTTTGATTTCGGGAGGCATAGTTGCGGAGAAGAGCATCGTCTGACGCTCTTCTGGCAATTGCTTGATGATGTCTTCAATGTCATCCAAGAAACCCATGTTTAACATTTCGTCGGCTTCATCCAAGACCAGCATTTGCACGTGGTCCAACTTCAGCGTATGACGACGAATGTGGTCTAATAAACGACCCGGGGTCCCAACAACCACTTGCGGGTGGTTCTTTAAGGATTTGATTTGGCGACGAATGTCAGCCCCACCGTAAACGACTTGGACGTTAGCCCGTTCGTTACGGCCTAATTTATAAATTTCTTCTTGGGTTTGGATAGCAAGTTCACGTGTTGGAGAAACAACCAACGCTTGAACGTTTTCGTTGCTCTTATCGATCTTTTCCAAGATTGGTAAAGCGAAGGCCGCAGTCTTCCCTGTCCCGGTTTGGGCTTGTCCAATCACATCTTGACCAGCCAAAACCATGGGGATTGTCTCGGCTTGAATTGGGGTCGCTTCCTCGTAACCTGCTGTCGTAACTGCTTTCAGTAGGTCTTCGGAAAGACCCAGTTCTTTAAACTTCAAAAATAATTTCCTCCTAAATGGGTACGTCGCCATAGTGCCTCAGGGTTCTTGGAAAAAATCCGTTTTCCGTGGTGCGGACTGTGATTGGCTATGGCGGGATAAGTTCGTTTCATAAATACAACTAAGCCATCATACAACGCTGAAACAAAATAAGCAACTCCCACGACTTGTGGAAGCTGCTTATTTTTCAGTTTAATTTTCAGTAGAATCCTGTAACGCCGCCAACACTTGCTCCAAATGAATGCCGTGAGATCCCTTTAATAAAATCTGATCATCGGCAGTTAATTGCGTCTGTAAATTGGCTGAAAGCGTTGCCAGATCAGCACTTTCGTAATGTGAGACTGGCAATGTTGGTTCCTGCTTAGCGAGTGCTGTCTGCAGTGCAGCCATGTGGGGCCCAACCAGGTACACGTGACTGATGGCCGCTGAATCAATGGCACTTGCCAGACCCGCATGCATGGCATCCGCCTGGTCGCCCAGTTCCAACATGTCACCCAATACGACGTACCGCTTACCCGTGACCGGGGTCTTCGAGAAGGCGGCTAGGACTTCCTTGACGGCCGTGGGGTTTGAGTTGTAAACGTCACTCAGAATTGCGGCGCCACTGGTACTCTGCACCCATTCAGCCCGGTTCTCGGTCAGACTGACCGTCTTCAGCGCCCGTTGCATGTTCTCCGGCCGAATCCGGTAAACGTTCCCCACTGTTAACGCAGCCAAGGCGTTGTTCACGTTGTAGGTCCCAATCATCGGAATCGTAAACGTCAGGTCTGGCCATTGGTTCGTGGTAAATTGGGTTTCCGTGGACGTTCCTTCAACACTCGTGGCGTTGATGGTGTCCGTCGCGGTTTGGCCAAAGGTAAATTGACGCTGAGTCAACTGGGCTGCCCGCTCCTGCAGCAAGGGCTCGTCGCCATTGTAGACGAAGATGCCATCATCGCTTAGGCCATGGGTAATCTCTAGCTTGGCGTCCGCAATCTTGTCGCGGGTCCCAAAGAACTCGATGTGAGCCTCACCAATCATGGTGATGACCGCTAAATCGGGTGAAACCAGTTTACTCAAGAAATCAAGCTGGCCTGGTCGGTCCATCCCCATTTCAACTACTAACATTTCCGTGTTGGGTTCCATGGAGAGCACGGTCATGGGAACCCCAATCTCATTGTTGAAGTTGGCATGAGTCTTAGTCACGTTGAACTGCGTGCTCAGAACGGAAGCAATCATGTCCTTCGTCGTCGTTTTCCCGTTACTCCCGGTAATGGCAACGACCCGGGGATTAATTTTAGATAGGTAATATTGCGCGAGCGCTTGCAGCGCCTTTAATGAATCAGCGACTTGAATCACTGGAAAATCGGCTGGCGCAGTTGCGAGGTCACGGGCCCAGAGCGTTGCCACGGCACCGTGGTCGATGGCCGACTGAATAAATTGATGACCGTCTTGTTCGCCAGTCAATGGAATAAAGAGGCCACCCGGTTGCAGGTGACGACTATCAAAAGCCACGCTCGTTACACTAACACTACGCCATTGTTCGAAATCATTGATTGCTCCAACCGCATGAGCAATTTCAGCAAGCTGCATCTTCATGTTTTCTACTCCTAATTAACGAAACGATCCCCTCGATCGCCCCGGTTTCAAATTACTAGCCAGACAGCAGCGTGGCCGTCCGGTTTGTTCCGCATTAGATTCTGAGTCACATTATACCATGGATTGCCACCGGCTAACTTAAAAGTCCTGCAAAAACTTCCCGGTTGTGGACGCAAAAAAGGAGCCAGACACCGGTCCAGCTCCCCTTAACACGCATTAAATTAAATCGCCAACGTCACTAAAAACTTGGTTATCGTGAATGCTTAATGCCCATTCACGGGTGGCTAAATCATACCGCAGACTCGCTACTTCACGAGAATCCGCATAGACTTCTTCCTGTGAGTACCAGGTATTTTGTCGTTCCGGATGGGTAATAGCCCGTACCGGAATCACGTAGATGCGGTGGCGCTCAACCAACTGGTCAAAGGCCACAATCATGCCATCGAGTAGGCCCTGAATTAACTGCAGTAAAATTTCGTGCGGCACATCCGAAATAGCTAATGGTCGGGCAAAGACCCACCGGTTATTGTGCATCGACCGCAAGTGGCGTTTGATGCTAACCTCCAGCACGTGGTCAAAGTCTGACAGGTGCCGGTAGTAGGTCTTGTAAAAGCCATCCCGCAAGGTCAGGTACGCATACTCATTTTGAAGCTTGGCGTAAAATGGGGTTCGCAGGTGTGTTTCCATGTGTGCTAGGTAAAGGAGCTCAGCGATTTCGCTGGGCAACAAAAAGTCCAAGTCATCGCCGTGCGCGTAGTCTAACCACTTCACAGCGTGCTCGTGCTTGGCTAATAAATACCGCCGAATCTGCGCTTGCCCCGTGACGGTCTGCAACCGGGTGTGCGGATTAATTTCGACATCGTTACCCGATTCTTCGTTCAGCAAGAGCAGTTGGTTGGGGATGGCTGGCACCCCATTCAAAAAATCAGCTGGTGAAATGCCCAGCGAATAGATCATATTCGTAACGGGTTCTAGACTCAAATAGATAAAATTTCCGCGCATGGTCGCACACTCTTTCCCCTAGTTTCAATCACACTTAATTGTACTACGAAACCGACCACAACCGCTCACTATTTTTACATTTTTTCTAACCGGGCAATCCGGGCAGCCATTGGTGGGTGGGTCGCAAACAGATCCGCAAACTTCTGCTTGTGCTTGAAGGGGTCACTGATGTAAAGGGCGGCACTGTTCGGGTCGGCCTCTTTCATCGGTGCGCTATCGTCAATTTTCTCTAAAGCACTAATTAGGCCTTGTGGGTTCCGCGTCAGTTCCACGCTAGAGGCATCAGCCAGATACTCCCGGTTACGCGACAATGCCATCTGGGCAATGCTGGCCGCAAGCGGGGCCAGGATAATCAGGAAGACAGAAATCACCAGTCCAATCACGTTACCGCCTGAGTCGCGGTCATCACGCCGTCGACTGCCACCCCACCAGAACCAGTTACTGGCAAAGTTGACCAGCAAACTGATTGCGGCAGACAGCGCCAGGGCAATGGTTTGCAGGCGAATATCATAGTTCCGAACGTGAGACATCTCGTGGCCAATGACGCCTTCCATTTCCTCACGATTGAGCCGTGAGAGAATGCCGCTGGTCACCGCGACTGCCGCGTGTTGCGGGTCGTTACCGGTAGCAAAGGCATTGGGACTGGCATCATCAATAATGAAGACCCGGGGCATGGGAACCTGCGCCACCATCGCCATGTCCTCAATCAGATGCCACAGCTGTGGTGCCTGACTGACATCCGTAATTTCACGTGCGTGGTTCATACTCATGACCACATTAGTTGACTGACTAATCATAATCAGCATGTACACAACTGCGACAATCGCCGCAATCACGGTCCCGGAAAACCAGCTATTCCAGAAAAGGTAGCCTAAGGCCGCGCCAATCGCTAGGGTCAGCACCCCGAAGCCAAACATGACGTAGCCCGTTCGCCGTTTATTCATGGCAATTTGGTCATACAACATGTTATCGCCTACTTATCTTGGCCAAAGTCATCGAAGTTAACCTTCGGCGCCGTTTTTTCTTCTTCAGGAACTTGCAGGTAGTCGCTCTCTTGGAAACGGTGAACCTTAGCGACAATGTTACTTGGGAAGGATTGAATCTTCACCGTTAAACTAGCCACGGAACTGTTGTACAGCTGCCGGGAGTAAGAAATCTTGTTCTCGGTGTTGGTTAACTCTTCCATTAATTGGGTAAACTGCGTATTAGCTTTCAGGTCTGGGTAATTTTCAGACAAGGCAAATAACGACCGCAACGTCGTCGAAAGTTGATTAGAAACTTCCATTGTTTGTTGGTGATCACCAGCTGGCACTTCGGTCAGTTGGTTCCGCAATGCAACCACCTTTTTTAACGTTGACTGCTCGTAGTTGGCGTAACCCTTGGTTGTCGAAACCAGGTTGGGAATCAAATCATTCCGCCGCTTTAACTGAACGTCAATCTGACTCCATGATTCTTGAACGTGCGTCCGGGTCCGAATCAAGCCGTTATAAGAACTAATGTACCAAACGACCAATAAGACCAGCACGATGACTAAAATAATTGCTACCATATTGTGCACTCCTCCTATTTTTTCTGGTACACTCATCATAACAAACGGTCAAGGCGGACTCCAGCAACTACGCCCGTCTTTACCATTAATTAGGAGGTTACCCCATGCAACACGTTCTGTTTGTTTGCCTTGGCAATATTTGCCGTTCTCCGATGGCCGAAGCTATCTTTAATCAGTTGTTGGTCGACCGCCAGCTCACCGATAAGTTTACGGCTAAGTCGGTGGCCACCAGTCCGGAAGAAGCGGGAAATCATCCCCATCCGGGTGCTCTAAAAACCATGCGCGCTCATGGCTTGGATGCCAGTCAACACCGATCACGCCCCATCACAGACGCCGACTTTGCGTGGGCGGACACCATTATTACCATGGATCACAGCAACCTGTACAACCTACAACGGTTAGCCCC
This sequence comes from Levilactobacillus mulengensis, assembly GCF_003946045.1. Lineage (GTDB taxonomy): Bacteria > Bacillota > Bacilli > Lactobacillales > Lactobacillaceae > Levilactobacillus > Levilactobacillus mulengensis. Next base: position 90,603 of record NZ_RHNW01000009.1, on the reverse strand, counting down.
TTCCGCAGAAGACCAGGCCAAAATCAAGTTGTGCTTGGACATCCTACCCGGTCGTGAAGGCGAAGCCATTGACGACCCCTGGTATACGCATAAATTTGAACTGACCTATCAGGAACTGGCTGAAGCCTTGCCTGCCTGGTTAGATACGTTGAACAAATAAGCTGCCTATACCTTGGCCCTGCTTGAATCGTGACTTGATTCAGGTTGGGCTATTTGTGTGCATCAGAGTGCATTCTTTAGTTCCCACGTGATTTGGCCTGAGTATTGGCCCGGGATAGCACTTGAATTCAAGTGTAGTAAGAGTCCACGGGGGCCTTTACAATCACCTGCGATGAGAGTTTCACTTTTGTTTTCAGTTTCGGGCTTAACCTCCTGACTAGTGGCAATGACAATAGACTGTCTAGACAGGTCCTTCCATTGCTCAAGGCCAGACGCCACCACCCCCTGTTGTGTGGCTGGTGCAACATAGGTGAGCTTACCATCTAATGCCTGCGCATTATTTTTAGTCATCAGTGTATCTGAATTTAGCGAAGCCGTTAACTGCCATCCTGGTTTTGGCCCCCCCGTATCAATGACACTAACGTTAAAAGTTTTTTTGGGGTAAATTTTCTCCGACCGACCCTTCAGGACATGCTGAAACGTTAAGTCAGAATCAGCAGACAATTCCAACAACCTTTGCGTAATCGTATACTCCAAAACATTGGTACTATTAATGCCATTAGTATCAGATGCGCTAACCTTTAACTGAGTCGTCTTCGCCTGCAGCTGATCACTTGGTATCTTAAGCGTAAAGTTTCCTTCCTCATCCATCTGTATCTTCGCATCTAAATTAACGTGTAACTTAATTCCGTCCAGTCCAGATAACCGAGAAACTTTTCCAGTTAGCGTAACATCTTTGCCGTCACTCACCATCATGTTCCCGGTAACGCTGTCTCCTGTCCACTGCAAACTGATTGGATCATCGACCGATTTCACCTTGAATCCATTTAAGGTTGCCGTTGTCACCGCATTTTCACCAATAAATTTACTGGTAGTTGCCGGGACGGAAGCCACCTCTCGAGTAAAATCAGCTTGAGCCACTTTTCCTGATAGCACCGCCTGTCCATTCAGTGACAAAGTTGCGCGCTGACTATCCTTGGGTGTTTTACTATTTTCATTGATTGCTTTATACAAGTTCTGCGCCAATTTGGTCTTAATGTCCTGTCCTTTGAGATCGTTCAAACTAAGATCTTCCGTTTGACCATTGGAATATGTGATGACCCCATTCGTAAAGCTCAGATTTTTGGGTAAATCGATGTTGGCCTCCACCTTTCGCCACGGCTCCCAACCACTAGCATAGCTCAAGTCATAATCAAGTTTGACCTGATGCCCTGCTTTTATACTATCATCTGTCTTCACCACACGATTATTATCAGTCGTATCCGTCAGAACCGCCTTAGCATTCACATCTACTAAACCAGGGACCTTTTCAAATACAACTAAATTGCTTTCCCAATTTCCACCAGTTGATCCTGTAAATCCCCAACGAACTTTGTGACTACCTTTAGGATCGATTTTATTTAAATCGATTTTTTTCGTATAAGACTGTTGCTCATCCGGTGTATTCTCACCAGTTTTTGGATCCTTATCATTGAAAGTGTAGGTCATTTCTTTCTTTTCCTGTTTCCAAGATAAAGTCACATGACGCCACTCACCATTTGCCAAAAAACTAGGCTTACCATTCTTATATAAAACACCTTCATGCTTCATCACAGCATAATATCTATTGTCATTTTGCTTAAGTTGATAGGTTTCTGAGCTTCCTGGATAACCCGAAGCGATGTGTGGATATCCTCGTCCAATTGCATGGTGAGCATCTGCTGACTCATCTCCAATCATTGGCTTACCCTCATACCCGCCCTCATCAAAAAAGGAAGCAATCCCCTGGTCCAAATTCGAAGCAATATTGGGAGCTTCAACCTTATTAGAAAAGGTATCAAACTCCAAAGCCCAACTATTTTGAATAGCCCTTGCCGCTATATCTTTAGAGTTAGAAAAAACATTTTTACTATCGTCTCCCCAAACGCCCAAAGTTTCACCAGACGCTGGTTTCAAATCCTTAGTCGTTGAACTGGCCTGTAACCCACGCTCATCATTTTGCATCACAAAAGCCATACCATCTCCTGAATGCATGTTATAGCCACCCTTATCAAAAAACATCCACATGGATGCCGTTTGATCTTCATTCAAACGCATGGCTGCCTCGCCCTTCGTCCAAATTGTTCCCAACTGATCCGGTCCATTGGTTAAATAAACCGCTTGATTCTTTCCATAATCCGTACCAACTAAAGAAGCAGAATTTTCCGGAATGCTGCCAATTTCGAAATAACTACTGATATCAATTCCCTGTGGTGCTTTTTTAACAATTTCCTCCAAGCTAGCATGATCTTGATCACTCCGGCCTTGTGCTCTAGCCTTAATCTCCCAGCCAAAGTTAATCCCCATCAACCCCAAAATAACCCCTAACAAGACGTGTTTTAACAACATGTTAATTCCCCCAATTTAACTCAATCTGCCAAGCTACATAACCGGCTCAGACTACCGCACCCTATCAGTCTGGTTAACACCAGACGTCAATCTCAATTTCAATCGTTACGGTAGTTCTCCGGTCGCAGCCATTAACGTTGCCCACTGATTTTCACCATCAGCGACTTATAACATTTATTATATTATCACCCGTGTAATAATAACTTCATGTACTATCTGAAATTAGTATAGCACATTCATCACCAAAATTAAGTAAAAATGTTGATATAACAATATTTATAAGGGGTTCATGCATAATTTAGTAACTCACTTTTAGCTGGATAAGCATTTCCAACGCAAAAAAGAGCTCAGTCATCCAAGCTCTCACATCAGTCCTCTATTTAACAGCGTCCACAAAACTCCAGGTCACCGTGCCCTGATACCGGCCTTCAGTGGCACCACTACCAACATCTAGCAGCAGACCGCGCCCCTTATCCCAATCCCCCGACACGTTGGTCAGGTCGTTGGCGCTGGTCGTCGTGCGATCCATCAGAACCTGGTTTCCCGCGCTTAAGTTGGCGGCAATTGCCCCATCCTGATACATCAGATTTGCTGGCAACACCGTTCCCGAACCATCCGCGCCAGTCGTAAACGCCGAAGCCGCCGCCTGCAAAGTCCAGTGACTACCGGTTCCCCGGGTGTCACGCACATCGACATCCCAGTCACCGTTAGCCGCCAATTGCTGGTGCTGTCCGGTAAGTGTTCCACTAAACGCAATCGTCGGCGCCACGGCCAATTTCAGTGACCCCTGCATGATGGTATAGCTCACGTCGTTACTATTGTTACCCTTGCTATCGGACGCGTACAGAATCAGCTGGTTGCTCTCCGTCGTCAGTGCCGAACTGGGCACCGTATAGCTAAACGTTCCGCTAGCATCCGTATCTTTCAGCGTAGTCACCGGCAGTGCCTCGCCGTTCAGTTCCCCGTGCAATTTGATATTGCTGTTGGTATCCGCACTCCCGGTCACGTACGCGGTCTTCCCGGTCAGCGTGACCGACTTGCCTGCGGTCACCGACGTTGTGCCAATCGTGTTGCTAGCGCCGTTGGCACTGTCGCCGGTCCACGCCAGGGTCATCGCACTATTGACGGCCTTCACGTTAAACGCATTCACCGTCGCCGAAGTCATCGCGTTATCCCCGACAAAATTACTAGTCGCAACCGGCGTGTTCGTAGTCGTTCCCGCGGTCGCTGGCTTACCCGAACCGTCAACCGGCGCCGCCTTGCCATTCAGCGACAGGGTTGCCGTCGCGTTGGTCTTGGACAAGTTTTGGGTTAGAGCTGTCTTCAGGCTTTGGCCACTGAGGCCGCTTAAGTCCATGGTCTCCTTCTGACCGTTGGCGTAAGTAACCAAACCAGACGTAAAGCTCACGTTCTTAGGTAATTTCAAATTGGCAACCACGTTTTTCCAATCTTCTCGACCACTTGCATAAGTTAAGTTGTAATCAAGTCGTAAGCGGTCACCGGAATTAATCGTCGTGCCACTGGTTACGGTATTACCACTGGTCGTATCCGTTAATTTAGCGGTCGAGTTGGCATCGACCAGGCCAGGGACCTTTTCGAAAATGACCAAGTTCTTTTCAGCATTCCAACCAGTTGATCCCGTGAATCCCCAACGAATCTTCCCCGTATTATGTGGATCAATTTCGGTCATATCTAGTGGTGCGGTCGTAAATGTCTTATATTTTTCGTAACTCGAATTCTGAGGTTCGCCCGTTGTCTGACTCTTATCATTAATGGTGTAGGTTATCGTCTTAGCCATATGATTCCAATGAAGGGTGACGTGATGCCAGAATCCGTCAGCTAATCCGCTATAATTATTGGTTAGAATTCCCGTATGGTTCATCTTAGCGTAATGATAACCTGTCGCGCCCACGTTAACAATCGAATACGTACTAGCCTTCCCAGGATAAGCCGACGCAATATGTGGGTAGGCTCCCGCAATATCGACATCAAAATAACTAGGAATGCCGTCCTTAATCGCATCCGCCATACTCGTATCATCCGTCTTGCCAAACTTGTTCACATACGTATCAAATTCGATTGCCCAACTGTTATGGATGGCTGACTTGGCTAGTTCAGTTGTACTCGTAAAGCCGTTTCCCGTGTCATCTCCCCAAACACCCAGGGTTTCCCCACGGCCTGGTTTGCCACTCGTGTCGACCGAACTGGCACCGAGGCCACGGGTATCATTTTGCATGACAAAGGCCATCCCATCACCAGAACTCGAGTTGCTGCCATCCCCAAAGTACATCCACATCGCCGCTGTTTGATCTTCATTCAAGTTCATTTCAGCCGAATCACTAGTCCAAATGGTGCCCAACTGGCTTGTTTTATCAGTTAATTGGACTGCTTGATTCTCACCATGCTGTGTCTTGGCTAACACGGCTGAGTTATCTGAGGTTGTTCCCGCCTGAAAATAGCTGCCAATCTTGATTCCTTGCGGTGCATTGTTTAATACAGTTGTTAAATCGTCGGCTTGGGCCGAGGTCTCCCACCCCAGGGTCGCTCCCGCCAAGCCAATCACTATCCCCGTTACTAACCGCTTCAACTTCATTCAAGTCACTCCTTAAGCGGAAACTTCCGCCGTACTCCGATACTTGGTCGCCCTAGTCATTAATCGCACAAATAGTTTCAACTGGTGAAAAGATATTGACTTTTCTATCTAAGAAACGCTGATTTAGCAGACTCTTAAGCTTAACCAAGGCTCAAAGTGCTAGTCAGCATTTTAAAGACTCCCCTAGAACAGTCTAGCTATTAACTAATGTGATTATATTCGGTTTGCGGGAGAAACACAACCGGAAAGCAATAAATGTTTCCACCTGCCTAATTAATCCGACAACCATTCGCGGTTTAATAGGATTCCGACACCAGATCATAAAAAAGGGCCTCAGTTTTCACAACTAAGGTCCTCTAAGTGACAACTAATTCAATTTTTTAACGAGCCGGCAACCCGCGAGATGATTGGCCTATGTCGGGGTATCACCCAGCGTCCAAGTGATTGTGCTGAAGTACGTGCCCTCAAGTGCATCGGAATGAACATTCAGGAACAGTCCTTGCGAATCGTTCCAACCATTCGTGATATTTACCACATCGTCATCCGAAGTGGTCGTATGACTTAAAACATCGACTGCCCCACTCATCAGACTACTACTGGTGCCGTCGCTGGTCACGTAAGTCATGTCCGCAGAAAGGCTCCCCCGCAACTTAGAAATGAAGGGGGTCGCACTCGCCGTCAAGGTCCATTGGTCACCGGTACCCTCGGTATCATCAACGGTCACATCCCAATTACTATCAGGCGTCAAGGTCATTTCCGACCCGGACATGCTCTGCGGATCATCACTGTTAAATGAGGACTTCGGGGAAGCTACCAAACTCCGAGACCCCGCCGACAGATTTACCGTCTCACTCACGTCATTAGTCGCATGACCCTTACTGTCCGTTGCGTACAACGTCAGCACGTTATCTTGACCAGCAACTAGTGCGCTGCCTGGGATGGTGTAAGTGAAGGCCCCGGCCGCATCACTGTTACTCAGTGTTTGGGTCTGGCGTTCCTTACCGTTTAAGACTGGGTGCAGGGTCAGACTGCTATTCGGGTCGGCGGTGCCCGTAACGTAGGAAATTTTCCCCGTCACAGCAACGTCCGCCGCCTTGGTCAATCGTTTGCTGGCCGTCGTGTTATCTGAATTAACGCCCTCCCCCGTCAGCGTCATGCTAACAGTGGCGTCATCGTTCTTCTCAACTTTGAAACCCGTGAGACTCGCCTGCGTAATCGCATTCGAGCCGTTAAAGTTGTTGTTCGTCGCGGCCACGGTGGTTTCGCTACTATCGCCGGCCACGGCCTTCCCATTCAATAAAATGGTGGCGCCGTCATTGTCACTAGACAGCTCCTTACTCAAGGCCTCACTAAGGGCTTGCCCGGTACTACTCTGCGTATCCAAGTCCGTCACCGTTTGCGTGTCCCCGTTAGCATAAGTAATCGTCGCGTTGTTAAAGACAATATTACTGGGCAAATTCAGTTTCGCCTGAATGTCCTGCCAGGAATCCCGGCCCCCATTATAATTCAAATTGTACTTGAGGTTCATCCGGTCACCAGCATTCACCGTATCGCTCGCTGACGTGATTTCCTTGTCACTCTGCGTACTGTCCGTTAACTTGGCCGTCGCACTCGCACTGACCAACCCGGGGACCTGTTCAAAGACGACCAGGTTGTTTTCAAAGTTGGACCCGGTCGACCCCGTAAATCCCCAACGAATCTTATTGTCGCTACCTAGATTGAGCTTATTCTTATCCACCGTGACCGTTTGCGACAGGCCCGTCTTAGCGGCCCCGGTATCGGGATCCTTGTCATCAAACGTGTAAGTCATTTGACTACGCGACGCATCCCATTTCAAAGTTAAATGCTTCCAGGTCCCGGTCCCCAGGAGGCTAAAGCCGTTGGTGATCACGCCTTGGTGGTTCAGCACCGCATAAGGATAATTGTACGTCGTGTTCGTTGGCGTCAGATTCAAAAAGCCCCCGTACGTGGTCACGGTCAGGTTCTGCCCCGACAGATCATAGGAAGACTTATCTCCCGGGTAAGCCGAGGCAATATGCATACTATTTTCATTCAAATCAAATTGATTCGCCGAATTAGCTGAATTGGCAAAATAACTATCCCAAGTCTTTTTCTGGTCCGCTGCACTGTCATCCGAGTTTGTGCTTGGCAGGCTTTTGTTGGCATAAGTGTCAAATTCCAATGCCCAACTATTTTGAATCCCGGTCGCGGCCAAGTCCGCAGCGTTCTTATATTTTTCGTTGATGTCATCACCCCAGACACCCAGTGTTTCACCGGTTGCGGGTGTGGGATTCGCTTCATCACTGGTATTAATGGCACTTGCACCAGTTCCGCGATCATCATTTTGCATGACAAACGTCATTCCGTCACCGCTAGACGTAAATGAATCCCCCGTGTACAGCCACATCGAAGCCGTCTGATCTTCGCCCAAATCCATTGCCGCCGCATCGCTGGTCCAAATCGTTCCCAGTTCATTCCCGCCATTCGTCGCATCCGTCAGCTGAACGGCCTGATTTTTTCCATGATCCGTATCTGAGATTTTAGCCGAATTATTGGCGATGGTTCCTCTCTCAAAGTAGCTATCGATAGCAATTCCCTGTGGCGCCGTCCCCAGCGCAGCGGTCACATTTTCCTTAGTCGAAGCGAGTCCGGGCATCGTCTGTAGACCGAGTAATGTTCCGACCGTTAAGATGCCTAACACGACTGCCTTTACTTTCATATTGATCCTCTCCTAGCGCTCGAAAGCCTGCCGGTACTAGTCATCCCAGCAATCTTTCCCACCCCAAACACCACGTTGCGGGCGTTACCGCCTTCAGTGATTTTTCTAAACGTTGTTCCCAGGAACAACCGGTTGCAATTACGATTAAATGAGAACCCGCCGCAACCATTTCGCGTCTGAACAAAAAAGTATTATAGTCGTTTCTCGTCATTAAAGGCAAACTGAACCATAAAACTAGCTTAAAGTCTGTTTAGGCTGCCCAGTGACTAGAGGCAATCGAAATAAAAAAGGACGACCCTAACCTTCCCCCAGTTAGGGCCGTCCAGATTTGAAAACACACTTTTGTTACAACTCAACTTAATTTCGTCGACCAAAAAAGGTGCCAACGCCCGACCTTCATCCCTGAAGGTCAGCCATCGACACCTATCCATCATTCATTTATTGCGGACCCGAAGACAATGTCCAATCAATTGTGCCACTATAGTCACCAACGGCGGCACTACTATTCAAGTCCAGCAGGATTCCGGTATTGGCCGTCCAGTCCGCAGCGATATTGGTCGTCTGTACCTGACCATTAGCCGTACCACTGGCAATCAGAGCAGCATTGCCACTCGACAGCTGGGTCATCCCACCATTCTGATCCTTATAGATGAGGTGACCATCCAACGACTTGCCTGGCGCATTGTCGCTAGTTAATCCGTCCGTCTGCGCCGTTAGCTGCCAACTGGTACCGGCAACCAGGGAACTATCCACGTTCAGTTTCCAGGGTCCGTCAGTCTCGTCACGGGCAATGCCCGTCATGGCCCGTCCAGTCAGCTGAGTCGTATCAAAGGTCAGGTCACCACTGGTGCTCCCAAAGTCCATGGTCCCGCCGGTAACTTTACCCGTGCCACTTCCCTGATAGGTATTGCCGGCAGTTTGCGCAGTCGCACTGACCTGTAAGGTTGAGGTTCCCACCGGTACTTTCGGAATCGTCACCTTAAAGTCGTAGCCACTATTCGTATTGGCCGTCGTGTCTAATTTCACATTATCGCTGGCAATATCAGTGGTCGTGCCATCCGGTGCGGTCAGAACTGCCTTAAGCGTGGTGTCTTGCCCGTTGACTAGCTTATCAGTCGAGGAGATACTGCCGGTCACGGTTCCCGTCGTATTCGCATTCGCTGCCGTAGTCGGCGTCACCGCAACTGTAAATGGGGAAGCCTTGATATCAAATTCCGGTGTCACCGTCTTGGTAATCGCATTATCCCCGACGAAGCTCGCCACCGCCGCGGGTGATTTGACATCCTGATTGGTGGCCGTCCCCTCCAGCGTGATAACTGCCTGCTTAGGAAGATCATCTTTGTTCCCGAGGTCGCGAACGTCTACTGCCAGTTGATTATCACTCTGGGTTGTCAGTGCGAGTGGCGTAATCGAACCGTCTGGATAACTGATCCGCCCACTCGTCCAATTAACATTGGTAGGCAGCCCGAGCTTTCCTTTGATACCGGTCCAATTGGCCCCACCGCCCAGATAATTCAGCGTATATGTGGCCTTAATTTTATCATTGCCATTCACACTCGTCGTCGGGTTTGTGCTGGTAATTGCCGAGTGGGTCGTTTCATCCGTTAAAGCAGACGAAGCACTCGCATCCACCTGTCCAGGGACCTGTTCGAAAGCGACCATACTGGTTTCCGTATCCGTTGCGCCAGTCGTTCCGGTAAGCCCCCAATAGAGTTTCGAATCGCCCCTAGAGACACCTAAACTGCTAAGATTGATTTTCTCTTTCGCAAACGTACCGCTATCCATTTTCTGAGGTGCCCCGGTCGTCAAGTTACGATCGTTAAAGGAATATGTGAGCGTTCCCGTATTCGAATCATCCGTTGGCGCCTGATAATTTAAGGTTAAATGATGCCACTTGGCATCTGACATGAACCGATCGCCAAATTGATCACGCACCAGGCCGTGGTGAACCAACCCATAATAATTATAGGTTCCGTAATTATACTTCGGCTGTTTAATAAAGACTCCAGTCGTGCCCGCATAGTATCGCCCCGTTTGTTGATAGGCGAGATAGGAACTAGATTGTCCGGGGTAGCCCGAAGCAATATGTTCCCCTTTGATAGTCTCATCGACATTATCGTTATCACTACCAGGATTATATCCTGATCCCAAAAACTGCTTTGTCGGCGGATCACCTGCCTCTGTCATTCTCCCCACATCAAACGAATCCGGCGTAGTCTGGTTTACAATCCAATTATTAGCCGGCAATACCTGATCCACACCAGTATCGAATTCCAATGCCCAGCTATTAGGAATTGCCGTATCTGCCAAATCTTGCACGGTCCCATTGACCGTTCTAGGGTCAACACCCCAGACCCCCAGGGATTCACCCAACCCAGAAAAAGCCGTATTACTATTCTTATTCAAGACAAAAGCCATCCCATCACCGGGGGTGGTCCCACTAGTCCCAATATAAAACCACATCGAAGCTTGCTGGTTCTGATACGCGTCAAAAACGGGCTTACTGGTCCAAATAGCTCCCCCCTGATTGGCACTGCCATCCTGCGTCAGCGCCACGGCATCCCCTGTCGCACTGGTCTTGAACGTCGCAGAGTTGCTAATCGAATCCTGGGGACCAATCTTTTGTGGCAAGTTAAAATAGGTGTCGGCCTTAACTTTTAAGCCTTGGGGCGCCGACTTGATCACATCGTCCGGTGATGCATCCAGGGCCTCACCGACAACGGTTCCGTGCCAGAGTCCCCAGCCTAAACTAGCCATAATCACCCCAAAGACCACTAGCCATTTTGCTCGTAAACGCATGCAAAATCCTCCCTCACAATTACGGTGTCCGTGACAATAACCAACGAGCCCCGACGCAAATCCAATTTAAATTCGTCCAGATTAGCAATTTATCCCCCAATATACCTATAGTCATCTTTAGTAACGGAGGAAAACTTACTTCACAGTTAAAATAGCATTATGCAATATTTAACCATCCTAATAAATACAGTATAACATCATCTTTTGCCGAAATTAAGTCATTCATGGCCCCAAACAAAAACCACCACTGATTAGGCTGCTCCCTTTAAGGAGACCTACAGTGATGGTCTTAATCTTGTATTTATCTTAGTGAACCGTGTTCGACAGCGTCCAGGTCACGGTGCCCGAATAAGTGTCCTGCAAGGCATCGCTATGCGTTTTTAACAACAGGCCCGTGTCACTCGACCAACTGTCAACCACGTTCGTCGTGGCACTGCCATCGTCCGCATGCGTCAAAACGGTGGTTGCCGTCGAATTGAGTGTCGTAGCGTTATGGTCAGCATCCACGTACACCAGACTGCCTTTCAGTTGGTTGTCCGGCAGGTTGGCTCCCGTAAATGGGGTGGCACTGGCTTGCAAGGTCCACCCGCTGCCACTGCCCCGCGTATCGTCGATAATCAGGGACCAGTCGTTGCTGCGTTGAATCGTCTGTGCCTGTCCCGTCAAGACCGTCTCCTTAAACGAACTCTTGGGTGACACCTGACCGAAGCCAAAGATGCCCACGTTGATGGTGACGGTCACAGTCGGCGAAGAATCTCCGTAGGCATCCACGACGTACAGGTCCACCGTGTTGGTCCCATTCTTCAACTCGCTCCCTTTGATTGGCAAGCTGAAGGTGCCACTATTCCCGCTAGTCGTAAATTTACTGGTCGTTTCCGCACCGCCATTGATGGCACTGTGCAGGGTAAACAGTCGATCACTCGGCATCGTCCCGGTCAACGTCGCCTTCCCGGTGATGGTCGTCGAATCAGTCGGCGCCATGCTAACGGACGCGTTCGAGGTTAAGTTGAGCGCCATAGTCCCGGTCGTTTGAACGATGCTAAAGCTAGGCAAGTCGGCCGTGGCAATCGCGTTACTCCCCCGGAAGGTACTGGAGCTAGCGTCGACTGACGCATTCACGTTGTCGGCCTGACCACTCAACGTGATGGTCGCGGTTTGCCCACCACTGCCATCGCTGGTATCCCGATTCAACGTTTTCGCCAACGTATAATCCAACTCACGCCCGTTTAAGCCGTCAATCGGAATCGTTGCCGAAGTCCCATCCGCGTAGGCAATGTTGGCCGTGCGTAATGTCACGTTAGCGGGGAGGTTCATCACGGCCTGGATGTTCTTCCAGGCGGCTCGTCCCTCATTATAGGTCAGTTTGTACGTCATCTTCAGGCGGTCCCCACCGGTAATCGCGGTGCCGGTCGTCAGCTGTTGACCGGCCGTCACGTCAGTCATCGACGCTGAGGCGGTCGCATCAACCAGCCCAGGAATTTGCTCAAAGACGACCAGGTTATTTTCATATTTATCACCGGTGGACCCCGTAAAGCCCCACATCGCTGAGGTGGCCGTGGGGTCGCCCTGAGGCGTTAGCTTGGCCGGATCAACTTCATACGCGTTACTTTGCCCAGCTTGGGTAGCGCCAGTCAGCGGATTCTTGTCATTGATCGTGTAGGTCATGAGACCCTTGGTATCGCTACCAGTTGGGGCCGTATAGGCCAAGGTCACGTGATGCCATGAGCCATTGGTCAGCGTGGGGAGATTGGGGACCAGGCCCTGATGCTTGAAGACGGTAAAGTAGGCATCCGTGGCCCCACCATTCATCGAGGCATACCGCTTGGCGTAGGTCCCACTAACGGCCGGATACCCCGCGGCAATATGCTGCTTGGTCGTGCCAGCGTCTAGCCCGGCATTGGCGGTGTAGTAATCAAAGTCGGTCGCGTTAGCTTGGTTGGTATTGATGCTTTGATTATTGATAAACGTATCAAATTCGAGCGCCCAGCTGTCCTGAATGGCCAGCGCGGAAATCTTACTCGTGTTCCCCTGGGTCAGATAGTCGTACGGATAACCCCAAGTCCCGAGCGTTTCTCCTCGGGCCGTCGCACCGGTATCGGTGGTCGCCGTGGCCTTGGTCCCCCGCGGATCATTTTGCATGACAAAGGCCATCCCATCACCCATTTGATTATTCGCCGAATTGTTCCCAAAATACATCCACATCGAAGCCTTTTGGTTCTTGGTCAAATCGATGTCATAATCATTCTTCGCCCAAATTGTCCCTAATTGATTGTGGTCATAGGTCAACCGTACCGCCTGAGTCGGGTCGGTCGAACTCTTGGGCGCCGTCACCGAGGCCGAGTTCGTGCCATTAAAATTCCCCGGCGTGAAGTACTGATCGATGTTCAACCCTTCTGGCATCGTGGACAACGCACTGTCGTAGTCCGCGTCCGTGGTATCTGCGCGCACCGTGTCCGTTTGCCAGGCAACTAACCCCCAAGTCAGCAGCAAGGTTAGCACACTGACAATTTTAACTTTTAGCCGCATAAGCTTACGCCTCCCCCAACTTTGTCCCCAAGTTACGAAACCGGTTTTCGCGTCACGCCAGCCTGTGACTTTTCTGGATTTTCGTGGTAATCAATGCATTTAAACACCGCTAGTCAAATTGATTATCAACTTCAATATCTAATCCTATTATACGATGTTCCACCCACACATTGCGGGCCCTCCCCGTTTTAGGGACGGCTTGTCCCCCATAATTTAGACTTACTCAGTTAAGTAAACTTACAGACATTTCTGTGAATAGATGACGCAACACTCTATTTACTTTTCGACGCAAAAAAACGCCGCCAATCCAACAGCACGGGCTGTCAGGTCGACGACGTTTGCGATTTTCAATTATTTGGTCGTATCCGTCTTGTCAGTCGCAGCATCGTCGTCATCGTGACGGCGGTTCTTCATTAACAAGTAGATAATGATGATCAGCAGCAACAGGATTAAAATCCCACCGGCCACGAACCACCAGAGGTAACTCTTTTGTTGTGGTGTGTTGATCTTATTCTTTAATTGGTTGATTTGGGCCTGGGTGACGTTAAAGTTCTTAACGAAGTGCCAGTGGTAACCACCCTTAGCGTAAGCATCGAGGGTCAACGTGTATTCGCCGGCCTTTAACTGCGTGCTACCCCAAGGAATGGAGTAGTTGAAGTTAGAGTTAGGCGCCATGGACATGTTGCTCTTCTCGTTGCTCAAAACCGTCTTGGTTTCATTGGCCTTGGTGACCTTGGACTTCACCTTTAACTCGCTCATCAGACCCGGACGTGGGTTTTGTAAGTTTGCTTGGATTTGGTTGTAGGAGTTGATCTGACCGGCCTTGACCGCATTAAGCTTCATGTCGGGGGCAACGTCAACGCTGCTTTCCCGTAACCGAACCCCAATGACGTAGGCGAAGGCGTTCTTGATGGTGACACCCTTCTTCGCGCTGGAACTGTCATCGTTGTTCAATTGCTTAACGTAAACGCCCCCAAGGATCATCCCGTCAATCGTCTTGGCAGGCATGGTGTAGGACACGGAGACCTTCTTGGTACTCTTAGCAGGAACGTTGACCTTTTGGGTGCTGTCCTTACTGAAGACATCCTTGATACCGACCTTCAGTGAACTATCCAGGGTTGGATTGGCCTTGCTGTAGTCGATGACCCCGTTGTCGTTGGTAATCGCTTGATTGACCCCAACTTGGAATCGTTTCATGGACTTACTCGTGTTGCGAATCACAATCGTCAATTTTTGCTGTTGCTTAGGCTTGACCCGCAAGGCGAAGTACGTGACCTTCTTGTCGTCCTGGTTCTTTGGCAAAATGGCGCTTACCGAATAGCCCACGCTTTCGGCCTGAGCAGTCTGTTGATACCAGCCAAACGCCATCAGTAACGTCCCTAATGTTACTAAAATCTTTAGCCAACGTTTCATGTTTCTCCCAACCTCCATAAAAACTCAACTTTATGTTCATTGTAACAAAGAATGCGGTAGCTGTCGCCACCGCATTCACTATCTTTACCATTTTTAATGTAGTGAGTCAGTCAGGGTCCACGTCAACACACCTGTATAGGTCTGCGTCTCGGAGACGTGACTGCCGTTTACTAACAATTTAGTTGGTGCAGTGGTGTCGTAGTTCAAGCGATAGATCCAGGTCCCCAGTCCAGTACCAGCATCGGCCTGACCGACCTTGGCCATCTCACCCAGGGGTAACCGGGTCGTGCTGGCCGTCGTGACGTGTGGGTACTGACTAACGGTCGCGCCGGAAGCCAGAAACTTGGTCGCACCCATTTCAACTGAGGCACCGTCACCATAGATTTTCTGGTTATCCGATTGCCCTGTCAAAACACTCGGCGTCAGCATCAATTGCCACCCATCACCGGTGTACCGCCGATCACTGACCTGCACAAAGGCCCGATTATTGGTAGCCGTGGCAGTAATTAAACCGTCCGCATAACTATTTTCATCAAACACCAGGTTCGACGCATAATCAATGGTCAAATCTCCGGTCGACCCGGTCCCTTTATTGTCAGGATCAAGGTTATCGCCCGGAAATTCGCCGCCAGACCCGTCTGGATCTTTGGGGCTAACCGGCTTAGAGGTATCGCCACCTACTAAAGTCACTTTAGCAGTCGTCGATAGATCTCCGCCACCGCTTCTAGCGTTAGCTTGAGCTGTCGCTGTTGCACTCATGGTGAACGTTGCGAGGGCTAACGAAGCCACTACAACCGATGTCCATCTAGTCACTGCGCAGCCCCCCTTTTCATTCTAGACTGCTGAGCGATTATTCAGGAGTGTTAGTCAAAGTCCAAGTTAAGGTAGAGGTGTATGAACCAGCAGCGTTACCTGAAGGAACGGTCAAATCTGCACCTGAGAAAGTATCCGTCCAAGTCCCGACACCAGCGCCAACCTTGGCATTGTAAACAGGCTTGTTTTCAGTACCACCAGTTGGTAACGAAATATTGTCAGCATCTGCAGTTGCCCCGGCAGGGTTCGTTGAATCAGTTGAAGCAACCTTAGCACCAGTGAAGTTAATGTTACCACCCTGGATAGTTGCAGCGGCACCAGCAACATCATTAGTCTTGTCAGCATCTGTGTTCAAATCGTTCGTCAGTGCCGTGTTAGAAACTTGAACCTTCCAACCTGAAGCAGTACCAGGATCAACAACCGTTACAGCACCAAGTTCTGCGTCCTTCCAAGAATTTGCACCCTTGGTAAAAGTACCCGTTAAGTCTAAGGCTGTCTTACCATCTAAGACATTCCCCTTACCATCGCTAAAAGTAACATCAGGAGCTGAAGTGATAGCTAATGAACCAGCAACGTTACCACCATCGCCATCACCGTTACCGTTGTTACCGTTATCGCCAGCACCCTTACTGCTCAAGGTAACCTTAGCAGTAGTATCTTGAGAACCGGTATTAGTAGTTGCAGACGCATTTGCTTGAACAGTCGTAAATCCAAGGCCAGCAACCAATGCAGCAGAAGCTAATAATTGTAAAGTTTTTTTAGTCATAATGAAAATCTCCCTCAACTTAATTTTGTTGTTTTCTTCTTTTAAGTAGAATTCCAATCCAAGCTAGTAGTAACAAGATAATTCCTGCTAGTGTGCTAAAGCCGAACCACACTTCAGATGTTTGTGGTAACCGACCCGCTAAAACATGGTGTGATGCCTGTGAAGCTTGCGTAACCTTACCATTCGTGGGACTAACGGTCGCCCCTTGACCACCGTTAGTATTCGTGGCGGGTGATGTTGATGAGCTCCCGGAATTGTCGTTCCCAGTCACTGTATCGCCGTCATTACCATTGATAGTGGCTCCCGCACCGCCGCCGGTCACATCAGATGTGCCTGTTGCTGGTGGTTTGGTTAACGCTACCGAATAGTGTGATTGCTGAACATCATCCGCACGAGCAGTTGCTGGCATGCCCCAACTGACGATCAGCAGGCTCAGTACCAGCAAACCTAAATCTCGTAATCGCATCGCTGTCCCATCCTCACGTCTTTGTTCCTTGTCACAACCACAACACTTACCTAAATTATGAAACTTATATGAAGCTATCTGATGAATTCATCTGATTACATAAGTTATAATAGCACCGTTTTGAGCTTTTGTCCACAATTAATCATCTGTGGTAACAAACGTTTTTATAAGAAGTATTGTCAGGGGTGTATAAACGATTAGTCAGTTCACCAACGATCTGTTTAATTCCTATTCAAGTGGTCTATGTTAGGCTTGTTGATTCGTTAATTGGTTAGTAGTTTGTATCCCATTTCTACGTGATTGTCTAATTTGTTTTATCCAATTGCTATTGTTTTACACCCCTCAACTAAAGGCGTAGGTAAAATAGCTACCGTTTTCTCTACTTAATCTATCTTTTACAGGTAATTTTCAGCAAAAAATTATTCGCATGATATACCTTCATTGATCAAAGACCTCCTCTCAATCCGATTTCAAAGACAACGATTAACTATAACCCTAGAAATCACGCAACTACATTTGAAAACAAGGGCAAACAAAAAAAGACGGCTTTTCAGCCGTCTCATAAAACAAATTCATTTAAATTAAGCTAATGGTGCGTTCTTCAAAGTCCAAGTCAAGGTTGATTCGTACTTACCAGCGACTGCTGAAGCGGGGATATTCAGAACTGAATCCTTACCAAAGTTTGCACTGAAAGTCCCAATACCTTGATTAGCAACAGCATTCATAACTGATTGTGCACTAGTGTCAACACCAGTATTAACAGCTACCCCATTAAAACTAGTACCAGTAACTGAGTCAGTTGCAGAACTAACTGTGGCAGTCGTCTGGTTGCTGGTATCTTCCGTAGAAAAATCTGACTGAACTGGAAGGGCGTTAGCTGAAGCACTCTTCAAGTCGTAGGAACCACCACTAAGTTTATCGGTGCCGGAAGTCATTGCAGTACTGTCAACAGTGACGGACCAACCAGTGTTAGCCCCGGCATTCTTAACAACCAAGTTGTTAGCAACACCCAAAGTAGTCGTATCCTTGGACCCAGTCAAAACCTTGTCAGCAAAAGTTAATGTTGGTACTTGAACCAAGCTAACACCACCGGCACCGTTAGGATCAGCAGTTAAATTAACGTTAGCAGCGGTAGTCCCAGTAGTTGCGTCAGCGGCAACATCCGCGTTGGCAGTCGTCGTTGAAGCTAAACCTAAACCAGCAAATGCAGCAGCAACAGCAACGAAACCCAAAGTCTTCTTAAACATATTTATTATCCCCTTTAAGCCTTTTGGCTAAATATAAATTTCTGTCAACATTGGCTGATCTTCGTTCAACTACCTCGCGGGATTACCCTAGTTAATCATGTTCCCCCAACGTGCGGTGGTTTTCTCTGTATCAACCTTACAAGGATATAGTACATCATTTTGCGTTCTTTGTCCACTCTTAATCATCTGTGGGGAGAATAACTAATTCGGTAATTCTTTCATGCACGATTAATTGATTTATACCATGTTTGCTATTACAATTAAAATGCCTATGTGACAATGTTTGTAGGCACGTTTATCAATGAAAACAGTTTACATTTTATGGCATTTTTCCGAAATTTGCTAACTATTTTTGTTTTGTTTTATAGTATGCGATATCTTTAGTTACTATTGGATACCCTATGTACTATGCACTCTAAACCCTTGATACGTCTAGATTGTGCGCCAATTACCCGTTTGACGCGATTTTTTTAAAAATATTTTTAAAAAAATTCAAAAAAAGTAAAAAAAATCAGCGTTTTCTGCTTTTTGGACAGAAATCACTGATTTTTTACCCTTATTTGTTGTTAAAACCACCATGGAACCCTTTTTGCACGGAACTTGGGGCATCCTTATAGGCCATCTGCTTCACGTATTTCCCACGAATCATCAACCGGTTCGCCCCAGTCGCGTCACAGGTGATCAGGGTGACCAGTTTTTGTTTCGTCTGGGCAACTACGCCCACGTCCGTTGCTGGAATGAACTTACGGACGCTGACCTTGTAAACGAAGACGGTCTTGGCATTGGTCAGGTAGATCATTTGGCCGACCCGTGTCTTCCAATACAGAGGGCTAAACAGAATCGATTGCGAAGACATGTGATGTCCAGCCAATGGATAGTTGCCCTGGCCCATCTTCTGGTCCGGCCGCATGGTCCCCGCCGTCAGTGCCAGGACCTCGTTGCTAACGCCCTTAGCAATCGGCAAGTGAATCTTCGACTGTGGCATCAGAATTTCCCCCACCACGTGGATGTTTGCCGTGTTCCAACGGGCATTGGCTACCGTCGAGAAGTCCAGCGACTTCACCTTGCTGAAATCATACGAGGCCTTCTTCTTCTCGTTATTCTGAACAGCCTTACGCGTAATCTTAGGCTGATAGGAAGAAATCAACCAGTTTTTAATTTGTTCGTTAAAGATTAAGCCCAGCGAAATGACAATCAGGAGGACAAACAGCGTGCTCCATAGCCATCGCCAACGACGTTTTGGCTGCTGCTTCTTTTTGTCTGCCATAATTAGTTACTCCAATCCCCAAATAATTCGGTCTCTACGACTTTGAATTCTACCCTTTTTACTAACAAAAACAAAGTCTGAGGCTCGACGGTGTCAGAAAATTAACAAATTCATTCGGAAAATGACAACGGTGGGTAGGTCCACAGGCTGTTCTGAGCGTCACTAAGCGGTTTTTCTAGTGCTTTACAAGATTATTCATAGGAGACCACAGAACGTTGTGTTGGGCTTGTGGGTGGGTTTTAGCGCACTATTCAGGTGAGTGGTCAGTTGCGGCATGTGAATCAGCCACTTTCTTCCTATAGAGATAGCAGCACTGACTAGCATCTAGAATACTGGTTCAGTTCATCAATCTGGCTCTTACCATTCTCTCCCCCAGCGCTTAACCCCGACTAAGCAATGACCCAAGTTTGGAATTTCCGTTCAATTTAGATTGCTTTAGTTCGCTAGGTCGGTCCTCCACAGAGCTATCCCGGTCCTGGCGGCCTCCGAAACGTGCTTCACGAGCCAGACTCCTGCGCTTAACCCGGCTAAGAAAATATCCCAAGCCCGGGGATATTCCCTTAGCCACGTTAATGCTCAGAGTCTAAGCGGCTCGTTCCGCACTCTTTTCTACAAAAAAACCGGCCACGGGGATAACCCCGTAACCGGTAAGACAAATCATAAATTTTATAATTAGTCGTTGGATAAACCGTACTTCTTGTTGAAACGGTCCACAGCACCATCGGCTTGAGTAAACTTTTGCTTACCCGTGTAGAATGGGTGGGAATCAGAAGTAATTTCGACACGGATCAATGGGTAGGTGTTGCCGTCTTCCCATTCAACCGTTTCGTCAGAAGTTGCCGTTGAACCAGATAAGAACTGGAAACCAGTACTTGAATCTTGGAACACAACTTCGTGGTAATCTGGGTGAATTCCTTGCTTCATAATGTAATACGCTCCTTTGCCCTGATCCATTGACTGAATCAGAGATTGATTTTAATCGTCAACCGTTGAATTATAACATGAAAACGACATAGCGGCAATGGCTAATCTTGGCCGTTTTCCACTAAACTGTCATCAACGATTTCTACGTCGGCGTTTAACGCCGTTAATTTTTCAACAATCCGGTCATAGCCGCGCAAAATATTATCTGCCTGACTAATCTCCGTGTCACCATCGGCCATGAGTCCGGCAATCACCAGGGAAGCCCCGGCACGGATTTCTCCGGCCTGAACTTGGCCCCCAATCAGGTCATCGCTCGGGTCAACCACAATGGTGCCCTCTTCAGAACGAATGTGGGCACCCATCTTCCGCAGCTCGGCGATGTGCTTGATGCGTTTGGGATAAATGGTATCGATGACCACACTACTGCCGTCCGCCTTAAAGAGTAGCGGCGTAATCGGCTGTTGCAGGTCGGTCGCAAACCCTGGGAACGGCATCGTCTTGACCTGAATCGGCTTCAAGTCCTCAGAGCGAGGCACGTAAATGCTGTCTTCGTTGATTTCCAACGGCACGCCCATTTCGATCATCTTAGCCGTGAAGGCTTCCAAATGTTCTGGAATCACGTTTTTGACCACGACACCGTCGCCAACGGCCGCAGCCATTGACAGGTACGTCCCGGCTTCGATGCGATCGGGAATAATCGTGTGCGTGTTCATGGCCCGTAACGTTGGCACCCCTTCAATCCGAATGACATCGGTGCCGGCTCCACGGACATGAGCGCCCATGTTGTTCAGGAAGGTGGCGATATCAATAATTTCCGGTTCCTTCGCCGCGTTTTCAATCACCGTGGTCCCCACAGCCTTGACCGCCGCAAGAATCGAGTTGATCGTTGCCCCGACTGAGACCATGTCCAAGAAAATCCGTGCGCCGTGTAACCCCTCGGGACCCGTGGTGATACGCACCGTGCCGTCATGCTCGTCGACCGCCGCACCCAGTGCCTTAAACGCTTTGATGTGTTGGTCGATTGGCCGTGGCCCGATGTTATCGCCGCCCGGGAAGCTCAGCGTGGCCCGTTGGAACCGCCCCAACAAGGACCCCATAAAATAATAAGACGCGCGCAAGCTCTTGATGGCCTTGCTCGGAAGTGGTGCTTCAACGATTTCCGTTGGGTCAATGGTGAGGACCCCATCTTCAAACGTGGAATGCACGTTCATCGATTTCAAAATTAACATTAAGTTGTGCACATCAAGGATATCCGGTACCATGTCAAAACGGACCGGTGTATCAGCTAAAATCGCTGCCGGAATCAATGCCACTGTGCTATTTTTAGCGCCGCCGATCGTCACTTCTCCAGAGAGTGGTCGGCCGCCGTGAATAATCATTTTCTTCATTGTGATGTGTTCCTCACTTAATTTATCTTCCATTGTAATTCCATACAGTCAGATACCATGATAAATAATACCGGGCAAAAAGACAACAGTTTCCCGGTATTTCGGGCAAATTGTAATATTTGGCAGCTACAAAACCGCATCCCGCATCTCTGACAGGTTCTTGGCTAGTATGGTGTTGATAATAATTTGCGTTAATTGGTGTGGGGTCTCGGGCATGCCGTCCTTGACCCACTTTTTAAGGATACTTTGCAAACCGGCGCCAATATAGGTCCCCTGGTAGTCATCGATCAGCGGTGGCTCCGGGCCCGTGCGCTGCATCAATTCCTGCATGCGCTCGAGCAACTTGGTCTTACCCTCAACGAAGACGAGATTACTGAGCTTCTTGTCCTCGTAAAAGGCCGTTAACAGGTGCTCCAAGGCCGCGGTCGGTGAGCCATCTTCCAGCGGATGTAACCCCGCGACAAAGGCCTTCTCGATGCTGGCCACGCAGTCATAAATGTCGGTGTAATACCGGTAGAACGTGGTTCGATTGACGTCGGCCTTGGCGCAGACCTCCGTCACAGAAATGGCGTTGATCGGTTTACTCTCCAACAACCCCAGCACGGTTTCTTGAATGATCTGCTGGGTGTATTGGGCCCGCCGATTGTTTTTCACACCAGCCATGAATTCTCACTCCTATTGCACAACGCGTTACTGCCGCAACGACTCTCCCATCCCCAGTCCCCGTAATTTCAAGGAGACATTACGTGCCGAAAGCAGGTACTTTATGGTATGGTAAAAGCCAGCTAATTGCTGTCGTCGTCATGTATACAACATTTTCATAAATTTTGTTGTGTTCACGACAAAATCGTCGACATTGACGGTTGCCACGACCACAATTTATTTTTATGCTATTAGACACGGTGTTGCATTAATGTTTATTTTATCAGAAAAATAGCCTGAGCAACAGCCGAAAGCCAAAATATGGAAGGATTATTTTAAAATGCTGGAACTAAAACATATTAAGAAATATTACTATGTGGGCGATTCCGTTACGAAGGCCCTCGACGATGTTTCCGTGGCGTTCCGTTCACAGGAGTTCGTCGCCATTCTCGGTCCCAGTGGTTCCGGGAAAACGACCATGCTGAACGGCATTGGCGGCCTGGATATTTACGACTCCGGGGACCTCGCCATTGAAGGAAAATCCACCAAGGACTTCTCTGAAGCCGATTGGGACGCCTACCGGAACAATTCCGTTGGGTTCATTTTCCAAAGCTACAACATCATCAGTCACCTGAGCATCCTGGACAACGTGGAAATGGGGATGACGCTGAGTGGCGTCTCCAACGCCGAGAAGAAAGAAAAGGCGCTGAAGGCCCTCGACCGGGTCGGTCTGTCCGACCACATCAACAAGAAGCCCAACCAACTGTCCGGTGGGCAACTGCAACGGGTCGCCATTGCGCGGGCCATTGCCAATGAACCCGAAATTCTGTTGTGTGACGAACCAACCGGCGCCCTGGATACCGAGACCAGTGAAGAAATCATGCAGCTGATCAAGGAACTTTCTGCGGAACGACTGGTCATCATGGTGACGCATAACCCTGACCTGGCGCGCCAATATGCCGACCGGATCATCGAATTTGCCGATGGGAAGATTCAACACGATTCCAACCCCTACGACGAACACACTGATGCCCAACAATTTGAATTGAAGAAGACCCGGATGACGTTCTGGACGGCCTTAAAGCTGTCATTTAACAACATTCGGACCAAGAAAGGCCGGACCGCACTGACCGCCTTCGCCTCCAGTATCGGGATCATCGGGATTGCCATCGTCTTGGCCCTCTCCAACGGGTTCCAGGCGCAGATTAATAAGACCCAGGCCAACACCTTGGCGCAGTTCCCCGTTACCATTTCACAGACGGCCACAAGTACCACGGCGCAGTCCAACGATACGGTCAAGGCGAACAACAAGAAGGTCGTCACGGCTAAGGTCAGCCAGCAAGACAAGGCGACCCACACCAATAAGCTTACCAAGAGTTACTTAAATTATGTTAAAAATCTCGACACCAAGTTGAGCAAGAACGTCACGTACACCTACTCGACCGGGATGAACCTCCTGCGTCAAGTCGACGGAAAGACCAAAACGGTCTCCTTCTCCAACGTTGATAACAGTGGCTCCAGCAGTGCTAACGCCATGCAAACGGCGATGAGCGCCTCGACCGGGGTCGGCGGTTCCGTTTACCCTAGTGCCAACGATGGCGGGACCAGCTTCCTGAAGAAACACTACAAGCTGGTGTCCGGAACCTATCCGAAGAACGCCAACGACGTCATCTTAATCGTTGACCGCGATGGTTCGACCAACATCAATGCGTTGAAGAATTTGGGGTACACCGTGAAGAACAACCAGACCTTCAACTACAACAAGATTGTTGGCACCAAGATGAAAATCGTGAACAACAACGATTACTACCAAAGCTTGCCAACCGGGAACTACCTGCCAAACAAGGCCACCAACTCCCTGTACAACAACAGTCATAACACGACCCTCAAGATTGCGGGAATCGTGAAAGTTAAAGCGAAGTCTTCCGAAAACGTCTTGGCTTCCGGGATTGCTTACAGTGATAAGTTGACCCAAAACATCATTAAAGACAATAAAGATTCCAAAATCGTTAAGGCCCAAAAGAAGGCTAGCGATAACGTCATGACTGGTCAAACCGTGGATAGCACGACCAAGAAGACCTTGATCAGCTACCTCGGTGGCTCCACCACGCCAGCTAGCATTCTGATTTATCCCAACACCTTCAAGAACAAGGATAAGGTGTTGACGTACTTGGACAAGTACAACAAGGGGAAGAGCAAGTCCGATAAGGTGATCTACACCGATATGGCCGGAACGGTTTCCAGCTTGACGGGGGGGCTGATGGACGCCATCACCTACGTACTGGTCGCCTTTGCCGGGATTTCACTGGTCACTAGTATGATCATGATTGCCATCATCACCTACACGTCCGTGCTGGAACGGACCAAGGAAATCGGAATTCTGAAGGCCTTAGGGGCCCGGAAGAAAGATATCACGCGTGTCTTTGATGCCGAAACGTTCATCCTCGGTGTCGGTTCCGGTGCGCTGGGTGTCGTCATCGCCTGGCTGCTGACGTTCCCCATCAACATTGTGTTGAAGAACATCACCGACCTGAGCAACGTGGCACACCTCAACCCCGTTCACGGTATCGTGCTGATCATCATCAGTACCGTCCTGACGATGTTGGGTGGCCACATCCCAGCTCGAATGGCCGCGAAGAAAGATGCCGCTACCGCCTTACGTTCTGAATAGGTTTAGTGGTCAATTAAAAACTGCGTCACTCCCGTTTTGGGGGTGGCGCAGTTTTTTGCGGTTATGTGCGTTTGTGGATAGATTGGGGATAAGTGCTTAGTTCTTGGGGATAACGTGTTGCGTTTGGGTAGTTTGGGGAAGTTATTCACAGGTGGTTGTTTATAACTCGGGATCAGTTTGGGGTTAGACTTTAAAAATGCCTGATCACCTTGCTGGAGATGCTGGTGTAAACCGCTAACTTTGCTCTCGCCATTATGTCCGGAAACTTGCGGCTTTTGAAACGTGCTACGCGAGCCAGACTCCTGCGCTTAGCAAAAGAAAGAGCTCCTGGCCGACGTTGTCGACCAGAAGCTCTTTCTTCGCTAATGCTCAGAGTCTAAACGGCTCGCTCCGCACTCTAATCCTTAACTTCCTTACTAGCTGCCGCGATGAAGTCCCGGAATAAACCTTCTGGACGTTCTGGTCGTGACAAGAATTCTGGGTGGTATTGCGCTGCCACGAAGAACTTCTTCTTTGGTAATTCAATGACTTCTACCAAGTGGTCATCAGGTGAAGTTCCTGAGAAGACCAGGCCCTTGGCTGCCATTTCTTCACGGTATTGGTTGTTAAATTCGTACCGGTGACGGTGACGTTCCTCAACCATTGGCTGATTGTCGTAAGCTGCGGCAGCGACACTGCCTGGTTTCAGCTTGCAAGGGTACAGACCCAACCGTTGAGTCCCACCCATTTCGTGGACGTCGGCTTGGTCAGCCATCAGGTCAATGATCTTGTGCGTCGTGCTTGGGTCCATTTCAGTGGAGTTGGCATCCTTATAGCCCAGAATATCGCGGGCAAATTCGATGCTGGCCACTTGCATCCCCAGGCAAATCCCTAAGAATGGCACATCTTGTTCCCGAGCATACTTGATGGACGTAATCATGCCTTCGATTCCGCGGTCACCGAAACCACCAGGCACGATGATTCCGTCGGCGTCGCCTAACATGTCTTGCACGTTGTCCTCAGTGATCTCTTCGGCATCAATCATCTTCAAGTCAATGTTGGCATCCACTGGGTAACCAGCGTGTTGTAAGGCTTCGTCAACGGAAATGTAGGCATCATGCAACGCCACGTATTTCCCGACTAAAGCAATCTTGATGGTCCGCGTTAAGTTTTGCATATGGTCAACCATTGCGGCCCACTGCGTCATGTCTGCCTTAGGCGCCTTGACTTGGAAATGATCCAAGACAATCTGGTCTAACCCTTGGTCTTGTAACCGTAAAGGAATCGAATAGATGGTTGAAACGTCCATGGATTCGATGACGGATGATGGCTTCACGTCACAGAACAACGCAATCTTCCGCCGCATCTCGTCGGTGATTGGGGCTTCCGTCCGGACCACCAAGATGTTGGGTTGAATCCCGATACTCCGCAATTCCCGTACAGAATGTTGCGTCGGCTTGGTCTTCATTTCGTGAGCCGCGTGCAGCGTTGGGACCAGCGTCGTGTGAATGTAAACCACGTTTTCGTCGCCAACTTCTGCCTTCATTTGCCGAATGGCTTCCAGGAAGGGTTGGGATTCGATATCCCCAACGGTCCCCCCAATTTCGGTAATGACAAAGTCTGCGCCCAGCGTCTTACCAGCGCGCATAATCTTTTCCTTGATCATCCCAGTGATGTGTGGAATGACTTGAACCGTCGCGCCTAAGTAATCGCCGCGCCGTTCTTTTTCCAAAACTTCCGAATAAATCTTACCAGTCGTGACGTTAGAATATTTGTTCAAGTTGTTATCGATGAACCGTTCGTAATGGCCTAAGTCCAAATCTGTTTCGGTCCCATCGTCGGTGACGAAGACTTCCCCATGTTGGTAGGGGTTCATCGTGCCGGGATCCACGTTAATGTAAGGATCGAATTTTTGAATGGTCACGTTTAAACCACGGTTTTTTAACAACCGTCCTAGGGAAGCGGCCACAATCCCCTTACCTAGTGATGAAACCACGCCGCCAGTCACAAAAATATATTTGGTCATGTGCAAACTCCTCGTAAGATTATTTAGGGTCGGAAAACTATAAAAAAAGCTCCCTATCCATTGCGAATAGGGAGCTTACCGTCCAGTTGTCCTCGCTACAAGTAGCAAGGAGCCCAAAAAACATAATACCTGCTTTTTGGCAGGAGGTCAAGCGAAGTTCAGAAATTATTTCTGTTCCTCGTCGTCTTCATCATCATCGTCTTCATCGTCGTCGGCGGAGAAGTCGAGATTCTCGTCATCGTCGTCCGGCGCTTCCATTTGGGAAAGCTGGTCTTCGATACCGTCCGGAATATCTTCCGTGTCATCTTCTTCATCATCGTCGTCGATGCCTAAGCCGGTCTGGAGTTTGCCCAGATCTGGCGCCGTTGAACCGGTGGTGTCATCGTCATCATCGTCACTGTAAGTGCTGGTGGTGTCGTCATCTTCTGGATCATCATCGTCGTAATCGATCACGTCATCGTCATCGGTCGTATCAGCCAAGAAGGCGTTAACCTTCTTCCGCTTCTTCCGCTTAGGTTGATCTTCATCTTCCTCGGCGTGAACGGTGGCTTCATCGATGGATTCAAACGGATACCAAGTTCGCAGTCCCCAAAGGTTATCACCCAGAGAAATGAAACTACCATCGACATTTAAATCCGTATAGAATTGGGACAGCCGGTCACGAATTTCTTCGTCGCTGTCGCCCAAATATGATTGGACGGCGTTAGCCAAATCGGCAAACCCCATCACGTCGCCGTGCTGAGACAAAATGGCGTGAGCAACTTCGATCATTGATAATTCCTTTTTATTCTGGCCCTCAAAGACTTTTAATTCCAAACTGGTGCACGTCCTTTCCACAGTCTACGAAATATGATACTCGTTTATGCCGTAAATTGCAATCGAATCTTGTAGTTTCCGACCAGATCATCATTTGCGTAGAGTAAATAATCAATTTTAACGTTGCCACTAAACGGTTTTTCCTTAAAACTCGTTTCCAAGTAAGGCGTGACCGTTTCAATCGGCATCATGCCATAGGGCGTGTTATACCGGGCCGTGACCCGCTTGCCACTCACAAAGTGTAGACGTAATTCTGCCTCGGCGTTCCGGGTCAGATGCACGTCACCTTCTGGGGTAAACTTCATGGTCACGGGCGTTTGTTCACCGGTCTCTTTGTTGGGCTCTAAGTACCGTAAATACAGGTTGTGTCCCATCTGGACTAACTGACCATCCACATCCAAGCGGTAGTCGGAAACGTCCTGATCTTGCTTGATGTGCGTCTCCAAGTGAATCATGACGGGCACCCCCGTAGATAATTGATCCATTTGCACACTTCCTTTCCGCGAATTGTCTGGGTTAATTATAGTTCATTTTCAGCGGAAAGCCTACCAATTATCTTGATTTCCTGTTCCGAACAGTTTTCCACTGCTCGTGCCGGAATTAAGCCCCGCGTAAGAACCGGTCCGAACCATGACGGCGCAAGCGTTTTCTAGTATAATGGGAGGTTGAAGATACTGAACGAAAGAAGGCGGGCGCCATGTTTCCTTTTGACCTCCCCACAGAGACGATTCAAACCGTGACCACACCGATCCCGGCTGACAATAAAAATCAAGCTTTTGGTTACACCAATGCGCTCCTAGACCTGGTTGTTGACCTTCAGGAGCCCATACTGCACTTCTGGACCATGCAACCGACCGTTATCATGGGACTGAAGGATAAGCGGCTTCCCAACCTGACAGCGGCTGTCAATGCCGTTCAGGCCCATGGCTACGACTACGTGCTCCGTAATTCTGGCGGCTTGGCCGTTGTCAGCGATGCCGGCGTCCTAAACGTCTCGTTATTTGCCCCACTAGCCACGCCACCGATTAGCGTGGAAGCGGCCTACGCGCAAATGACTACGCTGGTCGATGCCGCCTGGCCCGAGTTGACGCTGAAGCACTATGAGATTACCCGTTCCTACTGTCCGGGTGACTACGACCTGAGCGTCGACGGTCATAAGATTGCGGGAATTGCCCAACGACGGAGCCCACACGCACTAGTCACCATGCTGTACCTGGGCGTGAACGGTGATCAGCCTGCCCGTGGGCAAATGATTCGTGATTTTTACCAGGCTGGCCTCGGGGATGCCGAGAATAAATGGGACTTCCCGGACGTCGACCCCGCAGTCATGACCACGACTTCAGCACTATTGCACCAAGACTTAACGGTTGCCGACGCTGAACAACGCTTCATCACCGCGGCGGAATCGGCTGGCCTGCACGTTGGCCGTGAAAAACTCGCCACCTTAATGGCCTCACCTAAGTTCACGACAGCACTCGACCACGCTACGGCTCAAATGGCTCGCCGCCAACCACGGCTCACTTCAAACTAGTAAGGAGGAATCAGTGTGACTTATGCCCAACAACGGCTCCCCCGGGAGAAAGTTTTCCGGGACCCCGTGCACAACTACATTTACGTCCAACATCAAATTATTCTTGACCTAATCAATACCCGCGAGTTCCAGCGGCTACGTCGTATCAAGCAATTGGGAACCGCCTCACTGATTTTCCACGGGGCAGAGCATTCTCGCTTCACGCACTCGCTGGGGGTTTACGAAATCACCCGACAGATCTGTGATAACTTTCAACGGAATTACCCAACCAAGACACCGGGCGATGGCGGCTGGGATGACAACGAGCGGTTGACCGCGCTATGTGCCGCGTTACTCCATGACATTGGCCACGGCCCGTACTCCCACACCTTTGAACATATTTTCCATACCAACCACGAAGCCATCACCGTTGAAATTCTGACCTCACCAGAAACTGAGGTCAACCAGGTGCTCCGCCGGGTCAGTCCAACCTTCCCAACCGAAGTGGCTAGCGTGATTCAAAAGACCTATCCCAATCCGCAGGTCGTCCAAATGATTTCCAGTCAGATTGATGCTGACCGGATGGACTACCTTCTGCGGGACGCTTACTACACGGGCACCCAATACGGGACGTTTGATTTGACCCGAATTCTACGGGTGATGCGGCCCTACAAGGATGGCATTGCCTTTGCCATGAACGGGATGCACGCGGTTGAAGACTATATCGTCAGTCGTTTCCAGATGTATCAACAGGTCTACTTCCACCCGGTCTCTCGGTCCATGGAAGTCATCTTAGATCACCTCTTAGGCCGGGCCAACGAACTGTACCAAGCAAACGAAACGGACGAAAGCTTCATCCCCCATTTGCTCCTACCGTTCTTCAATCACAAATTCGACCTCCAAGATTATTTGAACCTGGATGACGGTGTCTTGACAACCTACTTCATCCACTGGCGCCAATCTCCAGATGAGATTCTGGCTGACTTGGCCCATCGCTTTCTCGACCGCAAGCCATTGAAGAGTGCTGAATACTCAGAGACCACCAAGTCCCTGTTACCACAGCTCCGCCAAATGATTCGTTCCGTGGGCTTTAACACGGACTACTATACGGCCACCGATAACAGTTATGACTTGCCTTACGATGATGCCTACGATCCGAAAATGACCTACCCGTTGACCCAGATTGAATTGCAGGAACCCGATGGCACCTTACTAGAACTGTCCACGGTTTCCGACCTAGTCAACGCTATTCGTGGTAAATTCTCGGGTGACCAACGGTTCTTCTTCCCTAAGGAAATGTTGAACCCCGGCAACGACGCGCCCGAGCTCTTCCAGCCCATTTATGATGAATTTGGTACCTACATTCAGAACAATCAATTGATCCAACCCAAGGAGTCCTAAGCATGACGGTTAAACTCATTTTACTCGATATTGACGGCACCTTACTCACACCTAATGATAAATTAGCGCTCTCTACCATCGACGCTATCAAAGCAGCGACCGCTTCCGGAATCAAGGTCGTCCTCTGTAGCGGCCGCCCTCTCGCTGGGGTCCAACTCTACCTGGACATGCTGGATTTAACTGGCGACGACCAATACGTCATCACCCACAACGGAGCCTCGATTCAAACGACCAATGGTCACCCCCTGATTACCCATTCGCTCAGCCTAAATGACGCTGAGCGGTTGGCTGACCTGGCTGATCAATCGAAAGTGCACTATCATTTGATTACCCCTCAAGCCATTTACACACCTAATCGGCCAGCCAGTGCCTACTCCATTCGTGAGAGTCGGCTGGTCCATTTGCCATTAAACTACCAACCAGCTGATAAGATTCCCGCTGGGGAGGACCTGCTGACCTTCGTCTACATTGACGAGACGGACGTCATTGACCACTTTGAACAGACCTTACCACCTGCCATGCATCACCAGTTCTACATGGTTCGGACGGACCCACATTTCATCGAGGTCCTTAACCACCAAGTTAGCAAGGCCGCCGCGCTCACGGAACTCGCCGACCGGCTGAACATTACTGCTGACGAGACCATGGCTATTGGAGACGGCGAAAATGATTTGCCAATGCTCCAGGCCGCTGGATTAGGCGTCGCCATGGGTAACGCCACCGCAACGGTGCAAGCCGCGGCCGATGCCGTTACCAGCAGTAACGCCGAAGACGGTGTGGCAAACGCCATTTTGAAATACGCACTATCACTTTAATTATCTAAAGGAGACGCATCCATGACCATCAAATTAATTGCGATTGACATCGACGGCACGCTACTCAACGAAAAGAACGAGCTGGCCCAAGAAACGATTGACGCCGTACAAGCCGCTAAAGCCCAGGGCATCAAGGTCGTTTTATGTACCGGCCGGCCCTTGACCGGGGTTCAGCCTTACCTCGACGCCATGGGAATCAGCGGTGACGACCAATACGCCATCACCTTTAATGGTTCCGTCGCCCAAACAATTTCGGGCAAGGTTCTCACGAATCACTCGTTGACCTACGATGACTACATTGACCTGGAAAGCTTGTCCCGCAAGCTGCAATCGCATTTTCAAATCGAAACGCCCGACTACATCTACACGGCTAACAAAAACATCAGCGCCTATACCATTGCGGAAAGCTACTTAGTCCGGATGTTGATTCGGTACCGCGAAGTCAGTGAGACCCCTCGCGACCTGACGATTTCAAAGGCCATGTTTGTTGACGATCCCGCCGTGATTGACCGGGTTAAGGCCAACATGCCCCAGAGCTTTAAGGAGCGCTTCAGCGTGGTCCAAAGTGCACCCTACTTTATCGAAGTCATGAACAACCATGCCAGCAAGGGGGGCACCCTGGGCGAATTGGTTACCCAGTTGGGCCTAACTGCTAACGATGTGATGACTCTGGGGGACCAAGGCAATGACCTGACCATGATCAAATACGCCGGCTTAGGCGTGGCCATGGGCAATGCCATCGACGAGGTCAAGGAAGCGGCCCAAGCGGTCACCCTGACGAACGCCGAAAATGGGGTTGCCGCTGCCATTCGCAAGTATGCCCTACAGTAAAACTAATCTGACCCGTTATCGACTTACCCGCTAAGCGGATAAGTCGATTTTTTAATTAACTCACCGAACCTCGGTTAAAATCCCGATTCAGATAGCATTTCCTAACCCTATCATTAGCTCACGTGGTAATCTTGTCGCAATCAGAGGAGATGAATGGCTTATGAATATAAAAGAATTCGCTGAAAAGGTGGACTGTCATCCAGACACCCTGCGCTTTTACGAGAAGATGGGCATTCTTGTGCCCGGTCGCACCAACGGCAATTACCGTCAATACACGGTCGAAGACCTCACGACCTACCGCATCATCCATAGTCTCAAACGCGCAGGCTTACCTTTGGATGAAATCCAAGACATTCTCCACCTACGCTCGGCCAACGTCTGTGCCACCTGCTGTGCCGATACCCTCCGGTTCATCACAGGAAAACACGCGCAGTTCATTGATAACCAACATTTTTACGCCGAACTCGCCGTCTTGACCGACCAAATGGCTGAGGCCCTCACGACTTCCACCCTATCCAAGGGTGAACTGGACGCCATGATTGAAGAAATTGGTGAGCTGGACGATCAAGTCGTTTAACCCGAGACCGTGGTCCGTGCCGCGCGGAGATAGCTGCTATGCTGCAACCCTGATATCGGAGTGTCCATCGGGAAGCTCCGATTTTTTGTTAACCTATTTTTGCAAATCTGGAGGTATTTCCCGGCCATGCTGCTTGAAATACTGGTAGTTTTTATCCAGTCGCAACCAGAATCCCGGTTCCATCGCGATGACGGTCGTCAATTTCTCTGCAAAGTCCACCGTTATCCGTGCATCTCCGCTTAGAACCGCCGCAACGTAATCGGGCGATTTGCCCGTTCGCCAGGCCAATTCGCCTGGTGAAATGCCCAAAGCCGACAACGATTCCGCCAATATTTCTCCCGGTTTTGATACATAGTCCCGATTCAAGGGAAAACCTTTTCTGCCCAATGTAACAACCTCCTTCAAACTGCCTATAACCCCTGTAATATCGCCATTTCTTCTGGTGTATGGCCTACTATATCAGAACAAACATTCGTTGAATAGTGGAATCGTATTAGCTATCAGACTAGTTAAGCCCCTGGACGACCACGCAGAAAAGGACACCCCCTAACTGGAAGTGTCCCGCTTAACTGATCTATTTAGTTTACTTATTCAGCCGGAACTAACCGGTGCGCCTGGATAAACTGCTGGAACGTTTCAAAACACGTGGTCAAAAATTTCAACGTCCGGTCGTCGGTTAACTGACCCGCTTCGTTGAATTGTTGCTTCGCGAAGCCTAGCATAAATTGATTACCTGACAGAACGTGGGCGTTCAACCCAGCGACACCCCAGGCATCGTTTACCGCCCCTTTGCCTTGGACTCACAACAATATCAAATCGTCATGGTCTATGACGCCAAAACCAAAAATCCGGCTTTACATAATCTGCTGCATCTTAAGCAAAACGACTAACATGTCCCTACTAAAATCGCCAATCATTTACGCGATTTTTTTATTTTGTCAGAAATTTTTCCCAATAAAAAGAGCCCTCAGTCATCACGACCAAGGACTCTTCAAAATAAGCTAAATTGTGAAAACGACCCCTAAAATCAGGTAGCAGGCGCCACTAACCAGCCCGAACCGGGCCAACGTGTTGACCACGATGGGCGCGTTCTTCGTACTGGCAACTTGCCGCACCGGCACCTTTTCACCTGGTAACGGCTCAACTTTTTCCTTGCGATGCCAGAGGTGCCGCCACCCGGTAAATAAGTGACCCTTAGCCAAAACGCAAATGCCGCCGAACATGATGAGCAGCAGGCCCACCATGAACAAGAGGTTCCCAATGACCATAAACGATTGGCCTAAAATCTTCATGATTAACGCAACTAACAGCCCCGCCGCTACGGTTCCGGTCGCCGCTCTTTTCCAGTTTTTCATTTGCTTCATCCTTTGTTTTGACTTGGTTATTTGGTGATTTTTCGGTTTACTTGGTGCTGACTTTGGTTAATATTACACCCGTTTGGTGCGTTGCCTCAATTTTTTTAAGGAACCGTCCCGCCGAAACGTGCTACGCGAGCCAGACCTGATACTTACGTTCAATTCAGCTTGGTTTAGTTCGTTAAACTGGTTCTCCACGGAACTATCCTGATCCTGGCAGCCTCTGAAACGTGCTCCACGAGCCAGGTCCCTGTGCTTAACCCCAACTAAGCAATGACCCAAGCCCGGGGTCATCACTTAGTCGACGTTAATGCTCAGGACCTAACCGGCTCGTTCCACACTCTTCTAAAAAAGACCCAAGCCACGCACCACCGCGCCACTTGAGTCTCTCCGTATCTTTTTTATTGTTCGTGACTCCGGAAACGGTTCTTGAACAATGGGCTGACTGGCCGGTTTTCGTTGATTCGCTTGATGGCTTGACCAATCAGCGGACCGACTGAAATTTGTTCGATCTTATCGATTTGCTTGTCGGCAGTCAACTGAATGGAATCCGTCACAACCAATTTCTTAATTGGGGAGTTCTTGATTCGTTCAATGGCTGGGCCGGACAAGACTGGGTGCGTACAGCTAGCGTAGACTTCCTTGGCGCCCGCATCCATTAAGGCTTGCGAACCCAAAGTAATCGTCCCGGCCGTATCAATCATATCATCGATCATGATGCAGCGTTTGCCTTTCACATCACCGATAATGTTCATGATTTCAGCCACGTTCGCCTTTGGCCGCCGCTTGTCGATGATGGCAATTGGGGCCTTCAAGAATTCAGCTAACGCCCGGGCCCGCGTCACACCACCATGGTCAGGTGACACGACAACGGCATCTTCAGCCAACCCACTGTTGATGAAGTAATCCGCTAACAGCGGTGCCCCCATCAAATGGTCAACTGGTACGTCGAAGAATCCTTGAATTTGGGCGGCATGCAGGTCTAATGCTAAGACCCGGGTCACGCCGGCCGTTTGTAACATGTTAGCGACTAATTTCGCCGTGATTGGTTCGCGGGAACGCGCTTTACGGTCTTGCCGCGCGTAGCCGTAGTACGGAATGACCACGTTGATGGTAGCCGCACTTGCCCGTCGTAACGCATCGATCATGATCAACAGTTCCATCAAATTGTCGTTGACGGGTGCTGACGTGGACTGAATCACGTACACGTGACTGCCCCGCACACTCTGTTCGATGTTAATTCGAATTTCGCCGTCGCTGAATCGGTCCACCGAGGTTTTCCCTAATTCGACACCAACTTCGTTAGCAATTTTTTCTGCCAACGGTTTGTTGGAGTTCAACGCAAAAATCTTTAGTTTAGGGTCAAAATATTGCGTAGCCATAATTTCCTCCAATAGCCTATAGTCTGCCTGAATTTCCTACAACAATTTTATGCTATCGGGTCGGGAAACACAAGACCTTCGGCTTAATCTTCGCCACGATATGGCAGTTTTTGATAATAATTAGGCTTATTTGTCTGCCGTTCCCGGGCAATTGCCATGTCGTATTTATTTACGGCGTCAGTAATCGTCGAACCAGCAGCGATGAAACTGTGATCCGCCACGTCCAATGGCGCAACCAAGTTCGAGTTAGACCCGATGAAGGCGTCGTCGCCCACCACCGTCTCGTGCTTATTCTTGCCGTCGTAGTTGACGAAGACTACCCCACAACCAACGTTGATGTTCTTGCCCAACTTAGCGTTCCCCACGTAAGTCAGGTGACCGACCTTGGTGCCTTCACCAATCGTCGCCTTCTTCACTTCGACAAAATTGCCGAGGTGAACCTTTGGCCCAATGTGTGATTCTGGCCGCAAATGGCTGTTAGGGCCAATGTTTGAGCCCGCTGCCATGTCGGAATCCTCCAACAGAGAGGAGGTGACCGTCACGTGATCGGCCAATTTGGCATTCCGCAACTCAGAGTGCGCGCCGATGTAGCAATCGTCGCCAATCACCGTGTCACCCTTTAACAGCACGCCAGGTTCGATGATGGTGTCGGAACCAATCTTCACGCCGGCATCAATGTAGGTCGTCTCTGGGTCGATCAGGGTAACCCCGTTGCGCATGTGGGCTTCGTTGATCCGCTTACGCATGATCTTCGTGGCCGCGGACAAGGCAACGCGGTCGTTAACCCCCATGGATTCATCGAAGTCAGCCATTTGGTAAGCGGCCACGATGTCTCCCTGACGCTTTAAGATTTCAATGACATCGGTCAGATAATATTCGCCCTGCGCGTTGTCGTTAGAGGTTTCGTGAAGCGCCTTGAACAACTTTTGGTTGTCGAAAACGTAAACCCCCGTATTAATTTCGTGAATTTCTTGTTCTTCGGAGCTGGCATCCTTTTGTTCCACAATCTTCTCAACGATGCCGATGTTGTTGCGGACAATCCGGCCGTAACCGGTAGGATCTGGCGCAATGGAGGTCAAAATGGTGGCCGCCGCATGCTTAGCTTCGTGGTAAGCAAAGAGGTCATCGAAGGTCTCTGCCCGGAATAAAGGCGTGTCCCCACTGACAATCAGCGTGGTCCCTTCTTCATCCTTGAGCATCGGTTCCGTCTGTAAGACCGCGTGCCCGGTTCCCATTTGCTTGGCTTGCAACGCATATTGCGTCCGTTTGCCCAGCGTGGCTTCCACGTCGTCGGCACCGTAGCCCACGACCGTCACAATTTTATCCATTTTGGTCTGTTCGACCTGAGTCAACACGTGGTCGACCATGGCCTTCCCACACACCTGATGCAACACTTTGTACAGCTTCGACTTCATCCGGGTGCCCTTGCCGGCAGCGAGGATAATGGTATTTCTGGTAGTCATTCCAAATATCTCCTAGCTAATTTAATTGGGAATTTTCGTCGCCAAAGATTTGGGTCAAGTAGTTCCCTTGTGAAACGCGAATCTGTTCATCCGCCGTCTGAATCTTCAGTAACGACGTGTACTTGCTAACGGTCCGTTGCCCGGCGAAATCGCCTTCAGCAAAGACGGCCACGCCAGCCAATTGTGAATCGAATTCATCGACCAAGGAACGCAGACCCCCAACGGTCCCGCCACCCTTCATGTAATCGTCGACGATCAACACGCGTGAGTTGGGCTTCACACTGCGCTTAGACAGTGCCATCCGCTCGATACGCTTGGTTGAGCCGGACACGTAGTTCACACTAACGGTCGACCCTTCCGTGATTTGTGAATCATGACGCACGATGACAAATGGGACGTTCAGGTAGTTGGCAACACTCTGAGCCAACGGAATTCCCTTCGTGGCAACCGTCACAACGACGTCCACATTTTGATTCAAATACTGGGTCGCTAAGATCCGCCCAATCTGACGCAAAGCTGAGGGCCGCCCCAGGATATCGGACATGTAAACGTAGCCCCCTGGCAGGTAGCGGTCAGCTTCGGACAGTTCGGTCCGCATTTCATCAACAAATTGTTCGGCTTCTTCCCGCAAAATGTAGGGAATGAATCGTGCCCCACCGGCAGCGCCGGGAACCGTCTCCAAGAGACCCGTCCCCCGTGCTTGGAAGGTGCGCTTCAAAATGGTCAGGTCTTCACTAATGGAAGACTTAGCCGACTCGTAGCGCGCTGCAAAAAATGTCAATGAGACTAATTGATGCGGCCGTTCCAACAAATACCGGGTCATATCAACCAACCGGTCACTTCTTCTGACTTTCAACTTCTTCACCTCAACTATTTCTTTAGAGTTAATTGTAAAGCCAATTTTAGCATAAATGTTCGGGTTTTTCGTTACATTTTCGTGAGAATTCACATTACTTGCGGAAATTTAAGAAATCGACTGGATGTTTTCCATGTTTTTGACGATTTCGTTGGGTGATTGGTCTACGCCACCCGCAAAATCACTAGACTGACTGTTGCCTTCCGTTCCCGACGGCGGGTTCAAGCAGCCCTGGTCACTGACAGTTGTCTTTGAGAGTTTTGGTGGTGTTACCCACCACTAGTTGGTACCTGTCAAATTCAATTAGCCGCTTTGTAATTAACGATTGGTATGAAAAAAGAGCTGACCGGTTTGGCCAACTCTTGGGGTTTAATCTAATTTTATTGAATTGCTACATAGATAGAAATTTACCTAGAAATTGAATTGCTTTATCCCAGTGTGAGAGTGATTTTCGACCCGAGACCTACGTTCAATTTAGACTGGTTCAGTTCGCCAACCTTGTTCTACAGGGGATGTCTTTCGGTCCTGGCGTCCTCCGAAACGTGCTCCACGAGCCAGGTCCCTGCGCTTAACCCGACTAAGCAATGACCCAAGCCTCAGACTTTACGCTCAACTTAGACCTACTTAGTTCGCCAATCTTGTTCTTCACAGAACATCTTTCGGTCCTGGCGTCCTCTGAAACGTGTTCCGTGGGGCAACTGGTTCCGCTTAACACCGTAACGAAAACGACCCAAGCCCAGGGTCATTCCCGTTACGCCGTTAATGCTCGCCAGTTAACCGCCCCACTCCACACTCTGTCACACTCTACTCCGCTGTCTGCATCTTCTGCCAGCCCAAGGCCATGAAGTAAAAGACGGCTTCAATGGCGGCGATGAAGAACGAAACCGGGTAGTTGGTCACATAGCTCAGCGTGAGACCTGCCCAGACACCGATTAGGGCTAAGCCGACTGCTAAGATCATCATGCCACCGACCGTATGGGCGAAGTATTTCGCCGTTGCGGCTGGTAACGTCAACAGGATGAAGATTAACAGCGAACCCACGATTTGGGCCGCGACACTGACACTCAGGGCGACCAATACCAGGAACGTGATGGACAGTGTGTTGGTCCACAGCCCCTTGACCCGGGCACCCGTGTGGTCGAACGAATCAAATTTCAGGAACCGGTAGATCACGAACACAATAATCAGGACCAGGATCGACAACCACAACATTTGCTGGACGTCACTGGCACTAATGCCGATGACACTCCCGAACAGGATGCTGGTGGCGTAGCTCGCGTTCTTGTTGGCGAGTGACAAGAACAAAATTCCTAACCCAATAAACAGCGCGGAAATGGCACTGGTGGCCGCTTCACGTCGTTCACTGCGCGCACTCAGCTGCCCCACAATGACCGAGCTGATGACCGTGAACAGGAGCATCCCGTTCAGTGGTGCCCACCCAGCGAAGACCCCGAAGGCCGCGCCGGAGAACCCAATTTCAGACAACGTGTGCGTCAAGAACGACATGTTCCGGGCAATCACGAAGACACCCATGATGCCGCAGATGATGGCGATGATGGTGCCGGCCGCGAAGGCGTTGCGCATAAATTCATAACTAAACATTCTTCTCGCCCTCCCAGACCTTTTCCTGCGTCAAGCCACTGATAGGGCCCTGTTCGGCGCCGGCTGGCGTTAACATCAGGTATTGTGAACTATACTTACGGGCCATCGGAATATCATGCGTCACGAAGAGCACGGTCAGATGGAGCCGCTGATTCAACTCGATGACCAGATCCAGCAACTCGGTCTTGGTGACCGGGTCCAGACTGGCCGTCGATTCGTCTAAGATCAACAGGTTCGGCGATTCCACCAACGCCTGTGCAAGGTAGGCCTTCTGCCGCTCCCCACCGGACGCCTGGCCGATTGGCCGTTTGGCCAGTTTTGTCAGTCCCGTTTCCGCTAAAATGTGTTCGATTTCCGCGTGCTCCTTGCGGGACAACCACGGCCACTTCCAGCCGGTCAAGTTGAGACCCACGAAGTCCTTGATGGTCAACGGATAATCGCTGTCAATGTTGCGAAATTGTGGAACGTAACCGATCTTCACCCCACCGGCGTTGGGCAGGTAGGAAACCTTCCCCGTCGTCGGCCGTAATTGGTGTAGGATGGCGCGCATCAGCGTAGTCTTCCCGACCCCATTTTTCCCGACGATGCTCCAGAACTCTCCCTGATGAATCGTCAGGTTAAGGTCGGTGAACAC
The DNA here is from genome assembly GCF_003946045.1 of Levilactobacillus mulengensis. Lineage (GTDB taxonomy): Bacteria > Bacillota > Bacilli > Lactobacillales > Lactobacillaceae > Levilactobacillus > Levilactobacillus mulengensis. The sequence continues at coordinate 50,596 of NZ_RHNW01000009.1, read as the reverse complement.
CGGATGGTTGGGGAAAGTCACGCCTAAATTTTCAAGTTTTAAAATGGCTGGTTCCGTCATTAGCGATTCTCCTCCTGAATCCGTTGGACCTGGCGATACTGTTGTAGCATCCAGGTTCGGTACGTTTGGTGGGTCGGCATGGTTTCCGTCACTTGAACCACGGGCACGTGGTATTTATGGGCGAGTTGGACCATGGCGGTCACGTTTTTGCTGGAATTTTGGGTATTCTCCACGAAAAAGGCAATCTGGTGGTGCTTGATTTGCTTCTGTAATTGGGTGATGTCGGCCGGGGTCGGGTCACTGTCCTCCTCGATGGACTGGGCAAAATGACCGTCACTGACCTGGTAACCCATCGCGGTCAACGCCAGATCAAAGACCGGCTCACTCACGGCAACCTTCTGACCATGGGCGTGGCGCTTGATTTGCTTGGCCGTTTTCGTTAACACGGCCAGTTGTTTCTCATAAGCGGCTCCACGACGTTTGAACTCGGCCGCGTGCTTGGGTGAGATGCGGCTGAACTGGGCGACCAACCGCTGCGTGACCTGCGTCATCACGCTCGGGTCCGACCACAGATGGGGATTGTCCCCCGTGGTCTTGCCCATGAGTTTGCCAATCGACAAGGTCTGCGTTCCAGAGCCCTCATTGGCGGCCACCACGCGGTCCATCCAGCTGTCGTAGCCCAGACCATTCTCGACCACCACGTTGGCCTTAGCGACCAGCTTAGCCGTCTTCACGTCTGGCTCGTAGCTCTCGGCGTCGATGCTGGGACTGTTGATAATCGTGTGGACGTTACCTTGGTCGCCTAAAATGGCTTCCGCCGCTTCGCCGTAAAAACCCAGCGTCGCCACCACGTTGATTTTGCCGGACTGCTTGGGCTGGGTCGTCGCTTGGCAACCCGCCAAGGTGAAAACCGCCACCAAACTGACCACCAGTGCTAGCCACCGGAGGCCTTTCAGTCGTCCTATTTGTTTTCGCAAGTCCGTCATCCCCATCTTTACTTCATTTTTTATCAAATAGTGAACTGTCTTCTTCCCTGTCCGTTCCCGGCGGTGGGCTCAAAGTGCCCTGCTGTGGGGAACGGTTCCAGCCTGTGAAATGGTCCTTCACTCAGCCGCCTCCGGCCTCCAGGGATTCCGCCTGCTGTGGGGCCCGATTCCAGCCAAAGAGCGGGCTTCCATCTCGCTTGAAAGCCTGCCAAAGTTCAGCAGTCTCTCAAGTCGTCCCATGCTGTAAACGGCTAAAGAACAGCCGTTAACACCATCGACACAGCTGACTCCATCCCTGGCTGCCTGCGGCTACGGTGGTGCACCAATCAAGAATCAGCGTTAGGTATCGCTTAAGCTCTGGCGCTATTCTTCACCATTAGGTCGGAAACACTAGGCAACGTGTAGGCAAACTAACTATTCGCATGATTATTATTCTGACACGAATAGGCATACTAACCAGAACGTTTAAACAACCATATTTTTATGTAAACAGTAATGATTACCGTTTAGTAGTTTACCAGAAATTGAAAACTTGTCAACAGCTTTCGGTCGACGGGGGAGAAACTTTGCACAAATGTAAAAAGCCAGCCCGACTGGTGGACTGACTCGTTGATTACTTTATGAAAGAACTCTACTGATTTGACCACTCCAAATCAAGCACACCTACTGGAGATTCGTTGAACTGAGAGTGCCTAAACAGTCTCTGCCGGCTTGGTTGATTTACCCGTCAGTAAAATCACCGTACCCAGCACTAAAATCACAATTGACACCCAATATGCGGCGGCCGGCGAAACCGCGTTGTAAATCAATACAATGCCGACACTCCCGACCGGTGCGGCTACCGTAACCAGTGAACTGACCGTACCGAAGATGGTGCCCACTAGGTTCTGGTAGGCAATGCTAATTACCTGCGCATAGAGCTTGGGGTTCATGTTGCCCAAGCCAAACGCAATGGCGAACATCAAGATTACCAGCAGCGCATAATTTTGAATCCATAAGAAGTTTAGGTAAAGGACGACCATCACCGCAATCGTTTCCACCATCACTAGCTTGAACGATTGGCGATCAAGAAACTTCAACCGCAGCGTACTGCCCAACACGGTACCAATGACAAACAAAATATTCACAATCAAAATGGCAACGCCAAACGGCAGCCCAGTTGCTTTACCCCGATCTAACAAGTAGAGGTTAATCACCGCATCCACACTAGCCCCCACTGCATTGACAATCACTACCGCCACTAGTAACCGGACGATGCTGACTCCTGAAGACTGGCCTAGAATCGTACTCATTTTTTGCCACAGGTTAGGACCCTTCTCTGTTTCGGTCTGAGGTTGCGGGATAACAGCCGGCGCGATGTGAATGGCTCGCCGTCCAATGAAGAGAATCAGCGCTGCAATGAGAAATGTCCCGGCATTAATCAAAGCAGCCAGTGCGTAATCATGCGTCGCCGCAAGCACGAAAACCCCAATCGACTGGCCGACCGGTTGTAAGAGGGAAGCAATACTCTGGTTTAACCCTAAAACTTGCTGGCGGTCGTCTCTGGCTACCCGTTCGCGAATGATTGGCAAACGTAGACTGCTACTCAGAAATCCCAAACAATCCGAGACTAAGTTAATGGCCACGACAACCGTAAAGATAACCAGTGTGCGTGCATCAATCACCAGGGCCAATACCAGATACAACCCGGCTTGAATCACCTTGGTCAAAACTAGCATACGATCTTTGTGAACGACGTGATCCGCTAAAAAGCCAATCACAAATCCCAGAGTTCCCGGCACCACGGTCGCAATCGAGACAACTGATACCATAATTGCTGGATTAGCGTAGGTCTTCGCATACGTCAGTAAAACAATATTGAAGATACTAACCCCTAAGGTTTCAAATATATTGGCCAAGGATAGGACCTCGACCGATCTGCTCTTCAAGGCATTAATCATACGCACCCTCCTCATGCTCTTATTTTCTCATTTTCACTTATCTTCGACTTACATTTTGAAACTATCATTTACGCATTATTCACCTATTCCCTGCACAGCCATGGGATTTAATTAAATAACATTTGATACGTTTTAGCTTAGTGTACACTTGACTTTATTAAAAAACAATGATAATATTTTTAATTTTTTCGATTGTTCCATCAAATAACTTTAGGTGCACCACGCAAATTCTACTTTTTACTCGTAGGTTAAAAAGAGACCTCAGAAATCCTGAAAAGATTTCTGAGGTCCCTACCTGATTCTTATTCACACTTATCTTCGGTCCGCCTGTTCCCACGTCAACGTCATCAGGTCCGGCAAATGATATTTCGCCAGCGTTGCCGGTAGTGCCCGGGCGATGTCGCGACAGGCGCAGGGATTGCCGTACGTGGCCGCCCCGACCTGCACGGCGTTAGCACCTGCTAGGAAGAATTCGATGGCATCTTCCGGCCGCATGACGCCGCCGACCCCAATGATGGGCACATCCGTCACGGCACGCACTTGGTGGACCATGCGAACGGCTAAGGGATGAATCGCCGCACCAGACAAGCCACCCGTGCCGTTACTCAGGGTCGGTTGCCGCGTGGTCAAATCTAGCTGGAGTCCGGTCAGCGTATTGATCATCGTCAGGCCACTGGCCCCGCCCGCGACCGCTGCCTGGGCGATTGCCGTGATGTCCGTCACGTTCGGCGTTAGTTTAACGTAGACCGGCTTCGTGGCCACCGCCACCACCTGGGCGACCAGGTCGTGGACCAACTCGGGATCCGTGCCAAAGGCTAATCCCCCGGCCGCCACGTTGGGACAGGAAATGTTGACCTCTAAGGCGTGCACGTTGGGCGCCTGGGTCAGCCGCTGGGCCACCGCCACGTACTCGGCAAACGTGCTGCCGGCCACACTGCCAATGATGGGCAGGTCTGGGTAGTGCACGGCCAACCACGGTAAGCGATCCGCCATCACGGCTTCAATGCCCGGATTGGTCAGACCGATGGCGTTCATCCACCCCGCCGGCGTTTCCGTCACGTTGGGCTTGGGGTTGCCAGTTCGAGGTTCCAGCGTCGTGGATTTAATTACCAGCGCCCCTAGTTCATTCAAATCAAAATGTTGGGCCAGGCCTTGGCCGTAAGCCGCCGTCCCGCTCGCTGGGATGATGGGGTTCTTCAAATCAAGCCCGGGTAACTGCACACTAATTGTCGACATAATATCCTCCCGTGATACGTTAATGTCTTGCTGAAAACGTTTGGTCGGTCTCACTGGACCTCGAACCAAACTGAAATTAAATTAATCGTAGAATACCGCCGAAATGCGAGGCCGTCAACTAAAAATTTGGTGGCAAAAAAGACGTGCCGGCCCAACCACGGGCAAACACGTCCAACACCAATTTTTTCTATTTAATGTACGGCGCTAAGAAATCCGCGACCAAGTGGTCATAGGCCACCGGATCATCCTCGCGCGTCGCAATGTGGGCGGCGTCCGGATCGCGGTATTTCTGCTTGGGACCGGCCGCTGCTTGGTAGAGTAAATCCAAGTTTTCAATCGGCACGGTCTCATCCTTGGCGCCCTGAATCAGGAGCAGTGGAATCTGACTCTTCTTCAACTGCCCGGCAATGTCGCCGTCCGCCAAGCGGTAATCGCCTAACCGGGAATACTGGTCGGCAATCGCCAGCGTTGGCTGGGTCGGCACGTGAAATTCGTGGCGCATCCGAAAACGAGCCTCACCCAAGACAGACGCGTAGCCCGAGTCAGCGATGATGGCCTTGACGTTGGCTGGCAGGTTTTCCCCGGCCGTGGCCATGACGGTCGCTGCACCCATGGAGATGCCCAGCATGACAATTTGACTGTCGTTCCCATTCTGTGCGATCACCTGGTTGATCCAGCCCTGATAATCGTGCCGGTCCGGCCAACCGTAGCCAATCGTATGACCGTCGCTTTCGCCATGGGCCCGAGCATCCGGCATCAAAACTGCGTAACCCCAGTCATGAAAGGCGCGCGCCCAGGGAATCATCTGTTCCCGAGCGTGACCGAGCCCGTGGGCCAGGATAGCGACCTTGGTCGTCGGCTGGTCCGCCGCAATCCAGCTTGCGCGTAAACACAGGCCGTCTTGACTGGTCTGCGTCCACTCGACCGGATTGTGCCGCAAGTACCACACGTTGTCGGCCGCCGTATTTTCACTGATGGCCCGTTCCTTTGACTGTTGCCGGCTGCGGGCATAGGACCGCGTGGCCGATAAATACAGGCCAGCCGCGGCGCCCAACACGCTCACGGCCCCCACCGCAGACAGTGCGGCCACGCCACCAACGACCTTTTGCCAAGTCTTCATCATCACTACCCCATTTCTACTTAATACGGGCTAAATTGGTGTTGTCTTCGAAATCGTGAAAATGAATTGTGGTGGCTTGCCGTTCCCGGCGGCGGCCTCAAGATGCCCTTCAAGATGCCCTGCTGTGGGGAACAGTTCCGGCCTGGGGAGCGGTCCTGCACCTCGCCTGAAAGCCTGGAAAACCACCAGTCTCTCAGGTCGTCCCGTGCTCTAGACTGAGAAAATCACTCAGTCAAGACCACCGACACAGCTGGACACCTTGGTCCGCCTCTGGTCACTCACATTGATTATCCATTTCCACAATTTCTACGATCAACGCCTATTTCCCCCGCGTCACTCATTCAGGTCATTGGTCTTGTTGCATTTACTGGTTGACCAAATATCTGTAATTGCAACAATCCCTGGCCAATGTTCTACCCTTACTGTACCGAAAATTTGTCACTGGTGCCACTAATTCACTTGAAAAAATAGGGTGAGTTGTCTCCTTAACTATTTCGTTTCAGTACTCGCTAACTGGCTTTTGACAAAAGCAGTTAGGTCGGGAATTGTTTTTTCCATGCTGATTTGCGCGTACAGGGTCTTGATGAGGTCCTCCGCCGTCAGATTACTAGCCTCGAGAATATAATCCACCTTATCGGCCAACTGCTTATCTATCAATAGGTTCAGACTATCTACAGCCATATTGCTCACCGCCACCGAGACTATGCGCGACTTCGACGGCCAATACAATCTTTTAATCTTGTTAACTTATTCACCCATTTCTAAATAAAACTGCCGAACAGCCCCAATCAAATTGGCATCGTTCAAGAATAAACAAGGCCGAACATCAGCGATTAGCGCGGCGCGTTGTTGGTGCATCAGGTGCTGGATTCGGCGTTGCAGGTCGGCCACAAATCCCGGTCGGGCTGAGATGCCGCCACCAATCAACAGGCGTTACGGGTTCAGGCCCACGTACAGGTTGTAGGCCCCCAGACTCAACCAATTCAGCAAATCACCGACGCACTGTTGCGCCAGGGTATCGCCGTTGTTGGCCAGATCAAAGACATCCTCCGCGGTCATGGCCGTGGGCAATTCCCGCAACCGCTGATAGCGTTGAGCCATCCGCACGGGACTGCCCAGCTGACTCAAGGTTTCGTTGGCCGGCGTCATCACCATGTAGCCGAACTCCCCGGCAAAGTGGTCTGGGCCCGTGATCAGCTCGCCGTTCCGAGTCACGGCCCCACCGACCCCGGTGCCGACGATTAGAAACAGGGTGTCGGTCACGTCCTTAGCATTGCCCAGCCAGGCCTCGGCCAGCGCGGCACAGTTGGCATCGTTTTGAATCGTCACCGGCATGCCAAAGGCTGTTCGCAACGTCGCCTTGATGGGAAAGTCATTCAGGTAGTTCACGGCGCTGGTCCCAGAAATTTTCCCGACGACGGTATCGACACCCCCGGGCAAGCTCACCGCTACACCGACAAACGGTAACTTAAAGCTGGCTTTGACGGCCGTTAATTTTGCCAAAAGTTCCGGCCAACTGGCGGGCGTGTCAAAACGGTTCTTGCGCCGCAACTGGTCATCCGCCCACACGCCGTATTTGACAGTCGTACCCCCGATATCAATCACCAATAGCGGTTCAGCCTGGTTGGTCATCTGCGTCACCCACCGTCATCTCAAGGTCCGCGCCATTGGTTGCAATCACGCGTTGATACCAGTAGAAAGAATCCTTGCGATAGCGCGCCAAACTCCCGCTGCCATCATCGTTGCGGTCCACGTAAATGAAGCCGTAGCGTTTGGACAGCTGCCCGGTGCTAGCCGATACGATATCGATGGCGCTCCAAGGCGTGTAGCCTATGACGTCCACGCCATCCTCGTTGATGGCCAGCGCCATTTGGGCAATGTGGTCATGCAGGTAATCAATCCGGTACTGGTCGTGCACCTGGTGGTCGGCGGTCAGCTCATCGATGGCGCCGATTCCATTTTCCACGACAAATAGTGGCAGGTGGTAGCGATCGTTCATCCAGTTCAGGGCGTAGCGCAGGCCTTGTGGGTCCACCTGCCACCCCCAATCTGATTGCGGCACAAACTGGTTCGTCACCAAATCAGTGGCCTCATTATAAGAAAATTGGTCATCCTCATGGTCACTGGCCTGCGTGGCAAATGACATGTAGTAGCTGAAGCCCAGGTAGTCGACCGTCCCCTTCTTCAGATTAGCCAGGTCGGCCGCCGTGATGTCGAGGTCAAACTGCTTGCTCTGGAAATACTGCGACAACCAGGTTGGATACTGCCCCTCGACCTGTACGTCCGAGAACCAGAACCGCGCCTGCATTGCACGTTGGGCTTTGAAGACGTCACGTGGCTTGTCACTAGCCGGATAGACGGGCGAGAAGGCTACCATCGCGCCAATCTGAAAATCGGGATTGATGCTGTGACCAATCTGCACGGCCAAGGAACTGGCAACAACCTCGTAGTGTGCAGCCTGATACATCACGGTCTCGGCGTCCTCACCGGGTTGCGCCTGAATTCCCGAGTTGGTGAATAGCGTAAAGGCCCGGTCATAGTTCGTTTGGTTATTGATTTCGTTAAACGTCAACCAGTAGGTCACCTTGTCTCGGTAACGGGTGAAGACGGCCCGGGCAAAGCGGGTGAAAAATTCAATCGTTTTGCGGCTCCGGAAGCCCCCGTACGACGTCACCAGGTTATACGGCATTTCAAAATGGGATAGGGTCACGACGGGTTCGATCCCGTACTTGTGGCATTCATCAAAGAGCCGGTCGTAAAAGGCTAGGCCCGCCTCGTTGGGTTCCAACTCATCCCCCTGTGGAAAGATCCGCGACCAGGCAATCGACGTCCGAAAGCTCTTAAAGCCCATTTCGGCAAACAGCTTCACGTCCTCGGGGTAACGGTGGTAAAAGTCCACGGCCTCATGGTTGGGGTAAAACTCCCCTTCCTTGACACCGGCCGTAATCCGCCGCTCGTCGCGGTTTCCCGCGGCGGTCATGACATCGGCCACGCTGAGCCCCTTGCCACCAACATCGTAAGCGCCTTCAACTTGGTGCGCCGCAACGGCACCACCCCATAGAAATCCAGCTGGAAAACTTTTCTTCGTCAAAATAATTTCCTCCTTAAGTATCTTTTTTACATAGTTATATTGGTTCTAAGTGCCGCCTTACCGGGCGAGAAAAATGAGACCGGTTCGCGGTGGGCAGGGTGAAACTAAGCGTGACCATCCGTTCCCGGCGGCGGACTCAAAACGCCCTGCTGTGGGGCCGGTTTCAGCCTGGGGTACGGGCTTTCACCTCGACTTGAAGCCTCGCTAAAACCGCGAGTTTCCAAGGTCGTCCCGTGCTCTAAACTGAGAAGTCCACTCAGTTAAGACCACCGACACAGCTGGTCATTTTGGCCCGCCTCTGGTCACTCATATGGACGCCTGACTTTCACCACAGCCTTGAATGACATCATCTTTCTGTTCATCACAGTGACACATTAATTAGCTAATTTAATGATTCACACTCAATTAGACCAGTCCGGACACAGTCACTAGCCAATTTCACCAGCAAAACCAGCAAATTCAAAAACCAACCAGACCTGCTTACTTAGTCCCCAACCACTAGACTGGTCGGGCCGCCACCAAGAGCCGGAGGCAGCTGGGTACGCAGCCTTCTGTGTCGATGGTGTTAGTCCGGGGCGAATTTCCCCGGGCTTACACCATGGGACGCGTTTGGAGACGACGGGCTTTCGGCTTCAAACCGAGCTGGAGGACCGCCCCGCAGGCCGCAAGCGCTCCCCACAGAAGGCGGAGTACCCAGAGGCCGCAGGCGTCAAGTCATTCACAACCCAATCTCCAAACTAGTGAAGCCAAGAACCAGCCAGACTGGTTTGTTGGGCCCCGAACCCCTAGACTGGTCGGGCCACAACCAAGAGCCGCAGGCAGCTGGGGACGCAGTCTTCTGTGTCGATGGTGTTAGTCCGGGGTGAACTTCCCCGGGCTTACACCATGGGACGTGTTTGGAGACGGCGATTTCCCGGCTTCAAACCGAGCTGGAGGACCGCCCCGCAGGCCGCAAGCGCTCCCCACAGAAGGCGGAGTCCCCAGAGGCCGTAGGCGGCAAATCACATACAACCCCATCCCCAAACCAGTCTAAAAAAGAAAAGTGGCCCAGCAAACCCAAGGAATGAGCTTGCGGACCACTTTGCTGGTTCTAATGGTGAAAAATCAGCCGCGTGCCGGGCATTGCCAGCACCTCATGAATCGCCAAGGAAGCGCCGCCCAGTAAGGTGGCATACTTCACATCCTTAGACATCACCAGTGGTGGGACCAATGGCATAAAGCTCAATTTCATCTGAATGTTTTTTAAAATTTCTGGTAGTTGTTCAACCAACGGTGAGTTGAAGAAAATCATCTGTGGATCGTAGGCGACAATCAAGTCGCTGGTCACGATGGCCAGGTGGTAGCACAGCTCCTCAAGTAGTCCAGAAATCTCCGGATCGTTTTGATTGGCCGCCGCGACTAACTCGGTCAAGGTGAACTGCTCAACGCCCTTGATTTGGGCCGCCTTCTTGAGCAAAGCCGTTTCCGACCACTCCTCATCGAAGCTTGGCAGCTGGGCTAAGCGCTGGCGTTTCCGCCCCGTGTCCTGAATCATGATGTGACCGACTTCACCAGCGCGCCCGTAATTTCCTCGGTAGAGCTGCTTGTTGACCAGGATGCCGGCCCCGATACCCTCATGAATACTGATGGCAACGATGCTCTGCAGTTCCTGCTTACTGAAGTCCTGTTCGAAAACGGCGGCCAGATTGGCTTCGTTTTCCAAGATGATGGGCACGTGGTAGCGGCGCTTAAAGTAGCCGACCAGGTCGAAATCAGCGAAATCCACGAAGGGCGACGTCACGATTTCATTTTCATAAACGACCCCGAAGATGGCGATGGAGATGGCTTGAAGACCGTTCTCCGCCTTGAAACTCGGCAATTGACCGATCATATCGACCATCTTCGCCACAATTTCCTTTACGGCAAGGTGACTAATGGGACTTTCGTTGTATTCCAGGGCCCGCCCATCCAGCTGGGTCACCAGCATTTCCAGCTTTTCACCGGAAATACTGAAGTTGATGACATAGCCGTAAGTGGCGTTAAAGGCCACCAACTCGGCACGGCGGCCACTCCCCTGATTGGAGGTAGCTTCGCCCTGACTCAGAACTAATTTGCGGTCGCTAAACGTGCCCACGATGTCTGACACCGAGACCTTATTTAACCCTAACAATTTAGAAATTTCTGACCGCGAAATCGGTCCGTGATTCACGATGGTCTGCAGGACAGACCTTTCGTTGTGATCACGCATCACGTCCTTGTTAATAATCATGCCGTTCACTCACTTTATCTAGTTATTCGCCGTCCTCTGCGTTTTCACGGGCGTGCTTTTCTGCTAACTCACTTTGCATTTGTTTTTCAATGCCGTCAACGTGGTAGAACATCAAAGCAATCCCGGAAAGTGCGAAGCCCAACAGGGGAACCCAAATGTAGTTCAATTCGATTCCGCGTAAGGCCGCAGCCGATTGCGTATGGTTGGCAACGTAGCCACTCCCGGTCAAAATCCAACCGGTGATGACCCCACCAATCCCCATACCTAATTTAGCACTAAAACTAGAGAAAGAGGTAACAATTCCTTCAGCGCGGACGCCGTTCTTCCATTCTCCGTAGTCCACAGCATCGGCTAACATCACGGCAATCAGACCGGAAACGTACCCAGTCCCCAGGTAACCGACGATGGTGGCAAAGATAATCATTGGCACACTCAGATGCGTGGCACCCAGGCTCAAAAGTAATTGCCCCACCACGGCGAGAATCATCCCACCAAGCATCGTGTTCCGTTTACCAATCATTTTGGACGTCCATGGCGTTAAGACCACGGCGACCAGCGCAACCATTTGTAGACTCAACACGAAGGAAGCCAATTTGGCATCGTGCATGTTGTACTTAAAGAAGTAAACCGTGACTTGTGACCGCGTCTGCATCCCCATCCAGTAGATGAAATTAATGAAGATGATGATGGCCCAAGGCCAGTTACGCTTCAAGGCCTTCAGAGATTCCTTGATTGGAATGGATTGTCGAGAACTCTTGGTTTGGACCCGTTCCGTCGTGTTCTTGAAGACGAATCCAAAGATGATAACCACAATGATACCGACAATCAAGGCCCAGATGAACCAGCCGCGGGCACTCGTGGTTGACCCGTGGCCGAAGAAGGCAACCATGGTCAGCGTGATCCCGGTAATAATGGTGGCACCGGCCGTCCCCATGAATTGCCAAATCGTGGATAACGTGACCCGTTCTTGAGGATTGCTGGTTAATGATGGCAAAATCGAAGTAATCGGAATGTTAACGGCTGAGTACAGCACGTCGACCCCGATGTAAGTCACGTAGGCCCAGACCAATTTCCAGGTCAGGCTCATATTGGGCGTGGTGAAGACTAACACACAGAACACCGCAAACGGTATCGAGAACCATAACCAGTACGGTCGGCTCTTCCCCCACTTGGTATGCGTGTGGTCGATCATGATTCCCCAGAATGGCCCATCAAAGGCATCCACGATTCGGGCGACCAGAAACAACGTCCCCACTGCCGCGGCACTGATACCAAACGTATCCGTGTAGAAAATCATTAAGTACGTCCCGACCATTTGGAAGGACAGGTTGCAGGCAAAGTCACTAAAGCTATAGGCAATTCGTTCGTTCCACGGCACCATGTTCTTCTCGGCGACCGCGACTTTAGGAGCATTTTCACTCATAAGTACACACCTCATTATTTGGTTGAATCAATTGTCTTGCGTTTGAATCGTCGGCATTCAAGGAAATTCAATTTTCAAATCACAGTTTACTGTAACCGTTTTCACTTGTCAACGACAAATTTACGGGTTGAACGACTTTGGGGGTGAATACGGTGGGTAAAAGCCTGGTAGGGTCTAGTTAAATGGTCAATTCTTAAATTTTTAGGTAATTGGCCTAGGACTGTTATCAATTCGGTTAGGCCTGATGTAGCCGTTTTGTTATAATTGGTCAGCGCAACCGGTTGGCAATTTATCGCCCACTTTTTCTTACCTCTATAGGCAGTCCGCCACACTCAGCCAGGATAAATTCTCTTTGTGAAAGCGTTGACATTTTGTAAAATTCCCCGTACACTGTTGGTGTCGATTAAGAAATTCAATTTTCTAAAAAATCTAAGAGGTGTTTATCCATGAAGTTTACGAATGGCTATTGGTTAGATCGGCCACAATATCAGATTGACTCACCACGAGAAGTTTTCGATTACCAGCAGACGGACCGGCAGTTAACCCTGTACGCCCCCTTCAAATTCATCAACGAACGTGGCGATGAACTGAACTTGGGGATGAGTACGATTGACCTGACCTCCCCGATTGAAGGTGTGATTGGCGTGAAGCTGACCCACTTCGATCAGGATACGCAGGGACCTTCCTACCACATTACCGATCAGAACCCGGACGTGGCCATCACTACGGGTGACAACGAGCTGACCTTTACCACAGGCGGACTGACCGCTCGCATCCCCTTTAAGCAAGCCTTCCAATTAGACTTCTTACATGGTGATCACCTATTAACGCAGTCACTGGACAAGGCCCAAGGCGTGATTCACGACAAGGACACCAACCTGGACTACATGCGTGAACAGCTGAACGTTGGCGTAGACGACAAGGTTTACGGTCTCGGCGAACGCTTCGGTAACTTCATCAAGAACGGCCAAGAAGTCCGCATCGATAACCAAGATGGTGGCACGGCCTCTGAACAATCTTACAAGAACATCCCCTTCTACTTAACGGATGCCGGCTACGGGGTCTTCGTGGACCAACCACAACCCGTCGACTTTGAAATCACTTCCGAAAACGTTGACCGCGTGCAATTTAGTACCGAGGGCCAATCCTTACAATACTACGTGATCTACGGCCCAACACCCCAAGAGATTCTGCACCGTTACACGGAATTGACCGGTAAGACCCAGCTGCCACCCGCTTGGTCATTTGGCCTTTGGCTGACGACCTCCTTCACCACTGATTACAGTGAAGAAACCGTCATGAAGTTCATTGATGGCATGAAGGACCACGACATTCCGCTGGACGTTTTCCACTTTGACTGCTTCTGGCAAAAGGGGTTCGAGTGGTCCAACATGGAATGGGACCGCGATGAGTTCCCCGACCCTGAAGGCTTGATCAAGAAGATTCATGATCGCGGCATCAAGGTCTGTGTCTGGATCAACCCCTACATCGCCCAAAAGGGGAAGATGTTTGAAGAGGGCAAGAAGAACGGTTACTTCGTCAAACGCGAGAATGGCAACATTTGGCAATGGGATCTCTGGCAAGCCGGCAACGCCTTCGTCGACTTCACCAACCCCGCCGCCGTTAAATGGTACCAAGACAAGCTCCAAGCGCTGATTGACATGGGCGTAGACTGCTTCAAGACCGACTTTGGCGAACGGATTCCGGTAGACGACGCGGTCTTCTTCGACGGCTCCGACCCCAAGCGCGAACATAACTACTACACCCTGCAATACAACCAGGCCGTTTACGACACGATTGTCGCTGCCAAGGGTGAAGATGAAGCGGTCGTCTTTGCCCGCTCTGCCACGGTTGGTTCACAGAAGTTCCCCGTTCACTGGGGTGGTGACGCACTGTCGACCTTTAAGAATATGGCCGACACCTTACACGGTGGGCTGTCCTTCCTGAGTTCCGGCTTCGCCTTCTGGAGCCACGATATTGGTGGGTTCGAAGACGGTCCCGACACGCCAACCGCCGACCTGTACAAGCGGTGGACCCAATTTGGCCTGCTATCTTCTCACAGTCGGTACCACGGTAGCAATGTTTACCGAGTGCCTTGGAACTTCGATGACGAAGCCGTTGAAAATACACGGAAGTTCGTGAATCTCAAGTTATCCCTGATGCCTTACCTGTACACCCAGGCCGCCCACAACACGGCTTACGGCAATCCCCTGATGCGGCCAATGTGGTTCGACTTTACCGAAGACCTCACCGCCCACACCCTGGATAACCAGTACATGTTGGGGAGCCAAATCCTGGTTGCCCCCGTCTTCAACCATGAAGGCCACGTCAACCTCTACCTGCCAGCCGGCAAGTGGACCAGCATTATTGACGACAGCGAAGTTTACGACGTCACTGATGGCAAATGGTTCAGCAAGGACTACAGCGAGTTAGACCTCCCTGTTCTGGCCCGGGAAAACACGATTCTGTTGCGCAATCCTCAGGCCGTTCACGCCGACTATGACTTCACCAAGGATCTTGACATCCACCTCTACGACATGCACGAAGGCACCACGACCGTTGCGGTTGTCGACCAAAAAGGCCAGGATGCGGGAAAGGTCACCGTTGACCGTCACGGCAACGAACTGGTTGTGACCACGACCGGTTTGACGGGTTCAGCCACCGTACACGTTCACGAAAATGGCCACGTCACCCAAGCTGCCCTCACTGGCAACACGGTGACTGTGACGCTCTAAGTTACGTTTTTACCAAAAATCCCCACACTACCAGCGACCCGAGAGTCGTTAGTGGTACGGGAATTTTTTAGTTGCGCGGGGGTCCTTTACTGACCGTTGCTCCCACTGATCATTGACTAGTCTTCGGCGGCATAATAGGCATAGCTAACAATAGCTTTAGCTAATTGCGGCTTGTGCGCGTAAGGAAAGGAACGTGAGTACGATGCACCTCCGACACCAGTACCATCATAGTCTGGTTCTCATCAGCCTCCTCGCTGGCGTGTTTCTTCTGAGCAAACTAATGATCCTCCAATTCGCCCTGCCAAACACGTTTACAACGACCGTCGTGATGATTTTTGATTTTGTCTTGCTTGTCGGTGTTTACCTGGTCGACCGTCTACGCCGCCAAGTTTCTTTGACGAAACGCGACCGACTCCTATACGGCGGCATCCTGGTTTGGATTATTTTGGCTAGCGTGACTTTCTAGCGCTTCACCTAAAAAGGAGGTGTCCAGGACAAATGCCCAGACACCTCCTTTGCTAACAAATTTTATGAGATAATCTCACCAACACGGGTCTGCAATTCCGGCACCACCGACTCTACAAACCACGGGTGTTGGTGCATCCAGCCATAATTTAGCGGTGACGGATGGACCAGTGGGAAAAACGCTGGCAAATAATCCGCATAGTGCTCGACCGTTGCCGTCAACGTCTTCTCGCGTTTGGGGAGATAGTATTTCTGGGCATACTGACCAATCAACAGGGTCAGCTTGATGTTAGGCATCAACGCCAGAAGCGGCGCATGCCACTTGTCCGCAAAGCCCTTGCGTGGCGGCAGGTCGCCCCCGTGTACGTGCTTGCCCGGATAGTAAAAGTCCAGGGGCAACACGGCCAATTTACCGGAATTGTAAAATTGGTCCTTGGTGACGCCCATCCAGTCCCGTAGCCGATTCCCACTGGCGTCATCCCAAAAGGTCATGGACGCCTGCGCTTGCCGGCTGGGCGCCTGACTAACCAACAGGATTTCCGCCTGGGGGTCAACGTGGTAAAGTGGCAGAATCCCTTGCTGGGTAAACTGCTGGTTGGCCGGATCATCCTGAATGGCTTGAAAAATCTCCTCTGCATTGATGGCTCTTCGCTCCTAACGATTTAATCTTTCTGTTGGCTCAATATTTCGCTGTTGCAAATACGAAATGTATTTATCGAAATCGGGAAAAAGATTTTTCTCCAAGTAAAAATACTCACGTAACTTATGACTAATATCTCGACTCAGCAAATAACTCAATCTATCCTTAATCAATTCCGGACTTTTTTCACGAATTTCCGTAATCATTTTAATATTTTCAGCTAGCTGATTCTGCATGGCGACCGTCGAAGCCTCAGCCTTCTTCTCAGATTCCTTTAGAAATCTCGCTAAACCCGTGAACTCTATCTGTTGCTTCTGTAATGCTTCACTAACACCACTCATATCGTAATCTAGTCTAATCTTCAGTCTCGGGATTTTTTGAATATTGGTTACTCGAATGTCATTCAAATAATCATAATCAAAAAAGGGCCCCTTTTGAGCTTTAATGCGTTTATTACGGTCATTTTTGACGACGGCAACGAAAATATTAGACTCAGCATGTTTTTCTTCATCGATGCAGTACATGTCAAACGAACTGTAATGCCAATGTTTAGCCGTCTCAAATCCCAAAACCATAAACTGTAACGCAATAAATGGATTCTGCGTAATATCCAGCAGACTTGTTCGCATACCATAATGCTGGAGCATCGCTAATTGTTCAGCACGCGCCTCCGCCTGACTTTCAGCGTAAGGAATATAACTCAAAATATCAGGATACTCCTTAGCAATGTCATTATAAATCCTATCGTATGAACTAATGAAAGACTTTTTGGTGTTCCCCCGGAATAAGCTGGGGATCAACGGCCAATCATCAAACTGGCCTCTGAAGTAATTAAAATATCCTTCACTTCTATCCTGAACTAACTTTTGAATTAGTTCCTTGTACAAGTAAAAGATATGCCAATTCTCAATTTTTCCATGCGCTAGGTCTTGGTTGATCGCTTCTACAGTTTGGGCGACTTGCTCAAATGCGGCTTCTGGATCAGTGTTCGGGCAATAAACTAGTTTCTCAATATGATAATGATCAAAATCACCATATTGTGCTAAATTAGTTAGCGCATTTTGATTATCGCTTGTTTCCCGTAAGTCCGGTTTCACAACAATTTTAATTTCAGCCTCAGTGAAGAGCGGAATATCCTTTAAACGCGTTTGAACCTCATCATATATTTCCTTAGTCATCCCTCTTCACAAACATTCTGACGTTCTGAAGACGATAAGTCATGGTCTCCTCAGATACCGCCAACTCTTGAGAAATGATTTTAGTCACTTCACCAACTTGCTGCTTGGTTAACCCAGCGTCATCTAACCCAAGTCGGTTGATTGTTTCATTCACTAATTTCACCAATAACTTTCTAGGCATTAATAAAGTCGCTGCAAAGTTATTCGCCGCCATCTCATTACTTTTCTCTAAGACACTTTCATAAGAACCGAGGGCAGTTGAACGTAGCGAAATCCCGTGATGGCCTAAAACATCATGACCAATTTCATGGGCAATTGTAAATCGATTGCGTGTGTCAGGATGATTTTGGTTAATTTTAATCGTTTGATTAGCTTCGTCAAACTCCCCAGAATGGTTATCTGGTAAATGAACATAATTGAGTTTAATGCCAAGTAATTCCGCAATTTTTTTTAAATCAATGTACGGAGAAGAGGGAAGCAATAATAATTGACCAAAGCCGTCAGCGTTTTCACCAAACTGACTGATAAAATCAGATGAATATATTTCTTTGAGTTTCATGACTAGCTTCGCCTCCTTAGCATTCAATATAGCACACGTAAGTTACCAGGCCTAAACAAAATAGCCCGTACTAAACGACCATCAATTCACTTAAAAAAGAAACAACTAATCCCTAAAGCAACTAAGGCAACGGCCGCACCAAATACACTTCACGACAGAACCCTTTCATGCCGTTAAAGACCCGTTGGGCCCGTGATTGCTTGCTGCACAGACCAAAGACCGTGGGCCCCGTGCCACTCATTTGCGCGGCATCGGCGCCGAACTTCATCATCTGTTGCTTCAACTGGGTGATTTCGGGGTAGCGGTGCGCTGTGAGCGGTTCCAAGGCATTGCCCATGACGGCACACATCCCGTCGATATCCTGGTCCCGGACGGCTCGCAGCAGCGCCTCAATGTCTGGGTGTTCCAGGTTGTCGTAACGAATCTGCTGCAAAATCGTCGGCGTGGAAACACTCACCTTGGGCTTGGCCAAAACGACCCAGGCCGCCGGTAGCTTGGACAGCGGGGTGATTCGCTCGCCCCGCCCGCGGACGTGGGCCGTCCGTCCGTAAACGCAGTACGGCACGTCCGAGTCAATCTGGAGACCCAGCTCGGCCAGTTCCTGCCAGCTTAGGCCCAACGACCAGGCCTGATTCAGTCCGCGTAGGACCGCAGCGGCATCCGATGATCCACCACCCAAACCGGCCGCTACCGGAATATTTTTCTTGATGCGAATATTGACCCCCTCATCAATGTGGTAGTTTGTTTGCAGCAAATGGGCGGCCTGAAAGGCTAGGTTCCGCTGATCATTTGGTAAAAAGCCGCTATCCGAGGCGACCCGGATGCGTTTGTGCTTGGTTAATGTTTGAATTTCGACATAGTCGGCCAAGTCCACGGACGTCATGACCATGTTCCACTCCTCCGCCCCATCCTGATGGTGGTACGGGGTGTCAAGCCCGAGGTTTATCTTAGCTGGCGCCTTTTCAATCAGTTGCATGTGCTCACCTGAATTCTACTAGGTAGGTTGCCTACCGTTCTCGTAATTCTAATTAAGCCTATTATACTATGGTTTTAGCCAAAATAAAAAGCGTGTGTCAAAAGCCAGGTAGTTAGCGGGATTAAGCGCCACTACCGGCCTTGACACACGCTTCACGGTCAGGTCAGTCTGTCAAAAAATTGGGCAAAATAAAAAGGCCTAATTGGCCCAATTATTGTTCATCAAAGTCAACTTCGATGTTTTTAGTTAAAATATCGGTATAGCTGTATGAAACCCGTTCGAACGAATTTTCGTTTTGGTCTAAATCCACCACGAAAACGGCTGGATAGGTTTCCCGAAGAATTCCATGCCGCTCTGTCGTTTTCTTACGACCGGCCTGGGCAATCACCATCAACTTTTCGCCGATACGATCGTCCAGTTTGTTCTTAATGTTCGCTAAACTTGTTGGCATGCACTTCACCTCTGTGAAACAATTATAGCACCGTTTCACAGAAATTGCAAATTATACCACAACAGCCATCAAACCGCAAGAATCCACAGTTGGTAAGGGTTACATAAGCCCTTCATTGTGGAAAGCGTTCGTCAATTCAATGAAATTTACCAGCGTTAAGCGTTCTGGCCGTAGCTGACGCGAAATTCCGGTTTGATTTAAGACAACTTCAATTCGTTCGCGGACTTCCGGTTGCTTGCCGAAGATGCCTTGCAAATTGTTCCACAAGGATTTCCGCCGGTGGGCAAAGCATCCCTTAACAAAACTAAACAGGGCTTTGTCTTCGTACGGATTAACTGGTAGCGGCTCCCGCGGCGTTAAGCGAATGATTGCGGAGTCAACATTCGGTTGTGGAATGAAGGCCGTGCGCGGCACGCTAAAGGCAACCTCAACGTGCGCCCGGTACTGCATGACCACGGACAAGGACCCGTAAGCCTTCGTCCCCGGCTCTGCCACCAGCCGGTCGGCCACTTCGGCCTGCATCATGACCACGATAGCATCGAAATCGACCGTGCTTTGGAGCACGCCCATCAGGATGGGGGTCGTGATGTAGTATGGCAGGTTGGCAACCAGCTTCAGGGGATGGCCCGGTTCAAATTCAGCCGCCACGACCTCTGGCAAATTAGCCTTCAGGATATCCTGGTTGATGACCTTGACGTTGTCGTAATCCATCAACGTCTCGTCCAGGACTGGCAACAGGTTTTCATCAATTTCAAAGGCCACGACCTTGTGGGCCCGCTTGGCAATCTGTTCCGTCAGGGCACCGATCCCAGGGCCAATTTCAATGACGTTGTCCTGGTCGGTGACATCCCCAGCGGCCACAATGTTCCGCAAGATATTCAGGTCGGACAGGAAGTTCTGTCCCAGACTCTTCTTCGCCACCAGATGGTACCGGTTCAGAATCGCCTTAGTCCGGGCTGGTGACCCAATTTCGGGTACTTCATTCATCATTATTTATCCTCCTTTGCGCGCACCTGCTTGAGGGCGGCCGCAAAATCAGCCGGCTGAATCCCAAACATCCGCAGTCGTTTCTCGAGCTGCTTTCCATTCACGTAGCCAATCTGTAACAGTTCGCCCAGCTGCTCCCGCCGTTCCTTGGCCCCCGCGCCACCAATCAGGCCAGCGGCCATCAAGTCTTCGTGGGTAATCAGGGTTGGCGCAGCGGTCGTTTCCGTGTAAACGTGATCCAGTGCCGCCCGAATGGCTTCTGGACTGGCATGCTCTACGCCTAATGAGCCACCGGCCTTGTCCGGACGCCCTTCCTTCTTGGGGAGAAAGGCATGCTTGGCATTGGGCACCGCCTCGGCCACAATTTTTCGAATCTTTTCCCCAGAAAAATCCGGATCGGTGAAAATAATAATGCCCCGTTGGTCCGCTAATTTTTGAATCAAGGCTAACGTGTCCTCATCAATCGCGGAGCCCCGGGTCTCAATGGTGTCGGCGTTGACTGCACGATTGATTTGTTTGGTATCATCTTTGCCCTCAACGACGAGGACCTCTTTAATCTTTTTCATTAATTTTGTAAAACTCCTCTGCGTTCTTAAACGTGGCAGCCGCAATTTCTTCCGGCGTGGTCGCGCGTTCCTTAGCAATGGCTTCGACCGTGTAGCGGGTGAAGCCAGGCTCGTTCTGCTCGCCGCGGTGCGGTTCCGGCGTCAGGTAAGGGGCGTCGGTCTCGACCATCATGACATCCAGTGGCGTCGCGCGAACGGCGTCGTGGACCTCGTGGGCGTTCTTGAAGCTAGCAACGCCAGAATACGAGATGTGCATCCCCAAGTCAAGGAACTTCTTCAGCCACTCGGGGTCACCGTTAAAACTGTGCATGACGCCCCCGATTTCGCTGATGTCGGCATCCTTAATGATTTGGTAGGTGTCTTCAAAGGCATCCCGGTTGTGCACGGCGATGGGCTTGCCCACTTCCTTGGCAATCGCAATCTGCCGGGCAAAGACTTTCCGCTGAACATCCCGGGGCGACGTGTCCCAGTGATAGTCCAACCCAATTTCACCCAGCGCAACGACCCGGTCATCGGCGAGCTGTTCTTCCAACAACTTTTCAGCCGCAGCGTCGTAGTTCTTAGAATCTTCGGGGTGCCAACCAACGGCGGCGTACAGCTGCGGATACTGGTGGGCCAACTTGATGGCGTCAGCGTTCAGCTGCGTGTTCGACCCAATATTGGTCATCTTGACGACACCCAAATCGGCAGCCCGCTTCAAGAAGCCAGGCACATCGTTGATGAACTCTTCGCTGTTCAAATGTGTATGTGAATCAAAGATTTTCATCGTCATTCTCCTTTACCTTAGTTTGATTTAGTAAACGAACAAAACGCAGCCGGCGTCTCATCGATCCGCCGCCCACGTTTTGGTTATGGTTTTATTTTGTTTGTGTGAAGTGTTACCCCTACTGGCTACCGGTGTTACTGCCACCAGCCCACAGACTATATGCAGTTATGCTGAGCTGGCAATACCATCAGCCATTGCCAACACCTATGTCAGTGAGCTACGGGTTAACACTATGTCAGCCGTAGGGCTGGTGAAAATGGGCCACGCAGTCAATGTTAGTGACCAGAGGCGGGCCAAAGTGACCAGCTGTGTCGATGGTCTTAGCTGAGCGATTTTCTCAGCTTAGCCCATGGGACAACCTTTGCGACCGCTTTTCAGGCGCAAAGTTGAGGTGGAAGCCCACTTCACAGGCTGGAATACCTAACACTCCACAAGCTATGTGTGGCATGCTAACAATACCATCCGCCATTGCCAACACCTACGTCAGTGAGCTACGGGTTAACACCATGTCAGCCGCAGGGCTGGTGAAAATGGGCTCAGCCGTGGGAGTTGCCTTAGCGGTTTACCGCTTAGGCAACTGCTATCTTTGAGACTCGTTTCTCAGAGGCTCAAAGTAAGTCTGAAGACCGCTTCTCAGGCTTCAGACGCGCGCCCACAGCGCCACGGCCCATTTTCACCAGCCCGGAGGCGCGGCGCAGCAGAAGGTAACCCCTAGCTGACGTCGGAACCGTTGACCATGGAGCTTGGCAGGGTCAATAACTCGACTTGGCCGTCATGTTCAGCGGACAACAACATCCCCTGACTGACTTCCCCACGCATCTTCCGTGGCTTCAAGTTGGCCACAATCACGACCTTCTTGCCCACTAATTCTTGTGGTTCTGGATACCATTCGGCAATCCCAGATAAGATCTGGCGGTTCCCTTGGTCCCCAGCGTCCAGCTGGAACTTCAGCAGTTTGTCGGCCCCTTTAACGTGGTCGACCGCCTTGATTTCAGCGACCCGCAGTTCAATCTTTTCAAATTTATCGAAGCGAATCTCTGGCTTGTTCAGCGTCAGGTCTTCAGCAACGTCGGCCTGAGCGGCTTCTTGTTGCGCTTGGGCCTTCGCTGCCATGGCGGCCCGACCCTTGGTCTTTTCAGACTTGGTCATCTGGCCTTGGATGAAGTCCACTTCTTCTTGCACGTCGATCCGAGGGAAAATTGGGGTCCCCTTGGCAACGACCTGCTTACCAGCTGGTAAGTCGGCCAACTTGAGGTCGGTCATGGTCAGCGTGGCTGGATCTAAGCCTAATTGGGCAAAGATTTCCTTTGGCGCATGAGTCATGACCGGGCTGATCAGCGTGGCAATGACCCGTAAGCTGGCAGCTAAGTGGGCCATCACAGCGGCCAAGTCATCTGCCTTGCTGTCGTCCTTGGCTAAGTTCCAAGGTTCCGTTTCGTCAATGTATTTGTTGGTCCGGGAAACCAGTTTCCAGATTTCAGCCAGGGCATCGGCAAAGTGCATCTTGTCCATTAAGTCATGGTAGTTGGCGATAACCGTCTCGGCCGTGGCTTCGAGGTCCTTATCAAAGGCCGTCACGCCAGCCTTGAATTCGGGCAGCTTGCCGTCTTCGTACTTGTTGATCATGGCAACGGTCCGGTTCAACAGGTTCCCCAGGTCGTTGGCCAAATCATAGTTCAACCGGTCCACGAAGTCTTCGGGCGTAAAGGTCCCGTCGTTTCCGTAAGGCATGGCGCGCATCAGGTAGTACCGCAGCGCATCCAAGCCGTACCGGTCGACCAAGGTTTCGGGGTAAATGACATTCCCCTTAGACTTGGACATCTTGCCGTCCTTCATTAATAACCAGCCGTGAGCAAACAATTCGTCTGGGGCTTCGATACCCAAGGCGTGCAACACGATTGGCCAGTAAATAGAGTGGAACCGCACGATTTCCTTACCCACCATTTGGACGTTGGCAGGCCAGAACTTCTTGAAGAGACCGTCGTCATCGCTGGCGTAGCCTAAAGCGGTGATATAGTTGAGCAAGGCATCGATCCACACGTAAACCACGTGCTTAGGATTGCTCTTGACCGGCACCCCCCAGGTGAAGGTCGTCCGGGAAACGGCGAGGTCTTCCAGGCCTGGTTTAATGAAGTTGTTGATCATTTCCGTCATCCGAGATTCTGGTTGGATGAAGTGGGGATGGCTGTGGTAGAAGTCTAACAGCCAGTCCGCGTACTTGCTCATCTTGAAGAAGTACGATTGTTCCTTAACCAGGGAAACTTCGTGGCCAGAAGGCGCCTTCCCACCGATGACCTTACCATTGTCATCATGGTAAACTTCGGCGAGCTGCGTTTCGGTAAAGTATTCTTCGTCATCCTCGGAGTACCAACCTTCGTATTCACCCAGGTAAATGTCGCCCTGCTTCAACAGGCGTTCAAAAACTTCCTGAACGGCGGCCACGTGTTCCTTGTCGGTCGTCCGGATAAATTTATCGTTAGAGATCTCCAGCGTCTTCCAGAGTTCCTTGATGCCTTTAGCCATGCCATCCACGTATTCTTGGGGCGTTTGGCCTTGTGATTGAGCCTTGTCTTCGATCTTCAGACCATGTTCGTCGGTCCCGGTCAAAAAGAAAACGTCGTAACCGTTGCTACGCTTGTAACGTGCAACCGTGTCACACGCAATCGTGGTGTAAGAGTTCCCGATATGTAACCGCCCAGATGGGTAGTAGATCGGTGTTGTAATGTAAAAACTTGGTTTGTCTGCCATAAAATAAAAGCCTTCCCTCGCTCTAAATTATTCCGTTATTATCGGGTTAAAATTCATGATAAATTCTAATCAAGTATAGCATAAACCCCGGTTTAGCCATAGCGCTAACCCAGGATTTTGTGGTGAAACTAGCCACTGAAAAAAGACAAAAGTACCCAACCGATTCACTCAGTTGCGTACCTGCTCATTTCATTTATTTAAAATAGGTCTAATTGTTGTGGCGCCAAATTTTGCCAGTGTAGGTCCAAGATTTCTTGAAGTCGCTGGGCATTTGGCGCGGCGTCACGACCCGCGTTGTTGTTAAAAATCACACAGACATTTTTAGCCTGCTGATCCAAGCGCTTGACCATGGCCGCAAAGTCCTGCAACTCCTCTTCCGAATAGTGGTAGAGGGTGCGGGTCTTCCGCCAATTCTGGCCCTGATTGAACCAGCCCTCGGCGTTGCGACCGTGGAGCCGAACCATTGCCAAGTTAGGCGTCGTCACGGTCTCATCCAGGGGAATCCCATCATTTAGATTGTGCGGCTCGTCGGTCGTCACGTTGGTGAACCGCAACGATTGCAGGTAGGCCAACACGTCTGCGCTCATCTCAGGCGTCGCAAACCAACTGGGGCTGCGAAACTCCACGGCGACGGGCAAGTTCCCCATCAACACGCGGACCTGCCGCAAGTATTCGATGTTCGCCGTCGTCCGGTTAAAGAACGGTGGAAACTGAAAGAGCACCGTCAACAGTTTCTGATTCGTGACCAGTGGCTGAATTGCCGTGCGAAACTGGTCAAAGGCCAGATTCCGCTCGGTCTCGGGTAACGTTTCATCCCGGTCGTGCCGGGTCATGACCTGATTGGCCTTCAAAATGTATTGAAAACCATCCGGCACGGCCGCTTGCCACTTCTCAATCGTGCTCTGGCGAGGAATCCCGTAGAACGGCGTATCCAGCTCAACGACAGGAAAATGCCCCGCATACTCCGGTAACGTTACGGGCCGCGTGTCGCCGCCAATTAACGCCGGATGCTCCGTCCAGGTGGTCAACCCAATGGTAATCATGCCAAACCACTCCTTACTTAAAACGTTCAAACTTCTTAATCAATTCGGCTTCAGGGGTAGTCAGGCGACCACTCAGTTGGCTGATCAGGCGCTTGCCAGCGACCCGGTCGTTGTAGCGAATCCCGGTCACACAGAGGTCAATCAACGCAAAGAGCACCGTCACAAGGACCGCCTGGTTGCGAGAAAAACTCGCTTCAAATAGCGTGACAATTTGCCCGCTAAAGGCCAGCTGGAGGATCCCGTAGATGACCAGGGTATCTGGAATCAGCTGGAGCACGTTTAACCAACGCAAACGCCTCACCAGCCCGTGTAGTTGATGGATTACTTCTTGATGCGTCATCGGCTTACCCCCGAACTTGGAGTTCGTTGAAGAACTCAGTAGCGTCCGCCTGAACCATCGTGTAGTCAAAGCCCAGATTCAAGCGCTCCTGGTTGACCACGACCACCTTGGCCTGTTGATTGCGGTAGTCTAAGAGTCCGGCAAACGGGTAAACCCGCATGGAGGTCCCGACAATTACGACCAAATCGGCCTGGCCCATCGCGGCAACCGACCGCTGAACATTGAGTTCGTTGAGGCCCTCGTCGTAAAGCACGACGTCCGGTCGCAACCAGCCACCATCAACGTCGTGGTGCGGGTCGCGCAAGTAGTCTTGCCAATCGACCTTCGCGCCACAGACTTGGCAGTGAACCTGGTACATGTTGCCATGGAACTCCACCAAGTGCTTGGTGTGCGCCACGTTGTACAGGTTATCAATATTTTGCGTGATCACCATCGCCCGGTCCTGCTGGGTCAGGGCCGCCTGTTTTTCATGAATGACGTTGGGTTTGGCGTCTGGATAGTACAGGTTTTGTTTCACATAATCATAAAAGACCTCTGGCTCCTGTACCAGGCAGGCGTGACTCAGGTAATACTCGGCGTTGCGGTGCCCCGTATACAGGCCATTTTTCGACCGGTAATCTGGAATCCCCGACGGCGTCGAGACGCCCGCACCAGTTAGAAACACGATGTGTTTGGCGTCATCAAAGGTTGCTTGCAAGCTCGCTTCCATCCCCATCATCCCTTCTTAAATCAAATCCATATCTTAAAACACGTGCGACTTTCGCTCCCGGCGGCGGGTTCAAGCAGCCCTGCTGTGGGGCCCGGCTCCAGCCTGGAAAGCGGTCTTCCGCCTCGCCTTTGAGCCTAAAACCCAAGTCTCAAAGGGCGTCCCATGGGCTAAGCTGGGAAAGAACCCCAGCTAAGGCCATCGACACAGCTGGTCAACTTGACCCGCCTCTGGTCGCTGACACTAGCCCTATCATTTTAAGCTAGCATTAAAGTACAAAGGTCCCCCTATTCAGCCGTAAAGCCAACTAAGATTCACTTTATGCTATGTTGTTTCCAGCGGTGTGCTTAAGCCATCCTGCTGTGGGGCCCGGTTCCGGCCTAAGGAGCGGTCCTCCACCTCGCCTGAAAGCCTGGAAAATCACCAGTCTCTCAGGTCGTCCCATGCTCTAGGCTGGAAAAGAACGCCAGCCAAGACCATCGACACAGCTGATCACCTTGGCCCACCTCTGGTCACTAACATGGTCCATCTAACTTAACGTTACTTCAGTTCGTTGGTCTGATTACATCTGTACTTATGTCAGGCACAGTGTACAGATTTCAACCAACATTCTTCATACCACAATGACTAACACTTGCATAAAATCAATCGAATCGTAAACAGATTTCGCTCTCATTGTATGCTGGTTTCAGCTGATTGTCGCGGATTCTTTTCGTAAAGTTCAAAATACATCCTGCCAACTCAATGAAAACTAGTGTCATACTGCAATCTAGCTGAATAGGCATACATGTTGCTAGCGCCAGTGTCAGCCGTGAGGGCGGGCAAAATGAGCCCAGCCGTGGGAGTTCTCTTGGCGGCTAGGCCGCCTAGAGAACTGGTATCTTTGAGACTCGCCCTTGGAGGCTCAAAGTAAGTCCCAAGACCGCTTCTCAGGCTTGGGACGTCCGCCCCAGCGTTCCGGTCTCATTTTGCCCGCCCGGTAAGGCGAAACCTAGCCGCTACCGCAAGATGTATGGCATCTTGAGTTGCTTGAAGAGTTCTTCGACCGTCATGCTGTAAATCTTCGTGAAGTACTCTGGCGTATCATCCTTGGGCGCTGGTGCTGGGAGCACGAACGCGTTTTGTTCGTCGGCGTGATTGAAGCCGACGTAGCCGCGGCGTTGCGTGGTCTTCTCATGCATGTCTGAATGGTACAGCTCAAAAATCTGCTTGACCTGTAAGCTCAATTGCCGCTTGGACAAGACACTGGTTAACGTTGTGAACTCGGTGTTGTGCAGAGCTGGCAGGTTCCAGGCTTCCAGTTGGGCATCGAAGGCCTTGAACAGCTTGACCACGTTCCGGCGCAGGCTAAATGGTGAGTCGACTGGCTTTTCCGTGATAACTTTATACAGCTTCTGAGCAGCAGCGAAACTGATGGGATAATCCTTGGTGAATTGGGCCATCAGGTCTTGGTCGTCGGTACCGAAGAAGACTAAAGCATCCAGCAAGGTCAACGTCCGCAACGTCATTTCGTCATCAACTGGGTTGGGCTCTGGCTTAATGGTTGCCGTGACCCCTTTCAAGTATAAATCCTTGATGTGGTCGTCGATTAAATGGTGCTTGCGTTGTTCGCTGACCACGACTTCGTGGCTGACGATATCATACAGCTCGGTGCCCATGATCATCAGTTGTTCGTCGAGTTGGGGTTGGCCGGTCGTCAAGGAGAAGAAGACCTGGGGGAACCCGGATAGAATCATTAACAAATGGAGCAGTTCGTGAGAGGCCGTGTAGTTTGGCGCGGTCAAATCGGCCACCTGAATGGCGATGTCCTTGCCCATTTGCATCTGTTGGGCCTGGTCATGCCGCACGAAACCGGCTTGCAGTTCCCCAATAAATTGGACCTCAACCTTGCCTGGGTAGATGGCATTAACTTGATCTAACAGGCTTTGAACCTCTTTATTTAATTTGACATCTTTTGCTTGCATACTGTTTATTTTCACCTATTCCTTTAAATTTGCTTGACGGACGGCGGTTAGGGCCGCTTGGGCCTGCGCCATGGTTGGCTGGGTGATGGTCGCTAAGCGTTGCATCACTGCAGGCAGCTCCGTGGGGGTCGCCCCGACGGATAAGGCCAACGACTTGCGTTGCAGGGACATGTGGCCGCGTTGAATGCCGTCGGTCACCAGTGCGCGCAAGGCCGCCACGTTCTGGGCGAGTCCGACCGCCGCGGTGATGCCCATCAGTTCCCGGGCACTCGTCACGTGGGCGATCTGTTGATTCACCTTAACCAGTGGTAGTACCCGTGTGGCGCCGCCCACAAAGCCCAAGGCCAGGGGAAGCGTCAACTCGCCGCGTAATTTACCATCAACGATTGACCACTGGCTGAGCCCCTGATACTGGCCATTGCGGCTAGCGTAGGCGTGCACGCCGCTCTCGACGGCCCGCCAGTCGTTGCCCATCGCCAGGACGACGGCATCGATGCCATTCATAATGCCCTTGTTGTGGGTCACGGCGCGGTACGGATCGACCTGAGCCAGTTCACTGGCCTCGACGATCCGCTGGGCCACCGCGGCCCCGGCAATCGTGGGCGTTTTCACCTGATTAACCGGCACTTCACAGGTCGCGGTCACTAGGCTGTGCGTCGCGTAATTACTGAGAATACTCATTAGAATATCCTCGTCGCGGTGCGCCTTGATGTCCGCCGCCACGGCTTCCGTCATGGTATTGACCAAATTGGCACCCATGGCCTCGCCAACATCAATGAAGACGTCCAGCAAGACCCAGTCGGGTGGCAGCTGGCGAATCCGTAGACTGCTGGCGCCACCCCCGTGGGTAATCAAGCTGGGGTGCGCCGCATCGGCCACGTTAAGGAGTCGCTTGCGGTTAGCCGTCAACCACTTAACTAAATCACCGGGATCAATGACGTGACTGAAAACGATTTGCCCCATCAATTCTCGCTGGGTAACCTGAGTCTCAATCCCCGTTGGACTGGCCAATAGTCGGCCACCATTGCTAGCTGCCGCGATGACTGAGGGTTCCTCGGTCACCATCGGCACCGTCACCGGTCGGCCATCGACGGTCAGATTCACGGCGACGCCCTCGGGTAGACCGTACGTCGTGAGATAATTTTCAATTAAACTCTCGTCGGTCGCCTGCCGGTGGGCGGTCAGCTCAACTAACTGATCGACCGTCAAATGGCTTTGGCTGGCAATTTGGTCCCGACGTGCCTCATAGGGTAGCCGGTAAAATGGTGGTTGGCTCATTGATGTCCCTCCTAACGTTGACTCAAGTACTCGGAGATGATACCCTCCCGGACGCCACTTTCAGAGAAAATGACCCGGTCGGAATCCAGCATTTGGAGCAGCGTGACCAGGGGCAACATCCCCCCGATAATAATATCAGCCCGCTCCGTCTCCAGACCAGAGATGCGCTTGCGTTCCCGCAAAGGTACCCGCAGTAATCGTTCAAACGTCTTCATGACTTGACCTGTGGTGAGCCGATAGCCGTGAATATTTTCGACGTGCAAAATCTTTTGCTGCTGGCGGTTCATCCGAGCCAGTGTCCGGTTGGCACCACCTAAAAGTACCAGTGGCAGGTGTTTGGCATCATTGAGCCACCAAATATCCTGGAGGCGTTCCCGAAGGAAAACCTGCGCGGAAAACAAGTCTACCGCCGTGACCCGGTCATCGAGCCGGAACTGCTCCGACAAGTTAACGGCGCCAAACGGCACACTGATCAGGTTGGCATCGCGGCCATCCTTGACGTGAACCAGTTCACAACTGGCCCCACCGGTATCCAGCAACAGGCAATCCTTAATTTTTAACCGGTTGACCGCGCCCAGGTAGTCGTAGTAGGCTTCCTGGTCCCCGGACAACACTTCTAATTCAATGTTCGTGGCCGCTGCGACGCGTTTTAAAAATTCGTCGCGGTTACGGGCTTGGCGCACGGCCGCCGTCGCAATTCCCCTAACAATTAAATGGGGCAATTGCTCATAGTACGGTCGGAACGACTTCAACGCCGCAATCGTGCGGTCCATCGCCTTCGGTTGGAGGATCTTTTCGGGACCCATCCCCTCTGACAAACGGCTGTCAGCCTTGATGCGGTTGACTTCGCGGTACGTGCCGTCGTCATGCAGTTCGTTAACGGCCATCCGGACCGAGTTAGAGCCCAAATCAACAATGGCTAAGTTTTGCATTGTTCATCCCCCGTTTCAATCTAACCGAAGTAATCGATGCCAATCGCGTGCCGAACTTCACGTAAGGTCTGTGCGGCAACTTGGTTAGCTTTTTCGCTCCCCTGCTTGAGGATGTCGTAAACGGCGCCCTCATCGGCAGCGAAGGCTTCACGGCGCTCGCGGATCGGTTGTAATTTAGCCTGTAAGACTTCGTTCAAGTACCGCTTGATCTTCACGTCACCCAGGCCACCGTGTTGGTATTGGGCCTTTAATTCTTCAACGTGTTCCCGGTCGTCGGCAAAAATGTCGAGGTAGGTGAACACGGTGTTGCCTTCGATATGGCCAGGATCTTCGATGTGAATGTGTTCTGGATCCGTGTACATGGACATGATCTTCTTTTGAATCGTGTCAGCACTATCGCCCAGGTAAATGGCGTTGTCGAGGGACTTACTCATCTTGGCGTTGCCATCCAAGCCGGGAATCCGGCCTTGGCCCTTCGGTGGGAAGTAGCCTTCGGGTTCGACCAGAATCTCTTGTTGGTAGATATTGTTGAAGCTCCGCACAATTTCTCGCGTTTGTTCCAGCATCGGTTCTTGGTCTTCCCCAACTGGGACCGTATCGGCCTTGAACGCCGTGATATCAGCGGCTTGACTGACTGGGTAGATGAAGAAGCCAGCCGGCACACTTTCGCCAAAGGCCTTTTGCTTAATTTCACTCTTAACGGTTGGGTTCCGGTTCAACCGAGAAACGGAAACCAGGTTCAGGTAAGCCATGGTCAGCTCGTTCAAGGCAGGAATCTGGGATTGTACCAAAATCGTGGACTTGGCAGGGTCGATACCCACGGCCAGGTAGTCCAAAGCGACTTGTAACAGGCTGTGGCGAATTTTTTCGGGATCCCGGGCGTTGTCGGTCAGGGCCTGCATGTCCGCAATCATGATATAGGTATCGTAATCACCGGTGTTTTGCAAAGCGACCCGGTTCTTCAATGACCCCACGTAATGCCCAATATGTAGCTTACCCGTTGGTCGGTCTCCAGTTAAAATCACGTGTTTTTTACTCATTTTGTTCTTCCTTTCTGAAAAAGCGCCCTACTGGCCAATTGCCAATAGGACGCTCGTGCGCGGTACCACCTAATTTGTGGTCGTTGGGACCACCACTCTCGTCAATAACGGCGACACCGCGATAATTAATTATCGATTAAATGAAACTTGCTTGACCCATTTGGGCCGTAAAACCGTTTCAGCACGAGCGGTTTTTCTCTAATGTTGGCCTACTTTTATCAAGTTCTATTTCCTTATTTTAGAGGTTTTTTCGGGTAAAGTAAACTGGTAACTTCCACAAAGATTTTTATACTGAAAGCGTTGGCGGTTACGACTCAATTTGGGCTGACTTACGTGACTTATTTGTCCCGGCCTACACATTAAATAAGTGCTGATAACGTAAAAATCATCACCAGCATTTAACCGCCGATGATGATTTAAAATTTTAAATTAGCTAGTCTTGCGTGGCAATCAGCCGACCGGTCACGCCACCTTGACGCAACGTTTCCAGTCCCTCATCAATTTTACTGAAGTCGATGGTCGATAGCGTTGGCTTGACCTGGCCCTTAGACAGCGCGTCGTAGCAAACCGCAATGTCTGAGCTGTCGCCACCCATGCTGCCAACGACCTGAGCGCGTTTCATAATTAGGTCCCAAGTACTGATGGTTGAATGGAGAATTCCCATCCCCACCACGACAACCTTGCCACCAGGGGCGACAACGGATAGGGCGTGGCTCGTGGTGCTGTCAAAGCCAGCGAAGTCCACAATGAGGTCCGGGGCGATATCTTTCATTTCACTAACGTCGTCGAAGATTCCCTTGCAGCCCATCGCCTCAGCCATTTTCTTAGCAGCTGGCTTCGGGTCGGCGGCATAGACATCGCAACCAGCGGCAATTGCGAGCTGGGCACCAAAGTCCCCGATACCGCCAATGCCGACGATACCAACCTTCATCCCCGCCTTCGCACCACCAACGCCAAAGATAGCCCGGTGAGACGTCATGCCAGCATCAGTTGCTGCGGCACCATCGATAAAGGAAACGTTGTCGGGCAATGGAATCAACTCGGTCTGGGGGACAACAAGTTTGTTCGCGTAGGCCCCGTCAACGACCCCACCGATTGAGACTTGGGTGTCCGGATCAATCGGGCAAACCCCGACCCGGTCGCCTGGCTTAAATTTAGTGACCCCCGTGCCGACGGATGCAATCACGCCCGCACATTCATGCCCTAAAATAACTGGCGGTTGAATCAATTCCATCCACCCGGGGTCATCAATGATGGTCACGTCAGTATGACACAACCCAGAAGCCTTGATGTCAATCACAACCTGTCCAGCCGCCGCAACGGGGTCCGCGACCTCAACCAATTGCAGGGGTTCATGTGTCTTCGTAAATTGCCAACCTTGCATTCAAATCATCCTTTCCAATCTCAGAGAAACGACAACTATGCTTATGTATCACAGAATATAAAACTAATGGGACAACATAAGCGTACCATAAAACCGCTTACATCGTAAGGATAACTTATCATCTGGAAAATTGGTATGCTGCTGAATAAATTGTAATAGAAATAAGTGTCAGCCCAATCCCACACCGATTGTCGCCAACTTCCGCCGCCGTCAGCCCTGCAGGGTGGTTCAAAATAGGCTCAGCCGCGGGATTTTCTGAGGGTACCTCAGGAAATGGTAACTTTGAGACTCGGTCTTCGAGGCTCAAAGCAAGTCCCGAGACCGCTCCTCAGGCTCGGAGCGTCCTCCCCACCACATCCATCTAAAGGAGAACAAAGTGTTAGCCTAATCCCACTCCGATTGTCGCCAACCTCCGCCACCGTCAGCCGCAGGGCGGGGCTAAATAGACTCAGCCGTGGGATTTCCTGAGGGTACCTCAGGAAATGGTGACTTTGAGACTCGCTTCTTGAGGCTCAAAGCAAGACTGGAGACCGCTCTTTGACTCCAGTCGTCCGCCCACAGCGTCACGGTCTATTTAGCCCCGCCCGGAGGCGAAACCACCCCCAAACAGAAAAATGGCGACAATCGAAGGGGGATTGATTGACACGGCCGGGGAATATGACTAAACTTGTTAGGCACTTTAGCCTAGCAAAAGGAGGCGGTCAGTTTGACCACCAGCGAAGAAGCACAGGAACAACAGCGTGTCGACCGCGTGGCAAATGAAATTGGTAAGCGTATCGCGAAGACCGATGCCGACTACAACGCCGCGCACCAAGAACTGCGCAACGTCCTGCAGAATTATAGTGAAAACACCTCGGTCAACTGGTTTGAAGTCGATGACCGAATCGAAACCAGTGCTGAACTGCAACAGCAACGGGCGCTGGTCTCCCGGCTGACTGAAAACCAAAACATTATTCAAGACCAATTGGATACTTTTAAGGAACTCCAAAAGTCCCCTTACTTTGGCCGCATCGACATCCAGGATCCGGGTGAAACGCAGTCCGAGTCCCTCTATATTGGGACCGCCTCATTCGTCGACGATGACCAGAACTTTCTGGTCTACGACTGGCGCGCCCCCATTTCCAGTATCTACTACAACGGGGTCCTCGGGAAGGTCGCCTATAGCACCCCCGCTGGCGACCAGCAGACCGACCTCTTAAAGAAACGGCAATTTTTGATTCAAAATGGGCAAATCGAGAGCATGTTCGACACCAACGAAACCGTGGGTGACGAGATGCTCCAGCATGCCCTGGGCGAGCAAAACGACGCCACCATGCAAAATATCGTGGCGACCATTCAACGGGAACAAAACGACATCATCCGCGATACCAAGAGTGACCTCCTGGTGGTCCAAGGGGTCGCGGGTTCCGGCAAGACGTCCGCCATTTTACAGCGAATCGCCTTCCTGCTGTATCACAGTCGGCGGGATCTAGAGGCGGACCAAATCGTCCTGTTCTCGCCGAATCGCCTGTTCAGTCACTACATCAGCGACGTGCTCCCTAGCCTGGGTGAGCGCAACATGCGGCAGGTCACGTTGGCAGAATTTCTCACGCAACGGTTCCAGGGACTCAACGTGCAAACGCAATTTGAACGCTACGAAGCCGACCAGGAAACGCCGGTCAACCTCCCCCTGCGCAACTTCCGGGAGAGTGCGGCCATGATGACGGCGGTCAAGGACTACTGTTACCAGTGTTCACCGGCCGATTTAAAATTCACGGACATTCGCTTCAAGAGCCGTGTCTTCTTCAGTAAGGAAGAAATTCGGGACATCTACAGCCAATTTCCAGACGCCACGGCGCCGGCCGACCGCCTCCTCCGGACCAAGAATGCCCTGGAAAAGCGGCTCAAGCACCGCATCGCCGACGAGGCCAAGGAGGACTGGGTCCGTGACACCATCGATCAACTCAGCGATGAGGATTACCACAACCTGTTGGGAGAAAAACACCTCGGCCAATTTGAGCAGTTGGACGATGAAATTGACTTCATCGCCCGCCAAATCGTTCGGCGGCGCTTGCGGTCGGTCGACGATGCCATTTACAACGGCTACTTTCTGGACGCCTATAGCCAGTACACGGCGTTTCTGCAGCAGTGTCCCCTGCCAGATGACGTCTCCGCTGACGACTGGCAAACGGTCATCGCTGCTTACCAACACGACATCGAGTTTCACCGGCTGGCGCTGACAGACGCGGCACCGCTGCTCTACCTGCGGGACATTCTCGCGGGTGGCGGGGCCAATCACCGGATGCAGCACCTGTTTGTCGATGAGATGCAGGACTATTCGATGGCCCAATTGATTTACCTGCAACATGCCTTCCCGCGGGCCAAGCTCACCCTGTTGGGCGACAGCGAACAGGCCCTATTCAAGGCAGTCGAAGCCCCGGAAGCCATTTTGAAAAAGTTGGATGCCGCGTTGAACGTCAAGCGGTCACGACTGATCACGTTGCGGCGATCCTACCGCTCGACGCTGCCCATCACCACCTTTGCCAAGGCCCTCCTGCCCGACGGTGACCAGATTGAGGCCTTCAACCGGCCGGGCGACCTGCCGAAGGTCATCATCCGCTACGATGCTGCAGCGGCGTTCAAGGCATTGGCCCACGAGCTGAAATTAGAGCTGGCGACCAACGGCACCGTGGCCATTTTGACCAAGAGCACGGCGGAGGCCAAGTACGTTTACCAGGAACTCCACCGCGACTTCGACATCACGCGGCTGACGGACACCGACCGTTCCCTGCCGAAGGGCATCGTCGTCCTGCCAATCTACCTGGCCAAGGGCCTCGAGTTCGACAGCGTCATCGCCTACAACGTGTCCGCGGAGAATTATCCCAATGAGCAGCTGACCGGAACGCTCTACACGATTGCGTCGCGGGCCATGCACCATTTGACCCTGTTGTGCATCGGCGCGGCCTCCCCGCTGATTGCCTCCAACAAGATTCCCGCGTCAGACCTCACGATCGAACACGAATTTCAAAATTAATCGATATGAAAAAGTCTCACCAGCAGAAATTGTTGGTGAGACTTTATTTTGACCTATGATAAGCCGGTGGGCGCCTTCATGGTGGCGAAGGTTGCCTTGCGGACATAATTTTTATAACCCTTGTAGAAGTGCAGGTGTTGCTTGGTCACCTTGACCTTGTACGTCATGCGCTGCCCGTCAAACTGGACCTGACTGCCCTTGGGCGAATACTGAATCCCGGACAACCGGTAAACGTGTTTGCCTAAGGATTGATATTTCAGCTTTTTCAAGCCATACCCCGGCAGCCGGTAGTAGCGTTCGCTGGTGCTATCGTAGCCAAATAAGTTCCCCGTACTCTTGGACTTGCTGTAGGTGATGTAGGCCTTGTTGTCGTCCTTACCGTTGTAAAACCAGGTGTGGCGCAAAACCTTGGGTGTCCCTGCGTGCCACGTTGCGGCTTGGGCTGACGACAGATTGTTCGCCGTTAAGCCGAGGGTGACGGCTGCCAATCCGATTAAAAAATAGGGTTTCTTCATGATTATTCCTCCCGTGAAATGTTCCGCGCTGCGTCTAGCTTTCCCTAAATTTACGCGTCTTCCCCCGATAAAGCAAGTCTTTCACTGGACTGGGCATTTCTAGGGCTGGTTCTGGGGCGTTCCCGGCGGTGGGCTCAAGTGGGCCTGCTATGGGGTCGGTTCCAGACTGAGAAGCGGTCTTCCACCTCGACTTTGAGCCTGAAAGGTCACAGTCTCAAAGGTCGTCCCGTGTTCTAGGCTGGGAAAGGACCCCAGCCAAGAACACCGACACAGCTGGCCAACTTGGCCCACCTCTGGTCACTTAAACTGGCCGTAGACCCCCAGTACTGCAGACTGGCTTTGGCCCCTTTTATTCTATTGGACTGCCTCGTTTTATTGGTTTTTACACCTTAACCTGCTTGCTCAGCCTAGTTAGTTGTCTGGTATTCACGTCAATCTTACCGCCATTTTGGCTCCCTTAAGTTTAAAGGCCCGGCTAAATTCATCACGAATTTAGCCAGGCCTTTAATTAATTTATTCGACTATACTTGTTAGACCGCCTGTTCTGGCCGGCCCGCTGGCATGCGTTTCAATGCCTGTTTCAATAACAGGGGCGCGATGACGGTAGCCAAAACAATCACCAGAATCATGGCGGAGTAGTCACTGCCACCGAGTAAACCGGCCTGATGACCAATCTGCGCGGTGATCAAGCCCATTTCGCCCCGGGCAATCATCCCGGTCCCAATCACGGTACTGCTGCCCATGGTAAACCCACTCAAGCGAGCACCCAGGCCGCAACCAATCAGCTTGGTCACACAGGCCAACACCGTTAAGATTGCGATGATGCCTAAGTTATCCGCTAAATGGTTCAGGGTCATATTTAATCCAACACTCACGAAGAAGACCGGAATGAAAATGGCATTGCCCAGCGGTTCCACGTGGTCGGCCAACACGGCACGGTATGGCGTATGGGCCACCGCGATGCCGGCAAAGAAGGCGCCAATCGCCCCACTCAAGCCGACCAAATTGGCAATCCAGGCCATACCGAGGCAGATGACCATCGACATGATGGTGACACTGGACGCCATCACCAGGCGTTCGCTCAAATGCATTAAGTAGGGGGCCACCCATTTAACCAGGATGTACGTGCCGCCAAAGAACGCGACCTGCTCCACCAAGACCAAGGCCAGCGCTGGCTGACTCCCGGCCGTCTCGATTCCCTGACTAGCCAGTAGGCTGATCATCAAGGACAGGAGCACCACGCCGATAATGTCGTCGGCCACGGCCGCCCCCAGAATCGTGGCGCCCTCCCGCGTCGTCAGGGCGTGATATTCCTTCAACACCGCGACGGAAATGGAAACGGACGTGGCGGAGAAAATCACCCCGATAAAGAGGGATTCCAACGGTGTAAAGCCCCACCACCAAGACGTCAGCCCCATCAGCGTCACCGGAAAAATGACGCCGGAGGTTGCCACCACAATGGCCGGGCGTAGATATTTCATCAGTAACTGCAGATTGCTCTCCAGCCCCCCGAGAAACATCAAAATCACCACCCCGATATCGGCAAATAAATTAACTAAGCTGTTGAGCTGTACCCAGTTTAGCAATGCCGGTCCCACGATGATACCTACTAGCAACTCCCCGATAACTGCTGGAACGCCCAGGCGGTTCGCTAAGTTTCCCGCCAGCGTCGTCAGTACCAGGATTAAACACAACGTTCCTAGAAATGCCACGCGGATCCCTCCTTCAATAAAATTTAATAAATACTATCATACGCCACATTTGGGCAACACAAAAGCACCACCGGAAACTTTCTGGTGATGCTTAAGTCAGCTATGCCTGATGTTGTGGCCGACAGGACCAGCCTAAAACTAACAATCCCCACAAAATGGCTAGCCCCTCCGCCGTCAAATCCATAATGGATTGACGCGGATAAGTCAGTAACCAACTCGTTGCGGGCAATAACAAAAACCAACTAAATAGAAAACTGCACACGCGCTTTTTCCGTTCTAACCCCCACATTAGCCAGTCCCCCTCCTGGAATTGCCGCTAGTGTACCACGCTCACGAAGCGGTGATGGCCGCTAACCATTCAGTTACTTGGGTAACCACGCAAACTAGTAAAATTTCGAGGTTAAAACATTGTAGCGACAGTCACTATAGCGATATCGGTTCAACTTCTGAACAGCTAATCTCAAATCAACCACAAAAAGGCCCAGCCACTTCAAATTTCCTGAAGTGAATGGACCCATTAATTTAATGACAAAACATTAAAACTAAGTTAACGCGCTGGCCCACTACAGTGACACACAAATAGACCACATTCATCTACTCTGCAGGCTAAAACCGTGTAGCCGCAGGGCTGGAAAAACTGGGCCGGTCGTGGGCGTGACCAGAGGCGCTTTGAATCCGCCACCGGGAACAGACACGACCAGGCCCATCTTTGCCCACCCAAAACTGCTATACGCAGTGGCTCAGTTACTCGCAAATCAGCGGGTTAAACCAGTATCAGCCGCAGGGCTGGTGAAAATGGGCTCAGCCGTGGGAGTTACCTTAGCGGGTCTCCCGCTTAGGTAACTGCTATCTTTGAGACACGTTTCTCAGTGGCTCAAAGTAAGCCTGGAGACCGCCCTTTGGCTCCAGGCGCGCGCCCACAGCGTCACGGCCCATTTTCACCAGCCCGGAGGCGCTGCAAAACACTAATTTTACCAGAGCTTAATTGAAGTAAGTCAGGTCTGAAGCCAAGGTTGGGTAAGCCGTGATCATCCGGTTGATAGCCGCCGTAGTCATGTGGTTTTGAATCACAAAGTCCAGGTAGTTGATCACCTGTTCGGCCTCGCTACTAAGAATCGTGGCCCCCACAATATCACCACTGATTTGATTGACCACAACTTTGATTCGTGCCGTCGGGTCCTGAATCCGCTGGTAACTGTACCAATGCGTCAAATCCAAATCCGTGACGTGGTATTTATCGGGTGCGGTTACCGCCTCGGCGGTCGTGACGCCGACCTGGGCCAGCTGCGTTTTGCCGTAAACGACGGACGGAATCGCCGGATAAACGATGGCCGCCGCATCCCCCGTCGCCAGGGTATCCGCCAGGTATTGCCCTTCGAAACCGGCAACCGGCGTCAGCTTGGGTTGTGGTCGGTCGACCACATCGCCGATGGCAAACACGTGGTGGTTGGTCGTCTGGAGCTGGCCATTGACCTTGATGCCATGCCGACTGGTGACCACGTCGATCCGATCCAGGTGAAGATCCGCGGTGACCGGCGTCCGGCCGGCCGTGGCAAAGACTAAATCTGACGTCCAACTCTCACCCGTGGCCGTCGTGACGTGGTATTGATCATCCGCTGGCGTCACCTCGGTGATGTCGGTGCTCAATTTAACATCGACCCCCTCAGTGGTTAACCGCGCCAATAAGTCCGTGACCAGGTCCCCGTCGAAGGCCCGTAATGGCCGGTCACTGTGATGAACCAGGTGGACGCGACTACCCGCGGCATTGGCGATGGCTGCCAGTTCAACGCCGACAAACCCAGCGCCCATCAACGTGATGTCCGCTGGCAGATTGTCTAGGTCTAGGAAGTCATTGCTGGTCCGTAACCACTCCTGCCCCTTGATAGCGGGCAAATGCGGTTCCTGGCCGGTCGCAATGATCCAGTTTGTCGCGGTCAGTTGCGTCTCACCCACAGTCAACGTCCCATCGGCGTTAAAGCTAGCGGTCCCGTGAAAGTTGGCAATACCAGCGGACTGCAGACCGCCCTGGGTGCCGCCGGGAATCTTCGCTGTGTACGCCCGTTTGGTGGCCATTAAGGCTGGCCAATCCAGCTGGGGCACGCTGGTGAGACCGTGGCCCTGGAGCGCTTCACTGCGCCCCTGAGCCTCCACCGCGGCCATCAAAATTTTCTTCGGGTCGCATCCCCGGTTGGGACAGGTGCCACCCCACAGGTCCTTTTCTACGACAGCAACGTTCAGTCCCCGTGCATGTAACCCATAAGCTGCGGCTAGGCCACCGGGGCCACCACCGATAATGACAACATCAAATTCTTGCATGTCATACCCCTCCATTTCGTATTGATCACGTCTCCGAGTTTAGCACGAAATTGGCTCATTCAGGCGTATTTTGTTCCAAGGCGTTGTGCCGATGAATGGCGAGGTAGTTGCCGCCAATGTACAAGACGATAACAATCCCGGTCACCAAATAAATGGGTCCCGCTGGAACCTTTTGAAAGGCAAACCCGTAAAATGCAGTCCCCAATGGCAGGGCCAGTTGCAATAGCGTGGAAAATGTCGAACCGACTCGGCCTAACAATTTCGTAGGCACGGTCATCTGCATGTAGACCGACATCGGCGTGTTGACGAAGGCCAGGACACCCCCGATGATAAAGGAGATGCCAATCAGGCTGGCGACCAGTATGAAGCTGGGGATGGGCGCTAGGAAGAGCCCGCCGATGACGCCAATCAGAACACCCAACAGCATGGCTAATCGTAAGACGGCAACCAGCACATTTTTAAACCGCGGCAGCACCGACAGAACTAAGTTACCGACCAGGACCCCACCGGCAAAGGCACTTAAAATCCAGCTCAAGCGGGCGTTGCCTAGGTGGCGGGTCTGGACGATGGCGTAGGGCAAGCCGACGTCGATCGAAGAGAACAAGAAATTCAGGAAGATGCCGATCGTCACGATGGTAAAGAGCGTGAAGTGGCGCCGGATAAAGACCAAGCCGACCTTAAATTGTTGCCACTGCGTCTTGTCCGTGTCCGCCTCATCTTCGTCCGTGGCTTTCAGGGGATGGAAGTGCATGCTCAGCGCAATCAACCAGGTTAAGCTCTCGGCCACGATTTCGACTGCAACGATTCCCTCAAAACCAATCCACCCGTACAACGCTGCGGCCAACACGGGTGAAATCAACTGGATGCCCGCAGTTGCCGCCTGCTCGATCGTCGCAAGCGTTTTAATGCGCTCGTCATTGACCAGTTCGTGAATCGACGCAGTATAGGTCGTCGAGGTCACCTTGTCCGCACAGGCCAGGATGGTTAGCACCACAACCGCCAATGCCATGACGTTGCTGACGCGGTTCGCCAATAGGGCATACCCGACGAATGCTAGCAAGGCCACGCCCCGACTAGTCAGTAAGAGTGGCTTATGGCGCCGGCGATCCACTAAGTTACCGACGGGCATGACTAGCAATAAGCCGACCAGCGGATAAATGATCGACCCCAAACCAAAACTGATGGCGGAGTGGGTCGTATGTAACAGCATGAGTCCCAGGGCAAAGCTGAAGGTGTCGCCACCAAGCGTCCCGATGATGTCGCTGCTAGCGGCCTTAACAATTTGAATGACCGACTGGCGATTGGTGATTTGAACGTCCATGGTGGTCCCTCCTAATATAAATATTCTCATTATACTCTAATCGTTTCTTAATTAAAATGTTAATTGGCCAGGTTGCCAAGTTAGCTTAATATCTAACAATTGAAACGACTCCTCCGCAAACATGGTCCGACCAGCAACCGCCATTTCGTGATAAAATATCCCCTAGTAACTATTGAAGGGAGTACACGATGACATTCTATACTTATGGGTATCTAACCAATCATCACAATACCTGGCAATACGCCCGCATCGGCCTGTTAATTGCCCTCTTAATTGTTTTCATTGGTTTATTCGTTTACTACTTACGCCACCGGTGGAACCTTAAATATAAAGATATGAGTATTATTACTGGAACCTTACTTTTACTCGTCCTGGGCTTTCAAATCAACAGTCTGGTCTCCTTAAGGTCGGCAACCGAACAGACCGGTGAGATTACCAGTACCGTCACCACCGTCGCCAAGCAGTTGCACGTGGCCCCCACGCAGTTGGCGGTCAACGCGACCAACACGAATACCAATTTATTAATCAAGGCCCCGCAAGGCTATTACCGCTTGGATTACAACGCCGATGGGTCCGCCTACGTTTTAGAAAAGGTCCACTTACACCGACCGAAAATTACACTGGTAAAGGAGTAACCTATGTTCATTTATTCAGACGTTTTTATTAAACTACTGGTTGGCTTTATTTTTATGACTCTCCTGATCAATTTCTCGGGGAAAGGTAATCTGGCCCCCACCTCCGCTATCGACCAAGTGCAGAACTATGTTTTAGGGGGAATCGTTGGTGGGGTCATCTATAACTCGGCCGTGACCTTAATCCAGTTCATCATGGTGTTACTGATTTGGTCACTGCTGATACTGGTCACCCGCTACCTCAAGATTCACGTCCGGGCCGTTGGCAAATTCATTGACGGCGGCCCCATCACGGTGATCCGTAACGGCCAGTTACTCGTTCACAATTGTTTAAAGGCCAATTTATCCGCCAAGGAAATTGACTTCAAGCTCCGAACGGCGGGCGTTTACCAAATTGATGACGTTAAACGCGCCATCGTCGAGCAGAACGGGAGCCTGACCGTGCTCCGTCAAGGTGATGGCTCCATTCGCTACCCGGTCATCGTGGACGGACAGATTGACTACGACGTTTTAGAATTGATGAGTCACGATGAAACCTGGCTCATGGCGCAACTGAAGCAACACGGCGTTCAGAACGTGCGCGACATCTACATGGCTAAGTATGAAAATCATCAGTTTGAGATTACTCGCTACGACGAAGCCTAAGCCCTTCAGTACATTTAACGGTCAACGTTTTGTCCTAAAAGTGGTACGCTAGACTAAAAGGTAAGGAGATGACCGGTATGGCCGCGGATCGTTTAAGTGAGTATTGGGATATTTATAACCGGCGTCTGCAACGCGTCGGTCAACAGCAGCGGCGCAACCCCGTGCGCGCCGGTGAATTTCATTTGGTCGTGGACGCCTTTATTTTCAATCCAGCGGGCGAAGTGCTCCTACAAAAGCGATCGCCCAACAAGCTGAATTTTCCGGACTGCTGGGATTGTTCCGTCGGCGGTTCCGTCGTCGCTGGCGAGACCATTACGGCCGCCATGCACCGTGAAATGGCGGAAGAACTGGGACTGGATTTGCCGGTCACACCAGCGGACAACTACCTACTCCAGCCCCATTCCCACTGGATTGAAGCCTGGTTCGCCTTTCAAACGGACCAACCGGCAAGCGCACTGACGATTCAGACGGAGGAACTCCAGCGGGTGGCCTACTTTGATCTGTCAGCCGCTCACGAGCACCTCAAACAAATTGGCTTCAACGCCTA
The DNA here is from genome assembly GCF_003946045.1 of Levilactobacillus mulengensis. Lineage (GTDB taxonomy): Bacteria > Bacillota > Bacilli > Lactobacillales > Lactobacillaceae > Levilactobacillus > Levilactobacillus mulengensis. The sequence goes on along the minus strand of NZ_RHNW01000009.1, from coordinate 7,093 downwards.
CACCCAGGAACTCCAGCGTGCCTGGGCGCACATCCAACAACACAGTCAAATTGATTCCTGACAAAAAAAGGTATGACCTCGTCGACTGACGGGCCATACCTTTTAACTTTCCTACTCCTTGGCGTTGCTAGTCCTTAGCTTGCTTCGCTGATTCTTATTGGCGCCCCCGTAGCACCGTCAACAGTGTTCCCAGCCAAACCAACGGTGTCGCTGGTTGTCGCAACGGGACTCCCCCAGTCCGCAACGACTTGTGTGTGTCTTTAGCTGGTGCCATTTCGCCGCACTGTCCGGTCGTTATCCCAGCAACCGGTGCTGTCGACTTGTTTGATTCCATAGCCAGCCTCCTTTAATTTTTAAAATACCTATTAGCTATATCAGGTAACCACTGGATTAGTGCTTTTTCTAACGCCTATTTTTCAGTGATCCGCTACTGCTTCTATTCTGCAGGTGTGCGTGCTAGTTCTGACGCCGTTTGCGGTTGACCAATTTCCAACCACCCAGTGTGAGGACCGTTAACAGGGCACCTACCCAAGCAGCGGAAGATTGTTGCTCATTGGCTTGTGGTAAAATACCGTTTCCGGTCTGCCCACCAATTGTACTGCCACTGTGGCCGTAACTCCCGGAACCGCTACCGCCAGTCGACCCCGTTGAGCCAGTGGAACCAGACCCGCTGTAACTTAGTCCGGTTGGCGCATCGTCGTCGTTGGTCGATGATGTCCCACCCGTTAACGTGTCTGCTGCGGAACCCGTAACGTTTTGGTCGCCCGTATCGTCAGGACTTACCGTTCCCGTCACGCTGCCAGTATCGCCAGTTGTGCTACTGCCGGTACCATTGCCAGTCGTTCCCGTGCTGACGTCGGTCGTCCCATTACCTGAGCCGGTGGTGTTCCCAGTTCCATTTCCGGTGCTACTGTTGCTATTGCCGGTGTTGTGACCGTCGCCAGTGCCCGTGCCCCCACCGCCTTGGTTATTGCCGTTAGCATTGCCGTTGTTACCACCAGTGTTGGACCCGGAACCCCCGGTGCTACCATTGTTGTTACCATTTCCGGCACCACCCGTGTTGCTACCAGAGCCATTGCCGGAGCCAACGCCGGTGTCGTTGTTATTGTCATCGGTGTTGTTACCCGAGTTAGAGCCGTCTCCAGTATTGGACCCATTTCCATTGCCGTTACCAGATCCGTTGCCGTTGCCGGAACCATCCCCGTTGCCAGAACCGCTTCCGTTACCAGAGCCGTCGCCATCTCCAGAACCGTTCCCGTTACCAGAGCCGTCTCCATTGCCAGAGCCATCACCAGAACCATTCCCGTTGCCGGAACCATCTCCGTTACCAGAGCCGTTTCCATCACCAGAGCCGTCTCCGTTGCCGGAACCATCTCCATTACCAGAACCGTTTCCGTTACCAGAGCCGTCACCGTTACCGGAACCATCCCCGTTACCAGAGCCGTTTCCATCGCCAGAACCATTTCCATCGCCAGAACCATTTCCATCGCCAGAACCATTTCCGTTGTCGGAACCGTTTCCATTGCCAGAACCGTTCCCGTTGCCGGAACCATCTCCGTTACCAGAGCCGTTTCCATTACCAGAGCCGTTCCCGTTACCAGAGCCGTCTCCGTTACCGGAACCATCCCCGTTACCAGAGCCGTTTCCATCGCCAGAACCATTTCCGTTGTCGGAACCGTTTCCGTTACCAGAGCCGTCTCCGTTATCAGAGCCGTTTCCATCACCAGAACCGTTCCCGTTATCGGAACCATCCCCATTGCCGGAACCATCCCCGTTGTTAGATCCGTCTCCATCGTCAGAATCATCACCGTCGGAATCGCCATCTACACCAGTATCATTTTCATCTCCGTCGTCACCGCTCCCAGAACCAGAACCGCCATCGCCGGAACCATCCGAACCGTCAGAACCATTGTCCTCACCGTTGCTACCGCCGTTGCCAGAACCATTACCGCCAGGACCAGTCACGTTGCCATCGTTACCACCACCTGAACCAGAGCCGCCGTTACCATTCCCTGCATCTGAGCCGCCATCGCCGTTTCCTGCGTCGGAACCGCCATCGCCGTTTCCTGCGTCGGAACCGCCGTTACCATTCCCGGCATCGGAACCACTATCGCCGTTTCCAGCATCCGAGCCGCCATCGCCGTTTCCTGCGTCGGAACCGCCATCGCCATTTCCAGCGTCGGAACCGCCATCACCGTTTCCTGCGTCGGAACCGCCATCACCGTTTCCTGCGTCGGGGCCACCATCGCCGTTACCTGCGTCGGAACCGCCATCACCGTTCCCAGCATCGGAGCCACCATCGCCATTCCCAGCATCAGAGCCGCCATCGCCGTTACCTGCGTCGGAACCGCCATCGCCGTTTCCTGCGTCGGAACCGCCATCGCCATTCCCTGCATCTGAACCGCCATCGCCATTCCCTGCATCTGAACCGCCATCGCCATTCCCGGTGTTCGTGTCACCATCACCGTTGTTGTTATCACTACCATTGGAACCGCTGCCATTTCCATCCGCTTCATAAACGAAGGTCACAGTCTGCTTTTCTTCGGTAAATGTTCCACTTGCTTGGCCCTCAACCTTTTTCAGTTTGTAGCCGGCAATTTTCTTTTCTTCCGCTGTGTACGCCACGCCTAGATTGTCCTTCAGCACGACGTCCTCGCTCAAGGTCTTGCCGTTTTCATCAACGTAAGAAACCGTGACTGGCGCTGGATAAACGTTGGATGAATAGGTGTCAATGTACGTCCAAATTGGCTTGCCGTCATCCCCTAATACCTCACCGATCATGGCGTATCGGTTATCTTGACCGGCGTTCGCAACCTTACCTTCACCAATCGTATCCGTCTTCCGCACCTTTTCCTGAATGGCTAAGTCCTTAAAGTCCAAGCCATAATCTTGGGTGTTGGGCGTTGCCTTACCCCCGCTGAAACGTGGTTTGTAGAAACGCGTCGTCATTTGCCATTCTCCCAGCTCATCGCGGTACTCCTGATAGTAGGAGGTGATGCCAAATTCTTGAGCGGCGGTCATCTGCTTCTTCGTACCGTCGACCCAGATAAAGTCGTTGGCCAAATGGGCGTTGACCGTCTGGCCCTTCAACCGGCTGTTATCGGTGATGACCTGACCAGCAAGCTTCAGGACATCAAAGTTCGTCCCCTTCAGTGGGGAGAAGTCCTTGATGCGACACCCTTCAAGTCGCAGTACCGACAACTCGGGAAGCCCGGCCAACGAGCTAATGTCCCTGATCATGTTGTTGCTCAGGTCGACTGACTTGAGCTTGTGGAGTCGTTCGAGCTGTTTCAGTCGGGTAATTTTCCCCTGTCCCTGACAAACGGGTTTTTGACCAGCTGAGAAATGGTTCTTGTCATCAAAGTTCCGGACGGACCCATCCAACGAAAGTTCTTCCAAGTCGGTGAAGTATTTCAACCCGTTCAAGGTGAATTCACCGGTCGGAATATTGGTTCCGTAAATGGTGTTTTCCGTTGAAATGGCCAGCCGCTTGATATGGGCAACGTCCCGAACCTTCACTTCAGAAAACTCTTGCCATTTCTTGCGGCTTTGATTTTCGCGATTAAGCGCTTGCAAAACAATTTCTTGTAAGTAGGTGTTCGTCATTTCCTTGTCCAACCGGTCGCCGGGTTTTAAATCGCCAGTTTCGACCACGCGGTGTTGGGCGTCCAACGTTGCGGCAAAGACGTGCTTACTTTGGTCATCCGTCATCAGCATTCCTGCCCCCACCAGAGTTGCTGCCGCCGTTAACCATAAACTTGTGCGTACGTGTTGTGTCATGATCTTTTCCCCCAAAGTTTTTAAATTTGATTGTCTGTTGTTCTCTCTCCGATAAACAATATCCTATCAGGTTGATACGCAGAAGAAAACACAATTCGTTGTACACAATCAAAAATGGAACCACCGCCTTCGAGCGGTGATTCCATTTTTTTAATTAACGTACTGTAATTGCCCGTGAATGCCGGGATTGGTACACCTTCATAAAGTTTGACGATTTGGTCCAATAAGTTTTATTTGGCCAGCTCTTTTTCATATATGGATCAGCAACTAAAAATTGTCCACGTTGATAGCCAACCAGCGCTAAAACGTGATAGGGACGGAAGCCTTGCATGCGCCAAGCCCCAGAAAAGATGACGGCATTGCCGCGTTTGACTTCCGTAATCAGCTGTTGCTTGCTGGCGCCGGTAATATTTTTAGCCTGAGCATCATACGTTTTGGTATAGGCCGTTAGCGGTTTGGGATAAATGGTCCGGGTCTCCCCTGGACGACTCTCCGTGTACGGATTACCCACGAAGCCCTTGCTAGGCGTCTTGGCCTTAGGCATCTTCGTGATGATGGTCTTCAAGTTGGTCTTGGTCGCGATGCCCTACCGACAACGCCATCTTCATGCTGGCCGCCTCACAAGCATTCGGCGCGTACAACGGGTACAGTTGACTGGTGTAGGTGTACGGTAACACGTAACGACTGGTCTTCTTCAACCCCTGGGCGTTGAGCCAACCGTAGTTGTGTCCCCGCCGACTGATTTGGAAGTACGTGTCGTTTCCTTGCTTGGCCACCTGATTCACCTGGACCAACTGACCGCTCAGCTTGCCCGTTTTGCCTAACGCTTTGGCTTGCTTGGTGTACGGCTGATTCCATAGCCGCCACCCCTTGCTCCGAACGATGCGGGAATTGTAGGTCCGCCCGGATTTAACGGTGTAGCTGCTAGCACTAGCTGCTTGGCTCAGTCCTAGTAAGCCGAGGGCAACGACAAACCCGGTAAAGATTTTTGGCCACTTTGACATATTCATTCTCCTATCTCTTACTGAATGGCAACGGCGAAATGTTTGTAATTATAACTCCGTGCAAATTTCTTAGCGCTGACCCAATATTTGCCATGGTTCGGGTCGGCCACGTGATACGCGCCAGACTTATAACCATCAAGCAACATCACGTGACTATTATTGATGCCGGTCCCCCAGAAATAATGGCCATATTGCGCCTTCGCAAAATGCAAGGTCACATAGACCACCACGGGATTATGTAGCCGGAGTTGTGCCCGTAACTTAGCTAACTTGGCCCCACTGATATTCTTCACCGGCTCATACCGGTTCCCCCACTTGGCCAGTGGCTTAGGAAAAATGGATTGGAATACACCCGGCGTCACTTTGTAAGGACTCCCGGCAAACCCATTATTAGGGTTGTTATTTTTGCTACGTGGCAGGTGTTTCATAAAGGCCACCAAGCCGGTTGAGGTCAAGACGCCCTTGTAATGTAACCCCTCAAGTAAACTGGCTGACTCACACCCCATCCAGGCCTTCACCGCCTGCTGGCTAACATAGGGCGCGCCGAGTTTAACGGTCGTTGGCGTCTTAAGGTAGTGTGCCCAGACCCAACCACTCACCGTCTTTTTGGTCTTAGAGCTGGTCGACGTCACGTAGCTGTACCGATAGTGCTTACCGTTCGTCTTTTGAATAACAGCGGACTTACTAACGATCCAAGCCGTGTGTGGATAATTCTTCAACTGGTGCGTCGCCGTTAAGGTTAACGCCTGACCAGTGGTTTTAAAGGCGTATAACTTGCCCTTAACGTTACCGGTCACCTGACCATACCGGGTCACCGATTTTTGTGAAACGAGTTGTTGGCTGCTAGCGGCTTGTGCGGTCACGCCGAGGCCCAAGACTGCTAAGCCGACAGCGAGCCCTAAACTAAGTTGCTTAAACATATGCGATCTCCTAACCTAAATTTGGAACAATTGTGCCATCATGGCCGAGCCATCGGACGCAAAACTAAACCCAACCTGGCTGTAATGGGCCCAAGTATTCAGTTCCGTATTCCGGTGTAACTTGTCAACAGTCATCAGCTCGTTGACGGCCGTCTTGGCAGTGCCTTTGTAGGTAATATGTCCCTTGGCGTTGTAAACCAGCGTGGCGCCAAGGCCCCCGGCCATCATCCCAGCTGGCATGTAGTAGGCTGGTAGCTCTGCCATGGTTTCAGCATAACCACTCATCTTGGCGTTGTAAGACTTGCCGTTAGGGCGAATATGGTCGTCACGAATCCAGAGTTCATGCGCGCGGACGTTCACCTTTTTTAGCAAGCTCTTCCGGTGCTTCAATGGTTGAACCCCTTGCTTCTTCCGGTAGGCGTTAAACTGCTTAAGGTAACTCGCAGCGACTTTTTTATTGAGGACGGACTCCTTCACATAGGTCACGGTCACCTTGGTAGGTAGCTGACTGTAATGATAGGCCTTCTTCAGTGAAAATGGCACGTAGCCTTTGATCTTTTTAACGTACCCGGTACCACCACTACCAAAAGTCCCAGTCCCACTGGCACTAAACTGACTGCCATAAGCCTGAACCGTGGCGCCAGTCGACGTAATCTGTTTGGCGGGTTTGAGGGTCTTTCCCGTAGTTGATCGGTAATGTACGGTCATCTGTTTTGCCGGTTGCGTCGTAGCTGCGAATCCAGTAGTCGCACTGATCAAACCCAGTAACAAACCGACCGCAATTCCCCATTTAGTTGTCAAAATTTCATCCTCCTTAAAAATAGTTACAGCTAAAGTATACAGCCGGTAACGCAAGGAAGACAAGGCTTCACATGATATTAACTGCTCTTATCTAAAGTTATTTACTCTGTGGCATTTATTCTGGTATTCTGCCTTTCATACCGCATTAGAACACTACACAGCACCCAGTGGATCATTGAAATTCTGATATCGCTGCAACACGCCATACTTTCATGATTTGGATGGCAGCAATTCTTTTAAGAATTCAAAAATCATGCGCAAAATCTGCGCAAACATTTTTGAAATCGTCGTGCAAAAAAAGGAACCCCACCGGAATACTATTCCAGTACGGTTCCTTCTGAACGAAAATTTGAAAACTTGCTGATAAGCCGCTTATTGGATTTGAACCAACGACCTCTTCCTTACCATGGAAACGCTCTACCTTCTGAGCTAAAGCGGCATAAGTCCATTATCGCGAATTTCGCAGAAAATGGCAATAAAAAAAGAACCCAATCACTGGGTTCTTTCGTTCGCGTGGCAACGTCCTATCCTCGCAGGGGGCGATCCCCCAACTACTATCGGCGTGCTAAAGCTTAACTTCCGTGTTCG
>NZ_RHNW01000008.1 GCF_003946045.1 Levilactobacillus mulengensis | reverse complement strand
TAATCCATGTCTATTTTTGTACAGTAAAGGCCCGGCATGCCGGGCCTTTACTGTACAATTTAACTTTCAACCTTTAGTTAAGGATTTTATTGAATTCAGTAATCCTGGAGAAATGCGGGTTACAAAAGATCGTTATATACTTGGCGGGGAGTCTGAGGCGCGTAATCCTAAGATCTTTGCGATTTTTACGCGGGCAAAATTGGGTGAACGCACTGGTAGTGGTGGACACCGTATCTATCAAACAGCAGATAAGCTGAAATTAAGAGCGCCAGAAATTACGACGACTGCATATACTACTGAATTATCAATTTGGTTGATTCCTCTTTCAGAATCCGTGCTTGAGGGGATTCCTAGTGCATGGCAGTCAACTTATAAAAGGATGTCTAGCCTACTCATTGCGTCGTACGCCAATCTGAAAGATTTGTACAAGAATTCTTATGAAGGACATAAAATTCTAAATGAGATGGTTGAAGCCGGCTTGCTTGAAAAAAGTGGAAAGAATAAGGGAACGAAGTATTCTTTGGCACAAAGTGATCCTGCAATTAGAATGTCAGTGAATAAATTAATCCGTCAGTTTCAAACAGACTTTCTCAATGATTAGGGAAGAGATGGACAAAAACAGGAAGAAAATTCTCGGTTCTTGAGAGTTTTCTTCCTGTTTTCTATGGAAAACAAATTTTGTTCTGGTCTCATTTTAATGGCGCTAGTCATTTTTAACCGGCCCCAGGTTGAAGGGAACGTTGTTCATATGTAGCTCCTGCAGCCGCTTCTCGCCCCAGTCATACATGCTATCGATGATGGGGAGGAGCGATTCACCCAGTGGCGTGAGGGAGTAGGCCATTTTAATCCGGGGACCATCCTCTTCCTCCCGGCTGATCAAACCGTCTGCGGCCAACTCCTTGAGTTTCTTCGCGAGTTCCTTGTGCGACGCGTTAGGCAGCAGCGTTTGTAATTGATAAAAGTAGTACGTCCCTTCGTGGCCCAAATGGTAGATGATGTTTACCTTCCATTTGCCACTAAACATGGCCAGGGTGAATTCCTTGCGACAAGTGTAATCGCCGTTCTTCAGCCTTTGCCGAACGAGTTTACGAACTGTATCAGTCACGTGAAGACCTCCTTTGACGGACCGGTAACTAAAAAGTGCGTTATTGTGGGACAGCGGATTAGGGCTTAAGCTAAGTGTATCAAAGTTTAGGAGGAAAAAATCATGACAAAAGTATATTTGACTGCCCAATTCCCTGAAGTTGCCCTGAAACAGCTGCGTGACAATCACTTAGACGTTGAGAGTTATACCGGCGCTGGCCTGATTTCACACGAAGAATTATTGGCTAAGGCCGCTACAGCTGATTTCTTGATCACCACGTTATCCACGTTCGTTGACCAGGAGATTATTGATGCGGCGCCGAAACTCAAGCTGATTGCAAACTTTGGCGCTGGTTTCAACAATATTGATAGCGCTTACGCCAAGGAAAAAGGCATTCTCGTGACGAACACGCCTAAGGTCTCGACCAATTCTGTGGCTGAATTGACGCTTAGTCTGATTTTAGCCCTGAGTCACCGGATGGTCGAGGGTGACCAGCAGATGCGCACCGTGGGCTTTCCCGGCTGGGCACCGCTCTACTTCCTGGGTCATGAAATTACCGGCAAGACGCTGGGCATCTTTGGCCTAGGCAGTATCGGGAGCGAAGTAGCGCGCAAGGCCGGCAGTCTGGGGATGAAGGTCAGCTACTTCTCCCCCCACCGCTTGGCTAGCGCGGATGAAGCAGCCCTCGACGTGACCTATCAATCCTTTGATGACCTGGTTAAGAGCAGCGATTTTATTAGCATCAACGCCCCGCTCACGCCAGAAACGAAGCATCAATTTAATGCGGAAACGTTTAAGCAGATGAAGTCGACGGCCGCCATTATCAATGTCGGTCGGGGACCGATTCTCGATGAAGCTGCGCTGTTACAGGCCTTACAAGCCAAGGAAATTGGTGGCGCTGCATTGGACGTTTACGAAAATGAACCGCAAGTCGATCACGGCTTCACCACGCTGAAGAACGTCATTTTGACGCCCCACATTGGTAACGCGACGGTGGAAGCCCGGAACGCCATGGCCGACATCGTTGCCGGTAATGTGGTTTTGATGGCTAAGGGCCAAGACCCGAAGTATGTTGTGAATAAATAATCGTTAAACAAGCTATTAGACCCGTCAACTTTCCTAGCGGAAGGCTGGCGGGTCTTTTTGTCGTGACCTAGTTTTAAGCGGCTTAATTCACTTTCACTCCCATTATTCGACAACTTCTGTCGGAACGGGTTGCTAAACTTAGGGCAGCAAAAAAGTTAGCACAGCAATGGAGAGGAGTCGTTTGAAATGAAACCCACGTATGTCCCGGTCACTGACCGCGAAAAGCTGGTGATTGGCTTGTTAACCGTCAGCCAAAGGTTGTCCGGTACCTTACCCACGCCGGCCGAGTTTGAGTCCAGTCTCAAAGTGTTAGGGGTGGCGCGCACAGAACGGCTGCTGGCAACCGTCGACCGCTTATTTCCGACGATGGGGGTACGCCGATGACGGGGCTTCACCCGACTATCGCGACCGAATCGGCCGTATTTTTAACAAATTTTTCCGGACGACATATGGTGTCGCGGGTGGTCGGTATACTGAAAAGTGACAAATCAATCTGAGGAGGATGCGCGATGGCAATACCCAAAATTCAAAGCGATGTGAATAAATTCATCCGGCATCACGATCTTTATCTGAACTTCGTGACCCAGCAAACGAGTCAGGGCGAATCAATCATCGCAGACGGCGAAGGGACGCTGCTGACGCGAGGGATTCGGCGATTCGGTCAGGCCAACAATCGGTTTCAGCTCTACAGCGAAAACGGCGAGGTGTACGTGGGTCCCTACCTTACGTGGCAGGATTTACAGCGCACCCTGGTGCAGTTCATGGCAAATGGCGTGGGCAAACCGGCCTCGCGGTGGGATGCCGAGCTGGGTGTCTTGGTCTTTCTGATTCATGAGTTGAACCAGCAGGGGTTCGTGGTCACTGGGGGCGTGCAAGAGACCCAGCACATTTGGCAATCGACCAACGATCGCTGGGTGGCGGACGAAGTTCTGGAGGCGAACGGGGAAGATTGGCTGGCAAAGATGCCGGCTCAAACAGACTTCTTACGACCGAGTGACCTGCCCAAAGTCCTGTTGACCACCACGGGCGATTACTACGCCGTGCGTGACCAACGGGGCAGCGTGGTGATCGACAACGTGCCGTTACAAAAATTGGTTAGCGTCTTATTGGGCCTCCGGATAGGTATTCCTGCCTGGGCATTGACGTCCTTATTGTTGATGCCACGGGTTTCCACGGAGTCGTTTGCTGATTCGCAGCTGGTGATTACCCGCAATCAGTGTTCGGCTCCCCTCGAAATTCAGACGTTGGCGGACTTTGATGCCGTTGCGGCGTTGCCCATCTTGCATGATCGCCAATATCAGACGTACCAGTACCAATTTGATACCCCGCATGAGCAATTGTGTGACCCGATGACGGCGTCTGTTTTTTGCCAAATGACGTCATTTATTTATCACGGCATGCCCCTGCGCGACTTGACCGCCGATGAGAATCTGACCGCTTGGCTGGCCGACTTGGCGTCTAGCGCGGGCATGCAGATTTCCCTGCGCCAGCAACGGCAAGTGCGGCAGGCCAGGGTGGAAGCGCTGATTGTGACGGACGGGATGATCAACAAGGTACAGACGAAGGAAAATGACGAGCAACGGGGTGAAATCGAGACGGTCTACGACGTTTACGCCGGAGATGCGGATGACCCGATTATGTACGATTTAGAATTTGATGAACTGGTGACGGCCCTACTGGTGGTCGGCCAGATGCAAGGGATTTTGAAATTTCCAAACTAATTAGGAGGCGGCATTTATGAAAGGACGCGAACGCGCGGTTGACGTGCTGGTAAAGTTATTGGCGGGTGAAAAGATTACGACCGATACCAATGGTAAGGAGACTTATCAGGTCTCTGAACGAAGCCTGGAACGGGACACGAAGCTCATTCGGGAAACGTTAGCAGACAACGATTCAGCCTACCAGCTACAGCAAAAGGGCAAGACGTACTGGTTAGCAAAGGAGGGGGCGCTGTCGGCCGAGGAAATTCTCGCGCTGTTAAAAATCGTGATTGGGACCCGGTCACTCACCCGAGAGGAACTGTTGCGGGTCAAGGACAGTTTGCTCGACCTGGTCGCCGATGATGAACGGGGATCGATTCAAAAATTGATCAGTAACTCGTTGATTCACTACACGCCGTTATTTTCCAATGGTGATAAGGAGATTTTGCCCTGGCTGAAGGACTTTGCCAACTGGGTCAGCCACAAGACGCCGATTAAATTTCATTACCGCAGTAGTGTGCCCGATGCACAGGGCCGTGCACTCAGCAAGCCTGGCGCCGGCGTGCCGTTGAGCATTTACTTCGCCGATTTCTACTTCTACGTGGTGATGTACATTCCGGAAATAAATAAGAGTCTGGTGTACCGATTGGACCGTTTCCAAGATGCCCGGGCGACCCGCGCTGTGGTGAAGGTGCCTGGTGATAAAAAAATTGATGAAGGCGCTTTGCGAAATAAGACTTATCTATTGAGCGGTGGCACGGATATTCCGTACGAGTTCCGCTACTGGGGTTACCCACAAACGGCGCTGGACAAGCTACCCAACTCCCGCATCACCGAGTGGAATCGCGAGGACGGTAGCGTCACCATCAAGGGGGACCACCTGGCATCACAGGGGGCGCTGCTGTGGGTGCTGAGTCAAGGCGCCCAGATTCAGGTCGTGGCGCCGCAGTCGTTGGTGGATTCCGTCAAGCGCGAGCTCACGAAAACCATGAGTTACTACGACTAAACGGTGTCGAATTCGCCTACAGGGCGGCGCCAACCTACTGGAACGACTGTGGGCGGACGTCTGGAAAGCAAGATATCTAAAATTCGTTTTTATTTAAGACGGGATAACCGTCTTTTTTATTTCCAATGAAAGTAATATGTGATTGCGTGAAAATATCATTGTAGAATTCGGAATTTTCAACAAACGAGGACCGGTATTGAGATTATTTAAGGCATTATGACCAAAAAGACTTGTCAAACTAGTATAGGGTTGTTATTGTTTATCATGAAAGCGCCTTCTTAAACTGAAATCATTCAAGCAAATTGGCTTAATCACCTTCACCTTGCTATTGATACTTTAGGATGGAAGGGCGCGATAGTATGACGAATAAAAAGACAAAGCGATTTCATTTGCGAATGCCTACAGCATTTACAATTCTTTTTTGGTTGATTGTTTTAATGGCTATCCTGACTTGGATAATTCCAGCGGGAGCCTATCAAACGAACTCGGCTGGTCAACTAACAACTGGGACTTATCATATAGTTAAGAGTCATCCCCAAGGAATTTGGGATATATTCATGGCACCGATTACTGGGATGATTGGTAATCAGCATACAGCTGGTGCCATTGACATTTCTTTATTTATTCTCGTAATCGGTGGATTCTTAGGTGTCGTCAAACAGACGGGTGCTTTAGATGATGGAATCAAAGTTATCGTTGAGAAATCGAGGGGCCATGAAAAACGTCTTATTGTGATACTGATTCTTCTATTCGCTTTGGGTGGTTCTACATATGGAATGGGAGAAGAAACACTGGCATTTGTGCCTTTGATCACGCCGGTTATGATTAGTGTTGGTTATGATCCAGTTGTTTCGGCTGCTGTAATTATGCTGAGCACACGAGTCGGGGATTTGGCTTCGACGGTTAATCCGTTTACGACTGGATTGGCATCAGGAATTATTGGTATCTCTCCAGGGAGAGGCTTATTTTCTCGATTAATTCTATGGGCAATTGTCACGGGGATTGAAATTTGGTATGTGCTACATTATGCAAATAAAATTAAACAGGATCCAACTAAATCGTTGGTCTATGATTTAAGAGAAGAAAATCAACAACGGTTTATGGCGTCCGCAAGTGCTGAAACTAGTGGTGCGATTTCTAAAGTGCAATGGCGAGTACTGTTTATTTTTGCATTAACCTTTGGGATTATGATCTTGGGATTAGTCCCCTGGACCAGTATTAATTCACATTGGACCTTATTTGAATGGTTAAATCGAACGATTATAGCTACGCCAGTTCTGGGAACAATCGTCGGACATAAAATGGTTGCCCTAGGAAGCTGGTACTTCAATGAAATTACGTTACTTTTCTTCTTTATGTCGGTTGTTGTCATGTTCGTTGGACATATCCACGAAAATGATTTCATTGATGCTTTCATGAAGGGGATGCAAGAACTACTGAGTGTAGCCATTATTGTAGGTGTGGCTCGAGGCATTCAAGTTGTTATGAATGATGGCAAAATTACCGCGACACTTCTACACTATGGTGAAAACAGTTTGACTGGGATGCCTAAAGGGCCATTTATTATTTGTGCGTTTATCTTCTTTGTATTACTAGCATTCTTAATTCCATCGACATCAGGCTTAGCTGCAGCAACAATGGGAGTTATGGGTTCTCTAGCTCACTTTGCCCACATTGATGGCAGTATTATGGTTTCTGCTTACCAGTCGGCCGCGGGGTTAGTGACCGCAATCACGCCGACAGCGGGAATGCTAGTAGGTGCGCTAACATTAGCTAACGTTAGCTTTTCTGTTTGGTGGCGTTGGACAGCAAAGCTCATTGCCATTCTGTTTATTGTTTCTTGTAGCTTTTTAGTCATTTTAACGTTGATTTAATATGAATTTTACACAAATGGCAATCAGCCAGTCTTTTTAGGACAGGTTGATTGCCATTTTTGGGCTATTCAATTTGTTGATAGAGACGAAAGCTAATTTGAAGGTTTAACCAAAAGTCTTCATGGGAAGGACCAATTAGTTCCTCAATTTTTGCCAAACGGTTACGAAGCGTGTTTTTATGAATGAAGAGCTCTTCGCTAGCTTTTGTATGGGAGAATTGATGGCGAAAGTAGCAACCAAGTGTTTTGACAAGTTCGGTATGGTGTTCTTCGTCATAGGTAACTAGTGGGGTTATGAACGTCGCTACCATGGTTGTCGTGTAGTTATGATTGAGTTTGAAATTATCGTCAATAAACAGTTGATTAATCCCTAATTTATCAAAAAATTGCAGCTGTTGATCGGGGTGATTGGCTCGAAGATAATTTAGAGATCCATGAGCTTCTGTCAGTCCTTGTGTTAAATTCGAAAAATCATGTAGTTGAGAAATACCGGCTCGAAAATGGATAGCCTGATAGGCCTGGTCGAGTTTTTTCATGATGTTTGGTAGATATTGAGTTAGAGTAGCCACGGGTGCGCTAGTTAAGACTAGCCAGGAACGATTATGATAGATTGTTATTCCAGGAAAGAGGTGGCGAATTTCTTTTGCAAGGCTCGCTTGAACAGTAAGTGCGTTACTTTCAAAGAGAGCATTTGTTGGAGCAAGACTAGAAATCTGGATAATTTGAATTTCCTTTTGGAGTTGAATTCCCGCAATAGATTGAAGCGTTATGTAGTCATTTTTTTGCGGGGATTGCGTACTAGCTATTGCTTGAAATGCTTCGTTGACTTTAAAAAACCGTTCAAAAATCAAGTCTTGGCTAAGCTCTTCTTTGATGAGCATAACTTTTTTGACGCTTTCCAATTTTACTAATAGGTCCGCCGGTAAGTATTTAGCTGTCGATGTCATACCGATCAAAATGAAAAAACGTAATTGACGTCGATAGTAAACTGGAATACTCCAAATAGTTGTGAGGGTAGACGAGGGTAAAGGTGATAAGTGATGACCAAACAATTCTTTATCATCCTTCGCAATTAGTTGGGTAGGTTGTAGGTCGTCGAGAGTGAAGTTATTTAGGATAGATACCCAATCGACATCGAAAGAGGCGTCAATTAGGTTTTTATCTTGATCAATGATGGCAAGGGATGCGCCCGTATTTATATTGAACGTCGATCCTAGGCTTCCACGGGAGGAATGGTTAACGGATGATCGAATTAAAGATTGGTAAAAAGTCTCTTTTTCATCAATGATTTTTTGATAATGGTCAAATTGAAGCTGCTGAACTGCACGGATAACAGCACTCCAAGCATAGTTGTTGCTTACGAGAATAATCGGAATGTGATAATTAGAAAACAGATGGATAATTTCCTGACTAAAGTTTGACCGAAACTTTTTCTTAGTAACCAAACACGCAATTTGCTTTTGTTTGAGGCTCTCAACAAAATCTGGGGTTAAACAATTGTTGGTGTAGTCCCCAATAATGACGACATCGTTGGGATTTAACCAGCCTAAAATGTTTGGAATATCCATAATTGTACAAGTGCCAATCTTATGAGTTAAACCAATGCTGTCCGAGAAGGTATCGGAATTTTGAAAAACAGGATGGCTAAAAAGTTTGGTAACAGTAATAGAATCGTCCATAAAGGTTCACCTCGTAAAAATGTTTAAGTAAATTGTACCACAGACTATAGTAAGCGGTTTCATTATGGACAAAAGCACAGTTCCTGAATAAATATTTTCTCGGTATGATAGTCCCTGTGAAGATGATTAATAAGTCGATAAAGGACGTGAAGAAGAATGAGAAATCAGTTTAAGGGAAAAGACTTTCTGGCTTTCAAAGATCTTAATCGCGAGGAGATTGAATTTCTAACCGATTTATCGTTGGATTTCAAGAAAAAGTTTATTGCACGCGAACCCCATGAATACTTCAAGGGTCAGGTGTGGGCCGCTTTATTTGAAAAGAACAGTACGAGAACTCGGAACGCGTTCCAACGGGCAGCTGCTGATTTAGGAATTACGGTAACGTACTTACGGCCTGATGAGCTTCAAATGAGCCGGGGAGAACCTTTAAAAGATACCTGCCGTGTTCTGGATCGGATGTATGACGGTTTATTCATCCGGACCTTTGGGCATGAGATTGTTGAGGAATGCTCAAAGTGGATGAAAGCACCTGTTATTAACGGACTAACTGATATTGCTCATCCGACGCAAGGAATTGCTGACATGATGACCATCAAGGAAAAATTCGGTAAGTATGAAGGGTTGAAGTTAACCTACGTTGGAAATTTATACAACGTTTGCTACACGACAATGATTTTTGCTGCCACTTTGGGAATGGACATGTCAATTGTTTGCCCAGCTGGTATTGAGCCTAATAAAATGCTTGTGGATGAGGCTCAGAAACGGGCAAAAGTTACCGGAGCACATATTGAGATCACACAGGACTTCGAAAAGGCTATGAAGGGTGCTGACATCGTTTATGGCAATGCCGAATATAGTATGGGGCAATCTGATGAAGAAATTGAGAAGCTGAAATCTGCTTTTGAACCTTACCAGGTAAATACAGAGGCCATGAAGATGGCGAAATCAAGAGCAATTTACATGCATTGCTTGCCAGCCCATCGTGGTGAAGAAGTCACTGATGAGGTTTTGGAAAGCCCACAATCTGTTATCTTTGACGAAGCAGAGAATCGGATGCACTCCATTAAAGGGATTATCGCGGCCTATGCCAACTAATCACCTTGACCACCAGAGATAGGAGCATAGCTATGGAGATGAAAAAGAAGAAAAGAAAATTCAAAACACCCAATACCTATGTGATTATCTTTATGGTCTTGGTTCTAGTGGCCATCTTGACCTGGATAATTCCTGGTGGCGCTTATAAGACGAATCAGGCAGGTAATGCAATTGCGAATACTTATCACACGGTGAAAGCCAATCACCAAGGAATTTGGGACATCATTGAAGCACCAATTATTGGGATGGTTGGGAATGCAAAAGTAACAGGCGCTATCACAATTTCCTTAAACGTTTTGATGTTTGGGAGTTTTCTAGAGATGATGGATAAGACTGGAGCCGTTAATATTGCCTTGCGTGGTGTTGCAGAAAAGTATCGCAAGAATCAGTATGTATTGATTTCAGTTTTAACTTGTATCATGGGAATTTTTGGTACAGTTCAAGGATCATATGAAGAAGGTTTTGTGTATCTCTTGATGTTTCTACCAATCATTCTCTCTCTTGGACTTGATACAATCGTTGCTTTAATGATTGTTATTTTAGGAACTCAGGCAGGGTGTGCAGCGTCCATTGTTAATCCGTTTTCAACTGGGATTGCTTCTGGAATTGCAGGAATTAGCCCCGGAGCTGGTTTAATCTTTCGGGTGGGTATGTTCGTAGTCTTACTGGCGTTAGTCTCAACAATTATCTGTTTATATGCCAAGAAGATTCAAGCTCATCCTGAAAAATCACCGCAGTACGGGCGACGTGAAGCAGATCTTAAGGAGTTTGCTGGCGAGGGGCAAGAATCTTCGTTAACGAAACAACAGCGTAAGGTCTTTCATGTATTCATCTTAACCTTTGCTATCATGATTATCTCGTTAGTTCCGTGGACTTCGTTGAATCCAGGTTGGACACTCTTTGATGACTTGGCACATTTTATCAATCATACACCGATACTTTCTTCAATTATCGGAAGTGACGTCGTTCCCTTTGGAAATTGGTACTTTAATGAAATTAATGGTTTGTTATTAGTAATGACATTTATTGCTGGTAAGATTATGCACTATTCAACAGATGACATCATTAATACAATCATCAAGGGTGCTGCCGGATTGGTTTCGACTGCCTTCATTATACCGTTAGCACGGGGAATTCAGGTGCTGATGACGAATGGGAATATCACAGCAACTGTGCTACACGCTTGTGAAGCAACCTTGGGAAGTCTTTCACCGATTGTCTTCGTGATTGTCTGTCTAGCAGTTTACATTTTGTTGGCTAGTTTTATCCCAAGCTCGACGGGACTGGCAGCGGCAACTATGTCAATTATGGCGCCACTAGCAACTTTTGCCGGGGTCTCAAAGGCAGTCATGGTTATTATTTATAATTTATCCTTAGGAATTGTGAAAACGATTATGCCAACTTCAATTATTGTGATGACTTGTATTCAGGCAGCTCACGTTAATTACGGGACCTGGATCAAAGTTACTTGGAAGCCGGTTTGTGCGTACGTTCTGGTTTCATGTTTAATTCTTATTGCAGCTGTTTTGGTTAAAGTTCAATAGAAATTGGAGGAAATTAACTATGAGTAATGAACAAGTATTTGTTTCTAACGCGACCAATGATTTAAGGAAAGTTCTGGTTTGTTCACCAAAATACTACAAGTTCAATGCAATTAATGAAATCACCAAAAATTGGATGGATAAAGGCGAATCCGAAGAAAATAAGAAAATGGTCGAAGAATGGGAAACCTTGATTCAAGCTTACAAAGACAATGATATTGAAGTTGTTGAAATGGATCCGCAATCAAGCTTAGAGATTGAAACATTTTCACGAGACTTTGGTGGTATGGTCAAAGAAGGGGCCATTATGGGCCGCTTCCGGCACCCTGTGCGTCAAGCTGAAAGTGAAGCTTACGAAAAGAAACTAGCAGAATTAGGGATTCCAATCATTGCCCGTTGCAATGCAGGAACTTTTGAAGGCGGAGACTTTTGGATGATTGATGAACATACGATTGCCTTTGGAGAGGTTGATCGGACTGATCAAGCAGGGGTTGATAACTTACGAGATCAGTTAGCTAAGTTTGGGTACACAGTTGTGGGCGTTCCAGCGGCGCCAGCTAACCTACATTTAGACATGATTTTCAATATCGTTGCTCCTCACGTTTGTCTAGCGGCAACGGACGAGTTACCTTACAATTTTTTACAGATGCTAAAGCGGCGTAATTTCAATATTATTCATGTACCAAGCGAATTAGTCTTTAAGCATGGCTGCAACGTGGAAGCTATTGGACACAATACAGTACTGGGAATCAAGAACAACCAATCTGTTAATCGTGATTTGCGTGCCGCCGGTGTTAATGTGATTGAACTGCCATTGGAACAAATTCTAAAGGCTGGCGGCGGTCCTCACTGCATGACCTTCCCACTGTCTCGTCCCTAGTTATAGAAAGAAGCTGACATTAAGGCGTTAACTGTAAGGGGGATGGACATGAAGATATTAATTACTGACTATAAGGAATCAATGATGCCACAGCATGATATTGAACGTCAGGTTTTAAGCGCTGGGCTAAATGACTGCGAAATCATGGTATATGAGTATCAAAATGACCACCGTGCAGAATTTTTAAAACTGGTAGAAGATGTTGATGCTATTCTGACAGCATTTGTCAAAATTGATCGTGAGGTATTTGAACATGCGCCACAACTCAAGGTTGTGTCAATCAATGCTACCGGATATGATAACGTTGATTTAGATGTCGCGGCTGAATATGGCGTTGGTGTTTGTCCAGTTGGAGAATATTGTACGCAAGATGTTGCTGAGTTTACAATTACCGTCATGCATGCACTGGTCCGAAACCTCAAAGCCTATGCGAATGACGTTGAGCGGAATCATGAATGGCGGTATGACCTATGCCTGCCTAACCAACGGATTGAGAATATGACATTGGGAATTGTCGGGTTAGGTAAAATTGGACGGGCTGTTGCAACCCGGGCGCATGCATTAGGCATGCGTGTATTGGCTACAGATCCATTCATTACGGATGAACACTATGCCTTGGTCAGTGATTTTGTCCCGTTAGTAGATCCAGAGGCGCTATTTATGGAATCGGATGTGGTAACCAATCACATGAACCTGAACGAGACCAATCATCGTTACTTTGATACAGCTAAATTTTCTCAGATGAAAAAGCATCCTTACTTCATCAACATGGGGAGAGGCGCTGAATTACGGGAAGCAGATCTTATTTCAGCTCTGGACGAAGGGCAACTTAAGGGGGCTGCGATGGACGTATTAGAAAGTGAAAATCCGGACCTAGCGCATCATCCATTGGTTGGACGCGAGAATGTTATTATCACGCCGCACGTGGCCTTCTATAGCCAAAATTCTATGGAAAGTCTTCAGCGAATATCAACACAGAATATTGTTAATTACTTAACTGGAAACAAAGATGACGTGTTTAAATTGGTGACGAAGTAGCGTGCAATGACTAGGGACACTAAATCGAAATTTTTATAAATTCACAAAAACCGGCCTGGGAGCTTATCCCAAGCCGGTTTGCGTTGTGTAATCTATTTCGTGATTTCAACCAACTTATTGTGAACGTCTTCTGCGTTCCAGTGGCCGTTAGCGCCTGAGTAGTGTTGGATTTGCGCGACCGGGCGCTTGGCAAACTTGGTCAGCGGTGCGGCGGTCTTGCCGCCCATGGCAATCAAGGTGGCGTCACTAGGCACGCCGAGTTCATCGAGGTGACTTTCCAGGTCGACCACGTCAGCGGCGGTGATTTGGACCTTGGTACTGTCGCTTTCGATTGTGCCTGACAGGTCAGTCATGAAGGCGCCCCAGGCCGGCGTGTCGTAAGCGGCTGCGGCCAGACGGTAATCGAGGCTCTTCTTTTGGCCGTGGAAATTTAGAAAGTCGACGTCGGCTGGGTGATCAACAGCGCCGTTACCGGGGTTCATGCCCACGAGCACAAATTTGCTGGCTTGGAGGGCGGCGCCTAAATCGTTAGGTAAGTCAGCCGCTGGGAACGTTTCGGGTTGGTAAGCGGCGCCAAAGGCTTGTTCGCGTTCTTTGGCAGTCTTGCCGGCTAAGGATTCAGTGGGGACGGACCAGATGGCCCAGCTATCAACGTTTGAAAATGCTAAGTTTGTCATGGATATCGACCTTTCTTTTGTCAGAGACGAACACTTAATTTTGTCACGTAAGTAGGACAGATAGGACAGTCGGGGCGAGTTCACGGAGGTCGTGTTTACTTTTAGTGGACTAGACGATTGGCTTTCTTCCTTCACAACCCCTCATTTGTGGGTCGCAACCTTGCCTATCTGATGGTTCTAGCATAGCATTCGGGGGTGTCACATAATGTCGTTTGGGTGAGATGGGAAGGAGTTGTCGGGGAAATTTGTAAAAGTTGTGTAACGGGCCGAAAAAGCCGTTGTTGCTCGCGAATTTTAGTGCCGAGACCGGTATACTTAGATTAGATATCAGTGTTTTTGAGGAGGCTACGGGCAAATGGATTATCAGCAATTGAAATTAGGGAAGCATGGGCTACCGACGTGGGATGCCCTGGCACCAATCGTTTTGAAATTAGCGGAGCAACAAGCTGAATGGCACGGTCGTGCATTAAATGCCGCGGTCGCCAATGCCTTATTTCTGCCGACAGCATTGCGACAATTGACCTATCCCAATCAGCAAAATATTATTGAGAACCGAGCGGGCTGGGCGGTTAGTGAGCTGACCACCGCCGGACTTTTGCGGCGCACCCGGCGTGGGTTTTATGAGGCGACGAGCTTGGGGAGCAAGTTAGTCCATGGGAATCAGTTGGTTGATGGAGTCTTAATCCATCAACAGCCTAAGTATATTCAACATCAACAGGACCTGCAGAAACGACAAACCCGTAACCAAATTAGTCCAGCGTCAGAATCAGCAGTGGATGAAGCAGAAACAACGATATCTCTAGACCGATTAACCCAACAGGTGAAGGGCTACAACGCTGAGGTGGCCACGGACCTCCTTCAACGAATTCGGGAGTCGGCGCCGGAATTTTTTGAAAATCTGTTGGTCGACTTACTTTCAGCGATGGGGTATAAGGGGCCGAACGGGTCGGCTTGGGTGACGCAACTGAGCAATGACGGTGGTATCGACGGCGTGATTAATCAAGACGCGCTGGGAACCAGCACGGTCTACGTGCAGGCCAAACGCTACGAAGCGGGAAATACCGTCCAGCGACCAGCTATCGATTCATTTTACGGGGCGTTATCGCGCAACCACGCGGACCGGGGTGTCTTCATTACAACGTCAGGCTTTTCTAAGAAGGCGGTTGAAACGGCCAAAGGCTTCTCAATCGTTCTGGTCGATGGCATCCAGCTGACGGAATTGATGCTTCAGTATCATGTGGGAGTCCAGGTAAAACGCCAGTTTGAAGTATTTGAAATTGATCAGGATTTCTTTGAAGACTGAATACAAAAAATCCGTACCGGCCCAATAGGCTAGTACGGATTTTTACTTACTTCGGCACCGACAATTGACGAATAAAGTTGACGATGGCCGCTGGCTTGACCTTTTGGGCGTCGTGGCCCCAGAGACTGACCAGCGTGCCGTTGGTTTTAATGCCGGGAACGAAGGTGCGGTCCTGGTTGAGACCGGTCGCGCTAATTTCGTTGAACAGGTTGGGCCGGTAAGAATCGCGCAGATAACTGATGAAGTATTGGTCGTGCGCGGCGTTGCCAATGTACTGGAACTGGTAGTAGGTCGCGTAGCTATTGGCGTTAACGACGCCGCGCTTGGCCTTGACGAGGTCGCTGACGGACACACGCTGGGTGCGGCGGGTCGTTAACTCTTTCGTGGTTGCCCGGTTGCCGGACTGGGACCAGTAATTCACGGTGATATTCTTGTTGAGCTTGCTCAGCTGACTCTTCAGCAGGGAGTCGTTCCAAACGACCGTGGTGAAGCCGCGCTTGTTTTGGGCCTTGTTCACCTGATTGATGTAGGTGATCAGGGATTTGTACATCTTGTTTGTCCCGGGAACTTCGTCGGCCCCCAGCAGGAAATCACGCTTAGGCTGCTTCTTAAAGCTAGCAGTCAATTCGCCGTACAGCTTATTAGTCAGCGTCACGGACTGTTTCTTGGTGTAATCCAGGGTGTGACTGTCTAGTTTGACCTGACGATAAATTTTGGGATGAGACTTCTTGAGCTGGCGTAAAATGGCGCCGCTGTGTGAAGGCATGTCCACGGCCGGCACCAGTTGCACGTTCTTACCGCGGGCATAGCTGACCAGTTGTTTCAAAGCTTTGGGTGAGTGTACGGTCTTGGTGGCCTTGTTTTTCAGGTATTTAGATTGGAAACTCAGGTGCTCGTTGTCACTCAGGTAGAGCACCACGTACGTGAATTTACGGTCGGCCGCGGCCTTGATCATCTGCTTGATGGCACTGGCCGTCATGGGCTTGCGTCCTAAATCAATGAGCAGGCCCTGCTGTGTGGGCAGCGTCGATGCTTTGACGGCCGCCTGAGCGGGTGCCGGCCGGTTAAAAAATAGAACCAAACTTAATGTTGCCAACAGGATGGTTAACCACCATCGATTTTTCTTGAACATCGCGCGCCTCCTAGCGTAAACGGTTTTTAGTATTCCTTTTAGCATAGCGGTTCGAGTGAACTACCGTCAATGAGTTAGCTCGGTGGTCGTCAAATTTCGATGGTTTGGCTTCGAAATTTGATTTGGTGGTGAATTTTAGATGTACATCAAAAGTCTCATTTAATTTTAATTTACCCATTGATTTTTAATAATCACCGGCTTATAATACACAACAATACTTATAAAACGTTGAAGAAAGTAGTAGCGAACCCGTTGGTGCCTAGGGAGTCACGTGAAGTGCAAAGTGACCACCACTGGTTCGTGAAGGTTAATTCTGAGTTCGGTGGTTGAGAAGGCTGCCGTGGTTGCCACCATTATTTGGCTAGCGGATATCAGTCCGTGATGAGTGTGGTGGCCGCGGCCGTCACAAAAAGGTGGTACCGTTCTACTTGTAGAGCCCTTTTCCCGTAGTGGGAGAAGGGCTCTTTTGACGTTTACGGGTAAAAATTAAGATTTGGAGGAATTGATGATGGAAAAGACAAATGCAGCACCAAAACAAAGTTGGGGTCAATTATTAGTCGTCAGTTCCTTAATCTTCGGCATGTTCTTTGGTTCTGGCAACCTGATTTTTCCCGTTCATTTAGGACAGATGGCCGGATCGAACTGGTTCATGGCCGCCCTGGGGTTCGCCATTTCCGGGTCGCTGTTCCCGTTGCTGGCCATCATGGCCGTGGTGGTCACCAAGAGTGACGGCCTGTTAGATTTGGCCCGTCCCGTGGGCAAGCACTACGCAGCCATTTTCTTAATTTTAGTTCACCTGACGATTGGGCCGTTCTTCGCCACACCCCGGACGGCCGCGACGGCTTACGAAATGGCCGCGGAACCCTTTATTCCCAAGGACTTTTCGACCATTGGCATGTGGCTCTTCACCGGTATCTTCTTTGCCCTGACCTACGTTGCCGCTACGCACCAGGGCGCGTTACTAAAAATCGTCGGTAAATACCTCAACGCCGGGTTCCTAGCGCTATTGGCCGTCGTCTTCCTGGTAGCCTTTCTCAACCCCATGGGTGGCTTGACTCAGGCACCGACCGCGACTTATCAGGCCAATGCCACGATTGGCGGGCTGCTCGAGGGCTACAATACCCTGGACGCCGTCGCATTGCTGGCATTAAGTGTCACCCTGATTCACGCGATTCGGGGGCTCGGTTACCACGGCCGTGAGCTGACAAAATTAACCGCAAAGGCTGGTCTCATCAGCATTTCTCTCGAAGTTTTGATCTACTTTGGCTTGGTCCTCTTAGGTGCCCTAAGCATGAGTCAATTAAAGCTGTCCGCCAATGGTGGGGTGGCGTTATCCCAAATCGTGGGCCACTACTTCAGTCGCGTGGGCACGCTGTTGCTGGGCGCCCTAGTCACGCTGGGCGTGTTAACCACGGCGATTGGGCTGGTGTCCTCGTTTGCCCAGGATTTCCACAAGTTATTTCCCAAAGTTAGCTACCGGGCCTGGTTACGGGTGACGACGATTCTGTCCTTCCTGGTGGCCAACGCCGGTCTGGATACGATTATCAGCTGGTCGCTGCCAGTTCTGATGCTGATGTACCCGCTGGCCTTGGCGTTGATTTTACTTTCATTAACGGTGTCTAAACGGCCATACGCGGGTGTGGTCTACAAGGTCACGATTGCCTTCACGGTGTTACCGGCTGTGTTAGACATGCTAAATAGTGCGCCGGCCATGATTACGAGTCTGACACCGATTCAAGCGGCGCTCGGCCTGTACCACCAGTTCATCCCGTTTGCCAGCATGGGCCTTGGTTGGTTGGTCCCGACGCTGATTGGGTTTGCGCTGAGCCTGATTTGGAGTCATTTGCGCTTGGCCGGTCAACGGGGAACGTTGCCGGAGCGGGAACGGTTTTAGGTGAGTGAATCAAATTCCGAAGAAAATCCTGTCAATTTTGATGGGATTTTTTGTTTTAGGTGACAGAGATTTGGAGAGCCGTTAATATGGGGACAGGTTATTTTAGAGAATGAAGTCGTTTTATTAACAATTTGCTTATAATACCTAATTTTTTAACTAAAATCAGCTGTAATGTTCATTAATTCCTCTGAAGTGTCGCTTCGAACAGGTTATTCTTATATAATTAGGAAAGAAATTTCGGTAAAAATTGTGATGATAGGAGGAAATAACTGATGGCACAATACAGTGCGTCAATGGTTTCACATTCATTCTGGTTTACTGAGTTTTCCCAGTATCTAGATCTGCGTGAGCAGGGGAATAGTGATGCCGACATTCGGTTTTTAGCAACTGAGGAGAACTATTTTCAGCAGCAGTCGACAGCACGAGCACTTAGAATGGTGCAGACATTAAAGCGACGCGTAAATGTACTGGATGTCGATTATTTCGACCTATTTCCGTCGTTGGATTTGGCCAATCAAAAGTTGATTAATCTATCGACTAGCCTACAGTTGGATCCACTATTTGATGATTTTTTATATGAAGTTTATCGTAGTGAATTGATTTTAGGGGATGCAAAACTGTACAGTTACGAAATTGAAGCATTTTTTAATCAAAAACAAATTGAAAATCCTAAAGTGGCGGCTTGGACAGAACAAACGGTTCGCCGACTGGCTAGCACGTACAAGTCGTTTTTACGTGAGGCCGGATTGCTTAAAGAACAAACCGATTATGACCAGGTAAAACGGCCATTGCTGGATATGAGATTAGAAGCGTTATTACATACTAAGGGATTGACTCGCCAATTGGCGGCATTTTTAGGGAGATAACATGACAAAGACAATGGAAAAACTCAAACACTTGCGAGAAAAAGTAGCCGATCCAGACTTTCAACAGAGCCGGGGATTGTCGAATGAAGTGTCATACTATATTTTAGCGTTTGATTCCCAAGACCAGCCGCTGGTGACGGAAGAGGTCAGCAATATGCGGCAGCAGTTGAATCGTGAAACTGTTGGGATGGATATTGTAGAATTTAATCTGTACCAAATCATGTGGCAGTTGTTGGACGACATGGGAATTAAAGAGGACGTTCTGGAGATGGAGGCTAATGACGGGATTGATTATCTGATAGAGCAGCTAAACAATGCACTAGAGATGACCAGTTCTGACAACCTATTCGTACAGTACATGCAGCAGCATTTGCCTGAGGAGCCCGTTATTGTGTTTGTTACGGGAATTGGGGAAATCTTTCCATTGATTCGGGCACATAAAGTTTTAAATACGATGCATCAAATCATCACGGATGTTCCGGTAGTCTTCTTCTATCCGGGAACCTATGACAGTCTAAGTCTCAGTATGTTTGGGGAGTCCAAGGAGGACAACTACTACCGAGCATTTCAAATCAACTAGGGGAGATCAAGCATGAAGATTAAAGATATTTTTGCCAAATCAATCGATCGTGATATTAAAGGTGTTATCACGATTGGTGATGAACAAGATGCCAACGTTAAGCAAGAACTTGAAGAGTACGTCGTTACCAAAGAACTTGATGGGCACTTTAAAGATTTCTTTGCGGCATACGCAGAGGGAATTCAGCACGATACGACTAACATGGGCGTCTGGATTTCCGGGTTCTTTGGTTCCGGGAAATCTCATTTCTTGAAAATCTTAGCTTACCTGTTAGAAAATCGGGAAGTTGCTGGTAAGTCAGCATTGGATTACTTTGTGGATGATGCTAAGGTACATGACCAAGGAACGTTAGCTAATATGAAATTGGCAGCGTCAGTTCCCAATGAGGTTATGCTATTTAACATTGATTCTAAAGCCAAGAATGGGAATAAGTCTCAAAAGGATGCCATTCTCAACGTTTTCCTGCAAGTCTTTAACGAACAACTTGGCTTGTTTGGCGCGGATTTCTGGATTGCCGATTTGGAACGTGATTTGATTGCCCAAGGAAAGTATGCTGAATTTCAGGCGAAGTTTAAAGAATTAGACCGACAACATCGTGATTGGCTCGATGCCCGAAACGCCTATGCTTTCTTGAAGGGAACGATTCAAGATGCACTGGTGGCAATCGATTTCATGTCGGAAGCGGATGCTAGTGGCTTTGTTGATCAACTAAAAAAGGATTATCCAATCAGTGTGGAGAGCTTTGCCAAGTTAGTTAATCAGCACATTGAGAGTCAAGGCGAAAACTACCATATGGTTTTCTTGGTTGATGAAGTGGGACAATACATTGGGTCTAGTCAGCAGCGGATGCTGAATCTGCAGAGTATTGTCGAAGATTTGGGGACCTATACACATGGTAAGGCTTGGGTCATTGTGACCAGTCAGCAAGCAATTGACCAGGTGACTAAGAATATTAACGGCCAGGACTTTTCTAAGATTCAGGGGCGTTTCAATACCCGAATTGCCATGTCTTCTGCTAACGTTGACGAGGTCATTCAAAAGCGGTTGTTGGCTAAGACCGAGGCTAGTGAGCAGCTATTGGAAACCACATTCGATGAGAATCAGCACGTGATCAATAACTTAATTAGTTTTGATGGCAAAGAAGAACGAAAACGATATGACAATGCGAAAATGTTTGCAGACATCTATCCGTTCGTCCCTTATCAAGTAGTCTTACTCCAAGACACGTTGACAGCGATTCGGGAGAACGGGTCCGACGGAAAACATTTAGCTAACGGTGAACGGTCAATGTTAGCGGTATTCCAGGAGTCTGCCCGTCGCCTAGAGGGGGAAGATACTCGGGCGTTAGTGCCATTTAGTATCTTCTTCCAAGGTCTAAGTCACTTTTTGGATCACACCCATATGATTGTGATTCAACGGGCTCAGAACAACGAATTGATTAACCCTAGTGGTGAAGATAATCCGTTTGCGGTTCAAGTGTTGGAAACGTTGTTTATGATTAAATACGTCCAGGACTTTGAAGGGACATTGAATAACTTAGTCACCTTGATGATTGATTCAATTGATACGGATCGAATTGAATTAGAGGCCAAAGTTAAACAGGCCTTACAGGTCTTACAAGAGCAGAATATTGTTGAGAAGACTAGTAAGGGCTACGAGTTCTTAACGGACGCTGAACAGGACATTAGTAAGCAGATTCAGCGGCAAGCGGTGGACTCTGGCGCAATCTCTCAAGCGATTGGAAATTACCTCTTTAGTACGGAGGCTATTTCACGACGGTATACGTACCCCAAGTTAAAGAAACAGTACACGTTCGTCTTTAATCAGTGGGTGGATGATCGGCCGGTTGGTCAAACCAATCAAGATATTAACCTGAAGATTGTGACAGCAATTAACGATGACAACCGGGACGATAGCGAGTTACGTCGGCAATCTGCTTCACCAGAGCAGCCGCAAATTATTATTGATTTGCCGGGAGATTCCCAATATGTGGATGATCAACAGCAGGTCCTGCGAATTCAAAGCTTTATTTTTAATCCACAAGAACAGGCGCAAGATGCCCGCTCTCAGCGGATTATTGATGTGAAGAGAACGGAATTAAATGCTTTAAATGATAGAGTCGCTAAAGAATTAAAAGAGGTATTACAACAGGCTAATATCTACGTTCAGGGTGACCGGATTGATGCTGGTAAGAAGGATTTCTTTACCAGTTTAGATCAGGCAGAGGAACAGTTGATTGACGAAATTTATCGTAATTTGAGTTATATCGACGTCGTTAAAGAAGAAAATGATGTTGTGGCCCTGTTTAAAGACACCAATGAATTGGTTAAGACAACCGAAAACGAACGGGCACTGCAAGCGGTCTTAGAACGCATTAACCGCGAGTATGCTGGACACAGCAAAATTTCGTTCAAATCGATGTTAGAACGTTTCAATAAAATTCCATACGGGTATCGTGAAATTGATACGAAATGGTTGGTCGCCAAACTTTTCGCTGATGCTAAGCTAAAAGTTTATGTGAATGGTGAGGCGTTGAGCTTGCAAGCGGGACTATCCGCTAACGAAATGGCTAAGTATTTCCTGAAGCGGCAATACCTGGATGCCGTTCAGTTGGAACCACGACAAGCCGTTAGTGAGGGTAAGAAGAAGGACCTGCGCGACGTCGCCCTTGAGCTCTTTAACAAGCAAACGTTCAGTGATAATGAGGATGACACGTTGATGCGTGAGCTACAGGATAGCATGGAGAATGCACGTAAGGCGCTGGATATTTACTTGCGCAAGCCTAACTACTATCCTGGACAAGATGTTCTGCGGACCGGGCGTGACCTGATGACACAGTTGTTGGCACAAAAGGATACGGACCGGTTCTATGACTTGGTGAGCCAAAAGCGTGATGATTTGCTGGACTGGCATGATGATATGGATGAAGGCGGCATCAACGAATTCTATCAGAGTGAAACGCAGCAAGAAATCTGGGAATCTGGTCACACCCAACAAGTTGTCTATGATCGTTCCCAGAAATTTGTCACCGGCTCTGCAGTTAAGGAACTGATTGGCCAGATTGATTCCCTGATGAAGAAGCGACCACAAGGGAAAATCAAACAGCTCAAAGATTTGGTTCAGAGCTTCCGTGATGCATTTAGTGCGGAATTTGATGCTGGATTGGGTCGGGCACAACAGGATATTCAAAACGAACAGGCAGCGGCGGAAGCTTACTGTGAAGATAAGCAGTTGACCACGGAGTTTGGTGATCGGATTCATCAGGAATTCTTGAGTCTGTTGGAAGACGCACGCGATGCTAAAACCCTGAATGATCTGTTTATCATTCCACAACAAGCAACCTCAGTTCGGGTGCGGTTGGTTGGTAAAATGGACCAGTTATTGAAAGAACGGGTGGTTGTGACGCCACCGGTTCCTGACAAAAATAATGGCGAATCTGGTGTTGATGAGCCAAGTGGAACGGATGGAAACAACCGTGATTCTTCTAAGGACGATCCTGAACCGAGTGTTAAGGAGCCAAAGACGGTCAGCGTGAGAGCCTTAGGCATCAATCAATCTTGGAACTTGAATAGTCCAGCAGACATTGATGTTCAGATTGAAAAGCTGAAAGAGGCACTTCAGCAGCAACTGAAGGAAAATACGACGATTAAATTTGAACTGTAAGTAAGTATCCAGACAGAGTGAAGGAAGAGACTATGGACAAAACAGCAATTAAAAAGTTTGCGGTTGACGCGCGCCGTTCGCTCATCGAAAGTATTAAGCTAAAGGCTGCTTCCTTGGGGATTTCCGAGAAGGGCATAGCAACTAAACTAGAAATATCGACGCCTGAAATTGAATATTACAAGGACGAGCTGAATGGGATTACGGGTAAAGATATTGAGAAGCGGCAAAAGCTGGTTGCAGAGCTAAAGCAACGGGCTCAGAAGAATGACCTGGCAACCGCCTTTCACGATTTAGTGGAAGAGGTGGCCTACACCTGGTTCAATCGAATTATTGCGATTCGTTTTATGGAAGTGAATGACTACTTGCCTAGTCGGACACGTGTTTTATCGAGTACAGAAAACCGGAATGAACCGGATATTATGGTGCATGCGCTTGATGTGGCGGACGATTTGGGCGGCTTCTCACCAGCGGAACAGGATTTAATTAATCGGGCGTTGGATACAGAACAACCAACTGATTTAGATGCAGAATATCAGATGTTGTTCATCAAACAGGCTAATGCTTTGAACAAGAATCTCCCGTATTTATTCGAAACAACCAATGATTATGCCGAGTTATTGTTCACTCCAAACTATCACGATGGCGTCATTCAGCATTTGATCACCGATGTTAGCGCCGATGATTTTAACGTGGCGGTTGGTGGGCAGGTGGAGATTATTGGGTGGCTGTATCAGTACTATAATACGGAGCCTCATGATCAGGTGGTGAATATCACTGGCGGTCCAGTCAAAAAGGCTGATATTCCAGCTGCCACACAATTATTTACCACTGATTGGGTCGTCAAATACATGGTTGACAACTCACTTGGTAAATACTGGTTGGAACGCCACCCAGATAGTAATTTAAAGGATCACTTGGCCTTTTTATTACCAAGTAGTCTTGAATTAATTGGCGATAGTGACTCAGTTGAGGACCTTAAAATCATCGATAATGCGATGGGGTCCGGCCATATCCTAGTTTATGCGTTTGACGTTTTAATGCAGATCTACTCTGAACAGGGGTATTCTTCTCGCGATGCTGCAACACTTATCCTTCAAAAGAACTTATTTGGGTTAGAAATCGACAAGCGGGCCTACCAATTGGCCTATTTTGCACTGATGATGAAAGCCAGACAATTTAATCGACGGGCTTTGCGTACTGGCAATGTTGAACCTAATGTTTTTGTCTTTGAAGACACAGATGACATTTCTGAAGAGTTCATGACGCAGGTCCCAGCAGCCTCTCGTGACGATCTAGACGATATTGTTGACCGTTTCAGTAATGCTCGTGAGTTGGGCTCGATTATCCATTTTGACGGTCAGAAAAAATATGACTTTGCTGAATTACAGCATGCTGTTGAGGCAGTCCAAGTGGATGACCTGGATATCTTTGGTTTTCAAGCCATGCAAGAGAAGTTACGGCGTGTGCTGAAGATAGCTGAAGTACTCTGTGATCACTACAACGTCGTAGTGACTAATCCGCCGTACATGAATAAGATGGATTCAGCGTTGAAAAAATACGTTAAGAAATATTACGCAGACTATTCTGGCGATTTATTTTCAATTTTCATCTTCAATAATAGCAATCTCACAAAGCGTGGCGGTTACTCTGCCTTCATGACCCCGTTTGTTTGGATGTTCATTAAAACTTATGAGAAGTTGCGGAAGTATTTAATTGAAAATAAGAAAATCGATAGCCTGATTCAAATGGAGTACTCAGCCTTTGAAGAGGCGACTGTGCCAATTAATACGTTTGTTTTAAAGAACGTTCAGACCGAAAAACTTGGTACTTACCTCAAATTATCAGCCTTCAAAGGTGGTATGGATGTCCAAAAGGACCGGGTTTTAGAAGCTATTGCTAATCCGGCCATAGACTACCTTTATCGAACTAACCAAGCGAACTTCGCTAAGATTCCGGGGATGCCGATTGCTTATTGGGCTAGCGAAAATTTGTTTAGATTATTTAACAATGATGTTGCACTATCATCAAAATTCAGGGGAAAAGAAGGATTAGGAACTGGAGATAATGCCCGATTTTTGAGACAGTGGTTTGAACTCTCTGAAATGCAGGAAGGCTGGTATCCCTATCAAAAAGGTGGTTCTTACCGAAAATGGTACGGTAATAATGAATATTATGTAAATTGGAAGAATAACGGTTTGGAAATGAAAAGCTTACCTAAATCCAACATTAGAAATATGGAATACCAGAACCGTACAGGAATTACATGGTCAGCAATTTCGTCAGGGAAACCTTCATTTAGATATTCTGTTCGAGATTTCTTTTTTGATTCAAAGGGTCCAATGATGTTCGGGTTAGATGCGTATCCCTTTCAGTTAGTTTTAGGTTTATTGAACTCTAAAGTAGCGGAATTCATCTTATCGTTTTTATCCCCAACCTTAGATTATCGGTTAGGTCAAATTCAGAAGATACCTCTGCTTCCGGTTAAAGAATCAGCAATGAGTGTTAGTAAGTTGGTTGATTCATCAATAGAATATTCGAAAAATGATTGGGATTCTTTTGAGACTTCCTGGGACTTCACCCACCATCCACTGCTATCTCACATCGCTGACGACAAGCGAAATGAAGTCAACGGGAAGCTGAAAAATGCTTTTAAATTGTGGCAGAATGAAGCACAAGAACGCTTTGATCAATTGAGATCCAATGAAGAAGAACTAAACAGAATTTTCATTGATCTGTATGGTCTAAACGATGAATTGACTCCAGAAGTTGCGGATAAAGATGTATCTGTACGCTTAGCGGATGAGGTACGTGACATTAAATCATTTCTTTCGTACTTTGTGGGAGTCGTCCTTGGACGTTATTCTTTGGATGTTGAAGGCTTGGCCTTTGCTGGTGGCGAATGGGATAAGTCGAAATACCAGTCCTTTGTGCCAAATGAGGATAACCTGTTATTGCTGAATGATGCAGATTACTTCGGTGATTCACGGGATATTATTAACCGATTACGAGACTTCTTAACAGTAACTTTTGGTGCGGAGTCTGTTGATGAAAATCTAAGTTATATTGCATCTGTGATTGGGAAGAAAGCAGATTCTGACGAGATGGCAATTAGACGATATTTTGTGAAGGACTTCTTTAAAGATCACGAAAAGATCTATCAGAAACGGCCAATTTATTGGGAGATCACCAGCGGCCAATACAATGGATTTAAGGCACTGATGTACTTGCATCGGTACAAATCCAATGAATTAGCGATGGTACGAACGAATTACCTACATCCGCTGCAAGGTCAATATGAAGCACGAATTGATCAGTTAACGCAATTAGCTAACAACGAAGTAGTGGCAAACCAGAAGAAACGGTACGAAAAGGATCTCAAGCATCTGGAACAACAGGTAAGTGAGATTCGAAAGTATGATCCAGTGATTCAACATATTGCGAACCAAAAGATTGAACTTGACCTCGATGATGGTGTTGTTGTGAATTATGACAAGCTACAAGATGGCAGTGCAATCCTATCCAAATTGAAGTAAGTAAAGAGGGCCTCTCAACGCTGAGAGGCCCTCTTTGTGCCAAGTTATGTGCCAACTATTTTATCCTGTTTTCCAAGATAGAAATAATCTTATCCTGGTCTTGAGATTCGAGCTCTTTGATGATGTGTAAATAGGTGGATTGGGTCGTCGTAATATTGCTGTGACCTAATCTTCGGGAGACTGAGAGAACGCTAACTCCCTTATACAAAAGGATTGAGGCGTGGGTGTGGCGTAATCCATGGAAAGTAATTCTAGGGATTTCGAGCGCCACAAGTTTATCAGTTAACAGCCGATTAATTTCAGCACTAACGTAGATATGCCCGTTAGTAGTCATAAAAATTGGTTGATGCGGACTTAGTAAATGACTTTTTTCATAGTCTGATAATTGCTGCACGGTCTGGTGATCAATCGTTATTTCACGAATCGAAGAGTGGGTTTTGGTCTTCATGAATCCAGTTTTGTACTTGTAATCCCAAGCCTTGTTCACTTTGATGAGATGATTATCTAAGTCGATGTCATTCATTGTTAGACCAACGATTTCGCCGTAGCGCATACCCGTCACAGCCGCTAAGTAGATAATCATTTCACCGATTTGAGAGGTGTCTAGGTTAGCCAATAGGATTGCCCAATCTGCATAGTTTAATGTCTTAGCAATTTTAGGCCGCTCATGACCAGTGATGACAGCCTTCCGAGTGGGGTCAGAGGTGATAATTTTTTCGTCCAATGCTTCGAGAATGCAGGCACGAAGCTGCTTGTGGAAGCAAGAAACGGTTCGCCGGGCATGAGTCTCAGCGAATTTATTCAGTCGTTCTTGGTACACTAATTTGGTCAGATCCTTTAGTTTAAGGTTGCCAAAGAGTTCAATAGCATGTTTAGCCGTATTTTCATACTTGTTATAGGTAATGGGGGTAACGGCATTTTGCTTATAAACCTTGATCCAGCGCTGATAGTAGGACACTAGGGATTCACTACCAGATTTCACGGTTATTAGATTGGGGTGCTCAGTCTGGACTTTACTGGCAGCCAGGATGGCCTCAGATTTAAGTAGAAATCCGGATTTACGAAGCTTCTTGTACTTACCATCATGGTCCTTATAGGAAATTTCATATTGCCAAGCATTGCCACGTTTTCGATAACTAACCATATATTTTTCCTCCATAAATCTTTTGTTGGCACAAGTTTGTCACAATTCCGCTTATTAGCCAACGGGAGAACGACAGTGTGATAGGTTGTCGTCAGCGATGTGAGAGAGGAGTGGATGGTGGGTGAAGTCCCAGGAAGTCTCAAAAGAATCCCAATCATTCTTTGAAATTAGGATATTCATATTAGTTATTTGCTTTACTGCAGTTTTTTTCCCAACCTTGAAGGGAATATTGGTGATATCACTTATATTTGTGTTAAGAGTCGGATTATAGATATTTCGTATCTGTGCCGCAGCTTTTGAATTTAAAAGACCTAACAAATACGCAGTAAGATCAGAATCTTTAGCAAAGAGTGAAGGTGCAGCCAGATTAAAGGTTGCTGTTTCAGGGAGCAGTCTAACTGCAAGCCTTGCATCCGATGAAATTAAAGTCCATGTCAAACCTTCTCTAAACCAAATATAATCGGGAGCAATACGTGCTACATGATCTTCTCTGTAGTGTCTTTTTGCTTCAGTTGACCAATCAATGATAGTATCTAGATTTCCATACCATCTGCGATAGCTACCTCCTTTGGCATGAATAGCCCACTTTACATTCTTTCCTATTTTCTTTGAAGAAACCTCCCAAATATGGCGCAAATACTTAGCATTATTGCCAGTCTTAGTCTGCCCATCTGAAATGACAAAGTCCTTAATTAATTTTCCCGAAAAAGCCTCAAGCGTTTTCGAACCAATCCAATAAGCAATCGGCATCCCCGGAATCTTAGCGAAGTTCGCTTGGTTAGTTCGATAAAGGTAATCAACTTGAGTGTCTTGAACAGCCCTTAGGTACGCTTCTTCCTTCTTCTGCTGCGAATCAAAATTAACTAACCTTTCGAAGGTTCCGATGTAGTTTGGCACGCTATGCACCTTGAATACGAAAGTAGTGGATTGTACAACCTCACCACCAATTTCTTCAAAAGCCCGGCTACCTAAGTGAGCCATGTTAATCAGGGTATCTTCCTTCAAAACTTCTCGTAATTTTTCAAAACTAGAAAGAAACATCCAAGCGTGCTGCGTAATCATGGCGTAATAGCCATCGGTGCCTGTCATTGCTCGTAATCTTTCCATAAAGACAGCGAACAAATCAGACTTGCTATTTGGAAAATGACGTTTGACATATTTCCCTAGGTTTGCATCCATTTTTCCTGAGCCCATGTAAGGTGGATTCATTGCGCCCACAGTAAATTTTTTACTCAGGACCTTTCCTACCACTGCGATTTCGCCTAACTTTGCTTGATTCTCAGCCAGTAAAATAGTGTTTAAGGATAGTTGACCAGCTGGGGTATTTGCGTGCACTAAACGATCAATTAACGACCAATCAACAGTCTTTTCAAACTGAATTAGTGACCCGTACTCGTTACCGTAACGGAATTTATCAAGCAGATAATCCAGACTTTTAGCTTCATCCTCTGTCTCTAACAGTTCCTGAAAATCAGAACTGGTAAGCATTCCTGTTTCGGGAATATCAAACACTTGTGGGCGGATATGAAGCGTTAAGAAACGTCGGTTTGTCTCCCGTGCCTTCATCATCAAAGAAAAATAGGCTAGCTGAAATGCGCGGGTATCAATGTCTAAACCGTATAAATTGTTTTGAATAATAGATTTTGCGGCATCTCTACGTGAGTAACCTTCACGCTCATAAATCTGCATGAAGATTTCAAAAGCATAGATTAGAATGTGACCGGATCCCATCGCCGCATCGATAAGCGTGACCTGTTCAATCTGCTCGTCTGCCAACGCCACAGCATTAGATCGAACAGTTACCTGATCAGTCTGCTGTGCAGCAGGCATAAAATAGTGCCATTCAAAGTCGTTAGCAATTTCTTTGTCAGAACGTTGGTCGCCCTTGGCCTGTAGAACATCAATCCAGTATCGCCCTAAAGAGTTTTCAACCATGTACTTAACAATCCAGTCAGGTGTGAACAGCTGAGTAACTGCAGGGATATCAGACTCGAGATACTTTTTCTTCTTGAAGGCTTGGTCCTTAGGCTCCGTATTATAGTACTGATACAGCCACCCAATAATCTCCACCTGTCCACCAACAGCCACATTAAAATCATCGGCGCTAACATCGGTGATCAAATGCTGAATGACGCCATCGTGATAGTTTGGAGTGAACAATAAATTTCACAAATTCTACTGCAGTCTTAACCGGTTTACGTTATGATTAGGCTATATCATAAAACGGAATGAAGAGGGAGTAACCACCGTGGCAGACGTGGACATTAATCAAATTATCACAACGCTTAAACAGCGATTCACTGCGCAAAACCAATTTGTTTTCTGGTACGACGACAATGGTGATTTTGTAGACAGTATTTCGGAAATTCAAGCGGCATTAGCCGGAATTGCTGAGGTTGTTGTGATGGAACCGGGACACCAACTAGAAACGAAGCAACATTTATTGGCAATGCCGTACCAGACCAAGGCATTGATTTATTCACCACAGGCAGAGCCGCCACTTGAAGAGGATCACCTGCGAAATATTGTTTTGTATTCGGGAACTTTTACAGCGGATTCCAAAGAGATTTTGCGTAAAGAGCTAGGATTGCCGGAAAGTTTACGACCGTTTATTAAGCAATACACTAGTTTTTTTGCTAACGGTCGCCGGCGCAAAGCCTTTTCGCGGTATGACGTTGCCAGTTATTCCGCCAAGCCAGAGTTAGCTATTATGGCCTCGCTAGTGCCTTTGAATCAACCAATTGTTGATTTCTTTGATCTCTTACAAGAGTTATTGGTTAAAGGTATTCAAGATAATCCCGTGCTGGCCGAGTTTTCTCGATTTGGGGTGATTCAAGCCTTTTGGCAGGAAATTGCGACTCGCTTTGGGTATGTTTCAGAGACACCTCAACTAGAGGACTTAATGGCAGACCTTTATCTGACCATGACTTATCAGCAGATGGAGAAGCCGGTTCCGGTCAGTCTCAAGCAATACGATCTCAGCGACCATGCTGCCAACGTTCAGACATTTGTACAGCAGTTTGGTAATCGTAGCATCTCAAATGGAGCCAGCGTGGGCCAAGGCGAGGATAGCTTTGATAGTATTGCAGATTTCGTTTGGCAAAAAATTAACGGCGATCGAATTTTTAAGAACGCAAAAGTTGATGATTTAGCGAAATCGGATATGTTTCCCAGGTTTGATCAGCTGATTTTACTGTGGATTCAGGAAAGACTACAGCTAGAAGATCTGGATAGCCGGCTGAATGATTTAGACATGGCCGCTGTGACGCGTCAGCGCTTGAACACGCACTATGGCAGTCAGCCGCGTTTCTCTCGGCTTTATCGGATGCTTCGGCGCGCTTGGAATATTGTGCGCAAGGGCCATCAAGAGCCAGCGAACGGGCTGCAACAGTTGTTGGCTGACTATGTGGCTAAGGACTATCGAATGGATACGGATTACCGTAAATTTACGTTCTACTATCAACAGGCGGGGCTACCTGAGGCGTTTGCTAAGACGAAGCAATTGATTGAATCCATCTATGTGAATAATTATTTGGACAAGTCTATCTATGCTTGGAACGAGCAATTCGACGTTAGGGAAATCAAGCCACAACATTTGCAAAGAAACTTCTATCGATTTTATATTGCGCCCGAAAAGAATCGGATTGCCGTCATTGTTTCAGATGCCTTTCGGTTTGAAGCGGCTAAGGAATTAGAGAAGCGCTTGGGTCGGGAAGATCAAGTGACCGCTTTGACAATGAACTACTTAGTCACAGGATTACCATCAGTGACGTATATGGGGATGCCCATGCTGCTACCGAATCGTCAACTAGAGCTACAGAACAAGGAGTTGCTAGTGGATGGTCAGCCAACGACCAATCGACAACAGCGCCAGACTATCCTTCAGAACCAAAATTCAAAGAGTGCAGCCTACAGTTTGGATGAGCTTAAGGGAGCAACCTCCAAAGACATCCGGGCGAAATTCGTTGGACAAGAGGTTGTCTATATTTATCACAATCAGGTTGATGCAATTGGTGATAATAAAAAGACTGAGGATGATGTTTTTAAAGCGACCGAAGAGGCCATTACTGAAATTCAACAGCTAATTACTCGACTGCGAACACAGGGAATTAGTCATATCTATGTGACCGCGGACCATGGGTACATTTATCGTAATGACCAGTTGAAGCCAACTGACAAGATTGAGGTGACCACGAACGACGATGAGATCAAGTCTCAACGTTACTTGGTGACACCGCGTGCGTTTGAGTTGCCAGGGGTTGGCCGTCAGAAGTTAGGCGATATTTTGGCGAATGATGATCAACGCTACGTGTACTATCCGAAGACGGCAAATGTTTTTAAATCAGTCGGGTCTTTTAATTATGTTCACGGTGGGTCTTCACTGCAGGAAATGGTTGTGCCACTACTTGAAGTGAAAACAACCTCTAACCGTTCCGCCGCACAGGATGTTGAACTGGAACTCTTCAGTATGAATCGACAAATCACATCGTTGACTGTACCGTTAGTTTTGCGACAGGCGCAGCCAATTAGTGCGACTGTTATTCCTGCCGAATTTACGTTGTACTTTGTCAATGACCAAGGGCAACAGATTTCTGGACAACAGACAGTTAATGCCAATAGTCGTTCAGAGTCAGTGAAGGATCGCATGCAGAGTATCCAATTGGTTTTGGCTGATCGAACCTATGATAAAACGAAGACATATTCGTTAGTTATCGAAAATATGGGGAGCCATGAGAAGACAGAAATTCCATTTTCTATGGATATTGCCGATTTGAATGATTTTAATTTTTAAATTGAATTAGCGGTATCATGGACCTAAAAGGGTGGTGTTTCACGTGGAACAAGAGTCGTTATTTGCCAGCCAACAGAAGTCGCCATTGGCCAGTCGGGTACGGCCGCGGACGTTGGACCAGTTTGTCGGTCAGACGCATCTGCTGGGCACCGGGAAGATTCTGCGGGAACTGATTGAAAATGACCAGGTCTCGTCGATGATTTTCTGGGGGCCGCCGGGTGTGGGCAAGACCACGCTGGCTGAAATTATTGCCCGTCAGACCAAGGCCAAATTTCTGAGCTTCAGTGCCGTCGACAGTAGCATTAGTAAGATTAAAAAAATCATGCACCAGGCCGAAAGTGACCGTGAAATTGGTGAGGAGACCATCGTCTTCGTTGACGAAATCCACCGGTTTAACAAGGCCCAACAGGATGCATTTCTGCCTTACGTAGAGCGGGGAAGCATCATCCTGATTGGGGCCACGACCGAAAATCCTTCATTTGAAGTGAACTCAGCCCTGTTGTCGCGGTGTAAGGTCTTCGTGCTCAAGGCGTTGGAAACCAATGATATTACGCAATTACTGACCAATGCCCTGCAGAATCCCGATGGGTTCAAATCACACGTCAAGATTGGGCCGGATGAGCTGCGGGCCATCGCGGAGTTTGCCAACGGGGATGCACGGAATGCCTTAAATACGCTAGAGATGGCGGTGTTGAACGGCGACAAGCAGGGCGACCAGATCACCGTGACCATGGACGATCTGAAACAGCTGATCAGCCAGAAGTTTGTGCTCTACGACAAGACCGGCGAGGAACACTACAATATTATTTCCGCGCTGCACAAGTCGATGCGTAACTCCGACGTGGACGCGGCCATCTACTGGTTGTCGCGAATGTTGGAGGGTGGCGAGGACCCGTTGTACATCGCTCGCCGACTGGTACGGTTTGCCAGCGAAGATATTGGTTTGGCCGATACCAACGCGCTCAACGTGACCATCAACGTTTTTCAAGCCTGCCAGTTTTTGGGGATGCCGGAGTGTGACGTCCACCTGACCGAGGCCGTGACCTACCTGTCGCTGGCGCCCAAGTCCAACGCCATTTACAAGGCCCGGCAAGCCGCGAAGAAGGACGTCAAGGAAACTCGCGACGAGCCAGTGCCCCTCCAGATTCGTAACGCGCCGACTAAGTTAATGAAGGATTTGGATTACGGCAAGGACTATCAGTATGCCCACGATACGGAAGCCAAGCTGACCAACATGCAGACGATGCCGGACGACCTGCAGGGCCACGTGTACTACGAGCCCACCGAGCAAGGCCGCGAGGGTCGCTTTAAACAACGGCTGGCCTACATTAAGCAGTGGCATCGAGAACATCAATAGAAAATTGAGGACCGACTAGGGATAGGAACACGCCTTAGTCGGTCTTTTTTAGTGGTGAAAGCGGTGGTACAACGGGATTTGTAAGAGATTCAGTGTTAGTGATGTTGATTAGCTGTGAGATGTGGTATCATTGGACAACACTTAAGGGGAGGCGTCATAATGACTACGAATTATTCG
This sequence comes from Levilactobacillus mulengensis, assembly GCF_003946045.1. Taxonomy (GTDB): domain Bacteria; phylum Bacillota; class Bacilli; order Lactobacillales; family Lactobacillaceae; genus Levilactobacillus; species Levilactobacillus mulengensis. The sequence continues at coordinate 86,568 of NZ_RHNW01000008.1, read as the reverse complement.
GTTCAACAGGTGGCAACTTGGTTTTTAGCACAGTCGTCAATGTCACCTAAGAAATTACAAAAATTAATGTACTATGCTTATGTGTGGGTCCTGACATTAACCAATGAAGACGCCAACCATTTAAACAATCGGCTATTTGATGTGCGATTTGAAGCTTGGGTTCATGGGCCTGTTTTGAAGCAAATCTATCGTCAATACAATCAGTATGGATTTAGTGATATTCCGCAGGCCACCTAGGCTCCGGAATTCGTATCAGATATAACGGATATTTTACATCAGGTTTGGGAGGTTTATGGCCACTATACGGCGAATGAACTTGAAAGTATGACACATCAGGAACTTCCCTGGCAAGAAGCACGGCAGGATTTGTCGCCACTGGAGGCCAGTAGCCGAGAACTCAGTGACCGGACGATCTTTGATTTCTATCTGACACCCCAATCAAGTCGATTTTGCGCATCTTAAATTGTTACCGCAGGATTTGTGGGGATGACGATTAATTAATAGTCGTAAACCGCCAAGCTTTCGATTATACTGGAGAAAATAATCTGCCAAGGAGGGGTCACCATGTCCCAACAACTCTATTTTCTCTGTACCGGAAACAGCTGCCGGAGCCAAATGGCGGAAGGGTTTGCCCAAACGTTAGCACCCGCTGATTGGACGATTGCCAGCGCCGGGGTCGAAACGCACGGGCTCAATCCGTTAGCCGTGAAGGTCATGGCTGAAATCGGCATCGACATTTCGCAGCATACGTCGAAGCTGATCGATACCGCCTACCTGAACAGCAGTGACGTGGTAGTCACGCTGTGTGGGGATGCCCGTGACAAATGTCCAATGACGCCGCCGACCGTGGAACGCCGCCACTGGCCGTTGCGTGATCCCGCGCAAGCGACCGGGGATGAGGCCGCCCAATTGGTCGTCTTCCGCCAGGTTCGCGATGAGATCAAGAATCGCGTGTCCGCATTGATTCAAGAACTGTCTTAATTTAAGAAAGTGAACCGAAGCCGCCGACAGCCTGCTGTTGGCGGCTTCTTTTGGCCAGTTAACAAAGAAACGGGTATTTTTCCCACGAGTAGTTAGAAAATTTTGAAAAACGGTTGAATTTTGAGGATGAGTAGGTGATACTGAAGTTAGTTGGTTCACTAAACCATGATGACGTGATTGTTACCGCTTGCAAAACTGGTCAATCCAGGATTTGTGGCAAACACGGTTAGTTGGTTTTCTCAGTGGCCCAACGTGATGATGTTTACTGACCCAAGAGGAGGGGACGAAATGGTGCAACGAAGCATGAATCGGAATCAACTGCACGACCAAAATTTAAGTTTTGTCCTGCAGCAAATTTTTAATAACCATCCCACCTCGCGGATCGAGATTTCTCACCAGTTAAGCCTAAACAAGTCCACGATTTCATCACTGTACAACACCCTGATGGCCGCCGGTTACTTGAGAGAGCTGGGCCTGGGTGAGGCCTCGACCGCGGGTGGCCGCAAGCCGACATTGGTGGAAATCAACCGGGATTACGGGTACACGGTCACGTTTGACCTGGGATACCGCCACTTACATGCGCTGGTCACGTTCCTGGACGGTCACGTCTGGAAGTACGACCGGATCGAAACGCAGGGTCAGTCCATCCACGAAATGCTGGAGCAAATCAAGCAGTACCTGGACGACCGGGACCAAGAAAGCACCACGAGCCACGGCCTACTGGGCATCTGCTTCTCCATCCACGGAATCGTGATGGACAACCAGATCCAGACTTCACCATTTATTGAGATGGCGGACGTTGATCTGGAACAGGTCTTCACGACTGCCTACCAGGTGCCCGTCGTCTTGGAAAACGAAGCTAACTTGGCTGCCGTTTACGAACGCGACTTCAACGGTGCCCGGGACCTCAACAGTACCGTCACCGTCAGCATTCACCGCGGGATTGGGGCCGGCATTATTTTGAAACGCGACCTCTTCCGGGGCGAGCACGGCGATGCCGGTGAAATCGGTCAAACCGTGGTCAGCATTGCCCAGGATGGCGCGGGTAACCCGCATCCCGTCCACGCCGAAGATATCAGTTCCGAAGACGCCATTATCCAGGAAATCGAGGATAAGAAGGGCTTGGCCAGTTTAGACCGGGCCGGGGTCGTCGCGCTGTACGAAAAGCACGACATGGATACGATTGCGGTGTTGACGCAGTTTACCACGGCGATTGGCGGGTTGATCTACAACCTGATGCGGTCGCTCGATCCCGATGCGTTCTTCCTGAACTCACCTTTGGTGGAAGAAATTCCTGATTTATTGACGCAGATTCGGGGCGTTTACCAACGGTTGGCGAAAAATGATGTGCCGATTAACTTGACGCAAAATGCCCGTTTAGCCACGGTTTTGGGCGGGTGTTCCCTGATCACCCACCGCGTCTTAGGCTTGGATCACTATGAATTAAACTTTGAACGGCCGAGTGCCGATGAAACAGCGTAAATAAAAAACTTGTCCCCAGTTAATGGTGGACAAGTTTTTTTGTGGTTGCGCTTAATGCTGTTTGCGTTTCAAGCCAAATCCCAGGAACGTTCCCAGTAGAAGGACAATGCCTAGCAGTGGGGTGACGCGGTGTTCGTTGGTTTGAGGAAGCGTCGTTTTGCTAGCTGAGCTTGCGGCAACTGACTTAACCGGAGTTGTCAGCTTCTGGTTAGTTAAAGTCGTTGCCGGAACTCGAACGGCCGCGCCACCTTTTTGGTTAGTGGCTTCGCTCCCAGGATGGTGAATGGTTGCGGCCTGGTCGCCGGTTGTCGGTTCTTCCTTAGCTGGCTGCGCGGGGTCGGCGGGGTCAATGTTGACTTCAACGCCGTTCCCAGAAGTTTGGTCGCGGTAAACGTAGGTCACGGTAGTATCGGTGTCGCCAAACGTGCCGCTGGCATTTTCAGGCGTCGTCGTGAGGTCGTAACCCGGAATCGTAAAGGCCGTCGTACTGTAGCTATCACCAGCGTGGCCGGTCAGAACTTGGTCGGCGTGAACGGTCTTGCCGTTCTGGTCAACGTAGTGGGCGGTTACGGTCGTCTGCGTGGTTGGCGTGACGACTGGCGGGGTGACGGGTGTGACGGGCTTCGTCGGATCCTTGGTGAAGTACAAGGTCACCGTCAGTGGGTCGGCGGTAAAGTTACCAGTCAACGCGCCATCCGCGTGGTCGAAGGTGTAGCCTTTAACGCTGGTTTGTTCGGCGGTCAAGTCGTAGGTGTCGCTGGTTAGTTTATCCGTGATGATCTTATCGGCTTGAATGGGCTTGTTGCTGGCCATGTCAACGTAGTGGACGGTGAGGTTGGCTGCTTTTTCGGGGTTGGCGTAGGGAATGAAGACGGTGAAGTAGACATTCTTTTTATTAGTACTCCCAGTTGGGGTATAGGAAACTTGAAGATTGGCCCGTAAATAATACTGGTAAGGGTGCTGAATGGGGGTGACACCTGGATATTCAAAAATGTCAGTCCAATCACTGTAATTGATGATATAATCTTCATTTTGCAGGTGGATATTTGTAAATTGCACGGTGCCAGTATCGTCAAGTACTTTGTAGTCTTCAAGTTTTGTTCCAGATCGGTAGAAGAGCATATTGCCAGTTAAGGTATTTTCGGAGGTGGCAGTTTCTGACACTAATCGTGTGTATCGGGCATATCTATCATCCTGATCGAAAGGTTGTTTATATTGGCCATTAAAGTTTTGAGGTAGCTTCATCAATTGAGATAGCGTGAGAGTTGGATTTTTTGGATCAATAAAATGAACAGTATCCGGAGTGACGAGCTGCTTATCAATGGACAAACTAGTAAATTGTGAGGCGTCTAGCATAGAGAAATCTGAAATTAAGTTGTCCGATAAATCTAGGACCTTCAAGTTTTTTAAGTTCCCAAGGGGTGAAATATCTGTGATTCGATTGTGGGCAAGAATCAGTGTTTGCAGATTGGTTAAGCCAGATAGCTTTTCGAGAGAAGTGACATCGCCCCAATGTGATCGGGGCTTATTTGGAAAGCTAGAAAAATCAACGGTTGGGTCAAATGAGAGGTCCAAGTAGGTTAAATTGGTTGCCAGTTCTAATCCTGTAAGATCGAAAGAATCGGTAGCATTAACAAAAACGTTTGGGCTATATTGTTTATGCGTGGCGGCTAAGGTGGTGAGGCTGGCCATGTCATCTTTAGTTAAACTATCAACAGATTTATGCAGTTGGTTGGCAACTAAAGCCTGCAAAGTCTTATTCGGCATCCAAACATCAATCGACTCATCGTCTTCAGCAATGGGTGCGGTTACGGCAACCGGAGCCGCTGCTGGAACGGGAGTTGGTGCACCTGGTGCCATAGCTAACCGTGGTTGCGGCCGTTCGGGAGCGGTTTGCTTAATCGGCGGAACATCTGAACCTCCTGGCGTTTTATTAAGTGAATCAGTGGTGCCGCCGGAAGTGCTGTAGTTGTTCTTATGTAAGTTTGAAGGATTCGTTTCTTCATTATCTTGTGGGGTGATGTTTTTATCAGGGTCATCACTAGGTGCAGGGGCGTTATCTGGCTGACTGTTCTCAGGTTCAGTCGGATTATTGTCTTCAGGGTCCTGAGCTGGGGCTGGGTCAGAATCCGTGCTGGATTTTGACAGAGTGGTTTGGTCGGGTTGTACGACTGGCTTTTCCGGACTAACTTGTTCCGTCTGTGTTGCGGTAGAATCTGAATCTGAAGGTGTATCGGCGAAGGCCGTTTCGCCACCAAAACTCAACAGTAGGCCAGCCGAAATAAGGCCGGCGAAGACCCACGACTTGCCACTCTTGTACATTTTATAATGAATTGAATGATTATTAGTATCTAGCATGACAATTCCTCCCCTAATGTCTGTGTAATTGTTGCTAAGGTCAATGATGGTGGGGAATGGCTGCCTATATTTATCAGTTGTTAACCCACACCATTCATCACCAGTATAGCGAGTAGTTGAAATAAAATCTACTATATACTAATAAAAGTTAAACATAGTTATTATATGAAAATACCGTCAACCTCTTTAGCGATTATAAGCTGGTGTAATCGTATTTATCACCCGTGGAAGGACATACCCTTTTAAGACCTTATGCCTATATCTTAGCCGAATTAACTAACCACACGCTTTGCTTTGGTTGGCTAAATCAACAAACGAAAGGAAACTAACCTGCGAGTGTCAGTCAGATTCGACGATTCACCAAGCAGCTTTCGAAAATCACCCCAATACGCCCGCCCAAAAAGTTTTTCAACTTTCTTCAAGAAAACGCTTGCAATAACCAGAAAAGATTGTATACTAGGATTTGTAAGTTGGTTGTCGCAACGAACTAACTAGGAGGGTATTATAAAATTATGACTGAAGAATACTGGAAAGGCGTCGACAAGATTCAATACGTCGGCCATCAAGATAAAAAATCAGGTTTAGGTTTCCAATACTACAATCCAGAAGAAGTTATTGCTGGTAAAAAGATGAAAGACTGGTTACGGTTTGCCGTAGCTTACTGGCACACCTTTGATCAACGTTTAGTCGACCCATTCGGTGACGGGACTGCACAACGTCCTTACGACAAGTACACCGACCCAATGGACTTAGCTTTGGCTAAAGTTGACGCTGCATTTGAATTCTACAACAAATTAGGCGTTGACTACCTTTGCTTCCATGACCGGGACTTAGCTCCTGAAGGCGACACGTTACGTCAAACTAACGCTAACCTGGACAAGGTTGTTGACAAGATCGTTGAATACCAAAAGACTTCTGGCATGAAGGTTCTCTGGAACACCTCAAACATGTTCTCCAACCCTCGTTTCGTCGAAGGTGCTGGGACTTCTCCATACGCTGATATCTTTGCTTACAGTGCTGCCCAATTGAAGCACAGTTTGGAAATTGGTAAGCGTGTCGGTTCTGAAAACTATGTCTTCTGGGGCGGCCGTGAAGGTTACGAATCACTCTGGAACACCAACATGAAGCAAGAACAAGAACATGCTGCTAAGTTATTCCACATGGCTAAGGACTACGCTAACGAAATTGGCTTCGATGCTCAAATGCTGCTCGAACCAAAGCCTAAGGAACCAACGACGCACCAATACGACTTTGATGCCGCTACCACGATTGCCTTCATGAAGGAATACGACTTGGAGAAAGACTTCAAGCTGAACCTTGAAGGTAACCATGCCAACTTGGCTGGTCACACTTACCAACACGAAATTCGCGTTGCTCGTGAAGCCGGCATGCTCGGTTCATTGGATGCCAACCAAGGCGACAAGCTGATTGGCTGGGATATCGATGAATACCCATCTAACTTGTACGAAACCACTGCCGCAATGTACGAAGTTGTTGAAAACGGCAGCATCGGACCTCGTGGTGGGTTGAACTTCGATGCTAAGCCTCGTCGTTCATCATTTGCCCCAGAAGACCTCTTCTTAGGCCACATCGTTGGGATGGACAGTTTCGCTGCCGGCCTGCGTGTTGCTGCTGCTATGAAGGAAGACGGCTTCTTGGACAACTTGAAGGCTGACCGTTACAGCTCATACGAATCTGGTGTCGGTGCTGACATCGAAAGCGGCAAGGCTGACTTCAAGTCCCTTGAAAAGTACGCTATCGACAAGCCACAATCAGAATTGATTGCTGCTACGCACTCAGATCACCTTGAAGAAGTTAAGGATACGATCAACCATTACATCGTTGAAACCCTTAGCAAGTAATCTTCAGTTGAATACGAAATAACTGACATTAAATTGGCGGACGAACGGTGTGTTCGTCCGCCAATTTTCGTGGCTGGATTGTGTGAAGTGGGCAAGTGTTATTGAGAAGCGCAATCCGGTAAAATGAGGCTAGCTAGCGTAAACGCCAGCTAACAACCAGTTATGTGACAAAAATAAGTGAAATGCGATTAGTTTGGTTGGGTTAAACACTCGTTAGCCGCAGGGGTGGTGAAAATGAGCCTAGCCGTGGGAATTCTCTTAGCAGCGGTCTTTGCTGGTTAGAGAATTGATAGTTTTGAGACTCGTTTTTAGAGGCTCAAAATAAGTCTGGAGACCGCTCTATGGCTCCAGACGTTCGCCCACAGCGTTCCGGTCTCATTTTCACTGCCCCGGAGGCGCTGCCAACGAGGTGTTTCACACAATTCAAGAACGAAACCAAATGAAAAAGCCATCTAGGAGGCATAACCCATGGGGAAGTACGTACTCGGCGTGGACCTCGGCACCAGTGCCGTCAAGGTTTCCGCCCTCGACCATAGCGGGCAGATCGTTGCCCAAGAAAGTTTTGATTACGATTTGATTCAGAAGCAACCCGGCTACAACGAACAAAATCCGGAAGACTGGGTTTCTGGGACAACCGTGGCCATCGTGCGCTTAATTTTAAACGACCACTTGGCCGCTGAAGACATCGAAGGCCTGAGCTACTCCGGTCAAATGCACGGGCTAGTTTTGCTGGACGAAAACAAAAAGGTTCTGCGTCCGGCCATTCTCTGGAACGATACCCGGAGCACGCCACAACGTGAAGAGATCGAAGCCAAATTGGGCGACGAGTTTGTGGATATCACCCGGAACCAACCGCTGGAAGGCTTTACGCTGACTAAGCTGTTGTGGGTCAAGGAAAATGAACCCGACATCTGGGCCAAGGCCAAGTACTTTGTGCTGCCAAAAGACTACGTGCGTTACCGGATGACCGGCAACCTTGCCATGGATTACTCCGACGCTACCGGGACCGTCTTACTCGACGTTGCCAAGGGCGAGTGGAGTAAAAAAATCTGTGACACCTTCGACATCCCGATGAGCATGTGCCCACCATTGATTAAGTCAGTGGACTTTGCGGGAACGGTCACGGCCGCTTACGCCGAATTCTCTGGATTGACGACTGCCACCAAGGTCTTTGGTGGGGCCGCCGACAACGCCGCCGGGGCTGTGGGTGCGGGGATTTTACACCCGAACATGGTGCTCTCCAGTATTGGGACCTCCGGCGTTGTGCTGAAATACGAAGACAATGCCGACGTGAACTATCATGGCGTCCTGCAGTTTGAGGACCATGCCATTCCTGACAAGTACTATTCGATGGGCGTGACCCTGGCCGCCGGCTATTCGCTGAGCTGGTTTAAGAAGACCTTTGCGCCAGCCGAAGACTTTACGGCATTCGTGTCGAGTGCTGCCAAGTCAACGGTTGGAGCCAATGGCCTGCTGTACACGCCGTACATCGTGGGCGAACGGGCGCCATACGCTGACGCTGATATCCGGGGGAGCTTCACCGGTGTCGACGGGACGCATCAACGCTACGACTTTGTTCGTGCCGTGCTGGAAGGCATCAGCTACTCCTTTAGAGATCTCTTTGATATCTATGAGGAAAATGGCGGTGACTTCGATACGGTCGTGTCCATTGGTGGTGGAGCCAAGAGCCCACTCTGGCTGCAGATTCAGGCCGACATCTTTAACCGTAAAGTGGTCAGCCTGACCAACGAACAGGGACCCGGGATGGGGGCGGCGATGATTGCGGCCACCGGTCTGGGCTGGTTTGACTCGCTCCAAGACTGTGCCGAAACCTTCGTGCACTTCGGCAAGACCTACGAACCAAACCCTGAGAACGTCAAGAAGTATGCCAAAATGCATGCTATTTACAAGCAAGTTTATCAACAGACCAAGAGCATCAGTGCGCAGTTACTGGCGTACCGGAAGGCTGAACTGTAGCCTGCTGGTCAGTGGCGACTGGCAACACTCTGCTTAATAGAGACAATACCCGAACTGACAATGATGCCGGTTCGGGCATTTGTCGTGGGATAGAAAAAGACCCGGAATAAGATTCCGAGCCCGCTGTGTCAATTAAATTAAGTGTAGTGAATAGCTAATGACGGTGGTGGCGAAGGCAAGCAAGGTTAAGCCCAGTGCGAGCCAACGTAACGCCCAAGCCACGGTATGCATGCGATTCACGCCCCGGTTGTCAGCGATAAAGCCGTGAAAGGCAAAGTAGGTGATTGCTAGAATGATTAGGTAGTTGACGATTGGCTTGTAAAAGCCGCCCATGTTGTAGATGAGTGGCAATTGCGCAATGGCTAAAAGGCACCATAGATCGAAAAGGACCAGTAAAGGTGTTGTCGTTTTCATGTGAATCTCCTCCTAAAATTTCCCCATACCTTTAGTGTAGCAGACTGCTCTCAGAAGGTGAAGGTAACTAGTGGGGAGCAGGCAGACAAGCTTAACTTGGTTAGACCAATTTTACGAAAATTTTTCGGCTGATATTTTTGAGAAATTCGTAAACCGCTAAAACAGGGGTTAAGCCTGGCATTAGCGAGTGGCCGATGGCTTTCAGAAACTCGTCAAATAAGTGAAGATTCATAATTTTAAAAGAAAACGCTTTCGAAATCAGTTAAAAGATGGTATTCTACTTTCTGAGGTTGGTTTATCCGACCAACCAACAGCAAAACCAACTTACATGTTCAGCTATACTTCCACATACGTTGTCACTTTTTTGAGAATTTATGGCGCAAAGCCACATAAGGAGCGAAATCTATGCGAAAAGTTTCGACCGGATTTGTTTATTTCTTTGGCGCGTTGGGCGGCTTACTCTTTGGTTACGATACCGGGGTAATCTCTGGCGCAATCCTATTCATTCAAAAGCAGATGCACCTAGGTTCCTGGCAACAGGGCTGGGTCGTGAGTGCCGTACTCTTGGGCGCAATCCTGGGGGCCGCCATCATTGGGCCATCCTCTGACCGCTACGGGCGGCGCAAACTGTTATTGTTATCAGCTATTATCTTTTTCGTCGGGGCGATTGGCTCCGGGTTAGCGCCAGAATTCTGGACGCTGATCATTTCCCGAATCATTCTCGGGATGGCCGTGGGGGCTGCTTCGGCGTTGATTCCCACGTATTTGGCCGAACTATCTCCCGCTGACAAACGGGGAACGGTCTCCAGTCTGTTCCAGTTGATGGTCATGACTGGGATTCTGTTGGCCTACATCACCAATTACGCCTGGGCAGGTGTGCCAACCGGCTGGCGGTGGATGTTGGGCTTCGCGGCAATTCCCGCTGCCTTGCTGTTCTTGGGAGGATTGATTCTGCCCGAGAGTCCTCGGTTCCTGGTGAAGACTGGCCACGCGGATCAAGCCCGGGCCGTCTTGGATACTATGAACAAACATGATACGGCCGCAGTTGACGCGGAACTGAACCAGATTCAAGAACAGGCCCAAATGAAAAATGGCGGCTGGTCCGAATTGTTTGGGAAGATGGTCCGGCCATCGCTGATCATCGGGCTGGGCCTGGCTATCTTCCAACAGGTCATGGGCTGTAACACGGTGTTGTACTACGCCCCAACTATTTTTACCGACGTTGGTTTCGGCGTGAACGCAGCCTTACTGGCCCACATCGGGATTGGGGTCTTCAACGTGATTGTCACGGCGATTGCGGTCGCTATCATGGATAAGATCGACCGGAAAAAGATGTTAAACATCGGGGCCGTTGGGATGGGAATCTCCCTGTTCGTCATGAGCATCGGGATGAAGTTCTCCGGTGGCTCACAAGCCGCAGCCATTATTTCTGTGATTGCCCTGACCATCTACATCGCCTTCTTCTCCGCAACCTGGGGTCCCGTGATGTGGGTCATGATTGGGGAAGTTTTCCCACTCAACATCCGGGGACTCGGAAACTCCTTTGCCAGTGTGATCAATTGGACGGCTAACATGGTCGTTTCCCTGACGTTCCCAGCCCTCCTGAACTTCTTTGGGACGGGGAGCCTGTTCATCGGTTACGGCGTATTGTGCTTCGCTTCCATCTGGTTTGTCCAGAAGAAAGTCTTTGAAACGCGGAACCGTTCGCTGGAAGACATTGAAGCAACACTGCGGGCCAAGGCTGGCGAGACGGCTAGTGACCTAAGTACGGTTAAATAATCTAAACAGCCACGTGACTGTAGGCGTTTGAAATCTAAAGATGGTTGCTCGCAATTTGCGGGCAACCATTTTAAATTGTTACAAATTTAAACGTCAAACAGAAAACGCTTTCAAAAATAGATAAAATGTGATAACATAATTGTCATGGTTGGTTGCGACAATCAACCAACTGGAATACCAACTTACACTTATTCACATAGATAGGCGTTTGCCACGCTACCAATCCAGAAACCTGACCGCGAGACGGCTGGTTGCCCGATTCCTAACTGACAGAACACCACAAGATTCTCGAAATTATTACGTCAACGGCTAAGGGCCGCATAAGGAGCGAGATTATGCGAAAAGTTTCAACCGGATTTGTCTATTTCTTCGGTGCGCTCGGTGGATTACTCTTTGGGTACGATACCGGTGTCATCTCCGGAGCCATCTTATTTATTCAAAAACAAATGCATTTAGGTTCTTGGCAACAGGGTTGGGTCGTTAGTGCCGTCCTGTTAGGGGCCATCTTAGGGGCCGCCATCATCGGGCCATCGTCTGACCGTTACGGCCGGCGGAAATTATTACTGTTATCTGCTATTATCTTCTTCATCGGGGCGTTAGGCTCAGCCTTCTCGCCCGAATTCTGGACCTTGATTGTCTCCCGAATCATCTTGGGGATGGCCGTCGGGGCTGCTTCAGCCTTGATTCCAACGTATCTGGCCGAACTCTCACCCGCTGACAAACGGGGGACCGTTTCCAGTCTGTTCCAGTTGATGGTTATGAGCGGGATTCTCTTGGCTTACATCACCAACTACAGCTTTTCTAGCATGTACAGTGGCTGGCGTTGGATGCTCGGTTTCGCTGCGATTCCAGCGGCCTTGCTCTTCTTGGGTGGGTTGATCTTACCCGAAAGTCCCCGGTTCTTGGTCAAATCAGGCCATATGGATCAAGCACGTGAAGTCCTTGAAACCATGAACAAGCACGACGAAGTTGCCGTTAAAAAGGAAGTTGAGGCCATTGAGGCCTCAGCTAAAATTGTGAGCGGTGGCTGGTCCGAATTGTTTGGGAAGATGGTGCGTCCTTCACTGATTATCGGGTTGGGCTTGGCTATTTTCCAACAGGTCATGGGGTGTAACACGGTGCTCTACTATGCGCCAACTATTTTCACTGACGTTGGTTTCGGTGTGGATGCCGCCTTACTGGCCCACATTGGGATCGGAGTCTTCAACGTGATTGTGACCGCGATTGCAGTGACCATCATGGATAAGATTGACCGGAAAAAGATGCTGAACATCGGTGCCGTGGGGATGGGGATTTCCCTGTTCGTGATGAGCTTTGGGATGAAGTTTTCCGGCGGTTCGCAAACGGCTGCCATCATTTCCGTGATTGCCTTGACCATCTACATTGCTTTCTTCTCAGCAACTTGGGGTCCCGTGATGTGGGTGATGATTGGGGAAGTCTTCCCATTGAATATCCGGGGCTTAGGGAACTCCTTTGCGTCCGTTATTAACTGGACGGCGAACATGATTGTTTCCTTAACCTTCCCATCATTGTTGGACTTCTTTGGGACTGGGAGCCTGTTCATCGGTTACGGTGTGCTGTGCTTCGTTTCCATCTGGTTCGTCCAAAAGAAGGTTTTCGAAACGCGGAACCGTTCTTTGGAAGACATCGAAGCCACGTTGCGGGAAAAGGCTGGCGAAGAAGCCACGACCTTGAGTGCAACGAAGTAAGTTAAATAGATAACTAACTGAGGGCCTGACACTGTTGTCGGGCTCTTTTTGACGGATCGGTTTCTTTACGTAGGGGTTCCAACCAGAAAATTCTAGGTGAAGTCTTTCAGAAAGCTATCGGCGCAGAGACGGCCTTTTTAAGTGAGCAAACCATGAATTTAACAAACTATTTAACACCGCATATAGCGATGGGGCCGGCGTTAAGACGGATTAAATTACCGGCCATGTGATAAATGAACATTTTTTCACAAAATGTGGTGCAATCGCTTTCCTTTTGATAACTTTTCCGTTATGATAAGAGCGTACCTGGAAATTTACTTATTCTGAAGGAGTGAATGGCACATGGCATCAAATGGAAAAGTAGCAATGGTTACTGGCGGCGGACAAGGAATTGGTGAAGCTATTTCTAAGCGCTTAGCTAGCGACGGTTTCGCAGTTGCAATTGCTGATTTGAACTTAGATAATGCCAACAAGGTTGCTTCTGCTATCGAAGCTGATGGTGGAAAAGCCGTTGCAGTCAAGACCGATGTCTCCGACCGCGACAGTGTCTTTGCGGCAGTTAAGGAAGCCTCAGAAAAGCTTGGCGGCTTTGACGTTATCGTCAACAACGCCGGCCTTGGCCCAACTACCCCAATCGACACGATCACCCAAGAACAATTCGACACAGTTTACCACGTTAACGTTGGTGGTGTTCTGTGGGGGATTCAAGCTGCTCACGCTAAATTTAAGGAACTCGGCCATGGTGGGAAGATTATCTCAGCTACTTCTCAAGCCGGTGTTGTCGGGAACCCTAACTTGGCCCTCTACAGTGGGACTAAGTTTGCCATCCGGGGGGTTACGCAAGTTGCTGCCCGTGACTTAGCTGCCGAAGGAATTACAGTTAACGCATACGCACCTGGGATCGTTAAGACGCCAATGATGTTTGACATTGCCCACAAGGTTGGTCAAAACGCTGGTAAAGACGACGAATGGGGTATGCAAACCTTTGCTAAGGACATTACCTTAGGCCGTCTGTCAGAACCAGAAGACGTTGCTAATGGTGTTGCCTTCCTAGCAGGTCCAGATTCAAATTACATCACCGGTCAAACTCTCGAAGTTGACGGCGGGATGCAATTCCACTAAACATTTAATGATTCACAAAGATTGATTGGTAAGGTCACCACGCAGAGATGTGTGGTGATTTTTTGTATAAGAGTGCGGAACGAGCCGTTTAGGTTCTGAGCATTAACGTCGGCTAAGTGATGACCCTGGGCTTGGGGCATTGCTTAGCCGGGGTTAAGCGCAGGGACCTGGCTCGTGGAGCACGTTTCGGAGGTAGCCAAGGCCTTTTTGTAAAGACGAGAGAAGATTAAGTAGATGGATTGTCTCAACATCTATTGCCCCCCAAAATCAGTCCCCACGAACCGTAAACAAAAACATCCAGCAACGGAGGGTAAGGACGTTGCCAGGTGTTTTTGGCACTACTTTGATTGGAGTTCTTGGACGGTGGCAGTTAGACTGGGACTGCCAAAGCCGACCAGGAGAAGGGACAGCAAAATTAATTCGATGAGATTGGGTGTGTTGGTTTGAGACATTGATGAGGCCTCCTTAGGTATCATCGAGGTTCATTGTAGCAAGCTTATATAATGATTGCGTGTGGTTTATGTATTGAAGATGTAAAGGCCAAAATTGACGATTAATGCGGCAATAATCCCCCGAAAAACCATGGTACAATAGGGACGATTAATTAACCATTTAGGGGTGAAAGCATGATTGCAGAATTTGAAGAATATCTCGCTAAGATTGATGATCCAGCGCACCAAGACCGCGTACGAACCGTGTTGAATTGGGTCCAGGACACCTTCCCACAATTAGAGCAGCGGTTCGCTTGGAATCAGCCGATGTTTACTGACCACGGGACCTTTATCATTGGGTTTAGCGTGGCCAAGGCGCACATGGCTTTCGCTCCGGAAGGACCCGTGATGGCCCAATTTGCCGACCAGATTGCCGCCGCGAAATATAATCCGGGTAAGAAGTTTGGTCGTATCAAATGGACGCAGGACGTAGACTACGACCTGCTGAAACAGATTATTGCCTTTAATATTGCCGATAAGGCCGACGTCACGACGTTCTGGCGTAAATAACTCAAAAAAATTCCCCGCTAGCTGAATAACAGCTGACGGGGAATTTTGATAGTTTAAGAAAATTTTGGTTGATTCTTGTTCTTTGTCGCAACTGTTGAAGCGTCAATGGCCAAACCATTTTCATCGGTCCGGACCACGAAGACGTCGACCGCCGTCATTCGGCTAACGTAAGCCGTGACGGAGCCCTCAACCATCCGGGCAACGGCGCTCATCCCAGTGGCCCCAATGACGATCAAATCGTTCTTGTGGTCGGTGACGAACTCGTGGGAGATAACCGTCTTGGGATTGCCGAAACGCACGTGAATGGCCATATCCTTGAAGCCGGTGGCCGCACGGGTCGTTTGGACCAGGGAGTCTAGGTAGGACGTGGCGTCCGCGACCAAGTCGTGAATCACACCACCGGGCATGGAGCCACTCGCATAGAAACCGTAATGGTTGATGCGCAAGACGTTTAAGAGGTCAATGTGGGCATTGTCCTGTTGGGCAACGATGACCGCTTTCTTTAAGGCCAGTTCCGCTTGGACTGAACCGTCTACGGGAACCAGGATGTTGGTATAGTGCTGTTCCATAATTAGCCTTCTTTTTAAGTTTAAACGCGTCCACGTAACGTAATCGTTGCGGTATCGAGGACGTGGCCGTTGATTTGATGGAGCAGGTCGTTCAACCAGAAGCCCTCGTCCAGGTCTAGCTTGGTGTTCAGGGCGTAGACGGTCAGGCTGTAATCGTGGTCGCCGTTAGGTGGGAAGGGACCCGTGTAGTTTTGGAAAATGGCTGGGTCCGTGTTATTAATGAGGGAACCAGCATTACTGTTGCGGCCGTGAACGTGTGGAATCGCGTTAGTCCGGGACACATCCGCGGTAATTTCACGCGTCGTGCCAGGGAAGTTCGCGGCTACCCAGTGAATCCACGGAAAACCACTGACGGGAACGGCATCGAAGTCGATGAGGTTGAGCGCAATGGTCTGTGTCTTCTTGGGAATCTTGGATAGGCTGATAGGGAACGACTTGACGGGCGTCCCATCGTAAACGTCGTCGCCAGTGGCGTGCTTACTGTATTCGTCGGCTAAGAAGCCGTTTTCGGTTGGCACAAAAATTCTCATAAAACCCCTCCTATGATCAATCCTTAACATTATTATACCGCAGGAGGTAGTCGTTCCGCGAATATTCATTAATAATGTATAAAAATGCGTATAAAATGGATATAGGTAATAAAATTACAGAAATTGGTTGATTTTTTGATTAACGGGCGTATGATGAATAACAATAAGTTTGGTTCCGAGAAAGGATGACGCCCATGACGCCCGCAAAGAAAATTGAAATTTTACAAAAGCTGATTCAAATTAAATCCGTTAACGACCACGAAACCGATGTGGCCGACTACATTGCTAGCCTATTCGCCCCGTATCCACAGGCCAAGGTCGAGAAGGTGCCATTCGCAGAGAATCGCGACAACCTGGTCGTGACGATCGGCAATCCGGACGGTCCCATGATTGGGCTGTCCGGGCACATGGACGTCGTGTCAGCGGGGGATGAAGCCGCTTGGCACCACGCGCCATTTGCTGGGGAAGTTGTGGGCGACCAGCTCTTTGGTCGAGGCGCTTCCGATATGAAGAGTGGTCTGGCGGCCATCGTCATTACCATGCTGGAATTCTTGGAAGTGGGCACACCCTTAGCTGGGAGTATTCGCTTACTGGCAACGGTCGGTGAGGAAACCGGTGAATACGGCGCCGCCACCTTGACCGATGCGGGCTACGCGGATAACTTAGCCGGCCTGGTTATCGCAGAGCCAAGCGGCCTCGACAACGTCGTTTATACCGCGCGGGGCGTGATTGATTACAAGGTCGTTTCTACTGGGAAGGGCAGTCATAGTGCGCAGCCAGAGAAGGGCATCAACGCCATTGATAATTTGATGAAATTTTATAACGCCGTGGGCCCACTGATGGCACAACACACCAAGACCGACCCTGTTCTGGGTGGCCTGTTACACAACGTTGACTTGATCTCTGGTGGGGAACAGATCAATTCGATTCCCGCGCATGCCGAGTTGATGGCCAACATGCGGACGATTCCAGCCTACCCTAACCAGGTCATTTACGACGAGCTAGAGGCCTTGATCGCCCAACTGAATCAGGAGGATGGCGTGCAGCTTGACCTGAGCTACAGCTACCCTGAGGAGGCCATTCCGGGCAATCCGGAGGCGCCACTGGTACAACTGGCCAAGCAGATTAGTGATGCAGTCTGTGACCACGATACGCAGGTGGTCGGGTCAGGTGGCGCCAATGACGGGGCGGAATTCTTGCGAGCTAAGGGCGATTTCACCAGCATTGAAATGGGTCCCGGCAGCAACACCTCACATCAAGTTGATGAGTACATCTCCGTCACGGAATATTTGCAGGCCATTGAGGTCTACAAGCAGTTAGTGCCAGCCTTCTTTGACCAGGTCGCTGCGAAAAATGCGCACGCAACCGCTAATGATTAATTAAATTGAACCGGGTACGACCAGTTGACTAGGAACTGGTTGGGCCCGGTTTTTGCTTGGGTGGAGAATGATTTGGGGGATGGGTACGATGACTGTAGAAATGTTTTCGCTGTTTGGGTATACTGGGAAGAACTTTGGATAGAAACACTTTTTCGGCGAAACATTAAGTTTGCAATTATTTTCTTACTAAATCACTAAAATTAACGATTACGGCTGGAAAAAATGCGGAATCTGACTATATTAGAAGGTAACTTATGTCGGACAACAAATAAGTCATGGGGGAAGGGAAACGCTATGGCCAAGCAATCACGCGGCCTGATTGCCTATCACGTGGGGGTCACTGCCTTGACGTTGGGCTCGGTGCTGAACGTTGGATTACTCTTTTTAAAACAGGGAAACTACGCAGTCGAAATGGCGATTGCCAACGGGTTGTTGGCGATTTTTGCCATGGACTATTTCGTGCGCCTGATCATCACCAAGAATCGTAAAATCTTCCTGATTCAGTCGGCGTTTGATCTGCTAGGTATCATCCCGTTACACCCGGTCTTCGCCTTCTTTCGGCTGGCCCGCTTAGTCCGGCTGATTCGGTTTCATCATCTATTCTGGCGGTTAGGCATCTCTGGTAAGTGGACCAAAGCCTATCACCGGTTTATCTATCAAACGGGTTTTATCTATTTGTTCTCGATTAGTGTGGCAATCATTGTATTGAGTGCCTTTCTCTTTTCACTGACGGAGAAGCAGAACCTGGCCGATTCACTGTGGTGGGCCATCACGACGGCGACCACCGTGGGGTATGGGGATGAGACGCCCCACACGGCCTTTGGTAAAATCATTGCCAGCTTCCTGATGGTTGGGGGCATTGGGTTTATTGGTTTGCTGACCAGTACGATTACGGATTTTATCACCGACCGGGCAGCGCAAACGGCTACGGCCCAGGAGGTTCAGCAACAGACGGATATCACAGCGCTCTTAACGAAAATTGATACGCTAACTGGCAAGGTCGACCAGTTACAGGACCAGCTCGACCGACTGGAAAAATCGACGCCAAAAAAATAGCCCGAACCCGGTTAGGCTCGCGCTAAAAAGTTAACGGACAAACTGTAAATTGTAATTACCTTGGCCATCGGACGTGATGGTATAGGTGGTGTAGCCCGCCTGTAACCACTGGTCCTTAGACGCCTGAGCCCAGTTCTGCGCATCGGCGACAGAGGAGAAGGTATGGGTGCTAGCAAACGTGGCGTCGGCATGGCTGCTAGCCGAAGAGGAACTCGTTGAATTGGCCGAACTCTTTTTGGTTTGGGCCTGATTCAATAATTTCTGCTCACGGTCTTGCACGGCGCTGTTAGACTCTTCGTTGATGGTGCTTTGTAATTTTTGTTTTTGCGTCACGGTTAACCCGTTGTCATTGTAGCTGCTGTACGTTGATTTAAAGCTCTCGAAGGCGGCCTGTTCCGACGCGGATGAAGACTTGGCCACGACGGAGGCACTGGTGCTTGATGAGGCACTGGTGTTGGAACCAGCGTTATTGTGATGATTAATGGCTAAGACCAGCAAGATGGCAATCGCCAACGTAATCAGTGTCATGATCCAAGGCCACCAACGCCGCGGCTTCCGTTGCCGCTGACGGGTAGGTTGGTCCGGCCCCTGATTAAAGTTATACCGTTGTACGCGTGATTTTGGTTCTTGGTTGTTCAACTGAAAAACCTCCATGTCCAGAACGGTGTGAAAAAACGAGCTTGCCGCCGAGACGACAAACTACCACACCCTCCATAATACCTCAAAACGCCAAGAGAAGAAAATTTTACTCCTGATTTCGGCCATTTTTCAATCATTCTAATCCCGATATTTCCGAACGTATTGTATGATAGGAGTGGAACTAACTTTGAAAGGTGGTTTTATTTGTGCATAATGATATTCCCGAATTACCATTAAATAATGGCAACCGGATTCCGCAGCTCGGCCTGGGTGTCTTCCAAGTTGATAACGCTGAGGATACGAAGAATTCAATCAAATGGGCCTTGGCCGCTGGCTACCGCCACATTGATACGGCCGCATACTACGGCAACGAACAGTGGGTGGGCGAGGCCATCCGCGAGAGTGATGTTAAACGTGAAGATGTTTTCGTGACCTCTAAGCTGTGGAACAGTGTCCGGGGCTACGATGAAACCAAGGCAGCCTTCCAAGAAACGCTGGATAAGTTGGGCTTTGACTACTTAGACATGTACCTGATTCACTGGCCAGCACCTGGCTATCTGGATAGCTGGCGAGCCATGGAAGACCTGTACAAGGCCGGCAAGATCAAGAATATTGGGGTCTCTAACTTCAATCAAAAGCAGATGGAAGACATCCTGGCAAACGGCACGGTTAAGCCCGTCGTTGACCAGATTGAAACCCACCCCTACTTACAACAGGACGAAATGCACGCCTACCTGGAAAGCAAGGGGATTCTGCATGAGGCCTGGAGTCCATTAGGTGGCGGTTCAAACAACGCTTTAACGGACCCGGTCATCAATGAATTGGCCGCTGCCCATGACGTGAGCGCCGCGCAAATCATCTTGCGTTGGCACGTGCAACGCGAAGAAATCGTGATTCCAAAGTCCATCCACGAAGAACGGGTTCAACAAAACCGCGACATCTTCGCCTTTGGCCTGGATGAAGACGAAATGAAGGCCATCGCAGACCTCGACGCTGGTAAGCGCGTGGGTCCTAATCCCGATGACGAAGAATGGTTGAAGAAGTCCCAGACCTATTCGGGACGGAAGTAAAGGAAAAGAGTGCGGAACAGGGCGGTTAGGTCCTGAGCATTAGAGGAATAAGGCGTTCTGTTCGGCAAAGCCGAGCAGGGCGCCTTATTTTTCTAAGCGCAGGGACCTGCCCTGTGTAGCACGTTTCAGAGGCCGCCAGTTTCCGGATAGACTGGCGAGAGCAAAGTTAGCGGTCTACGACAGCATTACCAGTAGATCAACGCCGGGCAGGAGTCTGGCTCTTTCCGCACGTTTCGGAGGCCGCAAGTTTCCGGATAGATTGGCGAGAGACAGGTTAGTGGTCTACGGTATCATCAGCTAGAGCGTTGCTAACTCAAAAATATCGGTGACAAATAAAAGCCCCATAAATACTTGCGCAGCATAGCGTGAGTATTTATGGGGCTAAAATGACATCTGAAAAGTTCGACAGAGATAATCCGATACAAAACAAAGGTCCAAACGTACAAAGTAGTGAGTTCACCAATGTAAGTGACCACAGCAAGGCAACTTGAGCCCGCCGCCGGGAACGTAAATGTGCCGCTACACTACTTATACAGCGGAATACCCTGTTCCTTAGCCAAAGGAATCAACTTATCGGATAAGACGTTCACCACGTTAATCGGTACCTTCGCAAAGGGACTGAAGAAGTCCGGATGGTCGGGGTCGGGCACGTCCTGCGTTTCCTTGCGATTGGGCACCAACGCCTCTAAATCAGCCTTGTGTAGGCCCAATTCCTTAGCATAGTAGACGATTTCACGGTAGGTGACGTTTTTAAAATAAAAGTAGTAACAGAGGGCGGCAACGACAAAGTACCAGAAGATGGTCCACTCTAGACCAATTTTACTGGGGTCTAAAAAGCCAATGACGATGGCCGCAACCACGAAGACGACGTAAATCAGGGCTGAAATAGCGGCCCAACGCTGTTTGTGCGTCAAATTTAAGTACCTCGATTTCCTTAATTGTGTTGGTACCAGTGTACGGGGTTTCGGGTGGTAAATTCAAGCGATTTCGCTAAAATCTAACCGGAAAGGTCGATTTTCCGCGTCAGTCGTGTATAATAACACGGTAATGTTGCCAATCGCTTAGGAAATGAGAGGTAGACGAAGTGAGTTTAAGTTTTGAAACAATCCAACCAACAGATTTCAAACAGGTAGACCAATTAGTTTCAGCAGCGTTCGCCCCCGTTGAAGAGAGTGACGGTCGCGAGGTCGACTTGATTCACCAGCTCCGGTCAACTTATGAGTACCAGGGAAGCCTGGAAGTCGTTGCGAAGCCCGCAGTTGATCAGGTCGTGGGCCATGGCTTACTGAGCCCAGTCACGATTCGGGGCAACCAACACAAGACGACGGTGGTTGCCTTGGCGCCACTGGCCGTTCATCCCGATTGGCAAGGCAAAGGTGTCGGGAGTCAACTGCTAAGCGAGTTAGAGACGCGCGCCCGGCAAGCTGGCTTTCCCGCTATCAGCGTGGTCGGCGACATGAACTACTATGGCAGTCGCGGCTACGTGATGGCCGAAGACTTTGCCATCCACAACACGTTACCCGTACCGATGGGCAGCCACTTGATCAAGCCGTTAACGGCGGGAGCCTTAGCCCACGTTGGTGGGATGCTGGAATATCCCGGCGTGTTTTACAATGATTAACGTTTGCTGAGAACACCTGAATTTGATGGTGGAAAAATTAATTAATTTTTTTGAAATCGCCGTTAAAGTCAACGGACGCACCGGATTCAACGACCAACCATTAAGATTAAAATTAAATTAGAGGTTGACGGGTATCTGTCGTCGTGATAGTATCAAAGTCAATCAAATACAGAACGCTAATTTCCATTACCAAGTAGCGTGTCATCTGAGTGTCAGAAAGTCGGTGGTTGCTGCGAACCGATCAGGGTGATTACGATGAAATACAGTGGAATGTCCTGGTACGCCAGGCGGAGAATGACTAGAACCGTTACCTTCTAGAGAGTGGAGTTACTGGGGCTAGAACCAGTGGCTCAAGTTGGGTGGTACCACGGTTTAGTCTTAATCGTCCCTGTTGCATAGTTGCAGCGGAGACGATTTTTTTATTACATAAAACTTGGCAAATAAGAGGGAGCGATTTTTATGAAAGAACAATCCAACAAGAGTCACAAGCCGGTTAGTTTCGGCGAAGCCATTATTATTTTATTAGCAATGTTAGCCATCATGGGTCTCGGTGTTATCAAATTTGGGCTTTCCCCAACGACGCCGGTTCTGTTAGTTATCGCGTTAGTGATTCTGTGGGCGAAGGTCCGCGGCGCCGATTGGGATACCATCCACGGCGGGATCACTGAAGGCATCAAGACCGGGATCATTCCCATCTTCATTTTCCTGTTGATTGGGGCCTTGATCAGTGTCTGGATCGCCGCTGGAATCATTCCATCTATGATGGTCTTCGGGTTCCATTTAATCTCGGCGCAATGGTTCGTACCATCCGTCTTCCTGGTCTGTGCCATCGTTGGGACGTCCATCGGGAGTGCCTTCACCATCATCTCCACGATTGGGATTGCTTTGTTTGGGATGGGGACCACGATGGGCTTCAACCCCGCATTAGTCGCTGGGGCCATCATCTCCGGAGCTATCTTCGGTGACAAGACTTCACCGCTGTCTGATTCCACGAACCTGGCATCAGCCATCGCTGAATCCGAATTATTTGCCCACATCAAAAACTTAATGTGGTCCACGATTCCCGCATTCTTTGTTTCCTTGATTCTCTACTTTATTCTGGGGACCGGGGCATCTGATAGCAACGCCATGGGTAAGATCAATGCGACTGTGGCCACGTTAAACGCCAACTTCTCCATTACTTGGTGGGCGGCTTTACCAATCATCGTGATGTTCGTCTGTGCTTGGCGGAAAATCCCAGCCATTGAAACGTTGTTGTTAAACGTTGGTTTAGGGATCGTGATGTTATTCATCGAAAAGCCTTCAACGTCAATTAGTAGTGTCGCTACCATGATTGAATCTGGATTCGTTTCTAAGACGGGTAACGCCAGTGTTGATGCGTTACTGAGCCGTGGTGGGATTAGCGCCATGATGGCGACGGTCTCCTTGATTATCTTGACGCTGACCTTAGGTGGCCTCCTGATGCAGTTTAACATCATCCAAACGGCCATGGTGCCATTGGCTAAGCGTTTAAAGAGTTCTGGTTCCTTAGTTACCGCCGCTATCCTTTCCGGGATTGGCGTGAACATCTTCGTTGGGGAACAATACCTCTCCGTGATCTTACCGGGGAAGGCGTTCAAGCAAACCTTTAACGACCGGGGATTAGACAACTTGGCCTTGAGCCGGGTCTTGGAAGATGGTGGGACCGTCATCAACTACTTGATTCCTTGGGGGGTTGCTGCCGTCTTCGCTGCCAACACGTTGGGCGTCTCCACGTTGGCTTACCTGCCATTCTGTTTCTTCAGTCTCTTCTCACCTGTCTTCTCCATCCTCAGTGGGTTCACTGGCGTTGGTCTGAAGCGGTTGCCATCATCTGATGATCAAAGCGCCACGGCTGCCTCAATGGCCGCTGACGGGCGTTAATCGCTAGTTAGAATAGAAGCATCGCATGTTATTGCACGACCAGCAGTCGTTCTTGTGGGTGGCCTCAGGTTAGGGGCCGAGGATGAGTGGGTGGTTGTGAAATGACCACGATGGATATGAATGTTATTTAAAATAGTCGTTTTCGCTGGAAGTTCTGGCGAAAGCGGCTGTTTTTGTGAAATTAGTGAGTTAAATGGTTTTTAGCTATAACTATTAGTTGTAAAAATAGGAAAGGTATTTACTATGCTTGACATTAGGCTTATCCTTGAAATCAAGCCGCTTAATAATAGCCATGATAGAAGATGTGTGAGTGAGCACTGATGCGTATGAAATACAAAAATATAAGGAAAGTTGGTGAGTGGTATGCACGATAACATTAAGCAGTGGATCAAAAAGCCTGTTAGCTGGTTGGAGATGATAGTGGTATTGTTGGTTTTGCTTCTGACGTTTACGCCATTTATCCCAAGCAATGCCGTTAGACTGTGTATTTTACAAAGCGGGCATCCGTTTGCGGCTGTGCTTTCAGGGCCCAGCAAGTTGCCTAAATCAGAAATTAAGTACTACAGTGGCAACAAGAGTCAGTTACATTATCAAATTAATGTGCCTTTTGCTACGGAAAGCGCCGACGTGGACGTTGTAGTGGTACATAGGGTTTCTAAAAACCATTTCTATAATAAATATGTTGCGACGCCTTCCTATGCGGTTGGACCGTAAAGAAAGATCAATAGATTTTGCGAATATGGAACACTTTTCAGTGTATTCGCTCAGTTTTCATACATATATGGCACTTAGATAGACTGTTCCCTGTGAATTGTGCTAGGAGATGTAATTATTTTAACCAGATTGCTTTCAAAAATCATTATACTTTTTTCTATAATGCTTCTTACTTGTGGTAGGAGCTTTTGTGATACCATTTTCATCGAAAAATGCCGTTCGATTACGAATGGTAGAGAATTTAAGCTTGAAGTCGACTATTGTAGCAAATCCGACTAGATTAGCTGTGAAAGACACGCCGACTATCGTACGAAAGGAAACAGCAGGTGTCATTTATAGCGTAAAGCCATTTGAATCTTACCTCGCAGGAGGAGATGTCAGCATGCTGAGTGTATCGAAGATGGGTGGCAATAGTCCATTTTAATAAAGCAACATACATTGCGAATGCGGTCTAGCTGACAAGTAGCGTGTTATCAGAAAAGGGAAGCAAGGTTGATGAGTGCCGTGATTAGTGATTTTAAGAAATGGACTAAAATGCATATGGAATGGTTGGGGAGAAGGGATGATATTGCGTAATAAGCAAATACCCATGAAATTATTTGGATTCGTTGGGCTCATAGTTACGGCATTTTGTATTCTAGGTTACATGATAAATGAGGAAGCCATTTCCGCTCAGGCAGCTTCCCCAATTAATAATTGGGTGTGGGGGATAACCACAGTCTTTGCGCTGGCATTTACGATCTGTTCATTTTTAAATCAAAGACGATTCGCGATTATTAGTTTCAGTCTCATGGTGCTGGGGATGGTTATCTATTTTGGATTTTTGAGTTAGATAACGGGTTAAAGATGGATTAAATGGCAGAAGTGAAAACGTTAAATTGTGGTATTCATTATTACAATGACGCTTCGTACAAAGACCGTAAGTACACATCTACTTGGACGGCTGTACAAATGTTTTGGAAGTACTTTACACAAGTTAAGCACAGAAAACATTATACTTCTAGACACCAAAGTACCATTAATAGACATGCATCGCGAGGTGACGTCATTCAATTTTGGAATCGAAAAAACGGATGGTTTCATATGGCGACTGTTTATAGTACATCTAGTAAGAGACTGCGCTATACTGCCCATTCTACAAGTCACATTAGAAAGCCCTTGAGGGATGCAAATAAAGGTCGCGCGTCAAGGAAATGGAAGAATCCGGAATTATCGTATTATTAAAATGGGAATTCATTAAGTTATTGTGAAAATTATCAGGGAGGTCTTTATGAAAAAAAGATTGTTGAAATTATTGATTTTTTTGGTAGTTATCACTTCCATAGTGATTATTGTTTTTATAAGAGCCCTGTTACCTGATACTCCACAAAAAGCAGTGCGTTTTGTGATTCTAAAGAATGGACATCCGATTATTGCATTGACTGAGGATCCTAAGAGACTGAGTGGAGATGATTCTCTGGGCTATTCTGGTGGCAAAGAGTGGAGATATTATGAAGTTAGGACGCCATTTGATGCATCAAATGGTTGGATAAATATTAACACAGTGGCCATGAGTGAGCCAGCTCATGGTTCACATATGTACAGAACACATGTGGTCCACAGTGTTGATTGAATTTCATTTCAACTTGAAGCTAGAATGCCGTCAGACTGTGTATTTTGCAAAGCGGGTATCCGTTTGCGGCTGTGCTTTCCGGGCCCAGCAAGCTGCCTAAATCAGAAATTAAGTACTACAGTGGCAACAAGAGTCAGCTACATTATCAAATCAATGTGCCTTTTTCTACAGAAAGCGCAGACGTGGACGTTGTAGTGGTACATAAGGTTTCTAAGAATCATTTCTATGATAAATATGTTGCGGCGCCTGCCTATGCGGTTGGACCGTAAAGAGGGATCCGCAAGACTTGGCTTGGCGATAAGTAAGGCATAGGTTAATTAAAATGGGTGTGTCTGGGGGAAGTTATTTGAAGAAAAGAAAAAGAACTATCCTAATGTTTTTGCTCTTTGCAGTTGTATGGAGCGCTACAACTGTTGTAACAGTTATTCCGTATTCACCTCAAAATGCGGTTCGCTTGTATGTATTAAAGAACGGTCATCCAATTGCTTCTATGTTTGCGTTCCCAAAAGTTATGTCACGAGCTGATAGTAAACTACAATCGGGTAATAATAAATTAACTTGTTATGGCGTAAACATCAATTTTTCGGCAGGTCCTGCAGGTGTGCCAATATACGCTGTTCGAGTAAAAAAATTAGTTTGCATAAATACTAGGCATATCCGGCGTATCCTTTGGGATAAGTAGCTTGAATGATTCACTGAGTTTTGAAACTACATTTTTTATTTTATTCCTATAACAAGACACAATCAAAAAGACAGCAGGCACGGCGTAGTTTCTAAAGTCGTGTCCGCTGCCTTTAATGTATTCTAATCGCTAACGCCCAACCGAAGCCATGACCGGCACCGTATACAGGTACGTGGCCACCAGCGCGTTCACGGTCACTTCCCGGTCATCCGGCAACTGTAGATAGAGCAGATGTAGCTCCTCATCACGTGCGACAATCGTAACTGGCACATTCAACGGCAGGGCTAGGTGATCGACGTAAGCCACCAAATTAGCCGTTTCCAGGTAGCCGGTCAGCGTGACCGTTGTCGCCACTGGTACGTCGCTGAGACGGGTAATGTGGCTATCGTCTGGCAGGGCCGTCGAATCCAGCAGGCCGCCAAAGGGACTCCGCTGTGGATGGTCGAGGTACTCGGCCAGCGCACTCACTGTGACGGGGGTTAAGGCATCAGCCATTTGCCAGGCTTGTGCTGGAATCTGCGCGAGCGGCAGGTGTAACTGCTGATCACAAAAGACCTCGCACAATCGGTAAGCGTAGAGTAAGTGGCCGGCGACAGCCTTACCCTGTTCGGTCAGCGTCACCCCTGTATAGCGGCGCCGATGGACGAGCCCCTGCGCCTGTAGTTGGCGGGTCGTCTCAGTGACTGTGGCCGGAGTCACGTTGGCGAAGTGAATAATCTGTTTATTGCTGACACGAGCGCGGGCAAAGCTACACTCCGCGATGATTTTTAAATAAGTATTTTGATGGTTCGACATCCAATCAACTCCCCAGTGAATTGAAAATAGTTAAGTGCCCCTAAAAATTTATTTTACTAGTTTAAATTCTACTGGTAACGGTCGAAAGTTGCAAATCTTTCTGTTCAGTCATAAAAATTTTGATGGCTTTAAATAACAATTTTAGAATAAAATGCCTGATTAACGGCATTTATCGTTCAAAAGTTTTGTGAACCAAAAAAACTTTTCGATGGATTTCACTTATTAAGTTCACTAAATTCAGTAGCGAAAGGCCGGGGATGAAACCGCTTAAATTACGAATATTATTATTAACAAGTTCACATTTTAAAGTTAAGTCACCCTAAATTTCTATTTGATTTAAGTAAACTTTACGGTACAATGGGCCTTGTAGGAAACAGAAGGGGGTCTTGATTTTGAGTGATACACCAAAGAAGCACAAACTCATTGAATATGCCAATGGGCGGTCACTTGAAGAGATTAACGGTACCGTTAAAGTACCAAAGGGGAAAGGGTTCTGGAAAACACTATTTATGTACTCCGGGCCTGGTGCGTTAGTTGCGGTCGGTTACATGGATCCAGGTAACTGGTCAACGTCCATCACTGGTGGGCAAAATTTCCAATACTTATTAATGTCGATTATCTTGATTTCAAGTTTGATCGCGATGTTACTGCAATACATGGCGGCTAAACTTGGTATCGTGAGTCAAATGGACTTGGCCCAAGCCATTCGGGCGCGGACCAGCAAGTCCCTCGGCATCGTGCTGTGGATCATGACGGAGTTTGCCATTATGGCAACGGATATTGCGGAAGTTATTGGGGCCGCAATTGCCTTATATCTGCTGTTCCACATTCCATTGGTCATTGCCGTGTTTATCACGGTGTTAGATGTTTTGCTCTTATTGTTGCTGACCAAGATTGGCTTCCGGAAGATTGAAGCCATCGTAGTTTGCCTGATTTTAGTAATCCTGGTGGTCTTCGCTTACGAAGTCGCCTTGTCTAACCCTGACTGGGGTGGCGTCTTTGGCGGCTTGATTCCTAGCATGAAGACGGTCGCTTCCACGCCACACATTGGTGGACAAACGCCTATCAGTGGGGCCTTGGGAATTATCGGGGCGACGGTTATGCCCCATAACCTTTACCTGCATTCAGCCATTTCGCAAACGCGGGAAATTGATCATAACGATGAAGAAGACGTGGCCCGGACGGTTAAATTTACCAGCTGGGACTCCAACATCCAATTGACCTTGGCTTTCTTCGTGAACGCCTTGCTGTTGATCATGGGGGTTGCCGTCTTCAAGAGTGGGTCCGTCAAAGACCCATCATTCTTCGGCCTGTTCCAAGCCTTGTCCGACACCAGTACCATGAGTAACGGGGTGTTGGCTGGCGTGGCCCGGACGGGGATTCTGTCAACGCTGTTTGCCGTTGCCTTGTTAGCTTCTGGGCAAAACTCAACGATTACGGGGACCTTGTCTGGTCAAGTTATCATGGAAGGCTTCGTACACATGCGGATGCCATTGTGGTTGCGGCGCTTAGTCACCCGGCTACTGTCCGTGATTCCTGTCTTGATTTGTGTCATGCTGACCAGTGGCAAGAGTGCCATCGATGAACATGAGGCGTTAAATGATTTGATGAACAACTCACAAGTTTTCTTGGCCTTTGCCCTGCCATTCTCCATGCTACCGTTGTTAATGATGACGGACAGTGCGGTTGAAATGGGCAAGCGGTTCAAGAACGCGATGTGGATCAAGGTGCTCGGCTGGATTTCTGTGCTGGCCCTGACCTACTTGAACCTGATTAACATGCCAGCTTCTATCCAAGGATTCTACGGCAACGCCATTACGGCGAGCCAAACATCCACGGCAAATGTGATTGCTTACGTTTTGGACGCGGCCATTATTATTCTGTTAGCTTGGATGATTCTAGAACTCCATAAGGGTAGCAAGCGGTTAATCGCAGAACTGGCAGCTGAAAAGGCTGAGAAGTCTTTAGGAAACGAGGAGGCATAGCTCATGGCAACGACGTTTAAACGAATTTTAGTGGGGGTCGATGACTCGGCAGACGCGTTATTAGCGTTTGACTACGCCATTCACCAAGCCAAACGAGATGCGGCCGAACTGATTATTGTGTCGGTCCTGGAACACGACGATATGAACGTCTACCAAGCCTTAGATAGCGACTACGTCCACGGGGAACGAGACGAGCTGCGGGCGCACATGCAAGCCTATCAAAAGCAGGCCCAAGATGCTGGTGTCGCAGACGTGAAAATGGTTATCGCGGAGGGCGAACCAGGGGAAACCATCGTCCGCGACGTGATTCCCCACGTCAAACCAGACTTATTAGTCATCGGCTCAATCGCCAAGAAGGGCGTCAGCCGTTACTTCGGGAGCCAAGCGGCCTACATGGCAAAGTATGCACCCATTTCTGTGATGGTCATTCGGTAGGGATTATGATGTTACAAGAACAATAGCTTCTTAAAATTATGTGAAAAGGCGTGATCAGTGTCAGTGACCAGAGGCAGGTCAAGCGGACCAGCTATGTCGGTGGTCTTAACTGAGTGATTTTCTCAGTTTAGAGCACGGGACGACCTGGGAGACTGGTGGTTTTCCAGGCTTTCAGGCGAGGCGGAAGACCGTTTCCCAGGCTGGAGCCGTTCCCCATAGCAGGGGAGCTTGAGCCTGCCGTCGGGAACGAAAGTGATCAGGCGATGCAACATCGATGTAAGATAGTAAAAGCGTACGAACTAAGCCGTTAGCCCACTAAAACGTGGTCTAGCGGCTTTTTTGATTCCTTAAAATTAACCGTCACCCCCCTAAATTTAACGACTCACCATTTAGCAGCGCCGGCAGCTGGGCATTGCCGTACACTAGCGTTGGTCAGAAAAGTTGACCAGGAGGAGTGAGAGCATGCCAGAAGAAAAGAAGCACAAGCTGATTGAATACGCGAACGGCCGCTCACTGGAGGAAATCAATGGGACGGTCAAGGTGCCCAAGGACATTGGTTTCTGGAAAACCTTGTTTGCGTACTCAGGGCCTGGTGCGTTGGTTGCCGTGGGGTACATGGATCCCGGGAACTGGTCGACGTCAATTACCGGTGGTCAAAATTTCCAGTACCTGCTGATGTCTGTCATCTTGATGTCAAGTTTGATTGCGATGCTGTTACAATACATGGCGGCTAAACTTGGTATCGTGAGTCAGATGGATCTGGCCCAAGCCATTCGCGCGCGGACCAGTAAATCGCTAGGGGTAGTTTTATGGTTATTAACCGAATTGGCCATTATGGCGACGGATATTGCGGAAGTTATTGGAGCAGCGATTGCGTTGTACCTGCTGTTCCACATTCCGTTGGTCATCGCCGTCTTCATCACGGTCTTTGATGTGCTGTTGCTATTATTGCTGACCAAGGTTGGTTTTCGAAAAATTGAAGCCATCGTGGTTTGCTTGATCATGGTGATTCTCTTCGTCTTCGTCTATCAGGTTGCTTTGTCCAATCCCGATTGGGGTGGCGTCTTCAAGGGCCTGATTCCGACTGGCGAAACGTTCTCGACGGCCCACGCGGTTGCCGGGATGACGCCATTAAACGGGGCGCTCGGCATCATCGGGGCCACCGTCATGCCCCACAATTTGTACCTGCACTCGGCTATTTCCCAGACGCGGTCGATCGACCACAACGATGAGGAAGATGTGGCACGGACGGTTAAATTTGCTGGACTAGATTCGAACATTCAACTGACCTTTGCCTTCTTCGTCAACGCGCTACTGCTGATCATGGGGGTCGCCGTCTTCAAGACCGGCGCCGTCAAGGATCCTTCCTTCTTCGGCCTGTTCCACGCGCTGTCAGATACGACGACCATGAGCAATGGCGTCCTGAGCAGTGTTGCACGGACCGGTGTTTTATCTACGCTGTTCGCCGTGGCCTTACTGGCTTCCGGGCAAAACTCCACGATTACCGGGACGCTATCCGGGCAAGTTATTATGGAGGGTTTCGTGCACATGCGGATGCCCCTGTGGCTACGGCGGCTGGTAACCCGGTTGCTGTCAGTGATTCCTGTCTTGATTTGTGTCATGTTGACCAGCGGCAAGAGTGCGATTGCGGAACACGAAGCACTGAATGATTTAATGAACAATTCGCAAGTCTTTCTGGCGTTTGCCCTGCCATTTTCCATGCTGCCCCTCTTGATGATGACCGATAGCAAATTGGAAATGGGCGAGCGTTTCAAGAACTCCTGGTGGCTCAAGATCTTAGGCTGGTTCTCCGTCATTGCCTTGACCGGGTTGAATCTGGAAGGCATGCCGGGGCAAGTTCAGGCCTTCTTCGGCAGTAACGTCACAGGTGGCACGTTAGCCCTGGCCAATGGCATTGCCTACGCGTTGATTGCGGCCGTGCTGGGCTTGTTGGCGTGGACCATTGTGGAATTACATTTTGGCAACAAGCGCCTGGCCGCATCAATCGCGGCCAAGGAAAAATAGGGGGATGAGTGCATGCCAACCACGTTTAAACGAATTTTAGTCGGTGTTGACGATTCGGCGGATGCCTTGTTAGCCTTTAGGTACGCGATTCATCAGGCAAAACGAGACGGAGCCGAGCTAGTGATCGCGTCGGTATTGGAAAAGGAAACTATGAACGTTTACCAAGCGCTGGATACGGATTTTATCCACGGGCAATATGACGATTTAAAACGGCACGTCCGTGAGTACCAGCAGCAGGCAGAGGACGCGGGCGTTGCCGCTGTCCGCATCATGATTGCGGAGGGCGAGCCGGGTGAGACCATCGTGAAGGAGATCATTCCCCAGGTTAAGCCGGACATTCTTATTGTTGGGTCGATTGCCAAGAAGGGGGTCAGCCGCCACTTTGGTAGCCAGGCCGCGTACATGGCTAAGTATGCGCCGGTCTCGGTGCTGGTGATTCGGTAAAGCACAATTAGAAAAAGATTTGCTAAAAAGCAAGAACGGCTCATCCGCAAAATAGGATGGGCCGTTTTTAACTATCGTTGCAAATTTTTGCCAGTAGCATATGATGAGAGAGTAAGAGATTTAACAAACGATTAACCGAAAGGATGAATAAAACAATGACGATGAAGGATGTCATGATTGACGATAGTTTTTGGCAAACGTATCCGGAGGCACAGATCAATTTGATGTGGCTGACGGGCTTTGATAACCATGATACGGATGATAATCTGGCCGAACGCCAAGAACTGTTGCGCACGGCGACGGCAGAATCCGACAAATTTACCAAGGTTGACCCCTTCCGGAATAACCCGGTGGTGGCCGAATGGCGGGAGGCGTACCAACAATTTCCCAAGCGTAAAGGGGCGCGTTCTTCGATTGAAGCCCTGTTGAAGCGGGCTAGTCAGGGCCACGAGTTCACGCCAATTGAGCCACTGGTTGACGTGTATAACAGTATTTCACTGCGTTATGGCGTGCCAGTCGGCATTGAGGACCGAGATAAAATTGCCGGTGACCTGCATTTAGGCACGGCGCAAGGCGGCGAATCCTTCTTCCCATTGGGTGCAGAAGAGGATGACCCGGCCCGAGCTGGCGAAATGATTTACTACGATGATGAGGGCGCCGTATGCCGGAGCCTGAACTGGCGGGAAGCCCAACGGACCATGTTGACGGACGACACTACCAACGGGATTGTCGTGATGGAATCGGTCAACGCCGACCAGGCCGCCCGGGCCAATGAGGCCATGGCAGCCTTAGCCGAATTGATTCCAACCTACTTCGGAATCAAGCCAGATAAGACGGCCGTTTTGACCGCAGAAACGAAGTAATTAGCTTAGTTGCCACTGGCACAGAAGTTTCGGGGAAACCTGTGTTAGGTAGCGATAGACTGAGTTTGTAGGGGCAAGAGAAGGGGAGAATTTTTTGGAATTAAATCAGGGAAGAAGACAGCCGGCATACCAGCTCATCCTAACGTGGGTACTGGTAATCGCCGTCATGAATATTGTCGGTTATCTGTTGAAAAAAGCCAGCTTGTCGACGATGTTAACATCGTTTTTGGAAGAAATTGTTGTCCTAGTAATCGTTTGCTTGGCTAACCGGTTTTGGTTAGGTGTGCCGATTCGGTTGAAGTCGGAGCTGCCATTTTGGCAACAGGTTAAGACCAATGGGGTCCCCGTATTTTTTATGGTTGTAAATGGGTCCATGCTGGTCACGGCCAAACGCTTTACGGAGCACTCAGCCCTGCTGGTGTTACTGGCGTTGCTGATTGCCATCTTTGAGGAGACGTTGTTTAGAGGCATCTTGCTCGGTGGCTTTCTTCGGCGATTTGCCAGCAATGTGCGATGGGGCGTGTGGTTAGCGGCAATCTTCAGTAGTTTATTGTTTGCTGCGAGCCATTTGATCAATTTGTCCCACCAAAGCCTGACCATGACTGTCGGGCAAGTCCTGATGGCCTTCGGGTTTGGCCTGCTGACGAGTGCCATGTATCTCCGGACGGGCAGCTTGTTGTGGACGATTGCCTGGCATTTCTTGGAGGATGCCCAGGTGTTGGTCAATACGGGATTGCTCCAGCAGGGCGTAAATTTACCTGCCTGGGCGGGTATCGGGCCACTGGTCGTCTATGGCGGCGTTGCCTGGTTCATGTTGCGGCGGTCTAAGTTGGCAGACATTCGGGCTCGCTTTTTGAACTAAATAATAAGCAAAAAGTCACGCGTCACTTTCCACACCGGAAAGGACGCGTGACTTTTAGTTTGGTTAGTAATTGTCGCCGTTCATGATGGAACTCTTCACGATAACGTAGTCCACGGTCCGAATGTCCAGCAGATTACGGCCACCTGCATAGGAAATTGACGACTGCAGGTCTTCTTGCATGGCGTTTAACGTGTTGGCGATATCGCCGCGGTAAGGGACCAGCATCTGCTTACCCTCAACGTTGCGGTAGGCGCCTTTTTGCTTTTCAGAGGCGGAACCCCAGTATTGCTTGAAGGTCCGGCCGTCGATGGTTAACAGACTACCAGGCGATTGTTCGTGACCGGCTAACATTGAGCCAATCATGACCATGCTGGCACCGAAACGAATCGACTTGGCGATATCGCCGTTGTAGCGAATCCCACCGTCAGCGATGATTGGCTTCCGAGCAGCCTTGGCGCAAAGCCGAACAGCTGCGAGTTGCCAACCACCGGTCCCGAAGCCCGTTTTGAGCTTGGTGATGCAGGCCTTACCAGGTCCGATACCGACCTTGGTGGCGTCGGCACCGGCGTTTTCCAATTCCCGAACGGCTTCCGGCGTGCCGACGTTTCCGGCAATCACAAAGCTATCGGGCAATTTGGTCTTGATCTGCTTGATCATCCGAATGACCGCGTCACTGTGACCGTGCGCGATATCAATCGTGATGTATTCGGGTACCAGGTCGGCTGCGGCAAGTTCGTCAATGAAGGCGTGCTCGTCGTCCTTGACCCCCACACTAATGGAAGCAAAGAGGGACTTGGCGTGCATCCGTTCAATGAAGCCACGGCGTTCTTCTGGGTGGAACCGGTGCATAACATAGAAATAATCATGTTGGGCGAGCCAAATGGCTAAGGGCTCATTGATGACCGTTTCCATGTTCGCGGGAACGACCGGAATTTTAAACCGGTGGGGACCGAACTCAATACTGGTATCGGTCTCGCTTCGACTGTCGATGATACATTTGTTAGGAATCAGTTGAATATCTTCGTAATCAAATACTTCAGCGGGATGCATGTGCAGTCACTCCTTGTTCGTGGGGTTAGGCGTTCCAGACGTCTTGTAAAATGTTGGTCTGTTCGCGGTCGGGACCGACGGAGAGCGTGGCGATATCCACACCCACCAGTTCGGCGAGGCGCTTGACGTAGTTTTGGGCGTTGACGGGAAGGTCTTCGACTGAGTGACAGCCGGTGATGTCTTCCGTCCAGCCAGGGAATTCTTCATAGATGGGTTGGCAGGCGTCCAGGTCGACCAGGCTAGCGGGGTAGTGGTAAATGGCCTCGCCGTTTAATTCGTAAGCTTTACAGATCTTAACAGTCTTGAGACCAGTCAGGACGTCGAGGCAGTTTAGAGACAGGCTCGTTAAACCAGAAACGCGTTTGGCGTGGCGGAGAACGACGCTGTCAAACCAACCGATTCGCCGAGGACGCTTCGTAACCGTCCCGTATTCGTGGCCAGTCTCACGGATGGTGTCCCCAATCTCATCAAAGAGTTCAGTCGGGAACGGGCCATCGCCGACCCGTGACGTGTAGGCCTTGCAGACGCCGACAACGTGGTCGATCTTGGTTGGGCCCACGCCGGCACCGATGGTTACCCCACCGGCAACGGGGTTCGAGGACGTGACGAATGGGTAAGTTCCGTGGTCGATATCTAACATCACCCCTTGAGCGCCTTCGAAGAGGACGTTCTTACCGGCGTCAATCGCATCGTTGATCACGACGGACGTGTCGGTGACGTGGCCCTTGATCTGTTGGCCCAGTGCATAGTATTCATCGAAAACATCATCAAAGTTAAGCGGTTCGACATCGTATAACTTGGTTAGAACATTATTCTTTTCAATTAAGTTTTGGCGTAATTTATCAGCGAAAATGTCGTGGTCCAACAGATCCGCGATTCGAATTCCGATTCGTTCGGCTTTATCCATGTAAGCCGGGCCGATACCCTTATTAGTGGTTCCAATCTTGTTTTCCTTCGCCTTTTCTTGCGCTTGGTCTAACAAGATGTGGTAGGGCAGAATCACGTGGGCCCGGTCGGAAATCCGTAAATTATCGGTAGAAATACCATTTTCATGGAGGTAAGTCAGTTCTTCAATCAGAGATTTCGGATTGACGACGACTCCATTACCAATCACGCTCAGCTTGTCGGCGTAGAAAATTCCAGAAGGAATCAGCCGCAACTTGAACGTTTGACCATTGAAAACAATGGTGTGGCCGGCATTGTCACCACCTTGGTAGCGGGCAATGACATCAGCCTTCTCACTCAGAAAATCCGTGATCTTTCCTTTACCTTCATCGCCCCATTGACTACCAACTACTACTGTTGATGACATTGCAAACACCTCATCGTTATTATTTGCCAGGCCGAACACCCAGCAAGAATAAGTGTATCAAGTTCGGAATTAAAAAGCAAGTGAAATGCGAACAATTTATTTAATAATGCAGTATAAAGTTCTTTTAATTATGGGTAGAAATTAATTAATAAGGGATATACCGCGTAAACTACTAGCTAAAGTGGGATGTTCTGTGATAAAATAGATATCAGAGAAAAGAACGAAAATTAAAATTAATGTTCGTGTTTTACCTATTTTCGAGGAGGAAATGTGCATGTTAGAACGCTATACCCGACCAGAGATGGGCCAGATTTGGTCCCTAGAAAACCAGTATCAGTCTTGGCTTGCCGTGGAAATTGCCATTGACGAGGCTTGGGCAAAGTTGGGCGAAGTCCCCGCTGAAGATGCACGTAAGATTCGTGAGAACGCGACCTTTGATGTCGACCGTATCGCCGAGATTGAAGCCGTTACCCACCATGATATGGTCGCCTTTACGCGGGATGTTTCGGAATCACTAGGCGCCGAACGCAAATGGATTCACTTTGGGGTCACCAGTACGGACGTGGTCGACACGGCTCAGGGTTACCGATTAAAGCAAGCCAATGCCGTGTTACGACAGGACTTGGTGACGTTGATTGCAAGACTTAAGGGCATGGCGCTTCATTATAAAGATACGGTCATGATTGGTCGCACCCATGGGGTTCAGGCAGAGCCCACCACGTTTGGCTTAAAGATTGCGCGCTTCTACGCGGAAATGGAACGGAACTTGGCTCGTTTTGACCAAGCCGCAACCGCCGTGGAGACGGGGAAAATCAGCGGGGCAGTCGGGACGTTTGCTAACGTGCCACCAGAAGTCGAAGCCTCAGTCTGTGAAGAGCTTGGAATCAGTGCGCAACCCATTGCCAGCCAAGTGCTGCCACGGGACCTGCATGCCGACTACATTTCAATGTTGGCCTTGATTGGGACGGGTGTCGAAAATATTGCCACGGAGATTCGGAGCCTACAACGCTCAGAAATCCATGAAGTGGAAGAACATTTTAGTGCCGGACAAAAGGGCTCCTCAGCCATGCCGCACAAGCGTAATCCCATCGGTTCCGAAAACGTGACCGGCCTGGCCCGTGTCTTACGGGGGACCATGGTCACGGCGTATGAGAACGTGAGTCTCTGGCACGAACGGGACATTTCCCATTCCTCAGCTGAACGCATGATTTTGCCTGAGAGCACGACACTGCTGGACTACATGCTGCACCGAATTAACGGCATCTTGACGAACCTGGATGTCTTCCCAGAAACCATGAAGGCCAATATGAACCGGACGTATGGGCTGATCTACAGTCAACGGCTATTGTTGAAGCTGATTGAAACGGGACTCAGTCGTGAGGCGGCCTATGATTTGGTCCAACCGCTGACCGCTCAAGCCTGGGACCAACAGACCCAGTTCCGGCCACTGGTGGAAGCCAATGCGGAAATTACGCACCGGTTAACGCCAACTCAGATTGATGATGCGTTCGACTATCATTATCACTTGCGCCGCGTGGACTTTATCTTTAACCGCTTAGGGTTAACCAGATAGATTTGACGACGTCGTTAGCTTGTCTGTGAACTATGGGAGGAATGGCCAATGGAAAAAGTGTATTCACCAATTGATGCGCAACAGCATTTGTTAGAGTTGTTACGTCAAGTTCATGCCGGAAAGGCCGTCAAGATTGCATCACCTCAGCAAACCGATGACGGGGCCATTTTGATGAGTGAAGCTCAGTGGGCAGCTATTCAAGCGCAACTAGTCCAGGCAACTCAGACGCACGAGACCCAGCACCGGCAAGATTTGTATAAGGCTTGGCGGTGGTTGTAGGTGAGTGATGTTTGACAATGCGTGAATAAGAAGGCATAATGAGTGAAATTTGTGAAATCGACTATAGGAGGGCTGATTTTGATGATGAAAAATCCGTATGTGCCAACTCATGACCAACGTGAACTAATTTCTTTGATGAAGCAGGCTAATTCAAATGCAGAAGCTGTTAAAATCGAACCAGCCGATGGTGGTAAAGGTGCCTTTGTAGTCGGAGAAGACGAGTGGAAGGCTATTCAAGAAACTCTGTTTTTAATCAGTCATGGTGTTGATAAGCAGATTCAAGATCGATCAGATGATAGTAATGAAGATTTTGACCGAGCTTGGCAATCCATTTGAGCTATACGATTGAGATTAAATCGCAGGTGAAAAAAGATTTACGACGGATTAAGGGTAGTGACTTAGAAAAGCGTTTCTTACAAGTCATTCAAACTCTAAAAAATAATCCTTTTTTGCAGACACAGTCATTTGAAAAACTGACACCTCCAGTAAAGGGATTCTATTCGCGGCGAATAAATCGACAACACCGGGTGGTTTACCAGGTGGACGTTAAAAACAAAAGAGTTATTATTTTTTCTGCGTATTCTCATTATGAAAGGTGAATTTCGTTTCCAGCCCAAAATAAAAGGTTCGTCGTACTCTCGGGGAAGAGTACGGCGAACCTTTTTTCATGAGGAGTGCATTTACATAGGGGGGTGTAAACGCAACTTAGAGGGGTGATTAGGTTTGAGGGAACCTAATCAGGAAGGATTCTCTTAGGGGGAGAGAATCTAAAAGGGATTGGATATAGAATTTGGTTAGTAATAGTTATTGGCTAATTACTATGATGTTTACTATACCCGCCGCTTGTGAAGAGAAAAGGGGTAAATTCATGATGACTTTTTGACAAATTACTAAAGAAAAACTAAAGTGTGAAGATTCTACGTTAATCGTAAGGAAGCTGTAAACGCCGTTAAGTTAGGCTTAAGCTTCAGTCCTCGTCGAAGTAAGTTTGGAGGAATTCCGTCACGTGTTGTTGGTAACGCGCTGGGTTGGTCCAGAAACTTTCCGCATGGGAGGCGTTTTTCACAATCCATAATTGCTTTGGGGCGTGCGTGGCCGCGTAGTTTTCGTAAGCCATGCCCACGGGCACGTAGACGTCCTTTTCACCGTGGATAAAGAGAATTGGCCGCTGATTTTTTCGCAGTTGTTCCGTGGCGGTCACGTCGCCCAGGTAGTAGCCCAACCGGCGCTTGGAAATGGTGCTGACGAGGGGCTCGATGGGGTACTTGGGCAAATGGAATTGTCGTTTCAACAGGTAGGTCAATTCCGCTTCGATGCTGGAATAGCCACAGTCGGCGATGATGGCCTTGACCTGCGTGGGGAGGCTTTCGCCGGAGAGCATCTCCATTGTGGCGCCGCCCATACTGACACCGAACAACAAAATTTTGACATCGCTGTTGGCCCGGTCGATGACCTGCTGGATCCATTGCAGGTAGTCCAACCGGTCTAGCCAACCAAAGCTGATGTATTTCCCGGCACTCTCACCGTGGCCCCGTTCGTCCGGCAACAAGACGTTAAAGCCCAGGCGATGATACATTTGGGCAAAGTTTGCCATAGTTTCACCATTGCCTTTGTAGCCGTGAGAAATGATCACGGTCTTGGCGCTCGGCGTTTCCGCGGGGATGTACTCCGCCACCATCCGGTTCTGCGGGTCGTGTTCGTGCAGGTACCATTTTTCCTTAGGAATCTTCTGGTACCAATCAACGTAGGCGTAATAGGCGTCGGCGTATTTTTGCTTGTCCGCGGAGGTTTCTGGGACGTAATTCACGCGTTTAAAGGCAAAGTTAAAGAGGTGCTCACTGGCGGCCAGTGAGGTCAGGGCGATTCCAGCAAGTGGAAGGGCCCAAGTCAACGTTTTCTTCTTCATTAGCAATCAGTTCCTTTCGTATAGGTGAGGTTAAAAAACCAGACTACCCGTTAAAACGGTTAGCCTGGCGTGGATGTTTAGTCCAAATAAAGTCGTTTCAAAGTGGTTAAGTCGCTGTGGGATAAGCCTAAAACGTCGTGTAGGTAATCCTGCGTGCCGCCGTACTGGGTGTTGATGACCTTCGTCGCCGCGGCCAAATAGTCGGGGTTGACCGTGGACAGTGCCCGGATGTTGGTCACAAAGGCTTCTGAATGGCCTTCTTCACGAGCCTTGTCACTTTGGCGGTCTACCAGTGGCATAACGTTTGGATTCGTTAATAGGTAGTCCTGATGAATGGTTTGGGGATCAACATTCAGGGCACTCAAGGCTAAGAACGCGCCCATCCCGGTCCGATCCTTACCAGCAGTACAGTGGAAGAGCACGGATTGATTGGCTTTTTCATTGCTGAGGAGCGTGCCGAAGAAATTGTGGTAGGCTTCCTGCGCCGTGGGCATCGTCACCATCTTTTGGTAAACGTCTAACATGTGGCGGTACCCGGCCTGGTCATCGCCGTTGAAGCGGGCTTCGAGTTCTTCCTGGGTGGCTGAAGCGTCAGTTTCGTCGCCAGCCGGAAAGACCGGGAGAAAATGATAGGTTACCCCAGCCGGAACCTTGTCCGGCGCCTGTTTCTTTTCATCGTTGGAGCGAAAATCAACGTCGGCAACGACGCCATAGTCCGTCAATAATTGTTGGTCATCCGGGGTGAGGCGCGCTAGCCCGTCTGTCCGCAATAACTTGTGCCACTTAACCGAGTGGCCGTCAACGGTGGTGTAGCCGCCCAGTTCTCGGAAGTTCCAGCCGCCCGTCACGTTTAATTTTCGGTTATTTGTCATTGGTTTCTTGCCACCCTTTCAAATTTACTGTTACGCCCTCTATTCTAACGGTTTTTCGGGAAATTACCTAGTAATTCAATCTGAGGGAAGCGTTTTTAGTGGAAACGCTGTATACTGGCAATATGAGTCGAGCAAAAAACGAAGTCAAAAAAGATAAGGGTGATAGTCGTGAGTTTGCGCGGGAAATGGTTACTCTTCAAGACCCAGCACAGTCAGCTCAAACAGCAGATTCAACAAGCATTTTTACAGCCTAGCCGGCAAAACCGGGCCGTGGTGCCAGAAAAGTTTCCGGCTACCATCGTGACCAAGGAACGCAAAGTCTTCGGCGGCCGCATCCTGACCGCTGCCTCGGGCGCGCCATTACCGCAACACGTGTTGTTATTTCACGGCGGTGCGTACACCATGCAGGGCATCGACAGCCATCGTGAATTGATGGAAACGTTGGTCCAACAGGCTAATTTGCGAATCTCCTACATTGATTACCCCCTGGTTCCAGAGGCAACGGTTGACGAGACGGTGATTTTTGCCATGAACGCCTACGATTACCTGCGGGCCCAGTATCCGGACGACCAGTTCTTCCTGATGGGGGACTCGGCCGGGGGCGGCTTGGCGCTGACTTTGTTACAACAATTGAAAATTCACCAAGAACCCTTGCCAGCTGGGACGGTGCTGATTTCGCCGTGGACCGACCTAAGCATGATGAATCCTGACCTCCAAACGGCGGCCAAGCACGATCCGTATCTCACACTGGCCACTCTGAAAAAAATCGGCTTCGATTACGCGGGAGACCACCCCGTGACCGATCCCCTCGTCAGTCCCATTTATGGCGACTTTGACGACTTGGGACCAATTCTCTTGTATTACGGGACTAATGAATTGCTGGCGGCAGATGACGAACGGCTGATTCAAAAGCTAAACGAAGCCAGCGGCACGCCAGCCAAGATTCACGAACTGAAGTCGATGCTCCACGACTACATCCTGTGGGGCAAGCTGCCTGAATCCAAGCGGACATTGAAGGAAGTTAAGCAGTTTATTTTGACTGGAAAGTTATAGAGTAAAGAGTGTGGAGCGAGCTGTTTAGGTCCTGAGCATTAACGTCGACTAAGTGATGACCCTGGGCTTGGGTCATTGCTTAGTCGGGGTTAAGCGCAGGGACCTGGCTCGCGTAGCACGTTTCGGAGGTTGCCAGGACCAGGATTGTTCCGTGTAGAATTAGTATAACGAACTGAGACAGTCTGAATGAGATGACTGGATATTTTCTTAGCCGGGTTAAGCGCAGGAGTCTGGCTCGCGGAGCACGTTTCAGAGGCCGCCAGGACCAGGATTGTTCCGTGTAGAACTAGCGTAACGAACCGAGACAGTTCGAACTGAACGACAAGTCCCGGTCCAAACAAGTCCTACCCGTACTGTGGTAAGTTTCAAACCAGTCCAAAACTAACCCTCAACAATCATTGCCCCCAAAACACAATCAGCCAAAACAACAGGTTTCCGCGACCAAAAAACAAGGCCACGGAACCTGTTTTTAGTTAACCCACCAAAAGTCCGTCAAAATCACGAAATTGCCCCGCCCTTAACCCACGAAACCATTTCAAGTGGTCACAAACGTAAGCGGTCAGACCACTACGGCCGGTAACGGCCACCCACCATTTAGCGGGACCTTGGTTCGACCATTTAATTATGTCATCATCAACTAGTGATTTGCGCCACCTTTTCGCGGAGTGGCGGGGTATAATAAAGCATAAATGGAGGGGATGCTCATGAGGATTCGTCTGATTGTGGCCGGCTTGATTGTGGGGCTGGGCAGTTTCGGTGGCGTCACAGCGACCGCGGCTAGCACCAGCACGCTGGCGACACCGTACCGTGAGAGTGAATTAACCAATTTAAAAAATGTGAAACCCGTTTCTGGCAGTAAAACCGTGACGTTGGACCTGGTCTTAAACACGCG
Organism: Levilactobacillus mulengensis; assembly: GCF_003946045.1. GTDB lineage: Bacteria > Bacillota > Bacilli > Lactobacillales > Lactobacillaceae > Levilactobacillus > Levilactobacillus mulengensis. The sequence continues at coordinate 43,763 of NZ_RHNW01000008.1, read as the reverse complement.
GAATAGCGCGCAGCTGACCAAGACCGCCTATGCCGTGAATACGTCGGGAAATAAACAGTTCAAGTCTTATTTGACGCCCAAGCAGTTTCGGCAAAAATTTGGGCAGTCCACGACCACCACGAAGCGTTTGGCCAAGTATTTCAAGTCACGCAAGTTTAAGGTGACGACCTTTAACGATGGCCTGATCATGCAGATCAAGGGGAGCACGGCGGCGGTGAACAAGACCTTCGCGACGAACCTGAAGACGGCCACCTACCACGGCAAGAAGATTCAATTTTCTAAGAAGTCGCCCAAGTTGCCCAGCAACGTGGCTAAGCCTATCAAGGCGGTCGTCGGCATCACGAACCTGGCGAAGATGCGTAGTCTAGCGGATGCGTCCAGTACCAGTTCCGACGGGCCGACCAGTGATGGGGCGCCGCAGAATTTCTTGAGCCAATACAATGCGACGAGCCTGGCCAAGGGCAATGACGGCAAGGGCCAAACGATTGGCATCATTAGCTTTAGCAAGGTCAACAAGAATGATATCACTCATTTCTGGTCCGAGGAGGGCGTTGCGTCGTCCGCCAGCCGCATCAGTGTGAAGACTACTGGCGGCATGAATATCTGGGGCAACGTCGATCCGGGCAACGAAGAAACCTCGCTAGACGTTGAACAGGCCGGGGCCATCGCACCGAAAGCCAAGATTCGCGTCTACACGGCGTCGTTGAGTGACGTGGGTTGGCTCAATGCCTTTGCCACAGCCTTTGGTGAAAATCAAGCCAGTTCGTTATCGCTGAGCTGGGGTCTGTCCGAAGGCGTGCTCCAGAGTCTGAACCGGGAGCACCTGTTAACACCACTTTATGGCAGCATCATGAACACGTTGCTGGCGCAAGGCGCAATTCAAGGTATCTCGACCTTTGCGGCAAGCGGGGACTCCGGGGCCTATGGTGAAGAGCTCGATAGCCGGGGCAACACCAACGAAGGCATTTACGCCAACTTCCCTGCCAACAATCCGTGGGTCACGGCCACCGGTGGGACCACGTTGCCAGTCTCTGGCACGCTGGCCAACGGCATCAAGGTCGACATCCCCAAGGAACGGACCTGGGGCGGCGACGAACTCTTTGACGCCTACTTCCAAGATAAGGGCTTTTTCAAAAAGAATTCTGATTTGATGGACACGCTTCAGAGCGGCAGTGGTGGCGGCATTTCCGAACTGTACGCAACCCCGCAGTATCAGAAGGGCGTGTCCGGCGTGAACACCTATAATGCGCGGCAATACCTGACGGCGAGTGGGTTGCCCCGAGAGAATCCGAGCCTGATCACCGGGACGGCCAGTGGGCGGAACTTCCCAGACGTCGTGGCTAACGCTGATCCGTTGACGGGGTATGATGAGTACACCAGCGCGGATGGCTGGGAACTGACCGGTGGGACCAGCGTCGTGGCGCCTCAGTTTGCGGCGATGGCGGCCGTTATCAATAGCGGTCGCAGCAAGCGCATGGGGCTGTGGAACCCACAGCTTTACGCGTTGGCCCAGACCAGTCAGTCACCGTTTACCAAATTGGATTCGGCTACGAACAACGGGAACTTGTTCTACGTTGGGCAGCCGGGGAAGACTTATAACCAGGCGGCCGGCTTGGGGACGCTGGACTTTGACCAGTTAGCCAAGGTTTTCAAATAACTGGGTTAAACTAGTTTTTATCATCGCCTCCGGGTTGGTGAAAATGGGCCGTGACGCTGTGGGCGCACGTCTGAAGCCTGAGAAGCGGTCTTCAGACTTACTTTGAGCCGAAAGTCACGTCTCAAAGATAGCAGTTACCTAAGCGGGGAACCCGCTAAGGTAACTCCCACGGCTGAGCCCATTTTCACCAGCCCTGCGGCTGACACAGATTTAACCCGTAAGTTGGTGAGTGGTTGGCTAACTGGTTTATCTGGTTCGTTGGATAAATGTGTGGCCATGTTCTTCTCAATTAATTAATCATAAGCATCGTAATCTAAAAGCAGCAGCTCACCCAAGTGGTGGACTGCCGTTTTTGATTTACATGGAAAGTAGATAATCGACGTCACTACCGCAACAGATGTTGGTCAGGTGGTTAAACACATTGTTAGCCGTGAGGGCGGTGAAAATAGCCTCAGCCGTGGGATTTCCTGTGTTCTTCAGGAAATGGTGACTTTGAGACGCGGTGTTGGCGGCTCAAAGCAAGTGGGAAGACCGAATCTCAGGCTTCCCGCGTCCTTCCCACCGCGTTCCGGGCTATTTTCACCACCCGGCAAGGCGAATCAAACGACTATTTAACCGTCTGAACCAGCTTCTTGTTGGCGGTGACGTAGGTGCCATTAGTGAGGACGAACCGGGTCGTCAGATTGTGGGTCACGATTTTCTTCACCTTGAGGACCTGGCCTTGACGATAGTGGTGGCGTTTGCCCGTTAGAGACTTTTTACTGTAGGCGTTAACGCCAGCTTGGTTGATCACGGTGATCTTAGGCTGCTTCTTGGCATAGTAAACACGGGCGGTGTAGCGACTATTGGCCGTGATATACCCGGTCTTGCCAGCCGTCTTACTGTGGTGGTTGACGTCCTTGACGCGGTACCGTTTGACGCCGTTCTTGGACTTGGCGTAGCCGGTGACGACAAACATCGGCCGGTTTTGCCGGGACTTTTTCGCGTACCACTGTTTACGGGCCTTTTTCGTGAAGGTGGCTGACCGATACAGGCCAATCTTCTTCATCGCGTAAACCACTGTGCCTTTGGGAGCCACGACTGCGGCGCCAGCACCACTCGTCAGGATAGCCTGGTACACGTAGGTGACGGTCTGCGCCTGGCTGGTAAATTTACCGGTGGCGTTGGTTGGCGTCGTCTTTAAGGTGTAGTTGGCAATTTTCAGCGCGGTACTCTGGTAGCTCGTTCCCAGGTCACCCGTCAGCGTTTTGACTGGGGCGATTGCCTTGCCAGCGGTATCGACGTAACGGACTGTCACGGGTTGGCTGGTTACGGGGTCTGGGTCAGGCGTTGGCTGCGGATTGGGGTTCGGCTCTGGTGTCGTGGTTGGTGGCAACAGGGTGTTGTCGGAACTAAAGATTTTGATTTCCATCGTCATCAGCAGGCCGCTGAGCTGGTAGGTGTCATTTTCCTGTGGCAATAGGAAGTCCGTCATCGGTTGGTTCAAGGCCCGTTCTGTTTCTGCCGCAGAAGTTTCTGGATTCAACTGGGCCAGTTGTTCGTTGGTGTATTGGCCTAGATAGTTCGCCTTGACGAGACCGGGGAATAGCTGCGTATAGAGCATTTTCTGAATATTTGGTTCTTCAAAGTTTTCCTTTGTAGCGAACATGTTGTCATATTGGCTAATAATGTTCTCGTCCGCGCCGGTAGTAATCAGATAGTCACGCAAGAAACTATGATAGTCCGACTGCATCTGTGCGTAATTACTTTGGTCGATTTGATATTGTGCCAGGTTTTTCAACCACCAGGTGGTGATGAAAGTACTGAGACGGCTGCTTTCGACATAGTCGGCGGCGCTGGAAAAGTCGTCGGTATTCAGATCGTACAAAAATTCACCGACAGTCGTGTCTTGGGCAATGGTTGGATTAGCAAAGAGTCCTTGATAAATATAAGGTAAGCTGGCGGCCATGTCGTCATTATTGTTGTATTTGACGAAACTGCCCATGTAGGTGGTATTTTCCAATTGACCTACAGTGAGGGCATGAGGCCCACCATCAGTATCACCGGTCATATCCTTTTGGAACCAGTAGTCCTTGGTCACTTGCTGGTTCATGATCAGTTTCGTGTAGGGCAGTTCGACGGAGCTAATGGTATAGGTTTGTTTGGCAGTGGGTGTCGTAGCGGTCGAGACGGCGGTGGCGGCTTCAGCGTGAATGACGCTGGGACTGAGAATCCCGCCAAATAAAATCATGGCGAGACTCACGGTCACGAGTTGTCTAAAGCCCCTAGTCATTTTTGAACACTCCTTTTACTTTTTGTCCTATTATCTAGTAGAAGTATACCATGAATATACGGCTTAAAGCTACAACTATCGCCCATATGAAGGCGATTATAGCTAGTCTGACAAATGATTTTGAAGGTCGTTAATCAGTTGAATTAACATTGCACATATTTTATAAAAAGGGATAACGTGAGAAAGTTCAGATCACGTAAAAATCCGCAAAAAAAGAAGCTCAGACCAGTGTGGTCCGAACTTCATTTCAAGGAGCCTCGTTAACGAATGGTTTTCACCAGGTGCTGGTTAGCGGTGATGTACCCGCCAGCCACGTGGTACCGCAGCGTGTCGTGCTTACTGAAATTGTTGGTATTTGAGTAAGCCCAGCCGCGGACGGCTAATTTGGTGCCCTTCTTGAGGTGTCTATTCTGCTTGGTGAGTTTAACGTTGCTGTAACGGTTGATGGCGTGGGTCGTCTTGATCTGCCGTGGCATCGTGACTTTGCCCGCCTGAACCAGTTTCTTGTTAGCGGTCAGGTAACGGCCATTCTTGAGAACGAAACGGGTCGTTAACTTGTTGGTAACCACTTTTTTAACGGTCAGCGTCTGTCCTTGACGGTAGTGGGTCTTTTTGCCAGTTAACGTCTTCTTGGCGTAACTGTTGACCCCAGTTGGATTGATCACCGTCACGGTCTTGTGCTTAGTCGCGTAGTAAACGGTAGTGGTGTAGGCGTTGTTGGTCGTGAGGTAACCGGTCTTGCCAGCCGTCTTGCTGTGATGGTTGACATCCTTGACACGGTACCGTTTGACGCCGTTCTTAGAGGTCGCGTAGCCGGTGACCACAAACATCGGCCGGTTCGTCCGAGACTTCTTCACGTACCAACGCTTCAGGTTCTTCTTGGAGAAGGTGGCCGTCTTGTAGAGGCCGACCTTCTTGGTGGCATAAACGACGGCGCCCTTAGGAGCCAACGTGGTGGTCTCGATGGTGTCGGCCGCCGAACCGCTTTGCAGCGTGCCTTGCTTGGTGTATACGTAGGTCACGGTCTGCGTGTCGCTGGTAAATTTGCCAGTGGCGTTAGCGGGCGTCTTGCTCAGCTTGTAGCCGGCGATGTTCAGGGCGTCACTCTGGTAGGTGGCATCCAGGTCGCCGGTCAACGTCTTGCTGGGTGCTAGCGTCTTGCCTTGGTCATCGACGTAGGTCACCGTCACCGGTTGGCTCTTGGCTGGCGTTGGGGTCGGCGTTGGGTCGGGGATGACGGGGTCAGGTGTCCCAAAGTTTAGAAATTGGAAGTTACCTGTTATCAGTCCACTTAATTTGTATGAACCATCGGGAAGCTTAGTATAGTAATTAGAAATTGGAACTAACCAGAGTTTCATTTGTTCATTAATTGTTCCGGTCAGGTCAATCTTCATGAATTGCTCATCAGATAGTTTATTTAGAATTGGGGCTGATTTAACGTTGTCGTAATCCTGCTGATACATGAGTTTAAATTCTTCATTGAAATGCTTTTCACTCCATGAACCGGGATTGTAGGTCTGGACGATTTCCTGAGTTGCCCCTAACGCAATCAGTTCCGGTCCGACGTTTTTCTCGTAGTAGGCGATGAGATCGTCACGATTCATGACGCCATTTTCTAAATTAGCATAGGCGTAAGCATTCCACAGCGTCACATACGAAGGCAAAAGCATCATTTTAACATATTCATTTGCGGACATTGAGATATTTACAGAGTTTAACTGGTATTGCAGGAAAGATTCTTTAGGATTTACAGTGATGTCGTCTGCGGAATATTGAGTCATTACTCCCCGGTAATTGTCGACAGTGTCAGCGGAGTTTTCTGGATTTTCGGTCATCAGTTTTTGGATGTAGTCGTCATCTGTAAGCTGATCAGTTGTTAAAGTATCGGGCCAACCGGTGAGAATCGGAGTTTTTTCGATACCGCTAGTCGAAGAAATCAAGGCATAAGGTGTTTCAACGACACTTACGTGGTAGGTGACCTTATTGTCGTCAGCTTTAGTCGTAGCTGTGACAGTATCTGTCGAAGAATCCGCGTAAGCCACCGCTGGTGTGGCCACGCCCCCTAATAAAATCAGTGTGAAGGTGGCAGTCATTAATTTGCTAAGTCCCCTAGTCATTTAGCACACTCCCTTTACTTTTGTTCTATTTATTAAATGCAGTATACCATGAATTCGGTAATAATTGCTAGTTTAAATCGTATTGTGACGGCATTCATGAAGATTGAATAAAAGTTTAATGTGTAAATGTAACCGCTTAAATAAAATTGCACACAATTGATATAATGGCAAAAGGGCGGAACGGTTTTGGGCCAGAAAGTTCCGTGGGGATGGTAAGTTGAACCAAATAACACGTTCAAAACTGATGAGATCAGTCTTCTCGAACGACGATAGTTGTCTTTGAATTTATCGACCGATTAGTTGGCTAGAAAAACCAAGGCAATAAGAAAAGCGCCGTTCGGCTCCGAGGAGTCAAACGACGCTGTGGTCATTAAATGAGAAAATTGTTAGTAAATTTTGAGGTTACACATCCACGTGATGTTTTAATTGGGGGAAAACGTGGTAATCCGCCCAGCCCATGACGATACCCTGGGTGACCAGTGCCCAGACTGTCCCGAAGCCAATCGCGTGTAACTCGCCCGTGAAAATATAGGAGAGAATGATGATCAGCAGGGGTGGTGCGTAGCTGGCCCACTGGGCAATGATGGCCGATCCCCGCAGGTATTTGAACCGCAGGATGTAGGCCAAATCATCGTTGGGATGCATGATGATATTACACCGGTTATAAATGGAGACGGCAAAGGCCACGCCAAACAGGCCGATGATATCGACGATGACCCGCCCAGTTAACGGCAGGCGGCCAACGCCAATCCAGTTCCAGAAGTATCCGATCCACTCGACCAGGTAACTGAAGGGGATGATGTATAGCAGGTTGGAAATAAATCGCCTGCGGTCAAATTGCCCCAACAATAGTTGGTTCAACAGGGTAATCACGATGCCGTACATGAACAGGGTGGTTCCCAAGGGGACATTGATCCAGTTAGCCAAGTTGACGGAAGACCCCGTCCAGACGGCACTCCCGAGGTTGGTTGAGATGGTTAAAGCGTTAGCGGCTGAATTCAGGACGATAGAGAAACCCAAAAAGCGCATGCGTTGCCCAAAGTCCTTCATTTTTGCCACTGATGCTCGCCTCCAATTTTTTTGCTACAAGGTCTAGTGTATAGGAAGTGGCGGCCAATGAAAAGGCCCTTTACCACAATTTTACATGCGCGCTGCGGCCCGGTCGACGAAATTTTGGAAAATTTGTCGCGATTCGGCGTGGTGCTTGTACATGTTTTCCGGATGCCACTGCACACCTAAAATTTGGTCGCTATCCTTGGATTCCAGGGCTTCGATGACCTGGTCGTCGGCCGTCGCCGTGACGCGTAGACTTGGCGCGACAGCCTTGATGGCCTGGTGGTGGCGGGAATTCACGTAGGGCCGGTCGCCAGTCAGCGTGGCCAGCGTGCTGCCAGGAACGACAGTGACGTGATGGCTGGGTTGGTTGCCCATGGCGGCCTGACTGTGTTTGAGCTGGGCCGTGGGGTCCTCACTCAAGTCCTGGTAGAGCGTGCCGCCCAGGCCAACATTAATTAATTGGAGCCCGCGGCAAATACCGAGAATGGCCTTGTTGGCGGCAACCGCCTGCTTCAGCAGTTCAATTTCAAACAGGTCGCGCTTGCGGTAGGTCTTGCCCAACCGGACGTGCGGTTCCTCGCCAAAGAAGGTCGGGTCAACGTCGGCACCGCCCAAGAAGGCGACTCCGTCAAATAGGGATAGGTAATCGGCGACGTCTTCGGGGTCGATACTAGGCAAAATAATGGGTAGACCGCCAGTTTTGACAATGGCTTCAACGGCCGGTCGGGGCGCAAAGGCCGCATTTCTTTCATTAATAATGTTCGTTGCCTCGTCGAGTGTGTCGGCGGGCAAAGCAATACGTGGACGCATAGCGTCGCTTCCTCTCTTGTTTCGGTGTTGAACTGGTGTTGTCAGGGCCTTACCGGGCGGCCTAAACCGACCGGAACGCGGTAGGCGAACGCACGGAGCCAAAGAGCGGTCTCCGTACTCACTTTGAACCTCAAAGTGCGAGTTTCAAAGATGCCAGTGCGCTAAACGGCAAGGTTCACCGTTTAGCGCACTCCTACGGCTGAGTCGATTTGGGCCGCCCTCACGGCTAACACGAGTTTAACCCACACTATTCGTTTTTCTAATCTGCGTTGACGAATGGGTAAGATTTTGAGCTGAGGTTAACCGCGAGAATGGTAAAACTGAGCGGGCGAGGTCTGTGTTAGTGACCAGAGGCGGGCCAAGGTGTCCAGCTGTGTCGATGGTCTTGGCTGGAGTTCTTTTCCAGCCTAGTCCATGGGACGACCTTTGAGACCGATTTTTGGCTCAAAGTCGAGGTGGAAGCCTGACCTTAGGCTGGAACCGACCCCATAGCAGGACGCCTTGAGCCCGCCGCCGGGAACGGACAGCACAGCGTTCCGGCCCAGTTTTCACCATCCCGGAGGCGCTGACAAAGACTAGTTTAGACTTACTCCTATTCTAAGGACCCAAAGAACGTTTGTCACCCGAAACTTAGTGAAGGTGTAACAAAATAGTTAACAAACTTTGAAAAGAACCCTACAATAGAGAAGTAGACTAAATTTAAGCGAGGTAAACATGATGACAGAACGGCAGTTGATTCAAGAAATTTTGAATTCCGAAGCGGTTGAATACAGTTTCGAAAACGTCGATGAAGACTCAAAAGAATACACGCTTTTATTGAAACGGCAAGACCAAGATGTTCGCGCCGTAGAGACAATCAACGATGAAATCAAGAAGTACTTCCAGAGCGCCAACTTCGATTACAAAGAAGAGTTGAACCCAGAAGGTGTTGACGACGATATTCGCTTGGTCATCAAGCGCAATAGCGACGCCAAATAAACAAAAGAGTTAGCGGCCAACCACGTTTTTTGTGGTTGGCTTTTTTGATTTGGCGAGGAGGTTAGCAGGCGGCTAAGTCACGGATTGATGTCGGCAGTTGTATAATTGGAAGTCTAATGTTATTGGTTATCAATTAGTTTTTACATGATAAACTGCAGAACGCCGAAACGGCTGGCTGTCTGGTAGTTAAATAAGTAGTCAGTCCCAAGATTACGAAAATGAGTTGTACTAGCCGATGTTAGTGACCAGAGGTGGACCAAGCTGGCCGGCTGTGTCGGTGGTCTTGGCTGGTGTTATTCCAGCCTAGCCCACGGGTCGATCTTTGCGACCGGTTCTCAGGCGCAAAGTCGAGGTGGAAGACCGCTTCTCAGGCTGGAACCGACCCCATAGCAGGCCTGCTTGAGTCCACCGCCGGGAACGGACAGCGCCAGGACAACAAAAAGAATAGGGAGAGAATCGGATGACAATTGAAGAATTATACCGTGAAATGGCCAAGCAGATGGGTCCACAGCCCTGGTTAAAGCCGGGAACGCCCTGGGCCGAAACACCGATTGAAATCATGTTGGGCGCCATTCTGGTGCAAAACACCAATTGGCGCAATGTGGAACCATCCTTGATCAATCTAAAACGGGAGACGGGGTTCGTGCCCACTGAGTTGCGAGAATTAACGCCGGCGACGATCACACCGCTGATCAAGACTAGTGGCTTCTACAATCGCAAGGGACCCGCTATCCTGGCACTCGCCGATTGGTTGGGCCAAGCAGATGATAATCTGGACGTGTTGAAACGCCGTGACGGGGCTAGTCTACGCCAAGACCTGATGAGCATCACCGGTATCGGCAATGAAACGGCGGATTACATTTTAATGTACACGCTGGACCACGGCACCTTCATGGTCGACACCTACGCTCGCCGACTATTCACGTGGCTGGGCGCAACAATGCCCAAGACGTATCTAGCTTTTCAAAAGAAAGTTCTCAGCCAATTTCAACTGGAACTAGCGGACTACCAGGAATTTCACGCGCTAATTGACGAGTTCGGCAAGAAAATCAAGAATGATGCGGACTTTGAGAAGTCGTTTCTAGCGGGTCAAAAGCTAGTTGTGGACTAAATAGCTCAGCTTAATAGAACGTGTTTAAGGCGTTTAGTTAGCTAACCTTAGCTATTAAGTCGTTGTCAAATCAAACAGGTCCAGGAAGGGCAATGACAGTCAGAAGCTGACTTCAAGAACAATTGAAACACAATCAGGACCGCCACTTAACGGGTTGAACGGATGTTAGCCGCAGGCAGCCAGGGATGGAGCCAGCTGTGTCGGTGGTGTTAGACCGGGTGAACTTTCCCGGCCTTACAGCACGGGACGACTTTGGAGACTCGCGGGTCTTAGCGAGGCTTCAAAGCGAGGTGGCGGACCGCTTCTCAGGCCGGAACCGGGCCCCACAGCAGGTGGAATCCCTGGAGGCCGGAGGCGGGAAACAGCCGCTCAAACCTTAAGAAAGTTTCAAGGGCGGAGGAGGTTGGGGCAAACTCTAGCGTTTTTCACAAGCGGCGTGCTATGATAGACGCAGCGAATTTGGAACCGCTTACCACAGTGATATTTTGGAGGGAGTTTTACATATGGCACTTAAACAGCCGGAAAACTATATCTTAGCGATCGACCAAGGAACCAGTAGCACGCGGGCAATGATTTTCGATCATACTGGGCGCAAGGTCATCGAAGGCTACAAGGAGGTTCCCCAGTATTATCCACACAAGGGCTGGGTCGAATCCGATGCCAATGAGATTTGGAACAGTGTGTTGTCCGTGATTGCGAGCGCGCTGATCGATGCGTCGATTCACCCGGAAAATATCCAGGCCATCGGGATCAGTAGCCAACGGGAAACCACGATTGTGTGGGATAAGGTTACCGGCGAACCCATTTATCATGCCATTGGTTGGCAAAGTCAACAGACGGCGCCCCTGGCCAAGGAATTGGTCGCGGCGGGCCGGGCGGAAACGATTAAGGAAAAGACCGGTCTGGTGGTCGACGCGTACTTCAGTGCGACCAAGGTGCGCTGGATTTTAGACCACGTGCCGGGTGCTCAAGAACGTGCCGAAAATGGTGAGTTGCTCTTTGGGACCGTGGATAGTTGGCTGGCTTGGAAATTGTCTGGCGGAAATATTCACGTCACCGACTACAGTAACGCGAGTCGGACCATGCTCTTCAACATTCACACGTTGGAATGGGACCAGGATATTTTAAGCTGGCTCAACATCCCGGCGGCCATGTTGCCGGAGGTTAAATCGAGTTCGGAAGTCTACGGCGTCACCCAGAATTTCCAATTTTACGGGGTGGAAGTGCCCATCGCAGGAATCGTCGGGGACCAGTCGGCGGCCTTGCTGGGCCAGCTGGCCGTGGAACCCGGGACCGTCAAGAACACTTATGGCGACGGGGCTTTCGTCATGATGAACACCGGGAAAGAACCGCAACTGTCGAAGCACAACCTATTGACGACGATTGCTTATGAAATGAACGGCGAGGTGACCTACGCGCTCGAAGGGTCCATTTTGGTGGCCGGGACCGCGCTGGCTTGGCTGCACGAAAGCATGCAGATCATCAGTAGCGTGCCCGAATCCCGGCAAGCGGCCATGGCCTCGACCGACGAGGATGAAGTCTACGTTGTGCCCGCCTTTAACGGACTGGGTGCGCCGTACTGGGATCCGGACGCCAAAGGAGCTGTCTTCGGTCTGACCCGCGGGACCGACCGGAACGACTTCGTGAAGGCGACTCTGCAGTCGATTGCGTACCAGACACGCGATGTTCTGTTGACGATGAAGCAGGATACCGGAATCAAGGTGCCCGAATTGATGGCCGATGGTGGGGCCTCGCGGAACCGCTACCTGATGCAGTTCCAGGCGGATATTTTAAATATTCCCGTTCAACGAGCCGCCGATGAGGAAACCACGGCGATGGGAGCGGCTATCGTGGCCGGCCTGGCCGTGGGCTTCTGGCAGAGCATTGATGAGATCAAGGAAATCAGAAATGCTAGCCGGACCTTCACGCCAAACATGGACGATGACCAACGGCACCGCCTCTATGCAGGCTGGCAACAGGCCGTTGCGGCAACGCGGGCGTTTAAACCTAATCAAGATTAAGCGTAAATAAAAACAGCTAATCCACTTTACGGCGGGTTAGCTGTTTTGGCGTTAAATAAATTGGATGGATAGTTCTTTGTTGACGGCAATGGCAATTTCCTTGAGCAACAGGACCGAGACGTTCATCTTACCCTCTTCAATGCGGGCGATGGTTGATTGGGGTTTACCCACTAACCGGGCGAATTCGCGCTGGCTCATTTTTTGTTCTGCCCGCAGGCGAGTGACGGCAACGGCGACGTCAAGGTTTAGACTTTGTTGCTTTGCAGCTTTGGCGAAAGTTGGGTCCTCAGCACTTCGTTTGGCAATATAGGCATCAATTTTAGTTGTCATGAGGGTGATCCTTTCTGGTTAGATAGATAATTCTTCGTTGACGTCCCTTGCTGATTTCCTTCAGAGGGGTCTTCTGTGTTTTCTTGGTAAAACCATGTGTGATAATATACTGGTCATTTTCGATGTGAAAATAGATAATTCGTTGAATATTGTGTGCACGTTGCGTTCTAATTTCGAATAGGTTACGGGCCAATTTCTTGACCCAACCCTGTTGTTTGGCAATCTGCATGCCGTACTTCTGAATCTTTGAGATGGTTGATGCGAGTTCAATTTCATCTTTTTGTGGCAATGACGACAAAAATTTTTGAAATTCAGACCAACTATAGTAATCAAATTCAATCAAATTGCACCTCCTATGATAGCCAATCTGCTATCAAAAAGCAAAGAATCCCTCCGAATAGGGACCTGAATTTTGGCTTCCATAGGTTAACTGCGTAAAAAGAACGTGGATTTTTTTAGCAAGATAGATTTATTTTCACGCGCATTAAAAAACCATCCAACTAGGCTGCCAGTTGGATGGTCCATCATTTACTTATATTTTTCCTCGAGCTGACTCATCCAATAGCCTAGGGCAATCCCTGCGACCAGCGCCAGGGCGCTCCACACTAGCGTTAGCCAGGTCGCACCGGCATACGAAATGCTCTCGGCGGCGTGACTGTTGGGGACGAGAATCAAAATGGTGCTGGCGGTCACGATACCCAGAATGAAGTGGTAGACTCGCGAATGAAAATGGTGAATCAGGTAGTCCATGCTCTTAGAGAAGAGCGCCATGGCTAGGATGCCACCCAGCGCAATCGGCAGGTAGACGCCCAGAATGTCGAAATTTTTAAAGCCAGTCAACATGGGCGTGAATAGTCCCAGAATCAACAGGAGGTTCGACGGACTCAGCCCGGGGACCAGGACACCCAGTGCAATCAGGGCGCCGGCCACCACGAAGCCCCAGAAATTAGCGGGCAGGGTGCCAAAAAGGTCACTCATGAAATACAGGAGGCCGCCGCTGATCAACAGCGTGCCCCAGAACCAGAGGTGGTCGATGCCGTCCCGGGGTGTTTGGGAGCTGGCGGTTTGAGTCAATGCCGGTAGGGTGCCGACAATGGCGCCGGCAAAGCCCCAGAGGACAATGACCTGCCAGTGGTCTAGCAAGTATTCCAGCGGGGCGGATAACAGGGCGATGCTCACGATGCCACCCAGGCCAACCGGCACAAAGTACCAGAAGTCCCGTTTGAAATTTTGGCGGAAATGGGCCATGAAACCCAGGAGTCGTTCGTAAATTCCGAGGATGGCGGCCAATACCCCGCCAGAAACACCGGGGAGGATGAAGCCCAGGGCGATGATGATGCCTTTAAAGAAGCGTTTCACCGGGCTGTCGGGTCGAGTCGTTTGCATAAGCGTCTTCTCCTTAGTTCGTCGGTTCGCGTTTTCCCCTAAGATACCAGAATTGGTGGGCGGAGGCAATCACTCCCCCACAATCACAGGATAACTTAACATTTGCGGGTTGGTCGTTGTCATTGCCTCCGGGCTGGTGAAAATGAGCCGCGTCACGGTGAGCAAGCAAGTCGTTCCCGCCGGCAGACTCAAGATACCCTGCTGTGGGGAACGACTCCAGCCTGAGGAGCGGTCTTCCGTCTCGCCTTGGAGCCTGAAATTCACAGTCTCCAAGGTCGTCCCATGGTCTAAACTGAGAAAATCGCTCAGTCAAGACCATCGACACAGCTGCGAATCTTGGCCTGCCTCTGGTCACTGATACTTACCCAGTTGGCTCATTTTCACCATCCCTGCGGCTGAGACTGGCCTAACCCGCAGTTAGTGATCCGGACTGTGTAGCGAGGTGTTTTGTATTGTTGGGATTAAAGTTATTTTGGCCTGGCAAGTTGGGCGTTAACCGTTGCCGTTCCAGCCTGTCAGTACGGCACAATAAGGCGTTGCCCGTATCCCTGTCGTCAGTCAAAAATTAATTTCAACCGGACGCTTGACTTCGAGTCGCTCGAACCTCATATACTAAATGCATCAATTACGAGATAGGAGCGATTTATTTATGACTGTTGCAAATAAAGTTGTTGTGATTACCGGGGCATCCTCAGGGATTGGGGCTGCGACCGCGAAATTGTTGGCTAGTAATGGCGCCAAAGTGGTTCTGGGCGCGCGGCGTGAAGACCGGTTACAGAGTCTGGTCCAAGAAATTACCGCTGCTGGCGGGCAGGCTGCTTACCAGGTGACCGATGTGCGGGATGCCGCTGAAGTTCGGGGATTGGTTGACCTGGCTAAGTCTCAATTTGGCGGAATCGACGTCATCTTCAACAATGCCGGCATTATGCCGACTTCACCCATCAGTGCGCTGAAGACGCAGGAATGGAACGACATGATCGACATTAATTTGAAAGGGGTGCTCAACGGGGTCGCCGCTGTGATGCCTGACTTCACCGCGCAAAAGCATGGCCAAATCGTCACGACCTCTTCTGTTGCCGGCATCAAGAGTTTCCCTGGCGCTGGGGTTTACGGTGCCACGAAGTTTGCGGTGCGGAATTTAATGGAAGTTATCCGGACTGAAAGTGCTCAGGAAGGGACCAACATCCGGACGGCCACGCTGTATCCAGCCGCCATCAATACGGAATTATTGCACACGATTACGGATGCTACGGCCAAACAGGGCATGGACCAATTGTACGATGCAGTTGGAATCACCCCAGATGCCATCGCGCGCGTGGTCAACTTCGCTATCGACCAACCGGCCGAGGTCAATGTTAACGAGTTTACAATCTACCCAACCAAGCAGGCTTAGTGACTGAATGGTATTTACGAGATAAAAACTTTGTGAATTTTGAGTGCTACATGGTATACTCAGTGCAACAAAGGCGAAGGTGTTGGACCACCCCCGCCGATGGTAGAGTCGTTGTTTACAATCAACAGTTTTTATAACAGACAATGAATCGTTCTAAACCGCCGAAAATTTAGAGGACGATTTTAGTTTGTCAGGATGTTTAAAGTCATGCCACGTCTTTTGTAACTTAGTGATAGATTTAAATGGTGGGAATCAGTTAACTCTCATGGTATACTAAACGCAACAAAGGCGAAGGTGTTAGAGCACCCCCGCCAATGGCAGAGTCGTTATTCACGACCGACAGTTATAAACCGAACAAAAATCGTCCTAGACTGTGGAAGTTCAGAGGGCGATTTTTATTTGTCCGGGTGTTTAAATTGGCGCCACGTCTTTTGAAACTTAACGATAGCCTTAACGAGGCTCGTCAATCGGTGTACCAACAAAGTACAGAGCGATATCAAAACAACGCCAAAAGCGACTAGGTCAAGTAACGTGACAGCTATCCAAGACAAGGCAACCTCCTTTCGCTTGGTATGGTGAAACGCTCTTACAACTCACGTCATAAGCCCCAGTCCCTTACAATTAGATTTGCCGGTCGTCATTAACTTCTCTACAAAATTCAGTGTACCAGAGTTAGGACGAATAACCGCCTAAAAGCCCTCCATATCAGCATTTAAATGGTTTGATATAACGGATTTTGTATTCTCGCGTTTAACGTCTAAAACAGAAAATCATCTGCACCAAAAAAGGATTGATCCAGCCATCAAAGCTGAGTCAATCCTTTTCGTTTAGGTAAAATTTAGTAACCGAATCCCTAAGCCACTTACTCTTTAGGTTGGGACCAGTAATGGGTCCGCGTTAAGAGGTCGCGTGACCGCTCATCTGCTGGGCGGAAACCGCGGTTGAATAGATGCTTGAAGTACATCAAGTTGTAGAGCGACCCCCATACCAGCCCGAAGAACAGGGTGAAGGAGGAGTTGATGATTACGGCAAACTGGCTGGCAGTCGTGGTCATCGACAGGAGCATGAACGCGCCCAACTCAACGCCGACAATACATAGGAAGTTATACCAGTCCGCCCGAAAAATGCTGGGGAGGGGACTGAAGAAGAACATCGTCCACGAGAAACCAACCTTGGCGATCCGCATATTCCCCGTCTCAGGGTTAACGACGGTCGCATAGTTTGGGGGTAACGGCAGTCCTTGAGGGCCGTTACCATTTTGATTGTTTTGATCATCGTCATCGTCGTTAAAGCCCTTGAAAGGATCTTGCATGTCATTTGCCAACTTTCTAAAAATTCGATAGGTATTATTGATTGGGTGTTTGTCCAAACATCGGGTGGTACTAGTAATCCAATTAATCCGTTAAGTGACTAATAGATTGCTGGTTAACTCAAACCATAAGGTAGTCACGTACAGGCACACGTGGAAAATAATCCAGTGGATCATCAGCTAACGTGAGCCACACGGGTAATGAAGCCATCGTAATCCATGTGAGTGACCAGAGGCGGGTCAACCTGACCAGCTGTGTCGGTGGTCTTGGCTGAGGTTCTTACTCAGCCTAGAGCACGGGACGACCTTGGAAACTTGCGATTTTCAGCGAGGTTTCAAGGCGAGGCCCCAGACCGCTCCACAGGCTGGAGCCGGCCCCCACAGCAGGGCTGGTTGAACCCGCCGCCGGGAACGCGTCAGGTCGCGACTTGTTTTCACTACCCAGTAAGGCGAACTAGTTCCTAACCCACAACCAATGTTTAACTAAAAGTCTAACACGAAAAGTGCATGCTGCCTATTAATCTATTGACGGCGACTTAGTTTGACGACCGCTTCGCACCGGGCCGTTTGGGGCATCATGTCCACGGATTGGATATAATCGACCTGGTAATCGCTGGTTAATTTGACCAGGTCCTTGGCCAAGGTCGAGGGGTTGCAGGAAATGTAGACGAACTTCTCGGGGCGCACGCCGAGGATGGTATCGATCAGCGTGTCGTCCAGACCAGTACGGGGTGGATCGACCACGATTGAGTCCGGCCGGAAGCCCGCCATCAGCCATTTCGGCAACAGCTCTTCGGCGGTCCCAACTTCGTAATGGGCGTTGGTAATGCCGTTAGCGGCCGCGTTGGCGTTGGCATCGTCGACGGCTTCGGGGATGACATCCATCCCGCGAACCTCTTCGGCCACGTCGGCTAAGGACAGGCCAATCGTTCCGATACCGGAGTAGGCATCGACCACGGTCTCGCCCGGTTGGAGGTCCAGGGCCTTCTTGGCCTCACCGTAGAGGACTTCCATCTGGCTCGGGTTCAATTGTAGAAACGCACGAGCGGATAGTTTGAAAGATAAGCCGTCTAATTTTTCAGTGATCGCGTCGTTGCCGGCCAAATGCTTGGTCTCGTCGCCCCAGACCAGTGAGGTCTTCCCGGGGTTGACGTTTTGCATGACGGAGGTCACTTGGGGCAGCTCTGCGGCGATGCGGTCCAGCAATTCGTGCTTGCGGGGCAGCTTCTGGGAGTTGGTGATGATGGTCAGTTGGACGTCGTCGGTGTGCGCGGCGGCCCGAACGACCAGTGTTTTCACGATACCGGAGCCGGCTTCTTCATCGTAGATGGGCATGTCCAGGTCTTGGAGCATAGCCACGACGGCGCGCATGACGGTCATGGTTGCCGGCATTTGTACGGAGCAGGTCGTCAGGTCGACTAAATCATGGCTGCGTTCGGCGTACAGTCCAGCTTCAATTTTACCGTCGGCGTTGCGCCGAACCTGAAATTGGGCCTTGTTGCGGTAGCCGTAAGGGTCGGTCATGCCGAGCGTTGGCCGGAGATCGTAACTGCGGAAGCCTTGGGGTTGGTAGCGCTCCAGGGATTGGGCCACGATGTCGCGTTTGAAGGCCAATTGTTCGGGATAAGCTAAATGTTCCAGTTCGAAGCCACCGACCTCATCGGCATAGCTGTCGCGGGGCTCAACGCGGTGCGGACTGGCGAGGCGAATCCGGTGGACCTTGCCGCGTAAGTAGCGGGTCGCCACGTTGGTGACCTCGACGACGGCCTCTTCACCGGTCAGGGCGCCGGGCACGAAGACGGTCATCCGCTTGTAGTAGCCGATTCCTTCGCCGTTGATGCCCATGCGCTTGATGGTCAGTGGGAAACGTTGGCCAACTTCGACCTCGACACTGGGGGCTTCCCGTTCCTGCCGGCGCCGGTCGTTGTAGCCGCGGTCGTGGCGGTTGTCTCCGCGTTGGTCGCGGTAACTGTGCCGGTCATTGCGGTTACGGTCGTTGCCGCGCCGGTCTTGCCGGTCATTATGGTCGTGGCGGTTATAATGGTTGCCACGGTGATTATTGGATTCAAAGTTTGGCATATTTTCTCCTATATAAAACTTCAGTCATAAAGTGTCAGACACTTACCGATTAACACGGTCCTAAACATTATACCAAACTTTAGCGGTCGCCGGGCCGTGGCTGGTTCGGAAATTAGTGATGGCGGGAACCCACTAAGTCCCTGGTGACGATTCGAAAAATTGTGGAGTCGTTTCCATAGTGAAAGGGCCGGCGTTTGGGTACAATTAGTGAGAATATTAAATGAGGAGTGATGGCTCGTGAGTTTGATTGAATTGCAACATGTGGGCTACCAGGTAGACGATACGCTCATCCTACAAGATATTAACCTGTCCATCGATGCCCAGGAGTGGGTGACGCTGTCGGGACCGTCCGGTGGGGGCAAGTCCACACTAGTGCGGCTGATTGCGTCGTTGCTGAGTCCGACCAGCGGGACGCTATTATTTGACGGCAAATCGGTGGAAGATTACGACCCCATCGCGTATCGGCGGCGGGTCTCGTACAGCTTTCAACAACCGACTCTGTTTGGGCAAACGGTGCGTGACAACCTGAGCTTTCCGTATCAAATTCGCCAGTTGCCGTTTGATGAGGCGCGGGCCGTTCGTGGGTTGGCATACGTGGGCCTGAGTGCCAGCGACCTGGACAAAGGCGTCAACGACCTGTCCGGTGGGCAACGACAACGGGTCGCGCTGTTACGTAACGTGATGATCTACCCGGAAGTCCTGATTTTAGACGAGGTGACGGCCGGGTTGGATGCCGAGAACAGGGCGTTTGTCTGGTCTTTGGTCGAGCATTTTAACCAGGATGACAAGCTGACCATCATTGCCATCACGCATGACCAAGCGGAAATCGACGCGGCCAAACGGCTGATAACCATTGAAAATGGCCGCATCGTGGGAGGTGCTTAAATGAATTTAGCAGTGAATAATCAATCCTTGATGTTGGCGTTGGGGCTGGTTGTGATTGCCCTGGCAATCGGCTGGAAGGAAAAACTCGGCATCGACCGCGACATGATTATCGGGGTCGTGCGCGCCGTGATCCAACTGTTTGTGGTCGGCTACTTATTAAAATACGTGTTTCGCCTCAACAATATTTGGTTAACGGCAATTTTGATTTTGATTATTATTTTCAATGCGGGGTACAACGCCAAACAGCGAAGTAATGGGATTCCCAACGCCCTACCGATTTCAATTGGCGCCATCCTCATCAGTACCAGCGTGACCCTGGGCGTGTTGATGCTGGCCGGTGCCATCAAGTTTATCCCGAGCCAGATGATTCCCATCTCGGGGATGATTGCCTCCAACTCGATGGTCGCGATTGGCCTGTGTTACCGCAACCTCAACGCCCAGTTCAGACAGGAGCGCCAGGCCGTGCTGGAAAAATTGGCATTGGGCGCGGACTTGAAGGATGCCTCCAAGGAAATCCTCCGCGATAGCATCAAGACGGGCATGCAGCCGACGATTGATTCCGCCAAGACCGTGGGTATCGTGAGCTTGCCGGGGATGATGTCCGGTCTGATCTTCGCGGGCGTCGACCCGGTCCGGGCGATTAAATACCAAATCATGGTGACGTTCATGCTGATGTCGGCGACTAGTATTGGGTCGGTGCTGGCGTGCTACTGGGCCTACCGCGGCTTCTACAATGACCGTAAGCAGTTAACGGTTTAGGCTGGTCGTTGGTGGTCGCCTTACCGGGCGGTAAAAATGGGCCGGAACGCTGGGGGCAGGACGGCGAAAGCCTGAGGGGCGGTCCTTCACCTCGCTTTGAGCCGAAAGGCGCGTCTCAAAGTCGCCATTTTCTGAGGGGAACACTCAGAAAATCCCCCGGCTGAGCCCATTTTTACCGCCCTCACGGCTTACATGGTGAGTGTCGTAACTGCTTGCGGTTATGGCTTCATTGGGTTGGTGTGTGGTGGATTTGGTGGTGTGGTTGTGTTTTATTGAAACGAGAACAAACTAGTCGTTGGTGAAACAAGAGTGAATTTGGCTCAAGAAAGGTTTTTTCTCCGGGGTAACGGCTGTTTTGTCATAACGATTAGAGAAATCGGGCCGAGATTTAGAACGATTCACCTGGTGTTTCGAGGGATACTTCCTAAGTAACGGGTAATCGATTTGTTCGACCCAATCTATTTTCCCAATAATCCCTCAAAACATGTCAGATTAATTGCAATCGCTTACTTAAACTGGCTATTCTAAAGATAAGTAGCTAGAGTAATGGATCATCACCTAATTGCGATGGTCGTTCGAGTTAGTCCAAATGAGACTGACACACAATAGAAGAACGAAGAAAAACAAACTAACGAGGCGTGGTTCTGGGGTTGGGACTGGAACCGGAGGCGTGGTGGGTACAGAGACCTGTGACAGTGGTGTTAGTCGGCGGTTTTGCCGGCTTACAGCACGGGCCGACCTTGGAGACTCGCGAACTTTAGCGAGGCTTCAAGGCGAATCCGAAGACCGTACTTTGGCTTCGGGTGTGCCCCACAGGCGGGAGTACCCACCACGCCTCCGGTGGAAGTTCCAACCCCAGAACCCAGAACCGAACCCAGAGGAGGGTTATTTTATGAGAAAAGTGGCTTTAGTGACTGGTGCCTCATCCGGCATCGGCAATGCGATTGCCCGCAGCCTGCACCGTAACGGCGTGATTGTTTACGCGGGTGCGCGGCGGGTCAACCGAATGAATGATTTAGACGATTTGGGCATCACCACGTTGGCGTTAGACGTGACGGACCCCATTAGCGTGGAAAACGTGGTCGACCGGATTGTGAGTGAAACCGGACGGGTCGATATTTTAGTGAACAACGCCGGTTACGGCCTGATGGGCGCGCTGGAAGACGTGCCCATGGACCAAGCCCGCGACCAATTTGACGTGAACTTGTTCGGGGCGGCGCGGCTGATTCAGTCCGTCCTGCCGATGATGCGCCAACAACACAGTGGTCGGATCATTAACATCACCTCGGTGGACGGCAAGGTGGCGCAACCACTGGCCAGTTGGTACGTGGCGTCCAAATTTGCGCTGGAAGGTCTTTCCGACGCGCTTCGGCTGGAACTGAAGCCGTTGGGCATTGACACGGTGGTCATCGAACCCGGGGCCATCCAATCCGAGTGGGCCGACATTGCGGCTAACCATCTCCGTGAGACCTCGGCGCAGGGGCCATACCAGGAAACGGCGGACCGGGCGGCAGCCATTTTAACCGCGGTCAAACGGTTCTCCAGCAAGCCCCAGGTGATTGCCAGACTAGTCGACCGGGCGGCGTTATCCCGGCGGCCCAAGACCCGGTACCATGCCGGCTCCGGCAGTCAAATTTTGCTAGCGCGGCGGTTCCTGTCGGACAAGACAATCGACCGGCTGTGGCGAGTCGTTGGTGAAGCGGCACAACGAATTACCCACTAATACGAGTGGCGTTGCCCTGTTACCGAAACCTGTTATACTTAAGATAACTAGAACACTAGGGGTGTCCACGATTGGGCTGAGATGCGGGTGACCGCGATCCCTTGGAACCTGTCAAGTTCAGACTTGCGGAGGGAATGTGTCGTGGTACCCAGACGGGCCACCAGTTCACCTCGATGTGAGCCGGTGACCCGTTTTTATTTGCCCAAACGGTTAGTTAACCACCTGACCGTTGCGGGTCGAGAAGCCATCACATGACTTGACTAACTGGTATTCTAGACCTAACTAGTGGCTGAAATATCAGTCCGGAGCACCAACCCGTCACAGGAAAAATCAGCGGCGTTAATCAAGGGAGGACAATCATGAAAGTTGCATTGTTAGATGAATTGCGAGCCAAGAACCCCATTGTTTTCAACGTTTCCAACTTCGTCACCGTCCAGGACGTGGCCAACGGCATCAACGCGATTGGCGCGTCGCCCATCATGTCTGAGGAAGTGGCGGAGGCCGACGAAATGGTCGGACTCGCTGGGGCTGTTTGTCTGAATTTGGGAGCGGTTACCTCTACGCAGATCACGCAGATTCGCGCGGTCGGGCAGTCCGCTAACCGGCAACACCGCCCACTGGTCATCGATCCGGTGGCAGTTGGCGCCGTGAAATACCGGATGCAGATGGCGACTGGCCTTCTAAATGATTTTCACCCAGATGTGATTCGCGGCAATGCCGGGGAAATCGCGGCGCTGGCCGGTGTCGACTGGCAGGCCAAGGGCATCGACGCGGGTGAGGGCGCTGGGGACGTCGAGGCCATCGCCAAGGCCTGCGCGCAGAAATTAAGTTGCGTGGTCATCCTGTCTGGCCCCACTGACGTCATTACCGACGGCACCCAAGCGGTCAAGGTCAAGAATGGCACGTCATTGTTCCAGGTCCATGTGGGCTCCGGCGACATGCTATCGAGCATCGTGGCGGCCTTCTGCGCGGTCACGGACGACTATTATGAAGCTGCCCAAACGGCCTGCCTGGTCTTCGCGGCCATGGGCCAACTGGTCCACGACGCCACGCCAAACCTTGGAGCGGGCACGTTCATCATGAAACTCCTAGACGCCCTACAAATGACCACGGTCGCAGATATTGAAGGTATTGCCGACTTCGAGGCATAAAGACTCAAGGATTCATAAGTACAATGGAAAAAGAATTGATTGGCTAAAGCCATGAGGGTGGCAAAGCTCAAAAAGTAAAACCAAGTAAGCAAAAGCAAAGACTGGCTGTTCGGGCTCAACTAGTGTCAGCCGGAGGGATAATGAAAATGGGCTCAGCCGTGGGATTTCCTGATTTTATCAGGAAATGGCGTCTTTGAAACGCGGGTTTGGCGGTTCAAAGCGAGTTAGAAGACCGCTTCACAGGCTTCTGACGTCCTGCCCACCGTGTTCCGGCCCAATTTTCATTATCCCGGAGGCGACTGCGAGCTGAACCCGAATAGATGAAGGGATGAAGGTAGTATGGCAAATGAATTTCCACAAACCTTGACGATTGCGGGGACTGACAGCGGCGGTGGTGCCGGTGTCATGGCGGATTTAAAAACGATGCAGGAGCGCAACGTTTTCGCCACGGCCGTGATTGTTGCGGTGACCGCGCAAAACACGTTGGGTGTGCAGGACTTTATGGCGCTGCCGCAGAAATTGATTGATGAACAATTTGCGTCCTTGGCGGCGGACCTGAGGATTCGGGCCTGCAAGACGGGGATGTTAGCGGATGCCGAGCACGTGCACGGGGTCGTTGAAAATTTGAAAAAGTACAATTTTGGCCCCTTAACGGTTGATCCCGTCATGATTGCCAAGGGCGGCGCGGCCCTGTTGGCAGACGACGCGGTGGCCACGGTGCGCGATGAACTCATTCCACTGGCGGACGTGCTGACACCAAACCTACCAGAGGCCGAACGCCTGACCGGCACGACCATCACCGACGGCCAGGGGATGGAACGCGCGGCGGTGGCCCTACAGGACCTCGGCGCCAAGAACGTCATCATTAAAGGCGGTCACGAGGCCACGCCAGACCAGGCGAGCGATTTTGTTTTGTTAGAAGACGGTCGGTCATTTTGGCTGACGGCGCCACGGGTGGATACGGTCCGGACGCACGGGACGGGCGATACGCTGTCGTCGTGCATCACCGCCGAACTCGCTAAGGGCAAGGATTTTGAAACAGCCATTCGTATCGGTAAAGATTACGTGACGGCGGCCATCGCGAATCCCATCGCGGTCGGCAACGGTCACGGCCCACTGAATCATTGGGCATACAATCAAGGAGGCGCTGAGTAATGTCAGTAACGTTTGAACCAGGCCTATTGCGGGCCTACTTTGTGGCGGGGAGCCAGGACGTTCCCGGTCAAGATTTACGTCAGGTATTGGCAACCATGCTAAAGGCCGGCATCACGGCTTTTCAGTTTCGGGACAAGGGCAACAGCCAGCTGACCGATGAACAACGGTTGGCGCTGGGCAGCGACTTGCGGGTCCAGTGTCACGACGCCAACATTCCCTTTATCGTGGACGACGATGTGGAACTGGCGCTGCTGCTAAACGCGGACGGTATCCACGTGGGGCAGAGTGACCAGAAGATTCAGAGTGTGATCAAGGAAGTGGCCGACCGGGACATGTTTATCGGCCTGTCCTGCAACACGGCCAAGCAGGTCGCGGCGGCAAATAAGTTACGTGGCATCGACTATATCGGTAGCGGCCCCATCTACCCAACGGTATCAAAGGACGACGCCGACCCGGTCATGGGTGTCGATGGGCTGCAGAAATTGGTCGAGCAAGCCAACGTGCCGATTGTGGCCATTGGTGGCGTGACGGTCGCCTCACTGCCAGCCATCGCCAAGAGTGGGGCTGCCGGCGTGGCGGTCATCACCTTGTTGACGCGCAGTGCTGACCCGGTGGTGGACGTGCAAGCCATGCGCCAAGCCTTTTAAATAGAAGCAAACGAAGCACCACGGAACGTCCTAAAGGACCGCCGTGGTGCTTTTTCACGCAACTAATCGCTTGTGGGTGAAAAGGTTCAAATTGGTAAGCGCATGCAGTTAGCCAGAACCGACTAGTTGTAACAGACAAATTAATCGTTAAAATCACGAAAAAAACAGGATCGATTTCACCGTGTTTAAGTGCGGCAAACCAATCCTGTTTTAAAAGTTGAGGAAGCTAGTTGACTAGGGCTAACTTCACAAGTACATTCTAACACGACTCGCAAATAAAAGCTATCAAAAATGAATGAAATAACAGAATGTTGGTTAAGTAAATGAATGATGGTTAAAAGATGGTGAGCCGCTTGCGTAGTTTACGGAGTACAAGATAATCTTGGGGAATTGGTCACTACTCACAACCGCTAATCATGGGATAAGTGAAATGACCTGACAACCGATCGGACTGCCAGTCGACTAATCGTAAAAAATTGACCAGGATGAGGCAATTTCCCCTTGCAAATCAGAACAAGTGTTCGTATAATGAGAACAGCAAGTTGTTAAGCACTTGTTTGCGTTGGCTGGATTGGGATGGACCTAGTCAGATAGATTGAGCTTACTATGGTAGACGTTTAAGGCTCGTGTTTGTCGCAGGAGGCGTGAAAATGGTGTCAGCCGTGGGACTGGCCTTTGGCTCCAGACGTGCGCCCACAGCGTTCCGCACCATTTTCACGCCTCCGGAGACCGGACAACGAGCCTAAACCAAGGGAGGCATGCGCCATGGATTACTCGCAGGAACCGCACGGATTATTTTTCATGATTGATAATAAGTCCTTTTACGCCAGCGTCGAGAGCGTTGAGCGGGGACTGAATCCGCTGAAATCGGTCATCATTGTGATGTCGGAAGCGGACAACACGGGGAGTGGTCTGGTGTTGGCGGCCTCGCCCATGGCGAAGAAATTGTTTGGCATCAGCAATGTGTCGCGGCAATACGAGGTCCCACACGATGAACGGATTTTGGTGGTGCCGCCACGAATGAATCTGTACATTCAAAAGAATTTGGCCATCAATAAAATTTTCCGCGAGTACGTGGCAGACACCGATCTCTTTCCCTACTCAATCGACGAATCCATTCTGGACATGACCAAGTCGTGGCGGTTATTTGGCCGCACGCCGGAAGAGGTGGCGCGTAAGATTCAGCTACGCATCCGCAACGAGCTGGGGCTGTACACCACCGTGGGCATTGGCGAGAACCCCGTGCAGGCCAAGCTGGCCCTCGACCTGCAGGCGAAGCACGACCACGAATTGATTGGCCGCCTGACCTACGAGACTTTTCCCAAGTACATTTGGCCCATCACCAATTTGGAAAAGGTCTGGAGCATCGGCCACCGCACGGCCGCCCACCTTCAGCGCTTGGGCATCCACAGCATGGGCGACCTGGCCCACGTCAATCCGTACGAACTCCGCCATGAAATGGGGATGATTGGCGCGCAACTCTTCGCCCTGGCCTGGGGCATCGACCGCAGCCATTTCCAACAGGTCCGCCCGCCCAAGGAGAAGAGCTGGAGCAACTCACAGGTCTTGCCCCGCGACTACCGTGTTCAACGAGAAATTGAATTGGTCCTACGTGAAATCGTCCAGCAGACGACCTCGCGCATGCGCCATCACCACCAGCAGGCTGGCTGTATCAGTCTTTTCGTGGGCTTTGCTTGGGATGGCAAAGCCAGCGACGGCCGCAGTGGCATGAGTCACAGCCGCCGTATCGACCCGACCGACAACGCCCAGACGATTATCCGGGAATTTGTGACGTTGTTTCGGGAAAATTGGGAGGGCCAACCCGTCCGTAATTTGGGTGTGGGCCTCTCACGACTGAGCCACAGTGGCAAGTTGCAGCTGGACCTGTTTCAAGACCCGGAGCGGCAAATTAAGGATGACCGGTTCGACCGGGTCCTCGATGAGCTCCGGGATAAATTTGGCAAGACGGCCGTGATTCCGGCCAGCAGTCTGATGCCTGGCGGGACCATGTTAAGCCGGGCCGCACTGGTCGGTGGGCATAATGGGGGGAATAGTTTTGATTGATGAAACCAAGGAGTCGGCGCTGATTCTAGCGCGCCTGCAGCCCCTCTTTACTGCGCAGTGGCATTGCCAGTACCGCATCGACGTGGTCAATAACCAGTATGGCCACGTATTCAATTTCTTCTTAGACATTCGCCGGCCGAAACACCGGGAGCGGTCGATTCCGTTGCATTCGCTGCGGACGACCGATTTGGAAGTGTTGGAGCGCGTCATCAGTCAGGTGCGGCGGGGAACTGCGCTGACGTTAAATTTTGTTGACTTCGGTCACGTGCGCTGGCCGTTGAGTCAACGCTGGATTCGCTAGGAAGTGAGCGCCATGTACCTGAAAAAATCGTCAGATGATCAGCTCGCGCAAGACTTTTTTCGGCGCGACTATCAGGACCGCGGCATGCTGAAGTGGGGCGGGTTCTACCTGTCCGACCATACCAGTGCCTTGGCTAAAATGCACGCGGCGGAGCAGGTGGAACAGCCATTGCCGGAACAGACTGCGGCGGACGTCAGTGAGCGTCTCGCCGCAGCCTGGCAAAACCATCGCCCGGTCCATCTCCAGCTGAATGTGTTCGATGATAACCAGGCCATCACCGTCATCGACGGCGTGGTCGTGGGCGAATTTGACGACCAAATCGTCGTCCAACTGGCTTCCGGAGAATTCCGGCGGCTCCAGCTGGCAGCGATTCGGTGCGTGGCGCCAACTAAAGAAGCACCCTGACCAAGTTGAATTGGTGAGGGTGCTTCTTTTAGTGGTTCTATGATATTTGGTGTTGATGGGGAAATCCATCAACACTATTTTTGCATTAAAAAAGAGGCATACCACCTCTGTGCTACAATCAAGTCGACGAAAACCAATTGAAAGCGAGAAGAATGATATGTCCCAGAACCAGTTTACAAGAGATTTACTATAAATTAAAGACCAAAGCATTATTAATTTTGGTTAAGTAGAAAGTCTTTTGGTCCGGCGACTAACAACCAGTTGACTGGATAACCCTGTTGGTACGATTATTGTGGCTATTTACCTGGTAAACAAGTAACGTTAGGAGTGAATTTAAGAGAGGTGTCTAGCAATTGAAATTACTGGAAACGCGTCACGTTAAGGTTAGTTTACGGCGCACGACTCACCAAGAAATGCGGGAGGAGTTGTTTGCCTTGATCATCGTCTTTGCTATTGGGTGGATCTGGTCCGTTTGGTCGTAAAGTAGTTGATGAGTGTACGGGTTATGACCCAAAATTACTTAGAGAGTTAGCAAAGGGACCATTAATGCCGACCGCGACGTTAGTGTTCCCTTTGTTGGAGATTGAGTTATGGTGTGTTTCACAGATGGGTCAAGCCCACCTCGGGGCCAGTATAACATTGTCCCCACCATTTGTTCAGTCCTTGATCACTGGTCTTTGTTTTTCGCCTTACCGGGCAGTCTAAATAGGGCGGAACGCTGTGGGCAGGACGCCCAGAGCCAAGAGTCGGTCTCTGGGCTTGCTTTGAGCCGAACCCCACGTCTCAAAGTCACCATTTACTGCGCTCCGCTCCGTAAATCCCACGGCTGATCCTATTTCGACCGCCCTTACGGCTAACGCAGATGTGACCAGCATGGTGGTGGCAGGGGATGGTTGGCCACAATGTGGTGGATTAGATTTAGTAATCCAGTGTAGTTTTGCCGCCACAACATTTCGTTGGCCACACGTACATAGAAGCTGAGCGATGGTCCAACACAATCTAAACGTAATACGCCAAAAGCACCAGCGCAATCCAACGTAACAACGCCGCCAGACCCGTACCACGGCTGCCAGAGAGCACCACTCCCACCCAAACCATTGGTTATCTTCGACCCAGTATGAGCAGGCGGCAAGTCAGCCACCACACTGTCTCTACACGCTCTTGACCCTAATCCCTTAATCTCCAAACGGATATATCCCCAAACAAATACATAACCAAAAACAAACAAAACCAAAAGAAGCAAACCAAAAAGAGCAGTAGCTGCGGACCACTCGCAGTTACTGCTCCATTTCAATTATAAGCTAAAAGTTGTTACTAGTCGTCTTCATCAACTCGGCGGCCTTGTTGGTCATCAGGTAACCGGCACCGTTCTTGGTGAATTGGAGACTTTCGAATTCACGCTTGCCGTTGAGGTTCGTGGCTTCGACCTGGCTAGCCTTCAAATGGCCCAGCTTGGAAACGGGCACGGATGAAATACTGCTGTCAGAGAGGAAGTACAGGCGGTTGCGCTTAACGTTGTAGTCCATGGATTGAGGCTTGGTACCTGGACGGTAACGCAGACCCTGCATGACTAAGTGGAACTTAACGGACTTCTTGTTGATCTTACCCTTGTAGATCTTGACGGCGCCCTTAGGAGCCCAGCCACCATTAGAGTAAGTGAAGAAGTAGGCATTACCCTTCTTATCAAACGTCAGGTTAGAGCCCATGGTAACGGTGCTCTTCAACATGAAGTTGATCTTCTTGGTTGGCTTCAGCGTGCTGGTCGAAACCTGTTGCACGTTGGAGTGAACCTTGACGGGGGCGCCGATGAACCAGAGTTGGCCGTTCTTAGGGTTCATGGCCAGTGATTGACCATGGCCGGTATTAAACTTAGGCCCGATCTTGATGTACTTCATGATGGCCTTGTCGGTGCTGGTCATTTGCTTGACGGAGTGGTCGTAAGAAGCGCGACGCAGGGCGTCCATGTGGGTGGTGCTGATGCCAAATTTACTCCGCAAAGCACCCAAGTTGTAACGAACAATCCAGCCACGCGTACTCTGTGAGCTGGTGGTGATCAGTTCGTACATCGTGTTGCCATCCTTAGACAGCACTTCACTTTGTGGGTTGCCCCAGTCAGCGGACCGGTTGTAAGTGACGGGCAGGAACACGTTGGACTTGAATGCAACCTTCTTGCCCTTGATGCTGGAGATGCTGGTTGGCTTTGTTTGGAAAATGTCCGAGTAACTTTGCTTGAACGTGTAACGCTTTACGAACATGTTCTTGTTCTTAACCGTCTTGTACTTGTTGACGTTGTAGTTGGCCAGCGCATTACCGTGTTGGGTATACGTCTTGGCGTGCGCTAAGGTCGTGGTACCGCCAAATAAGAGCGCGGCAGCGGCCACAGCCGTTAACAATGCTGCTTTTTTCATAACTAAAAATCTCCTCTGGATATATGTAGGTAAACCGATTACATAACTATTTATACCACTAATTGGGGTGATGTGGACAAAAAATTAAAAATTTTAAGGCTTAAATCGACAAATAACTGAATTTTTCGCTAATTTCACTATTTTAACGAATCCCGTCAGGCTGCCCACGGTGGCAATTTGTGGGGTAAACCAGTTGGATATTTGACAAATATTAGGGTCATTGTGGCAAATATTCGCTGTTCGGCAAAAAAAGGTCGCTCGGGTAAAGTGGGACTCATCCATGGCCATGGATCATCATGTTTGAGAGGATGATTCAAATGAAGGAGTCACCACACGCCGCTGCTTACCGGTTTCTGTACGACGGGGACCACGAGATTATTTTATTTGCCGCGCTGAAACGGCTACACATGAACCGCAGTCACGCCGATTACGAGGATTACTTGCAGGAGGCCCGGCTGTTATTTCCAGAAATTTACGCCGCTTTTCCCGAGAATCCCGAGACCAAGCCACACCAATTCTTGGCGTATGCCCAGCAGAAGATCTATTGGACGCTGTTGGATAAGCTGCGCCGCGACCGCAAACAGCTGGAACGCCAGGAGCCCGGCAATCAAGACGAGTTGATCACGGCGGTTGCCAGTGACGACGACATTTTAGATGCCATCGGCCAGGCCGACTTTCGCCAGTATCTATTGAAGGTGATTGGCGGCGCCGGCACGACCGGGGAGTGGCGCTACCTGGTGGGCACGCTGCTCGACCAGCTGACGGCCGAGGAGATTGCGGCCCGCCACAGCGTCAGTCGCAATACCGTTTATAAATGGCGGCGCTCGCTGATTCGCCGATTGGTCCGCAATTTAACGCCACCGGAAAACTTTTCGAATTAGGGGGTTACAAATCACCGCCGGATTTCGTTAGTAGGAGTGTAAGGGTTGGCCAATCACTTACCAAAATCAGCGTCACGAAGGGAGTACCACCATGCATAACAACTGGAATAAGACCACCATCATCTTTAGCTTAGGCGCCGACTCGGCCCACCCCGTGAAAGTCACCTTTCAAAACGCGGTGCCCGCACCGGATACTAAGCAAATTGAAAACTTTGGCGGCATTCTGGCACAATTGACCGGGTTACCTTTCCAATCCGCGACCGTTGCCACGCAAGACATCGTCGCCTAACGTCCGTCACTCAGTCATCGAAAGGGAGTTATTAAATGAAGTCATTAGAATTGAGCTTTAAAGGGACCGACCTGCGGATCAAGCATTTGCGGTTGAAGTACGTCAACACCAACCTGACCGGCGAAGAAGTGGCGAGTCTCATGAAACAAATCGCCGACGCCAAGCTGTTTGTCAAGGATGACCAGCCACTCTATGCCACCCCAGTGCGCGCCGACATCGTGGAAACAACGAAGACGGCCTTGATGGGCGGCACCGCGGCGGAACCAACGCCCGCTGCGTAGTCACGTAACCGAATAAAACGTCACACAACCTGAGAACGGCCGGCCTCCCACACGGAGTCCGGCCGTTTTTGGCTTGGTTTGGTCTGAGCTGGCTTCCGCCTCCGCCAGTTTCAGGTTGACCACCTATGGGGCCCACTCGAAGCCAAAGGGCGGTCTTCGAGTTCATGTTAGAACCTCGAAGATCACGAGTTTCTAACATGGCCCGTGCTGTAAGCCGGAAGGACACCGGCTAACACCACTGTCACAGGTGGCCAACCTGAACTGGCTCCGGCTCCAGCCAACTCAGACCAAACAGATGGTGGGACTGCAGATGTGATTGCGGTGGATGGGGTAGCTTAAGCTAAGGTGAGGATGGCGGCAATATTTCACGCAATCTTTTGTTCTTCACATTATTTGAATTCCGATGTGAAGTTGCGCCCCACGGTTTTTCAGTTCAACCATGGTATACTTGGCGCGACGCTTGTCTGGGAGTACGTGAGAGGAAGCAGCTAATGGCCTATCAATTTTTGCGGAATGTTCAAATAAAAAAGATTTGGGTGGCGTTCCATCTGTCTATGCAGGAATATGCGTTAGTTCTCGGAATGGACTGGCGGTGTTTGCGTCACATCGAGGAAGGTTTAGTGCTACAGTCACATGCTCAGGAAAGCCTGTTCCGTTTGTCGCAGGATGCAAGTGCTTTTAAAGCGTTACTTGTTGCGAAGAAATTAGTTCTGCCGTCAAAGACTTATAGCCGACTGCTTAAAAGATTAGCCATGGATTCGGGGGATGGATATGGTAGAAGATAATCGGTCCTTTGAAGTCCGTGCCCATGATCCGGTAGAAGTTGAGAAGAATAAGGCCAAGGTGCGTCAGCTACTAAAAGATATTGGTGAAGATAAGCCAACCCTGGCTGAACGGCTAGAAAGAGCTTGGGAAGCCTTTTGGCGAAACTGAATAACTAGTAACGAGCGGCTAGGACACCACGTCTAGCCGCTTTTTTGATGTCTAACTTGGTTATGCAAGATTGAAAGGCTTATCCTGCCATCAGTGAAAAGGCGTTGCAAGGTCAGCGGATAAAGAAATCGGTTTATTTTGTTAATAATCCACCACAAGTTTTAAAATACCAGATATACTGATTTTTGTTCGAGGCACTTAGAAAGACCGGTGGCCTCAATCTTAAGTAGCATTAGCGAACTAGACCAATATTTCGGGGGAGAAAACGAATGAGAATTGAACAGACTGAGAAGAGACACTATAAGATGTATAAAAAGGGTAAGCTGTGGGTTACGGCCGGAATTATTAGTGGGGCCGTCTTGTTGGGAGCGGGGACGACCGCCCAAGCTAACGTGGCACCGAGTGTGCCGACTGTGACGGCTTTTGCGGAAAGGCCCGTTGGGGATGAGGCAGCGCCGGCTGATTCTGCGGTGACGGATGCAGAAACTGTTACAGCAGAAACATCCGTCGACGAATCTGCTAGTGGAAAAACGACTACCGAAACACCTGCGACAGAGGGTAATGAGACTGAACAGACGGTTAGTGATAACGATGCAAATGAGAACGCTACCACAAATAACCAGCCGGTGGTTGGGGCAGAAATTCCTGAGACTGAAACACCAACGCAAGCGCCAGTTGGCAATACGCGCCCAGTCACCGATTTAGCTGAAAGTGTGGTCCCAGCGACTGAGAGCGAACTGGCTACGGCCACCACGCCAGCCACAAGCGAACCGGTAGTCGCGCAACCCGCAACCGCGGTCACACCGGCGACTGCCGTGACGCCAGTGAGCGTTACCGTGCCCGAGACCCGCCCGGCCGAGGTGACGCCTGTTTCAGCGGCTGCCATGGTCGACGCGCTGGAAGCTGATTTAGTCACCGCGGCCGTGCCGTTGGTTCAGGTCGAGTTAGGCAAGACCACGACGATGAAATTGACCCACACCAAGGAGACAGCGACGATTGACTTGTGGATGCCGAATAAGCAGCTGCAACAGGTGGTCCTTCAGGCATTGCAGGAGTTGACCGATACCGACAAAACCTGGAGTAGCGTGGCTGACATTACGCAGGAAGATATGGCGTTGATCAAAAGTTTGAGCAAACACAGTCACAGCACCTACATCGACGGCAAGACCGCTTACTCGCTGGAAGGCTTGCAGTACGCGGTGAACTTGGAAAGCGCGAACTTTGGTGGTTCCTTTCAAGAGCATCCCGGCGCGGCTTATGGGGACATTGTCGATGTCACGCCACTGGCCAATCTGCAACACTTGACGGAGCTTGACCTCCAGTACAACCGGATTAAAGATATCACGCCGCTGGCGACTTTGCCGAATATTGAGGCGGTACTGTTGTTTCATAATAATATTCAGGATTTTTCACCACTTAAAGGAAAAGTCGATCCAACTAATCCCTTTGCGTTTAATAGCATCGGCCAGCTGATTACGTTGGACCCGGTTGTCATCAGTGATAAAGATCGTGAAGGGCACCTGCAAATTGCCTGCACGACAATCGATGGTGAGGTGGTGCAACTGGTAGGCAAGGACGTGCTGACGCCACTAGCCTTTTATAACAGTGACGATGGCTTCACGTATCAGGCCTATTTTGCGGGCGGGACCGCGGTTTCAGATGGTCAAGGCGGTTTGTACTACACTGGGTTGCAGGACCAAAAGCCCGGAGCTACTGCCATTCCGGGTCATGCGGACGTGAACGTGGACGTCCAGCCCTACTACCATTACATGATTGGGGTATCCGATGTCAATACGGGCGCTGCCACATTCATAGTCGTCCAACCCTACACCATCGCCCAATCCGCGGCCAGCGTGACGGTCCACTACGTCGATGAGGCGGGTAAAGACGTCGCCCCAGCCCAGACGTTGAAGCCGGGCCTGGTCGGGGAAGCCTACACGACGACCCCAGCGGAGATTCCGGGATACGTGCTCCAAGCGACACCGGAAAACGCGACCGGGACGTACGGTGAGACCGCCGTTGACGTGACTTACGTTTACGTGGAAGAGGAGGCGGACGCTGAAGGAAACAAGCCGGGCGGCAACGGCAACCAGGGAAATGGGAATGGGAACCAAGGTAGCGGCAACACGAACGGTGGCGGCACGACCACCACGCCTGATGGTCCCGGAGCTGGGGCGGAAACGCCAGACAGTGGCCAGGACGGGGATGCCGGCACGCCGGGCAACGAGACCGGTAACGGCCACCACCCGGGCGGCCCAACGGTTACGGGTGATCCGGTGGGCGACGGGGATGTTGTGGTCCCGGGAACGCCGGGTGGACTCCCAACTGGTGGCGCTAATGGCACTGGCACGGGCGTCAGCGTGGGTGGTCAAGCCAGTCAGCTGAGTACTGGTAGTTACGGCCATCAGCATCAATACCAGGGCCAATCGGGGGACACCACGACGGCCAATCTGACCGAAAGCGAAGAGACGGGCGACCAAGTCCTCTCGAACAGCGTTGGCAGTATGACGTTGCCCCAGACCAACAACAGTCGCGGATCTATCGCGTGGGGCGTGGCGTTGTTGGTGAGTTTGCTGAGTTTATGCAGTTTCAAACGGAAGACCAAATAAGATATGTACCATCTCTGCGGTCAATACTGGTTTGGTCCATTTAGCTAGTCGGATTGGGTTTACCAGTAGTTATATCTTTTCTGGAATCAGAACATGTTGTACTCAAATAAGATCAAACTGACTAAAAACACCTGAGAAGGCGGCGCAACCCATGCGCGTTCTTCTCAGGTGTTTTATTTGGTTATTTTAGTGGAAATAAGTGTTAACGGAGACTTGAAACAGCGTCTTGCAAGGCATCAACGAGAGTTTGAGCAGCTTCGTCGATATCGTAATCGTCGCTTGTATTGGAAGCAATCGTATCAGCTAATTGATCGCTGAAAGCAGCTAATTTAGCATTAGTAGTAGAGCTGAAACGTCCTTTGAAGCTGGCGTTTACTTGGAGTGCAGCCTGCCCATCTTTAATCGATTCACCGTGGATTTGGTCGATAGCGTAGGGGAGTTGGGAATCGTCGTAGGTGTTGCTAGTAGTGACATATTTCATAGAATCTAATGCCCAGCCTTGGTCGTCAGTACTCATCGAACGAATAGCAGCTAACACATGCTTGATGTCAGCTCTTCGTTGAGCTAAAGCCTTGGTATTAACCTTCTTCAGGTTACCCTTCCAGATATACCCCTTGACGTTGCCCTTGCTGTTCTTGATGTAGTAGTAAGTGGCAGTCTTACCATTAGTTTTCTTGACCGTCACTGACTTGGTCGCGTAGAAAGTCGTCTTCAGGTAGTTGAATGCCTTGTGGGACTTCTTGGTCAGCTTGGCGCTGGAGTAGATGTAGCCGCCGTTAGCGTGATAAGCGGTCTTCTTCATCTTCTTGGAACGGATAACCTTAGCAGACTTTTTCTTAGCGCTAGCTGACAAAGTAGTGCTAGGTACGATCACAGCGCCCAGGCTAAATGTCAGGGCAGTGATTGCAGAAACTTTAAGTAACTTGTTCATGGTGGTGCCTCCAATTTATGTATAGTCGAAATTACTTCGCCATTATAGCACGATAAGCATGGTGGATACTAGTTGTGTTAAGCAATTCTTTTTGCGTTGAATAGTGCATTGCTTTAAACAAATAGTGGGGTAGCGAAAAATTCAGGTTGGTTTGTTATGGCGATTTATTTCTAGATTTATAACGAAATTCTTTTATCAATCAGTAATTTCTATATATTTGAGAAAATATCGTAATTACTTGCTAATAACTGTTACAACAGGTATCTTTAACCCAAGAGGTGAGGATGATGTTGCATCAGTTTACATTTAAAAACTTTAAATCGTTTCGCCAGGAAGTCACGCTGGACCTGACTGCTTCAGCATTGAAGGAACTCCCAACGGATGTAGTGACTGACGTTTTGCACGAACGGGTGTTAAAGCTGGCTGCCCTATACGGCGCCAACGCGTCTGGCAAGAGCAACGTCATTCACGCGCTAAGTGTCATGACGGATGTGGTGCTGACCTCGTTTGCGGATGAGGATGCATTGAAGAAGGTTACGCCTTACTGGTTTGAGGACCCCAGCGTTCCGACGGAGTTCAGCGTTTTATTTTCCACGCGGACGAACATCTATCAGTATGGATTTAGTACCACCAAGCAAGCCGTGACAGAAGAATACTTGTATCAGCGGGATAAAAGTAAAGTGGGCGAGCAGTATCTGGAAATCTTTGACCGCACTGACACGGGAATCGTGGGTAGCCTGACGGAACAGGCGGAGGTTCAGACGCTGGCCAAACTGATCACGAAGAAGTCGTTACTGCTGTCCGCACTGTCTCGGTTAGAAATCCCTATCATTCGGGAGGTCGCCGATTGGTTCCGAGCTTTACGAATCGTAGACTACGGGAATCCGCAGAATGAGGTGACCAAGACCGCGCGCTTTCGTTCACGGCAATCACTGAGTCCAATGATTGCGCTGCTGACTGATCCGCAAGAGAAACAGAAATTTGAACAGTTTGTCCAAGCGGTCGATGTGGGAATCGCCCAGTTAGGTGTCGTGCAAGATGACTTCGCCGATGAAAATGAAGCCCGACAACGTGTCGTCAGCTATCACCGCAATCCCACGACGGGGGAACTTCTCCAGACGCCAATCAGCGCGGAATCCAGTGGGACGCGCAAAATGTTGTGGCTGTACGTTGATTTGAAACAAACGTTGGATGAGGGCGGCACGGTCATCGTGGATGAGCTGGATGCCAAGCTCCACCCGTTACTGTTGCGCTACATCTTAATCCTATTTCATGACGCGCAAATCAACCCGCGTGGCGCCCAATTAATTTTCACCACCCAGGAACTCTTCACGTTAGATAAAACCAATTTTCGCCGAGACGAGGTCTGGTTCGTGGATAAGAATCCGGCGGGGATGTCGGACCTGTATTCACTGGATTCAGTCAAGGTCAACGGCAATCAGAAGGTACGGAACGATGCGAGTTATGGGAAGGACTATATCTTGGGGAGGTATGGGGCCGTCCCTCATTTAACGGACAAGCACTTCTAAATGCTGATGAAGTTAAGATGAAGGTTACTCATAGATGAAATGAAATTTTAAAATAGACGACAAGAAAAATACCGCGGAAGTCCAGCCAAACAAATGGCCAAGGACTTCCGCGGTATTTGGTTTAATCAGAGTTAAGTTGGAACAGAACAAGCAATTGACACGCACCATAGGGCTAAACCAGTGTCAGCCGCAGGGAGTGTGAAAATGACCGTTTCGCAGTGGAAAGTGACCGTGTTTGTGTCAGTGACCAGAGGTGGGGCAAGGTGCCCAGCTGTGTCGGTGGTGTTAGACCGAGCGATTTTTCTCGGCCTTACAGCACGGGACAACCTTTGAGACCTGCATGATCCTGGCAGGGCCCAAAGTTGAGGTGGGAGCCTGTACCTCAGGCGGGAACCGGCCCCACAGCAGGGCACCTTGAACCCACCGCCGGGAACGGCCAGCACAACACCGTCTTGCCCACCATGCTCCGGTCTCATTTTCACGTTTCCGGAGGCAAAAGCGAAGTTTACCCCACGTGTGGGTGTTGCAGGACCTTGTCTGGGTATTTGTGGGCGACGTAAGCCGTGATTGCCGCAATCATCTTGGCCGTCGACGGTGCCTTGGCCTGCTCAGAGTTGACCACCAAGCAAATCGTCCGGTAGAACCGCTGGTCAAATGGGTAGACGTTCACGTTGCCACTGACCCGTTCCAGCGCCAGCTCGGGCAAAATGCCCATGCCCATGCCGGCCTCGACCATCGCCAGGATGGACTGGTCGTCGATGGAGAACCGCAACGCGTTCGGCCGAATTTGGTAGTGGTCCAGCGCGGCCTTGGTGTCCTTGTCGTAGTCGCCCCGCTGCAAAATGAAGTTCTGGTCGACCAGGTCGGCGGCCGTGACCGTCGTGCGGTTGGCGGGGATGAAATCGTTGGGCGTGATGCAGTAGATTTCGTCCTTGACCAGCGGCAGGACGGTTAATTTTTCCGCGACCGGCAAGGCGGACAGGCCTAAATCCAAGCGCCCGGTTTTGACGGCGGCCGCGATGTCACTGAAGCCGGCCTGTTCTAAATTGATGTCGATTTGGGGGAAATCCTGTTTGAACTGCCGAATGATCGGTGGCAGCCAGGAAATGCAGACGGAGGAGAAGGCCCCCAGCCGCACGGATCCGGCGTTCATGCCGTTAATGTTGGCGGCGGCCTGTTGGAGCCGGTCCTCGGCGTTGATGACGCCCTGAATCAGTGGCAGCACGCTTTCGCCATCCGGGGTGAGCTCCACGCCGGTTCGATTACGGATGAAGAGCGGAAAGCCCAGCTCCTTTTCCAGCTGGTTAACGGAGTGGCTGATGGCTGAAGGCGTCACGTTCAGCGTTTGCGCCGCTCGGTAGAAAGTTTGTTCTTGAACAATAGCTTGAAAGACGCGATAGGCAAACGGTAACATCGACGACACCTCCTGAGATTGGTAAAGATGAATTACATTCACGTTATTTCTGGATAGTTGAAATGGTTTTTCTGTCACCAGTATCTTATCATAAACGCGTGGTCAGAGGAAACCACCCCCAGCAGGTTCGGCCGGTGACTTCTTAAAATGCAGGTTGGCGGAAACCAGGCGCCTTATCGTTGCTGGCAACTGTAGCGGTAGCTGGGCCTTACCGGGCGGTAAAAATGGGCCGGAACGCGGTGGGGAGGACGCCGGAAGCCTGGGAAGCGGTCTTCCGACTTGCTTTGAGCCTCATAGGACGAGTCTCAAAGTCACCATTTACACCGCTAGCGCGCTGTAAATCCTACGGCTGAGCCCATTTTTACCGCCCTCTCGGCAGGCTAGCCGCTGTTGGCAGCAAAGACGCCAGGCTTCCTGACCGGCATTTGGCGGTGGTCAGCGGCTGAACTGGGGGAGTGGTTTCACTGCCCGAATGAATCTGTGAATTCCACGGTTAAGCCAATTTTCACTGTCCGACGTTGTGTGGTGGGGGGCGTAACCGAGCCAGGACTAGAAGTATTAGCTAATAGGTTAGGCTCCACAGTCGCCGCCCACCAAGCCAACAGAGTCAGCTTAACCGGACCGCCACACTGACGGCCAACGACTTTGGATGCCGGTTCGCCACCACCGTTGCCTTTGACCGGGCACTAAGCCGCGGTCAAAGGCAACGCACAACCAGAGCCGGAGGAAGCCAGGTACGGAGACGGCTGTGTCGGTGGTGTTAGACCGAGCGATTTTTCTCGGCCTTACAGCACGGGACAACCTTTGAGACCTGCATGATCCTAGCAGGGCTCAAAGTTGAGGTGGGAGCCCGCACCTCAGGCGGAAACCGGCCCCACAGCAGGCGTAGTACCTGGAAGCCGCAGGCGGCCAGCTGTCCATTGTTTTTGACCCAAAGGTCTTAGGGTTTAAGGTTTCAAACAAGAACCAAATCAAAGAAGAACCGGCAGCCAAAGCAGCTGCCAGAAAGGTGTGACTGTCATGTTAAATGATCTGTTAGCAACCCGGGTGAACCCGGATGTCCCTTCCGCCCTAAGCGGCCTGTTCGTCAACGACCCAGATCCCCGCGCCATCTCGTTTGCGGCCGGGAGTCCCAACGAAAGCCTGTTCCCGGTGGCGGCGGTCAAGGAAGCCTTTAACACCGCCATTGACACGCAGGGCGCGCACCTTTTTCAGTATCAGTCGACCCAGGGGAACCCGGACTTGCGGGCGAAGCTGGCGGCGCGAATTGGCAAATGGGGGCGGGTCACGACCACTGCGGACCACGTGATTTTGACGGTCGGCGGCCAGCAGGCCATTGAGCTAGTGGCGAAGGCGCTCCTGAACCCCGGCGACGAGGTGGCGGTCGAGGTGCCGACCTACGTGGGCGCACTGGCGGCCTTAGACCTCTACCAGCCGACGTATTACGGCGTGGGCTTACAAGCAGATGGCCTGGACCTAGACGCGCTAGAAACTACCTTAAAACGCCATCCGGGCATCAAGCTGTTATACACCGTGCCGGACTTTCACAACCCGACCGGCATCACCATGAGCGTGGCCAAGCGTCAACAGCTGGTTGCGCTGGCGAACCGCTATGACTTCATCATTTTAGAGGACTCGCCGTACCGGGACCTGGGCTACGACCAACTGCCACTGCCGGCCATCAAGAGTTTTGACACCGAGGGCCGGGTGATCTTCGTGTCGAGCCTGTCGAAAATTCTGATGCCAGCGCTGCGGACGGGGTGGTTGGTGGCCGACGGGGACCTGTTGGCGGCCATTTTAAAAGTGCGGCTGGCCAGTGACCTGGAGGCGACCGGCGTGACCCACGCGGCCATCAACGCCTACCTGGACGTCAACGACTTGGACGCCCACGTGACGGTCTTGAAGGACCACTACCGCGAGCAGTGTGCGGCGATGGTGGCGGCGCTGCGGGCCTACTTCCCGGACGAGGCGACGTTTACCACGCCAGCCGGGGGCTTCTTCGACTGGGTGACCTTGCCAGCGGACATCGACGTCGACCAGTTGCTGCGGTCGCAGGTCATGCCAAACGCCCACGTGAGTTACGTGCCGAGCACCAATTTCTACCCGGCCCGCGACGTGCACAACGGCATGCGCCTGTGCTTCAGCGGCCTGACGCCGGACGTGATTGACGCAGGCATGCACCGGCTGGGCGACCAGATGAAGGCCGCCGTGCGTGGGGTGAAACCAGTCTTTTAACAGAAAAATAAGTGAAAAAGGTCCAGTAACACGTTCAACCATCGGGGTTGTGCGGTTACTGGACCTTTACTTAGTTCTCGTTCTTTTTGTCAGGTTCGTCATCGTCTTGTTCCAAAGCGGCCCACAATTCTTCAAGCGAGTCGTAGGTCTTGACCTTGTCAGAGGCAATCATCTGGCGGAACTCTTCTGGGGTGCGGGCGTTAGCGAATGGTTCGGATTCTGGTTTGGGCATGGTGTCACCTACTTTCTCAATCGCTGTTAGGATGAGCGACAAGTAGCCAATCACCTAAATTTTAGCTCACCGCCAATTGAACCGCAGAACTATCCACCCACCAATCCGTTGCCAACCAAAATAACTGGCCCGCCAGCCCCCAATCTGTGCTAAGCTAGGACCACTAATCTCCGGGGGCAAACGACTTGAAAAAAATTATCATCGGCCATTCGAATGGTCACGACTACACCGATTACCAGACCTCACCCGCCGTGTACCAGGGCTATTTTCGCTACCGGCGGGAACAGTTTCCCCTGGAAGTAGAGGGCTTGGACGACTTCGAAGACTACTGGCGCATCTTGGCGGAGCGCGACACCCAGCGCTTTGCCGCGGACTACCAGCGGTATTACTGGGAGGACCAGGGCGAACACGACCAGGCCAGCTACTTCACCGACAGCGACACGCACAAGCTGAACTTAAACGTGTTCTGCGAGGCGGGCGAGTCGCTCACGGCCTTTGAACAAATGTTGACGCGGATTCGCCTGAAGCAGTTGACCATCTGGGACTACTGGCTGGACGGGCAGGACCCGGCTGCGCAAAATTGGCGCGACGCCGAGCGCAATCTGGCGGCCGACTGGTCACTGGACTTCGCGTCCCAACAGGCCGAGGAAAATGTTTACTTCCTATATTGGGGCATCGACCGCCTGAATTGGCCGACGGCGTATCAACCGGACGTGTATGATCCCAAGGACCTGCCGCGGCAAAATGTGATCTTCATGCTGCTGTCGGCCTGGGGCTATAACTACCGCCGCAATAGCCCGGCCAAGTTCGCCGCATTCATGACCAAACAGAAGGCCCAGTTCTCACAGAATCTCGGCGATTACTTCAAGCACGTTGCTGATGGTTATTTGGGGTAAACTGGTTCTTCGCCTCTGGACTAGTGAAACTGGTTTAGCCCAGGTAATCGCGCGTAACGTTAATCCACAATTCCATAAAATTAAACCAAATAAAGACGTCACAATCAAATCGACTGTGGCGTCTTTGCGTTGCATCTATTTCGCAATCACGAAAGTCTTGTTCCCGGTAATGTAGCGCCCGTTAGTGAGTACCAACCGCGTAGTCAGGCCATGCGTCTTAATGGCTTTAACGGTCAAAACAGATCCACGCTTATAGTGCCGAATCTTCTGACCGTTCAGCGCCACGTTTCCATAGGCGTTCAGGCCCTTAGCACTGATGACTTTGACCTGAGCCGGCTTGTGCTGGTAGTAGGTGTTCGTCACGTAGGCTGAACGCGCTGTGATATAACCGGTCGTCCCATCAGCTGTCCGCACCTTGTAACGCAGGTTGCCCGCCTTGGACCGGGCGTAGCCGATGACGGTGAACGTCGGCCGGTTGGGCCGTGTCTGCTTGGTAAACCAACGCGTGCGGCTCTGCTTAGTAAATGTCGGCTGACTGTACAGGCCAATCTTCTTCACGGCGTAAACAGCCTTGCGTTGGACCGGTGCCTTGGTCGTGGTAACTTGACTGGCGGTACTACTAGAACTGTCAGTGGTTGGCATAGTGGCCGTGCCACTGGTGCCGGCGATGCCGCTGGTGTTC
Source organism: Levilactobacillus mulengensis (assembly GCF_003946045.1). Lineage (GTDB taxonomy): Bacteria > Bacillota > Bacilli > Lactobacillales > Lactobacillaceae > Levilactobacillus > Levilactobacillus mulengensis. Next base: position 834 of record NZ_RHNW01000008.1, on the reverse strand, counting down.
GTGCCAGTATTGGTGTTATTACCGGTATTGGTATTGCCGCCAGTGGCGGTGTCCTTGGTGTAATGGTAAGTGTAAGTAGTTGGTTGACTATCGGTAGCCGGTGTAACGGTTAGGGGATTGTCGGCGGCAAGCGAGTAGCCGGGAAAGTCTCGACTTGCAGTTTGGAGAGCTGCTGCTAAATTGGTGAGTGGGTCGCTTCCGTTCTGAGCCTCGCGATAGGCAAAGCTGATATTTTCAGATTTGTCTAGTTCAGTATTGTCCTGATCGACAAATTTAACGGTAAAGGCTGCAGTTGCATTAGTAGTAGTTGAACCGAGATCCAAGGCTAGTTCCGTTTGTGAATTTGCTGGATACCAGAGCGGAGGCAGAGTTTTGTCAGTTGAAGACACTTGGTAGTATAAGATTCCCTTGTTTAGGTTGATGGCTGCCATAAATTGGGGATAATGAATTGGACTTAGAACATTAAAGCCTGATGATTTGCCAATGAGAGTTGTGACAGATGCGGGGTTATTATCTAGGTCGTAAACGTCGACAGTGCCAGAAGAACCACTGTACCTGAAGCCATCAAATGGAGCGATAGAAAATTCGGCAACGTACGACGGTACAGTATCAGTACCCGCCGCCCGGGCACGACCCGACCACCCAACCAAAGCCAGCAAGCCAACAACTAACAACAATGAACCCTTAATCCATCTATTCCTCATCCAAAACATCTCCCCATGATAATCAAAATGAATTCATAATCATACTGTGATTGGTAAGCACCAAATAACTGACCGTCTATGATTGGCGGCAAATCCACGATATGATAACCTCATCAAATAAATTGGTGAG
>NZ_RHNW01000007.1 GCF_003946045.1 Levilactobacillus mulengensis | reverse complement strand
AATCGGTCGAGGACTTAACCAAGTTGAAAAACGTGGTGTTCTCAATAGAAAATAATTTGATGATATCTAGTTTTGAGGGAATAAGTTCTCTTATAGTGTGGTGGCGATAGCCTAAAGGATACACCCGTTCCCATGCCGAACACGGAAGTTAAGCTTTAGCACGCCGATAGTAGTTGGGGGATCGCCCCCTGCGAGGATAGGACGTTGCCACGCAAACGTTAGGAACCCAGTGATGGGTTCCTTTTTTTGTGCAGAAAATCAAAAGCAGATGGGGCGCATGACCGCGGCGGTAGCGAGGTTGGCAACACCGGTCACGTCAGAAGCAGATTCCCCAGTACAATTGCATAAACGTTTTACCCATCCACTGCTAGCAGTGCAACTGATATTTTCACAAAAATCTACTGCTTAGCACAGCCAGCGGTTAGGACTAGCTACTAGAAATGGAAAATTCAGTCCCTTGCTGGTCTCAGGTGGCCGTTAAATCTGTTAGCGTCTCCGTGGTAGGCGATACACTTAAGTGGCGTTAGAGGCTAACTGAGGACGTTTTCCCACTTGAAATCGGTTGTGTGCCATCTTTGCCGGGACGGGGCATTGTGCTATCATTATGACTGTTGTGACTAATCACTACCTAAATTATCTGAAACTATCAAATTAAGAGAGAACAGGTGACAGTAGCATGCAGAAGTATCGGAAGTACCGCCTGAGTCTAGGGTGGCAAATTCTGATTGGGCTGATTCTCGGGATTATTCTTGGGGCAGTCTTTTATCAGAACAAGGTCGCTATTACGGCGATGCAAAACATTGGGAACATGTTTATCGGGTTGATTCAAATGATCGTTCTGCCAATCGTGGTTTCCTGTCTGACCGTTGGGATCGCCAACATGGGTGACATTAAGCAATTGGGGCGTATTGGTGGGAAGACTATCATTTACTTTGAAATCATGACCACGATTGCGATTGCCTTAGGGTTACTGGTTGGGAACATCTTCAAACCCGGGGATTTCATTGATATTCACCAATTACATAGTACCGACATCAGTCAGTACGTTTCCTCTGCCAAATCGGCTGGAAATTCTGGTATTTGGGCAACCTTGATGGGCATCATTCCAACCAACATTTTCAAGTCGCTGTCTGAGGGGGACATGATGCCAGTCATCTTCTTCTCCGTCTTCTTCGGACTGGGAACGGCCGCCATTGGTAAGCAGGGGCAGGTCATTATTGATGCCTTAGACGCCGTCTCGCAAGTGATGTTCCGCGTAACGAACTGGGTCATGCATACGGCACCCATTGGGGTCTGTGCGCTGATTGGGGTCACCATCGCGCAAATGGGACTGTCGGCGCTAGCACCGCTGGGGTATTTCATCGTCTTAGCCTACGCAACCATGGCCGTCTTCATTCTCGTCTTCATGGGCTTGGCGGCCCGGTTGTTCGGGTTCCGGTTGTGGGATTTGCTGTACGTAATCAAGGATGAGGCCGTTTTAGCCTTCTCAACGGCGAGTTCTGAAGCAACCTTACCCCGGTTGATCGATAAAATGGACAAGTTCGGGGTTAGCCAAGGTATCGTGTCCTTTGTAATTCCCACCGGCTATACCTTTAACTTGGATGGATCCGCTATTTACCAGTCATTGGCCGCGCTCTTCCTGGCACAGGCGTACCATATTCACCTGAGTCTGGGACAGCAGATTACCTTGCTGGTGGTCTTGATGATTACCAGTAAAGGGATGGCTGGGGTGCCTGGCGCATCCTTTGTGGTCTTGCTGGCGACGGTTTCGACGATTGGGGTGCCTATGAGTGGGTTAACCTTTATTGCTGGGATCGACCGGTTAGTTGATATGGGACGGACCGCCGTTAACGTGGTGGGGAACTCCCTAGCGACCGTGATCATTGGGAAATCGGAACATGAATTTAGTGAAGAGAAGAGTCAGGCTTATCTGGACCATCTTCATTCGGCAAAAGCAAAATAATAAAAAAGCAGCGAACCAATCCGTTTTTCGGAATTGGTTCGCTGCTTTTTAATGAAGCGTGTTTGGTAATACCAGCTCATCAACGTCATGGCGGTGGGACCTTGCGGGGTGATTCCCATCAGCCCATGGGGCCCATCAAATGGCGTTGATAACCAGTTTATGATTGGTTTGGTATTGATTAGTCGTATCGACCGTTAGAGATTAAAAACCGACCTAGTTGAAACGGCGTCAGTTACGAAATGTTTTCCTCTCCACTGGGTTCCCCCAACGGTGAAGCATCGCTACGTAGTGTAACGCTATGCGACTAGCACGTCAATGCATTATGGTGACATAGTTGCCGAGAAAGACTGGTAACTCTAGCTTGCGTTATCCATTAAGTGGGTGGAACCCGGCTGGCACACGAACGAGTTCGGGAAGTTCAGACGAGTTACGGTCGGTTGCAACACCGACAGCGTCTGAAATAAAGTGGCCAGTCGTTTCCGTTTAAAGTCTACTAGTCGAACCTCCGCATCAAGCTACGGGGTCCGGGATAGGGAAAGCTAGAGGTTTGTCCTCCTCAAAGCGTCAACCAAGAGGCTTGAACAGACTGTAACTTTCCCACCGGCGAGTAATAACACGCTCCGGGATCATCTAAAAGTTGCGTTGTCATGTTCAATCACCTCCTGTAGTAAGTCGACAGTGACAACTGCGACAAATTAAAAGCGCTTAGCCACGACTAGCTAAGCGCACAATAAAAACATGTGTGATTTTGGCTAGTCGTTGAGTTTTAGCACTATACGGCGTAGTTAATTTCATAACAGCTACATTAGATCAGGCCTTGAATTGACCTGAACAGCTGACTCATTGGCGTTTCTCGACGTTTCTGAGCAGTAGCATTTTCCGTATAGGAGCCTCACCTAACAGCTTCTAATTTATCTATGTACTTAGTATATCTGCTTTTGGCGCACAATGCAAGAAAAAAGCGTAAACTCTAGCGAATAATAATTATAATAACAAACTATTAAAACCTTTATAGAACGCGGACATCTGGTATTTTTCTAGTTTAGAATGATTCTTGATTTCGTGGAGGAAACCGCGTATGCTAGGGGTGTGTTAGAAGTTATCAATTGAATGAGGGGAGTTTTACATCATGAATTATATTGGTTCTGCGTTACCCGATTTTCAAGTCAATGCTTATCAAGACGGCGAGGTTCAGTCTTTAACGCCCACCGACTTACTGGGCCACTGGTCCGTATTGTTCTTCTATCCAGCCGACTTTTCTTTCGTTTGTCCCACGGAACTCGGCGACCTGGCAGCGCACTACGCGGCGTTTCAGAAACAGAATGCGGAAATCTATAGTATTTCTGAGGACACCGAGTTCGTGCATCAAGCTTGGCACGAGCAGAGCGATGAGGTTGGTCACGTGGCTTACCCGATGATTGCCGATCCAGCTGGCGTGCTCGCGCGGCACTATGACGTACTGGACGAAGAGGCGGGGCAAGCCTACCGGGGTGTCTTTATTCTGGACCCTGCCGGCAAGGTGCGTTCCTACACCATCAACGATATGGGTATCGGCCGCAATGCCGAAGAGATTCTGCGGACGTTGACCGCAGCGCAGTTCGTTGCAGAGCACGGCGACCGCGTTTGCCCAGCCAACTGGCATCCAGGTGAAGAAACATTGAAGCCGGGGACAGACCTGGTTGGTAAAATTTAATCTTTAAATCAGTAAAGGCGCGTCCAAAATAATCCGGACGCGCCTTTTTAGTGCGCAAAAAAAGGCAGCTGCCTGCCCCTCATTGCCTGCTTTATTTACCTTCGGCGATGCCAGCGTACTGTTGTGCGTACCAGCCGTCCCAAGTTAAATCTTTGAGCGCACCACTTGCCGTGTAAGGCAGGTTGACCGTCTTCAAAATGGCTAAGAATAGGTCGCGCTTGTTAGCCAGAACCCCAGCGGCCAGTTGGTCGGGGCTGAAGTTCAGGTTGCTGTAGATGTACATGTTGATATCGTTCATGGCGTAATCAACCTTGAACGAAGCCAAGATTTCCAAATCGTTGGTCCGGTAGTGCCGTAAATAAAAGTGGACAAAATCAGTTAGAGCAGTGTTTTGGGCGTTTTCGTCCAAGTCAGTGATGGTCAAATCTGGATTTTGCAAAATTTGAGACCTCCTCAAAATGTGTGTGTCAAAGCGAGTATCGGTCAAAGTCGGTCGGTGCCCTTCCTTCATTATAGCATGGGGGCTAGTGGGGTAAAGCAGACTGGTCAAAAAATTTCAGTTGTCAATGACTTCTATAGTGTTGGATTGTGTGTTAAGCAAGTAGGTCTTGGCTCTACAGACGTCGTAATTAAGTAGACAATACTTTGGACTGAAAGGATGGGTTAGCCGGTATAAGCCGGAGGGATGGTGAAAATGAGCCCAGCCGTGGGAGTTCCCTTAGTGGCTTTGCCACTTAGGGAACTGATATCTTTGAGACGCGCTTTTTGCGGCTCAAAGTAAGCCCCGGAGACCGTTCCTTGGCTCCGGGTGTGCGCCCACAGCGTCCCGGTCTTATTTTCACCATTCCGGAGACGCTGACGAGGACCGGTTAACGCGTAGTGTATAATGATTAAGGAAAGTTTGGAAGGGAGCTTGAGAACTGATGCGGGTAATGATCGTTGGGGCAAACGGCCACGTGGGTCGGCTATTAGTGGCGCAGCTGTTGGCCAAGGGGGATGAACCGATTGCCGGGTTGCGGCCGGATGAAGATGGTGAGGACTGGGAAGACCAGGGTATCGCTGTGCGCCGGCTAGACCTCCTAGAGAAGCCTGAGCGGATTGCTAGCACGTTCATGGATGCCGAGGCTATCATCTTTGCTGCGGGCTCTGGTGGGCGTACCAGGGACGATATGACGCTACTGATTGACCTGGATGGCGCCGTGAAGACCATGCAGGCCGCTGAAATTGCTGGCGTCCACCGCTTCTTGATGATCAGCATGTTATTTGCCGAGGACCGCAACCGCTGGGCCGATCCGTTGAAACCGCTGTACGTGGCGAAATTTTATGCAGACAACTGGCTGGTCCACCAAACGCACCTGGATTACACCATTGTGCAGCCGGGCGCGCTGTCCTTTCATCCCGGGACTGGCAAGGTTAAGAGTGACCCGTTGGCAGTTGGCAGTGTGCCTCGAGAAGACGTCGCCGCCTTCTTAGTGGCGGCGCTGCATGCCCCCCAGACAATCGGCAAAACCGTGCCGTTGTTGCAGGGTGACCAATCAATTGATCAGGTGATTGACCAGTTGTGAGCATAATGGTCGCGTTCGTTAGTGATTCTTGTTAAAATAAAGACAGAAATAGAGAGTATCCGACTGAACATTTGCTAAGGAGGGGACGGTTATGACTGAGAACTTAGTGTTAGACGCGCCAGAAGCTCTGGAGTTAGCGCACCACCTTGATGAATGGGCGAAATGGCGGCAGACAAAGGACCGGACCACGGCCGATATGGACTGGGACCGGTTCATTGCCAAGAGTCGCGAAAAAGCGCAATGGCAGGCAGGCCTCGCCACTGAAATTGACCACTGGGAAAACCTCCACGCGATTCAAATGGCACTTGAAGATCGTTTAGCGGGGACCACAGCTGGTGGCCACACGCGTCAATAGAGAAATTTAAAAACCGTCTGGGGAATTGCTCCTCAGGCGGTTTTTGTACATGAAAATGAACCTGAAAACTGCCACCTGGGCATCGACCTAGGTGGCAGTTTTTTTAGCTGAAGGCGTGCCACAGTACGTAGGCTAGCAGAATCAGTGGGGCGAAGGTAAACTTACCCAAATTACCTAATAACCTTGGCAGCCAGTGTTCGTGCTGGACCGTGTAATCGCGTAAAGGCATTAGGGGCAGACCGGCCGCGTAAATACTAGCCCGCGGCGTTGGCGCCTGGGTCATCGGGTGGGGATGACGGGGCCAGCTAGCGCGGAGATGTGACAGTAGGACGACTGCCAGTGGGAAGGTGGCGTAACAGAGGGTGAGGTACCACGAGGTCAGGTTCCAAGTAAAGTTGAACTTGCTTAAGGTAAACTGGCAGTTTAGTAAGATGAGAATGAGCCAGATAGGCAGGGCCTGCAGGTACAGAATGAAGTAGCGACGAGGGGATGCTATTAAGGAAATAGATCCAGATTTTGGGGACAAGTGCGCGAGGGCTTTCATGATAATCACTCCTAACTTGGTTTAGTCTCAGTATAGGTGGCCATAACCGGGCGGATGACAAAAATAAATCGGTTAGGGTCATGACAGTAAAAACAGTGGGCTAAGGATTAATAGTCATGGTAGTGTTCGGGCACAGCCATTTTAATGATGGGGGACTGGGTGACTAAAACCATTCACCTAGTCATAGTTCCGAAGATAAGGGCGCTTGTGGAACCGTCGTCATAACCATTCTTTTGCAGTTCTTGATTGACAATTCAAGGTGTGTCAGCGATACTTTAGAAAATAGTATCGGGGGCGAAGCGGATGGCGAACGGTCGAGCAAAGCAAGTGATGGGAATTATTTTAGGTTTAATGTTGGCGACAATTTGGGTGCAATTGTTCACGACGCCGGTTCATGCGGCGCACCGGCAACTAGCTAGCACGCCCAAGGTCTTACGTGGTTACTGGTATACCTATGGCACCAAAACGACCCATCGCCATGCCAGTGACCTGGTTTACTTGCACGTGACTGCCAACCATATTGACGGCAGTGTGATTTCTCGCAAGACCATGAAATTAGGCTTGCAAATGTTCAGCGGGGCGAATCTGAATCCGGGGAATCCAATTGCTACAAAGTTACGTGCTAATAAGACCAATACGCTGTACCAAATCAACCGCAACCATTGGCAGTTACATGCGCTACTGTCGACGGCAGATGGCAAACTGTATGCCACCGGTCGATATGCGTTGAAGGGCCAGAAAACGCTGTTCTTCCAAGGGCTAGGCAGTACCAAGGGATTCAATGATCACCCCCTGGCGGTCCACGAACGCTTGCACGGAAAGTACCCCGTTATTAAGTATACGAAAATCAGTCGGCAGTATCTGCAATCGATTGGCATCTTTGATTAAGTCTGGTTCTAGAGGAGGCCAACAAAAAACGGTCAGGACAATGTTAGCCCTGGCCGTCTGTAAGTAGATTAAGATAATTGATCAAGCTGATTGGCGCCGGCACGCTTATGCCAGAAGGAAATTTCGGCAGAAATCAGGATAATCGCCGTAATGGTTGCGAGGAAAGTGAAGTCGCTGGCGAGCGAGACGTTGCCGGTGAACTTTAGAATCAGTGCGGCAACGGCGCTACCAAGGGCGACCAGCAAGATCCATGGGCGTCGTTTCGTCCACGCAACATACGGGTTAACATTATCCAAACTATTGGCGAAGACCGTTAACTGGTTTAACGCCAAGATATTGATCATGCCCATTAGGTAGAACAAATCCTGGCTAATAAAGGTCTGGTGCGAAAAACTCAGACCAATTAAAAAGAGAATATCAACGATGGTGAGTGTTTTAATGACAGGTTTAATCGATTTGAGAACGACAGGTTTCCGTAGTGTATCGGTCAGCCCGGTATCGTTCTTGAGCAGTGTATCTAAGGAAATCTGAAAATAATCGCTTAGTTGAATCAAACTATCGATATCTGGATAGCTCTTGCCGCGTTCCCAACTGGAAATGGTTTGTCGTGTGACGTGTAGATTCTTCGCGACAGTTTCCTGTGTTAAATCTTGATGTTGCCGTGTGCGTTTAATTCTTTCCCCGAATTCCATGGTGGTGCCTCCTCTAACTGATGTGTCTAGTATAGGCATAGGTGGGGAGAAGTGTCTAGCAAAGGTTCTCTGCAACGTTGATATGACGCCGTTTCTGGTCAAATCAAAAACTCACGGTCAAAACGACCGTGAGTTTTCTAAATCACTTTAAAATTAAGTTTATTGTTCTTCGTACCAACTGTAATGGAAGTTCCCATCGCGGTCGTTCCGTTCGTAGGTGTGGGCACCGAAGTAGTCCCGTTGTGCTTGTAACAAGTTAGCAGGCAGAACTTCTGCACGGAAGCTATCGTAGTAGGTGATAGCAGCGGACAGACTTGGAACGGGGATGCCGGCTTGAACGGCCATGGCAACCACGTCACGGATGGATTGTTGATACTTGCCGGCGATATCCTTGAAGTAGCTATCGAACAGCAGGTTAGTCAGCTTAGGATCCTTGTCGAAGGCGTCGGTGATGTTTTGCAGGAATTGGGCCCGGATAATGCAACCGCCACGCCAAATCTGTGCTAATTCACCAAACTTCAGGTCCCAATCGTTAGCTTCGGAAGCGAACCGCAGTTGTTCAAAGCCTTGGGCGTAACTCATCAGCTTACCAAAGAAGAGGGCTTGACGAACTTCCTCAACGAACTTGTCCTTGTCAGCAATTTCGGCCTTGCCTTGCTTAGCTGCAGCTGGCAATTCCTTAGAAGCCTTGACCCGTTCGTCCTTCAACATTGAAATGTAACGGGCATAAACGGCTTCCGTAATCACGGATTGTGGGACTTGAACATCGAGGGCATCTTCGGAACTCCACTTACCAGTCCCTTTGTTGTTCCCACGGTCCTTGATGGCGTCAACGATTGGCAAGTTCTTGTCGTCGCCTAAGTCATCCTTACGGGAAAGGATGTCAGCAGTGATTTCGACCAAGTAGCTATCGAGTTCACCCTTGTTCCATTCCTTAAAGATGTCAGCCATGTCGTCAACGGAGATTCCGGCAACGTTACGCATGATGTTGTAGCTTTCATCGATCAGCTCTTCATCACCGTATTCGATACCATTGTGGACCATCTTAACGTAGTGGCCGGCACCATTAGGCCCAATGTAAGTGACACAAGGCTTGCCGTCTTGAGGCGCCTTAGCCGCAATTTTAGTTAAGATAGGTTCAACAAGATCATAAGCTTCCTTTTGGCCACCGGGCATCAGTGAAGGTCCTTGTAAGGCCCCTAATTCACCACCGGAAACACCCATACCAATGAAGTTGATGCCGGACTTGTCCAGCTCAGCGTTCCGTGCCATGGTGTCATGGAAGTTCGTGTTCCCACCATCAATCAGCACGTCACCCTTATCAAGCAATGGTAACAGTTCGTGAATAACGGCGTCAGTTGGCTTTCCAGCCTTAACCATCAAGAGAATCCGCCGTGGCGTTTCCAAAGATTTAACAAAGTCTTCAACCGTGTAACTTGGAACCAGTTTCTTTTCGCTGTGGTCCTTCATGACTTGTTCAGTCTTGTTTGCGGAACGGTTAAAGATTCCGACCGTGTACCCGCGACTTTCGATGTTCAGGGCTAAGTTCTTGCCCATGACTGCCATACCAACAACACCAATATTTGCTTTTTGATCTGCCATTAGTAACCTTCCTTTTTGTCTCAAAATTAGTAACGACTTTCCACCAGCTAGTGTAGCATTGAACAATTTGAAAGGAAACTGATTTGACTGGAAATGGGTGAAAAAATCGCTCAGGTTTCAAAACGGTCACGTAAAATGGTAACGGCACGCGGTTTAAGACCGCTTTTCTTGGAAATCACGCATGGTTCGTCGCAACCTTGGCCAGCAATTCTTCGATCAGGGCGGCCTCACCGGTAGATAAACCAGCGGTTCCGATGGCCAGGACGTGTTACTCATAGGCTTCAAGCGCGGGCGCCATTGCCATGCCCTTAGTCGTTGCGACTAGGGGCGGCGTTTCTTATTGGTGTCGTCGGTCTCACGACTGACGTAGCCACTCGTGATAAGTTTGCGCACGGTTCGTAGGCAAGTGGAGGGGTCAACGTGAAGCTGACTAGCCAATTCAGTCTGGGTGATTCCGGGTTGTTCCGTGATCCGTAGAAGATAATGAATTGGTCACAGCAAAAAAAGCGCTGATTACCAGTTTCCTGGCAGTCGGCGCTTTTGCTTAATTATAAATTAGTTGTTTAAACGGTAGACCCATTCACGGTGGTCGCGTTGAATTAATTCTTCAGCAGCGGCTGGTCCCATTGAATGTGGCGTGTAGTTAGGGAAGTTAGGTGCTTGTAAGTCCCAAACACGACGGATTTGATCCACGAACTTCCAAGCGTAGGAAACTTCTGGCCAACTTGAGAAGTTAGTCCCGTCACCCTTCAAGACGTCGTGTAACAGACGTTCGTAAGGTTCTGGCGTTTCCTTAGACTTTTCAGCGTCAACCAAGTAGTCCAACTTGATTGGTTCCGTTGAGAAGCCAGCGTCGTTGGTCTTGGCGTTCAATTGCAGAGAGAACCCTGCGTGTGGTTCAACGAAGATCGTCAAAACGTTGGCAGCCAATGGCGTGTTTTGAGATTGTGGGAAGGCAAAGATATCAACCAGTGGACGCTTGAAGACCACGTCAACTCGGGTGAACTTGTCAGCTAACATTTTACCAGTCCGCACGTAGAATGGGGTACCGGACCAACGGTAGTTGTCAAACAACAGCTTGCCGGCAACGAAGGTTTCAGTCGTGGAATCAGCTGGAACATTGTCTTCATGACGGTAGTCTGGTTGGTTGTCAACGGAGCCATATTGGCCACGGACAAAGTTGGTTGCGGCGTCAGCGACGTTGTACACGCGCAGGCTCCGTAAAGCTTTGACCTTTTCAGCCCGGATATCAACATCGGTGAAGGCAACAGGTTGTTCCATGGCTAACAGGGAAACGATTTGCATGATATGGTTTTGGACCATGTCACGTAAAGCCCCACTGTTATCGTAGTAAGAAGCCCGTTCTTCAACACCCAACTTTTCAGAAAGGGTCACTTGGATGTTGTCAATGTACCGGTTGTTCCACAGGGATTCAACCAGCGTGTTCCCAAAACGCAAAGCTTCAATGTTTTGGATCATTTCCTTACCTAAGTAGTGGTCGATCCGGAAGATTTGTTCTTCCTTGAAGGAGTTACTTAAGGCATCGTTTAATTGCTTAGCGGAGTCAAAGTCGCGGCCAAATGGCTTTTCAATAACCAAACGGTTGAAGGCGTCTTTGTTGGTGGACATCAAGCCTTGTGCCTTTAAGTCTTTGGCAATCGTGCCGAAGAATTGTGGGGCCATGGACAGGTAGAAGATCCGGTTACCTTGTAACTTGTACTTCTTGTCCAGCTTTTCAGCAGCGTCCTTCAAGACGGAGTAGTGCGCCGTGTCGGTGACGTCGTGAGCTTGGTAGTAGAAATGAGAAATAAAGTCGCTGGCTTCTTTTGAGTCGGCGCGGTTACCGCTGTCAGCTAAAGACTTCTTAACTGCGGCACGGAATTTGTCATCGTCAAGCGTTTGACGGGAAGTCCCGAGAACGGCGAAGTGTGTCCGTAAACTACCTTTTTGATAAAGGTTAAACAGACTAGGGTAAAGTTTCCGGTAAGCTAAGTCACCGGTAGCCCCGAAGAACATGAATAAAGATGTACGTTCAGTTGCCACGAGATTGTCACTCCTTAAGTGTAAGTTCGTTATATGAGTCGTATCTACAATAAATATGAGAAACAGTTAGCAATGCTGTCGGCTATCCGTGAGCGGTGAGCAATGCCGCCCCGGGTCCGCAATGATCTAAACGATGTCTAGATCACTTCAAAAATGTATTATACGCTTCTTTTCCATGAAACGCGACCTTTTTAAAGCAAGAATTTAAAATTTGGACAACCGGTTGCAATTGCGTAGAATCAACGTTTTCATCAATTTGACGTTTTCATGAAAACGATAATATTTACGATAAATTAGCATGGAAGCGACTTTCGCTTAGCTCTTTTGTGAAATCGCTGCCACTTGTAGTCTATCAGAAACGGGGTCGATAGTAACGTGAGACGACGCGAATTTGTGAAAAATTTTGGGGCAAAATCATGGTACACTGAATCCATTAGAAAAGAGGGATTGCCATGAGTTGGAATCAACGAGAAATCCAGACGGTAACCACGGCGGACGACCTGCGCCAGTTGTTTAAGAAGCTGGGGCTCGAGTCCACGGACACCTGTCTGGTGCACACGGCGCTCAGTGCCTTTGGGTTTATTCCAGGTGGGGAGCAGACATTGGTGGCTACGCTAAAGGAAACCTTGCGGGACGGCAATATTGCGATGCCCGCGCAGTCAGCAGACTGGTCTGATCCGGTCGATTGGGAAAATCCGCCCGTCCGTGCCGACCTGCAGGCCAAGGTCATTGCCGGTATGCCAGCCTTTGACCGGGAACAAACGCCCTGCCACATGATTGGCCTAACGCCGGAATACTTTCGGACATTACCGGACACCCAGCGGAGCAATCACCCGACATGCTCGATGACCGCCTGGGGGCGTGATGCCAAGAAAATCTGTGAGACGCCGACCCTGGACGTGCCATTTGGTGAACTGGGGCCCCTCCAGAAACTCTATGACCTGGACGCCAAGGTCGTGTGCCTGGGGACGCCATTTGAGAATGCCACGGCGATTCACCTGGCGGATTCCACGATTGGCCGGCCAACCCACCTGGAGCGGGCGCCCATCAACGTTGACGGCAAGCCGCAGTGGGTCTCCTTTGCCATGGCACCGCTGGAACCCTACGATGATTTCAACGAGATGGGCGCCGCATTCATGGCCGCACAGCCAGATGCCGTCCACGAAGAACCCATTGGTGACGGGCACTTGGCCCGGGCCATGTCGATGCGGGCGCTGGTCGATTTTGCGCGGACGTATTACCGGGCGAAAGATTTAGCCGCTAAATAGGTAGGGATTATAGAAATGAAGACAGGCACCGCTAACGCTATCTCGAGGATAGTTCTAGCGGTGCCTGTCTTTTTGAAGTTTACAATTAGTTAGCCAGTGCCTTCAAAGCGTCAAAGTCTGCTTGACTCAGGTCAATATCTTGGCCGTGAATGTTTTGTAGTTCGTGTTCACTGGACTTAGTTCCAGGAATAGGTAAGATAACGTCTGAGCGTTTCAGCAACCAAGCTAAGGCAATCTGAGCGGGAGAGGCGTCGTACTTCTGGGCGATGTCAGTCAGCGTGGGGTTGTCGATGAGTTGACCAGTCGCTAACGGAAACCACGGGATGAAAGCAATGTGGTGGGCGTCCGCGTAGTTCAGCACGTCTTCATCCTGGCGGTTACTGAGGTTGTACATGTTTTGAACGGAAGCGATTGGCGCAATCTTTTCGGCTTCCTTGAGTTGGTCGACGGAGACCTGACTCAAGCCGATGTGTTTGATCTTCCCTTCGTCCTGTAGGGCCTTCAGCTCCCCAATTTGGTCGGCCAATGGCACGTTGGGGTCGATGCGGTGTAATTGGAGTAAATCAAGATGGTCGAGGCCTAGGGTAAACAGGTTCAGTTCGACCTGCTGACGTAGGTAGGCTGGCACGCCGATTGGGGTCCACAGGTTCGGACCTTGCCGCGTTTGGCCAACTTTGGTGGCAACCATCACGTGGCTGTCGGGCCGGTTTTGCAGGGCCTGGCGTAGGTACAAGTTGGCGTAGAAGGGACCGTAAGCATCGGCGGTATCGATGAAGTTCACGCCATGATCAATGGCCGTTTCAATGACCTTGACCGCGTTATCGGGATCCGCCACGGGGCCCCAGACGCCGTCGCCGGTCAGCTGCATGGTGCCGTAGCCTAAGCGATTAACGGTTAACTCGTCGTCAAATTTAAAAGTTTTTTTCATTAGAGTTCCACCTCAATAGTCAGAATATGGTTATGCACAATAAGTTAGTCCTTTAACAACGTAATCGCAAACATTTCGCCTCGGGAAAATGGTGAATCAAGTTAATTTTAAGGGACGTTAAAAAAGTCTAAACTCCTGTTCGATTTTAGACCTTTTTACCATAAAATCTGTTATACTACTAGTCGGTTAAAAAATTAAGTACCGGCGCGAGAATGCCGGTAGAATAGGGGTCAGGATATAATGAAAAAATTTATGGTTGCTATGACCGGACTGGTTACCTTAGCTACTCTGGGAGCCGTTGCACCCGCTGCCGCTGTGACACCAACGACTGCTCACGCCGCAACGACGCATGTTGGTCCTAGCTTGAGCGTTAACGCTGTTTACACGTCATCCGCTAAAGTTTCGGGGACTGCTACGAAGGGTTCTAAGGTTACCGTTAAGGCGACCAAGAACGCTAAGAAGAACTTGGCTAGTGGGACTGCTTCTAAGACGACTGGTAAGTACAGCATCAAGCTGTCCAAGAAGTTGAAGAAGAACGCGAACGTTTACGTTTACGCCACGAACCCTAAGACCAAGACTTCTTTCTACCGGATCATCCGCGTCCAAGCCGCTGCGACTAAGGCTGCAACGACCACGAAGACGACTTCTACTAAGAAGACCACGTCAACCAAAAAGACGACCACGGCCAAGAAGACCACGACGACTTCTACCAAGAAGGTTGCCAACTACGGTGTGAAGACGCCTACTGGTACTTGGAAGTCCAACACGGCTAACAAGTATTCTCAAAAGATCGTCTTCAGCCAAAAGACTGGTTTTAACCAAACTCTTTACAAGAACGGTAAGAAGGTTAAGACCTTAGTTTCTTACGCTAAGTACAGCGTAGATGCTAAGACCCCAACGTTCTGGAAGATCAACTACACCCCTAAGGGTTCCAAGACGGCGCAAACGCTCTACCTGCGTTTCACTTCTGCCAAGAGCTTTAAGCTGGTTAACAGCAAGAACCAAGTCGTTGCCGTTAAGGCCGGCGTTGCCCCAGCTGCTAAGTGGACTTTCACGAAGTAATTAATGACTAAATAAATGGACGACCTCATCAATGTGATGGGGTCGTCTTTTGTTGGGTCTAATGATGACTGGTGAAAATAGTTGATTACAGTTCCCGGCGCTGACTTGTTTAACCGGCCCTAAACGACTAGAATACTTAATGATACAGAGAATTCACAAAGTGTCTGAATCCGGTGCCACTGGGGAGTGAACCACGGATTCAGTCGTTCAAAGGGGGAACGGTGACGTGCAACATAGACTGAAAATAAGTTTGATTGGTCTCGGCGTTGTGGGCATCGGGATTGCAATATACCTGGCGTGGGGCGACATGGTCAACACGATGGCGCTAACGTACGGGGATGCGGCCACAAATGAGCTTGTACTCTGGGAACTAACCGCCGCAGCAACCATTATCTTTGCGCTTAGCCTGTTCTGGCTCCGCTTTCGAGGTATCACCTGTCTGAGTGGCCTGCTGGGCTTCATCAGCATGGGAGGTTATGCCTTGCTGGTCGGAACGGGATTCAGTCCCTTGATTGGCGGCTACCTGCTCTATTTGGGTGTCGGCTGTGGGCTGAAGTGCTACGCCAATAAGGTTTAAACTGAATATGAAATTATTTATCGCACAAAAAAGCGCCGGGTCGTCAGTGACCTAGCGCTTTTCATTTACCAATTATTTAGTTCGTGGCTAATTGTTGGGCAACGGGTTGGGCGTCCTTCTTACCGCGAGGCTTGTAACCAATCAGGCGCATCGCGTTGAAGATAACGACCAGGATGGAGGCTTCGTGGACGAACATCCCACTGGCCATGTAGATGTAACCGTAAACCAGGCCAATCAGCAGGAAGGCGACCGTCAAGATGGCGATGGTGATGTTTTCCTTGGTGTTGGCAGAAGTCTTCTTGGCTAAACCGACCGCGTGGTTCAAGGCGGTGAAGCTGGATTGCATCAGGACCACGTCGGCCGTTTCGATGGCGACGTCGGTCCCACCACCCATGGCGATACCGACACTAGCGGTGGCTAAGGAAGGACTGTCGTTGATGCCGTCCCCAACGAAGGCGACGCTGCGACCCATGTCTTGGAACTTCTTCACAAAGGTGACCTTGTCGGCTGGTAGCAAGTCGGCGTGGACTTCATCGATGCCTAAGGATTCGGCAACGGCGGAGGCAGTGGCTTGGTTGTCACCGGTTAACATAACCAGGTGCTTGATGCCTTGGCGTTTCAGAGCGGCTAAAGCAGCGGGAACCTCGGGACGAACCGTATCGGCAACGCCCAGGATGAAGGCGAGTTGGCCTTGGTAGCCAACTAAGACAGTGGATTGACCCTCATCTTGCATTTCGTGTAAGTCGGTTAGTTGGTCAGCAGTTAAATCAATGCCGTTGTCCTTCAGTAAAGCCGCGTTTCCAACGTAGAGACTGTCGTCGTGCCAGTTGCCGACCATCCCACGGCCCTTGATGGTTTCCGTTTCAATGGCAGCGGCGTTCGCATCGAGGTGGGCGTCTAAGTGAGCCACAATGGCTTGTGCCAGTGGGTGATCAGAGGTTTTTTCGACCTGAGCGACTCCGGCTAAGAGGGATTGGTCGTTCGTGTATTGCTTCAAACCAGCGACGGTCATCTTACCAGTGGTCAGGGTCCCAGTCTTATCAAAAACGATGGTATCAACCTTGGCGAGACTTTCGACCACGTCGCCACCCTTGATCAGGATACCGTTTTTAGCACCGTTACCGATACCCGCCACGTTAGAAACGGGCGCGCCGATAACCAAGGCACCAGGGCAACCGAGAACCAAGACGGTGATGGCTAACCGTAAATCTTGCGAGAAGACGTAGACCAGAATGGCGATGACCAGCACGGCTGGCGTGTAGTATTGCGCAAATTTATCAATAAACTTTTCAGCGGGGGACTTGGTATCTTGGGCTTCTTCGACCAGTTCAATGATCTTAGAGAAGGTCGTTTCGTCCCCAACTTGGGTGGCTTCGATGGTTAACGTCCCACTTTCAACCATGGCACCGGAGTAAACGCCGTCACCATTTTGCTTGTTAACGGGGCGAGATTCACCGGTAATGGAGGCTTCGTTGACGTAACCCGTACCGTCGACGATTTTACCATCGACAGGGACTTGGCCACCGGCCTTGACTAACACAACGTTGCCTTCTTCCAGGTCATCGACGTCGACTTCTTCAGTCGTCCCGTCGTCGTTGACCAGCTGAGCGGTTGTTGGGGCCATTTCTGTCAATGATTGGATGGCACCCCGGGTCTTGGCCAGCGTCTTCTGTTCGAGGTAGGACCCGAAGAGGAAGAGGAAGGTCACGATGGCTGATTCTTCAAATTCACCGATGGCAAATGCCCCGATGACGGCGATGCCGACCAGCAATTCAATGCTGAAGACCTTGGCTTTCAACGCGCTGATGGCCCGTAAAACGATTGGGGCGGCGGCAATAACGGAAGCGATGATCCAGGCGACATCGGTCACGTAAGGTACCTTGGTGAACCAGGTGTTCAGGAAACCAAGGATGATTAAGCCAGCAGACCAGAAGGTAATGGGGTTGGTGTGACTGTAAATAAAGCGTTGAAATTTCATGGGGTAGCATCCTTTCTATTGATCATTCTTAAGTAAGTTTTTGTGTTCCTTGTTTATGTATCCATTATGCCTGCGATGGGGATGGATTAACTTGATGTGAATCAAGTTGGGAGAAACAGTTGGGATTTATTTGGGTTAATGGGAAGAAAACTGACGAAAAATATTAGAGCGCCGAAGTTTGCAGCACATTTACTTAAAAAGGTGTCGTAAACGGTTTCAATCGGTTAAAATCAAGACAACTACTTAATTTTAAAGGGGGATGCCATTTGGACTGGAGCTATCAGGATACAGCTGGCAATCAGTATCGGTTGAAAGCTATTGCCACGAATCGACTAACTGGTGAAAAGGAAGCGGTTTATATTGACTGCCAAACGCAAGAAATCATGGTAGACTCGCTATCTAGTTTTGAACAGTGGGTGGATTTAGTCGACTCACCCACCAAAGAAACACGCTTAACAGTGCAGGAGAAAATCAAGCTCTATCGTACCCGTTTTAATGGACGGTCGGATATTTATGCCAAGCGGTATTACAATAAGAAAGCTCAGAGGGATGTTTATAGTCCAGCTACGGGGTTCATCGATGGGCGTCCTAATCGGGATGATTTACTGCCATTAACTGATGAAGTTGTGAAGGAACATTTACAAGGGAAAATTTTCATTGGTATCTATCCGTTATTACGGGATGACACGTGTAACTTTCTGGTTATCGATATTGATAAACATAATTGGAAAGAAATAACGAAATCATTGTCAAAGGTCTGTCGCCAATTCGAGATTCCAATTGCGGTAGAACGTTCCCAATCAGGAAATGGTGCCCATTTGTGGGTTTTCTTTGCTCACAAGATGGCGGCCGAGCTGGCTCGGCAGTTTGGGCAGGCAATTTTGAAACGCGCAATGGCAATCAATACCAGTATTTCCTTTTCAGCATTTGATCGGCTCTTTCCCAGTCAGAATCATCTTACACAGAAAGGGTTTGGCAACCTAATTGCAGCTCCCTTGCAGTATCAACGAATGAAACTAGGAAACAGCTTATTTATCGATGAGGACTTTAAACCGTATAAAAATCAGTGGGAGTTTCTGGCACAGATAAAATTGATGGATGAACGACGAGTTAAAGAAGCGATTGGCAAGTTGGAAGAAGGAAATACGTTCCGGCTTTTTCAGCAGTTAGATACTTATGAGCCAGATTTATTAAAAGATGACTTGTTAACCATCAAGACGGGCATAAAGATTATTCGGAGTGATCAACTTTATATAGACATGGCTGATTTGAACTCGCGGCAAATTAATGCGCTACGTTGGGCAGCAACTTTTGACAATCCTGATTTCTATAAAAAACAAAAACAACGGTTAAGCACTTGGGATACACCACGATACGTATCATTGGCTAGTCATCAAGGCAAATACTTAGTATTACCTCGTGGTGTTGAGTGGTTTTTGGCTGCCCGGTTACCACAGCCGAACTTTATAGATAAAACCGAAAGTGGTAGTTCTTTGCACGTACAATTTACGGGTGAACTACGGTCAGAACAACTCACAGCACAAGAGGCGTTACTGAAACAGCGAATGGGAGTTTTGGCTGCAAGAACAGGATTTGGTAAGACAGTCATTGCGGCAAGCATGATTGCAGAAAAAGCAGTAAGTACATTGGTTATCGTGAATAATCGGGAGTTAGCTAATCAGTGGCAAAAACAGCTTCTTCATTTTTTGGAAATTACCGATGAACCTTGGGTTGAATTAACTAAAACAGGACGGAAGAAGAAAAAATCAATCATTGGCACATACTTTAGTGGGCACAAATCAGTTAGCCGATTAGTAGATGTGGCAACGGTTCAGACACTAAGCCGCATGAAAAATCTACCAGAATTCTTGCAGCATTATGGCATGGTTATTATTGACGAGGTGCACCATTTGGCGGCCGTTACCTTTGACGATGTCATTAAACAGTCACCAGCACGTTATGTATATGGATTATCTGCAACACCTTATCGGCGAGATGGCTGGGATCCAATTATTTTTATGCGCGCAGGGAAGATTGCCTATCGTACGGCCAAAACTGATGAGCATCAATTGCTGACAACGACACGGACTGTTGTACTAAGACCCACGGGTTTGGGTGAATTAAATGGTGGTGTGATGAGTCAAAATAGTATGCAGGATAACTATGAGGCTATGATAAAGGATCAGGATCGAAATCGGTTGATTGTGAATGATATATTAGAAAATTTCAAGCAAAACAAGCATCAATTAGTACTGACGCAAAGATTGGAGCAAATTGATGTCTTAAAAATGGCGTTAGCCAGATGGTCTGAGATAACTGTTTTCGAGCTGTCGGGGCATTAAAAAAACAAAGAGAATCAGCGAAATATTGATGAAATCAAACGTTGTCAATCTCCTTATGTAATTTTGGCTACTGGTAGTTTTGTGGGTGAAGGTTTTGACGTACATTCTATTGATACGTTATTACTGGCGATGCCAGTTTCTTGGAAAGGTAGTGTTGAACAGTATTTAGGACGACTTAATCGTGACCTGGAGAATAAGACGGACTTAGTCGTTTACGATTATGTTGATTTGTTTGTTCCAATGCTTGAAAAAATGTACCAGAAGCGTCAAAAGACTTACCGAGAACTTCAGTACCAAATACAGTCTGGTGAAAAACAATCTGTTGTGCAGATTAGGAGTGGTAAGCCGGCATTAGGTAAGTTACAGGCTGATGTGAAAAATAGTGAAACAGGTGTTGTAATTGGTGTAACAACAGACCATCCTGCCATTGTGGGCTTTGTGAAACGACTGAAGGGTCCTAAGGTAACCGTGGTGTCTTCACCTAAAGTTATATCGTCATATCAGGCGTTGCCTGATGTAGAAGTTGTCGAAAGCCCGCAGGTATTGAACGCATTGATTATTGATAAGAAATCTGTTTGGGTTGATTATCAGCAGTTGCTGTTTAGTGCCCAGGAAAACTCAGCTTTAGAATTTGGAAGTTCACAATTGGCTGAACGATTTTTAAATGTTCTTTTAAACGAAAAACCCAAGTTGTTTTGAGAATTTAAGAGAATAAAAGCAAGACACTTATCAGCTCCTCCAGTTGGAGACTGGACTGACAGGTGTCTTGCTTTTATTTCAGCTAAGAGTAAATCTTATTTTTTAAGTAGGCGGCGCACAAAGAAATGAATGATCTCGTACGTGACGATGCAGAAAATCAGCAGGAGTAATAGACTCAGTAGTAGCGACGGACCAGCGCCTAACGTGAAGACCTGATTGCTGAGCCACGCGAAGAGCTTGAAGGTGATAAGTATGGCGATAACCAGTTCGAGTAGGGTCAGTAGGTTGTTTTTGATGGCGGCAGCCTCCTTAGACGTGTGCTAGTTTAAAGCTAGCCTAGCAAATGGGGATGATGTCGTCAAATAGAAAATCGCTGGCATAACAAAATAAATATTACGTGGTAAATAGTAAATAAAAAGGCGGCTGCCAGCACCTCGCAGTGTGCTGACAGTCGCCCTTTCTCGCAGGGTGAAACTTGGTGTAAGTGAAATTTGATGGTGGTAAGTGATGATAGGGGCACCAGTGCGGGGCCCGGTGTGATATTGGCTTGGGGCGTTTTCGTTTTTGAGACAGTTCACTTGCCGTAGTTCGGTTCGTGGGACTGGTTCTTCGCGGAACTATCCTGGTACTGGCGGCCTTTGAAACGTGCTCCGCGGGGCAGGTCCCTGCGCTTAACCCCGATTCAGCAATGACCCAAGTTCGGGGTCATCACTGAACCGACGTTAATGCTCAGGACCTAAGCGCCCCGCTCCGCACTCTAGTCTTCGTCATCCTCATCGTCTTCTCCATCCAACCCATCCCGGGCGTCATTGCCCAGAACGGCTTGGAGTTCGCGGATGATGTGGTTGTTGGTGCCGCGCAGGTCAGTTAAGAAGCTAGCCAGGGCTGGGCGTTCTTCCTTTTCGGCGAGCTTGATGGCCCGGTCGATGAAGAGGTTGTGGGTATCGGCGTCGTGGACCAGCTCACTGACTTGGTCTTCGGCGTTGAGGTACTTCTTGTCGCCGCCTTCTTGCAGCATGTTGTAGTCGTGGTATTCCTTGGTCGTGGTCGAAACAATTTCGCCCTCATCCAAGAGCAGTTCACCTAAGGCGTCAAACTGCTTACGGTAAGTGTCGATGTAGCCGGCCAATAACTGGCGAACGCTTAAGGCCAACGGACCTTTGACGGACCACCGAACTTGGTGGAACTTAACGATAGAGATGTGCAGGTTAGACAAGATGTGGTTGGTCATGGCGCCGGCCGTTGGGACGTGATGGTCGTGGTCGGTTTGAGCTTGTTCGGCAGCGTAACGGTCTTCGATACTCATAGTTGTAGTGGTCATTAGATGGACTTCCTTTCAAATTTAGGGGTCAGGGATTAAAGGGCTTTGACTTTGGAACTCTTGACGACGTAGCCGAGGTCAGTGACGGTGTCCGCCAGGCTTTCAGCGGTAACAGCACTGTCGTCGAATTCGGCTTTGATCTTGCTGGCGTTGAACAGGACCTTGACGTTTTCCACGCCGTCCTTCTTACTCAGTGCGCCTTCAATCTTGGTCATGCAAGAGGGGCAGGTCAATGCGTCTAACTTCATGGTTACTTTACTCATAATTGAAAACCTCCTATTGGCTTAAAGAGCTTTAACTTTACTACTTTGAACGGCGTAGCCTAAGTCGGTCACGGTGTTCGCTAAATCTTCGGCGGAAACGGTGGCGTCGTCGAATTCGGCTTTGACCTTGCTGGCATTGAACAGGACTTTGACGTTCTTCACGCCGTCCTTCTTGCTCAGCGCGCCTTCGATCTTGGTCATGCAAGAGGGGCAGGTCAGATCGTCTAACTTCATGGTTACTTTACTCATAATGAAAACCTCCTTCGGCTTTTCGTTTGCCTTGATTACATGACTTAGTATACGGGCGACCGGAGGAAAAGAACTTGACTCAAATCAAGTTGACGGAAAAGATAGAAATTTTTTTGTAGAAAATGAGCAATTTGCTCATAAAACAGCGGTTTAATCCCATTTTGAACGGGTAAGAGTTTCGGAAATTTTTTATCTGTGCGACAATGAAGACAGATTGAAAATAAGTGAGGGACGCTAAATGTGGAAAACCAAACGAGAAGTGAGTATGCCTGGTATTGTAGCGGCAACGCTACTCCTTAACGCCGCGGCCGCGTGTATGTGGCCGTTGACCACGGTTTACATGCACGATCAGTTACACCAAACGCTGACGCTGGCGGGGATTGCCTTGCTGGGGATGTCACTATGTATGATTTTAGGAAATTGGCTGGGCGGCTGGCTCTTTGACAATTGGTCGCCGTTTTTATCGAGTATCGTGGGCACGCTGTGTTCCTTTATCCCGATGACGCTGCTGATCTTTTTCCATGGCTGGCCGGTCTTTGGCATCATGCTGCTGTTCATCGGTTTAGGTGACGGCATCGTCATGACGGTCGTGAATTCCTTTGCGGCCACGGTCAAGTCGGTGGAGAGTCGCAAAGTTTTCAATTACCTCTATATTGGGATGAACTTAGGGGTCGTCATCGGTACGCTGATGGTCGGAGTCCTGATGAAACACGGGGTCACACTGGTCTTCGGGGTGGCGGCGCTCAGTTATTTGGCGCTGCTGTTGATCTTCCTCTTTGACTTCCGGGCCAAGATTGAAAAGAAGACGTATGCGCACGCCAAGGGACCGGCCAAGCCGGCGCAACTTAACCTGATCTGGCTGATTAGTGCGCTAGTCTTCGCCCTCTACATGAGTTATTCCTTATGGGAAAGTGTGATTTCCGTGCACATGACCGGACTCGGCATCTCCTTTGAAAAATACAGTCTGTTGTGGACGCTAAATGGCTTGATGATTGTCTTTGGCCAACCCATCGTAAATCGCTTAGCCGCAGACTTTAAACTGAGTTCTCAGATTTGGGTCGGCACGCTAGTTTTCATTCTCTCGTTCCTGCTGTTAGTTTTTGCCAAGAGTTACGCAATGTTCGTGATTACCATGGTGATTTTAACTTTAGGTGAAATGACCGGTTTTCCAGGGATTCCCGCATGGATCGATGGCCTGGCGGGGGACAATGATAAGGGAAAATTCCAAGGTATCTATAATATGGCGATTTCCTTCGGCCGGGCCGTGGGGCCGCTGTACGGTGGGATGATCATTGAGTATGGCAGTTACCAATCATTGTTCTGGTCGGTGACGGCTTTGATGTTGGTGGCATTGGGGGCCGTTCTCCTCTGTAACCGCCGGAACCAGGCTAAACTTTCTAAATAGTGTTTTTGTTTCGCCTCCCGGGGGCTCAAAATAGGCCGGAACGCTGTGGGCAGGACGCCTAAAGCCTGTGAGGCGGTCTTTAGGCTCGCTTTGAGCCTCTGGAAACCGAGTCTCAAAGTCGCCATTTACTGGGCGCTGCCCAGTAAATCCCACGGCTGAGCCTATTTTGAGCCCCCGTCCGGCTGACACTGGTTTGGAACGTTTGGACTGGTCGTTGATTTTGGCTTAGTTTGTTTTACTTTTTTCACATTTTGCTTTAATAAGGAAGACTGTTATGAAAAAAAGTGGCGTTGTTATCATTTCAATTTTAGTGATACTCGCGCTGATTGGTAGCGCTGGTGTGCGGCTACTCCCTAATACGCCGCAAAATGCCGTACGCTTGGCAATTTTAAAAAATGGTCATCCGGTGATTGCTTTAACCGAAACGCCTAAGAGGCTAAACGAAAATCAGAGAGAGGATTATTCTGGTAAATCTGCTTGGCGGTACTATCAGGTAAAAACAGTCTTCGACGCAAACAATGGCTGGATAAATATTAATACGCTTGCGGTCAATCAGCCAGAAAAAGGGTCATCCGCTTATCGGGTTCACTTAGTCTATAGCGTTGCGTGATTCAGGTTATGCAGTCAAACAGGAGGTAAGTCTGGGAGTATATCAGACTTACCTCCTGTTTTATTCTCTAAAAACAGCCACCTGAGTTCTCCTCAGGTCCAACTTCTACGGTCTGGTCTCACGGATTAATGCAATTATGTGCAGACACTTGACTCAACTGGTTTCCTTAGCCAGGTCTAAAACTTTCTTTCGAAAATAAGGGTCACTTCTAAAGAAATGTAAGGGTTTACATTGACGTGATAATGGGCACGGTGTACATTGAAGTTGTACAAATGTTCACTAACACAATTTCGTAGGGGATGAGCTTATGTTTTCTTTTCTGAAACCAGCTCCAGACGCTAAGGTGAAGGTTCCTGCTGAGAAAATCGAGGGAACTTATCGTTGGCGGCAAACGGGTGTCTTGCTCTCAATTTGTATTGGTTACATTGGTTATTACATTATTCGGCTGATCTTCACGACGGAACAGAACGATATCATGAAGGCGTATGGGTTTACCACCGCTGATATCGGGCTGGTCATGTCCTGCTTTGGGATTGGCTACGGGATTTCGAAATTATTCATGGGGGCGCTCAGTGACAAGAGTAATCCCAAGTGGTACTTAGCAACTGGGTTATTTGTTTCAGCCATTTTAAATTTGGGGTTGGGTGCAACGCGCAACCTGTACATGATGATGTTTCTGATGTTGGTGATGTCCGTCGCCCAAGGGATGGGTGCCGCTGCTTGTCAACGGACCGTTCAACTCTGGTGGGGGAAGAAATGGCGGGGGACCGTCTACGCCGTTTGGTCCTCTGCACATAATGCTGGAGCGTTCGTCTGCGTGGCCGTTGTGCAACTGGCAACATTGATGTTTACCGGCTCGATTGCGGCCGTCTTCTACACGGCTTCCGTCGTTTCCATTATTATTGCTATCTTTATCGTGTTCGCTGGAGCTGACCGGCCCGCCACGGTGGGTCTCCCAAGTGTTGGGGAACATACCGGTGACGAAGTTGTATTGGATGATGGGAAAGCCACGGCCGCTGAACTGACCGACCTGTCTCTCTGGCAGATTTTTGTCAAATATATCTTAACGAACAAAATTGTGTGGGCCATCACGTTGACCTCCATGTCACTTTACCTCGTGCGTTACGGGATCATGAGTTGGATTCCCAGCTATTTGACCCAGTTCAAGGGCTTCGACCCCGGGACTGCCAAATGGTTGGTCGGTATCTTTGAACTGGCCGCCGTCCCAGGCGTTATCTTGATGGGAGCCATCTCCGACCTGTTAAAGGACCGCCGGGCGCTGGTCTGCATCGGTTGTGTAATTGGATTATTGATTTGCCTGACAACCTACTTCTTCAGTACCAGCCACATTGCTATCATCGTGGTTCTACTGATCATGGGGAGCCTGATTTACGCGCCACTGACCCTGGTCGGCCTGATGGTCAACGAAGCTGTGCCAAAGTTTGCCGTGGGTTCCTCAACCGGGTTCATGGGCTTCTTCCAATATATCTTCGGTGAAACCTTGGCCACTGCATTGATTGGGATTCTGGTTGCCAAATTTGGTTGGATCGCCAGCAACACCGTGTTGTACTCGGCTGCCGGGTTGGCACTGCTGCTGTTACTCTACATTGCTATTCACGAACACCGGGTCGCCAAGATTGTTGCGGCGGACCAGGCGGAATAATAAATTGGAAATGGACTGCCGTAATGGCAGTCCATTTTTATGTTGGGGGGCCATTAGAAACCTTATGGCAACGGCATTTTCACAACGATATTTATGGTTGAACGTCTTATTAAAATCGCAATGACGGATTTGCTGATTTGGAGTGAAATTCGTTGTGAAATTGGTGAAGTGGCGTAACCTGTTAGAAAAAGGGGAGGTCTCGCCATGCTAATTGCATTCACGCTCCAAAATTTTCGGTCGTACAAGGAAGCCGCTACGCTCTCACTCGCTGATTTGAAATGGGTGGCCCTGTCAGGACTCAACGGTGCTGGGAAAAGTGCCGTGCTCGCCGGTTTAACCCTGTTACAACAGCTGGTGGTGGTCCCCACGGAACAGATTACGGATTGTCTACCCTATCAGCCATTCGCTTTCGACACGACTAGTGATGGCCTTCCCACGCAGTTTGCGGTGACGCTAGAACGCGGTGGGAGTCGCTATCGGTACGCGCTGAGTTACGATGCCACACGGATTCTGAGCGAAGAATTAGCTGTTCTTCTGCCGGGTGGTCAGTCACAGCGGCTGTTCTTACGGCAAAATGGCGGTATCGTTTGTGTACCAGCCGGGCAGAAGCAAGCGGCCGCTAACACACGACCCAACGCGCTCTTTCTGCAAACCCTCCAAGCAGCCAATTACCAACCGGCAATCGCCGTCTTCAGCTGGTTTGCGGAAGATTTAGTGGTCCTGGGCGACCGTCCGCGAACGGATCTGGTGCTGGATGACTGGCTGATTCCCCAGTTGACGCAGTTCTTACACGCTGTGGGCAGTGAGGTGGCGGGTGTGACCCAACGACAGCTGGCCCTCCAGTTTCTAGATGGGTCGCGGTTTACCCGGCCAGACCTGGCGCTGCTCTATGAAAAATACGATGAAGAGGGTGAGGTCGTCGATGTGGCCGAACTCCCGCTGCGCCAGGCCTCAACCGGGACTCAGCAACTAGTGACCGCGGGATTGGCTTTCATCACTGCCCAGATTGCCAAGAACCCGCAAACGGTGATTGCCGATGAGTTTGCGAGTGCTGTCCGGCCAGAGGTGGCGACGGCTTTACTGGCCCTAGTGGCGTCCGACGTGAACCACAGTCAGCTGCTCTTCTCAACGGGCCATGAGGTCCTATTAAGCAGCCAGACGGACCCGCAGCAACGGTGTCTAGCGGAGAAAAACTATCGAGGTGAAAGCACCTTGCGCCAAGGTATTTCCGCGATGACGGAGCAGCCCACGATTTTTACCCATCAGCGAGTTGACGGTGAGACTCTGCGGACGGCGTTTACGACCGATATAGCATGACTTTAAGTGGGACAGTAAAAAGGGACTGAGAGCGTATCCCAGTCCCCTTAATTTGAATGATTGTGGTTAGTGGGCAGCCTCCAGCGAAAAGCCTTGTTGGATGAGGGCCACTAAAATTTCTTCACGCTGTTTCGGGTCACGGCTCATTTCGCGGACGATGTGGTGCGTAAATGTTTCGTCGCGCTGGTTAGAGCCACGGTCGTGATAGTAGGACGTAATCAACCGATTGTAAGTTTTTAAAACTGGATCAGTGGCGACAATTGGTTGATAGGCGTTGGTGAAGTGAATCAATTCCTTGGGAAGTCGGGGTTTTTGTTCCGGCTTTTCAGCGGGATGACCCACGGCTAGGCCCAGAACCGGGAAGGTCAGCTCGGGTAAATCAAAGAGTGAGATGACCCGCAACGTATCGTTGAGGATACTGCCCATGACGGTGCTTCCCAAGCCCAAACTTTCGCCAGCCGTGACCATGGCCTCGGTGGCAATAGCGGCGTCAAAAATACCGGCCAGCAGTTTATCCGTGCTCCGAAGGTTGGTTGCGGTCCGCTCATTTTTTGGGGCCAACTGTGCGTTACGATATTGATCAGCGACCATCAAGAAGTAGTGACCGGCCTTTTCTAACCAGTGGTGCCCGGTGATTTCACCCAGGACGGCCAGCTTTTGTGGGTCGGTAACGCTGATGATGCTGTACTGTTGGGAAAAGGTACTGGTTGCGGCGTGTTGCGCGGCGTTAACGAGTGTCTCAACTTCGGCAGCGGTCAGCTTCTCACCAGTAAATTGACGAATACTGCGGTGGTCCAACAGGGTGTTTAGTGTAGGATTGATCATGCTTGAGCCACCTCCCGTGCCCGGGCGACGAGGGCGTCGTAGACCCGGGACTCGTCACGAGGAACGCCCCGGAGTTCATAGCTAGCCACGAAGGGCACGTTGAATTGCGTTGCGTACCGTTTAGCCGTTAAGCAATACTGCTCGTTAAAATTACGATTACCACTACCGACGACGCCGAGCAGCTGTTGTGCGTTATGGTTGTAGGCAATGTACTCACCCATAACGTTGGTCATCAGTTCCTTAACGCCGTTATCAATGCCGTTGCCACCGTTCAGGTAGGTGGGCACGAAGCAGAAGTAGGGTTGCGTTTCATCTACAAAGTCGCTGACTTCACTGATCTCCAAGGCACCAATGGTTGGCAGGTTAGGGTTCGCAGCGTGTTGTTGCGCCGCATAAGCGGTCAAGTTCGTGACAAAGTTGCGGGTATTCCCCTCGATGGAAATGAATAAAATGCGTAAGGGTTGCATAAAAAGAGCCTCCGTTCAAAACAATCTGATTACTCCCAGTGTACTCGAAATTGGGTAGGAATGTTGTGATTTTTTCGTGAGTCTTATCCTTAGCCATTTCGAATGAAGATGATTGTGACGGTACAGGTTGGGAAGCGTAGATAGCTAAGGCGTTATTTACGGATAGCGTGTTTATTGGGTTTGGGCTGAGTTAGATTCAGAATAGTAAGCTCGGAAGCCGGTGAGCACAGGCGTGACTACACAGGTATAAAGTGATATTGCTAGTCTGAGTGACCAGAGGCGAATCAAGGTGACCAGCTGTGTCGGTGGTCTTGGCTGGGGGGGGCTTTCCAGCCTAGAGCACGGGACGACTTTTGAGACCGTTTTTTGGCTCAAAAGCGAGGTCCCAGACCGCTCCTAAGGCTGGGACCGTTCCCCACAGCAGGGCACTTTGAATTCGCCGTCGGAAACGGCAATGTAAACAAAGCCAAAAGAAAATCACTTGTCAAAAAATAAGGCCTGTGCTATTCTGTTGGTAATCTAAGAAAGAACGAGGTATTCAGCCGATGCGCAACTAATCAATCCACAAATGTCAGTCAGCTTCACCACCTGCAAGGGGTGGAGTGGGCCTGCAATTGGGATTGATGGTGCATTGACTGAGTTGCCAAACGCAACCAGTGGGCGCCATTTCCGGACGGGAAATGCGGCCACTATTTTTGTACCGGCAATCCCTGCTTTCAAAAGGGGGACGACTTTTTGACACAACTTACCTTAAATAATTTAACGAAAACAGTTGCGGGAGAAACGTTATTTACCGCGGAACATTTAACCGCTCAATCCGGTGACCGGGTTGGGATTATTGGCGCCAACGGGACTGGAAAGAGTACGCTGGCCCACATTATTTGTGGCACGGATACGGACTTCACCGGTCAACGGACCGTCACGGATACCGCTATTTTAGTGCCGCAGATTGCCCCGAACGCGGGTCGTTCTGGTGGGCAAAGCATGCTGGACCGGATTCGTCGGGCGATGGCGCAACGGCCAGAATTGTTGATTTTAGATGAACCATCCGCCAACCTGGATGACGAACACCAAAGCTGGTTAATTGGTCAGCTACAACATTTCTCTGGCTTGCTGATCATCATTTCCCATGACCGGGAACTCTTGACGGCCGTGGCAACACAGATTTGGTCCCTCGAGGATCACGTGTACACCCAATATAATGGGAGCTTCACCAAGTTTGAAACGTACCGGGAACAGCGGCGGGAGAATATCCGGAGCCAGTATCAAAATGAACAGAACGAGCGGCGTAAGCTCCGGCTGGCCGTACAGGCGCGGCATGAAAAGGCCGCGCGAATCCGTAAGGGCAGTCGGAGTATGAGCGCTGCGGAACGGGCAAACTCGCAATCGGTTCGTGAACAGAACGCCGGCAAGATGGAGCGTGGGGCCCGCGCCTTACGCGACCGAGCTGAACGGCAAACGACGACGGTCAAACCGCACGAGACGGCGGCTTTGAAGCTGGTGGCCACGGATTTACCCCCCGTGACCGGTAAACGCCTGATTGCGGTGGAAGACCTGCACCTCAAGCGTGGGAAGCATGACCTGCTGCAGCATGCTCGTTTCAGTGTGACGCCGGGCGAACGGGTTGCATTGGCCGGCCCTAATGGCTGTGGCAAGTCGACATTGATTGAGGCCATTTTAGCTCACGCGCCCAACACCCGTTTGGCGCCTAGCGCGCGGGTCGGGTACTTTCATCAGGACATGACAGAGCTGCCCGCGACGAAGACCGTGTGGCAGGTGATGGCGGCCGCGACGGCGCTTGATGGCAACCGGACGCGTCAGGTGATGGGCGCCTTTGGGTTAACGGCCCGGTTTTACGACCGGTTAGTTGGCGACCTCAGTGGGGGCGAACAGGTTAAGCTGCAACTGTTAGCCATCCTGGTCAGTGCCAGCAACCTGTTGATTCTGGACGAACCCACGAACTATTTAGACTTACCTGCCTTACGGGCACTGGAAGACTATCTGATTGGCTATCCCGGCACCGTCTTGTTCGTGGCGCATGACCAGGAATTCCGCCAACACGTGGCGACACGGACCTTGGTCATGGCAGATCATCAGCTAACGGACCCGGCCAAGACGGCTAAGGGCGTCCCCGCTAGTGATCTACCACGGCTCCAATTTGAATACGACCAGGTGATGATGGCCCCGGAGCTCGATACCCAACGGTTGAAGGAACTCCGGGAACAGATTGCGGCCATTAAGGGAAAATAGGTTACTTGTTACGGAAAATTGTCACCGCAAAAAATGAGAATTAAAAAAAATATTAAAAGTTTTACTTACGAAGACGCTTTTTTTCTGGTAGAGTAATCCATTGTGACTATTCGTGAAAGAGAGTGTGAAAACAAATGGATTCAGTTCAAAATAACCAACCAGAAATGGCGAAGCATGCGCGGGTACAGGTTGCCCACCCCATGCTTGCAATTATGGGGATGCTTATTGGGGGATTTGTGGGGATGTTTTCTGAAACATCTTTGAACATTGCCTTACCCCAGTTGATGACGCAGTTAAACGTGTCAACGGCCACGATTCAATGGCTGGTGACCGGATATATGTTAATGGTTGGGGTGGTTCTGCCACTCTCCAGTATTATTACGAAATGGTTTACGACGCGGCAGGTTATCCTGTTTGCTTTGATTGATTTCATCGTCGGGGCGGTTATTTCTGCCTCGGCACCCGGATTTGGCGTCTTGTTATTTGGGCGGATGATCCAAGGGATTGCGACCGGGTTAATCCTGCCCCTGATGTTTACGGTGGCGATGCAAATCTTCCCACCTTACAAACTTGGGGCAGCCATGGGAATGGTTGGACTGGTTATCATGTTCGCACCAGCACTAGGACCGACCCTGGCTGGTTTGATTTTGGGTGTCGCTTCCTGGCGATGGATTTTCTGGTTATTTGTGCCACTACTGGTGATTGCCTTTATTTTTGCAGTGACCTCACTGAAAAATATTGCTGAAGTCACCCGCCCCAAAGTAGATTTTCTCTCAATTATCCTGTCGACGATTGGTTTTGGGAGCTTGGTTTTGGGGGTTAGTTTTGCGAGTGATCGCGGCTGGGGCTCAGGAATTGTGATTGGTGCCTTGGTTCTGGGGATTGTTGTCTTAGCGTGGTATACGCATCGTCAACTAACGGTGGAAAAACCCATTTTGAATTTGCGGGCATTTGCTATCCCTGGTTTTCGTATTGGGACCATCCTGGTGATGATTGACTTCGGTATCATTCTTTCCGCAATGTATCTATTACCTATGTATATTCAAAAGGGTCTGTTGGTACCGGTTGCGTTGACGGGGATCATTATGTTCCCAGGTGGTATCGTCAACGCAATCGTTTCGGCTCTTTCTGGGCGGCTGTATGACCATATCGGTGCACGAATTCCCGTCAGAATCGGCTTTATTATTTTGATGATTGGTGCCTTGATGTTAGCCTTAACTTCAACGCATTCAGCCATTTGGTACGTTATCCTGGCTCACGTGACGTTGATGGTTGGGGCACCGTTAGCGATGTCACCATCCCAGACACACGGGTTAAACGCTCTGACTGGTCCAATCGCCGCCGATGGGAGTGCCATCATGAACACCTTTGAACAGGTCGTTGGGGCCATTGGTACCGCGATTGCTACCAGCTTACTGGGTATCGGCCAAGCCGCTTACCTGGCTAAGGGGACGACCAACGCCGCCGGTGCCTTTGTGAACGGGGCCCACTATGGATTCTACTTCACGTTTATCCTGGCCTTGATTGGTTTCCTGATTGCCTTACGCTTACCAAAGGCAGAACGTTAAACAAATGCTAAATAAAATGGTGTCCGACCAAGTTGGTCAGGCACCATTTTTTTCGTTAAAGGAAATTACTGAGGGCGAAAACTAAGGGAATCGTGCCCATGCATAAAATCGTTGAGAGGCTCATCAGGGTAACGGCCGGCGTGGTATCGCCGTGGGCCTTGAGCGTAAACAGGACCACGTTACCGGCAACCGGGCAGGCGGCCATCAGCACGGTCGTGTAGAGTGGAATTCCACTGACGCCAAATGCCCGCAGAATTAAAATGTTGATAATTGGAAATAATAAATTGCGTAACAGCAGCGGCCGCCAGAGGCGGGGGTCCAGCGTTTGCCGGTTGAGTTTAACCGCGGCCAGGCTGTTCCCGATCACAATCATCGATAGTGGCGTGTTGATGGAGCTGACGTCGGTGATGGTTTGGTTGAGCAGGCTTGGCAGGTGGACGGCACTGACGAAAATGATCAGCCCCACAACAATCGCAATGATATTGGGATTGAGTAGAATCTGGCGCCAGTTGACGTGGCGGTCTCCCGGCTGTTTCGGGGTGAAGAGGGCAATCCCGTGCGTCCAACAGAACAGGTTGAAGCCCGCTAGTGAGGCTACGGCGAAGAAGACACCGGTGCTACCAAAGAGGGCGCTGGCCAGTGGCACGCCCATGAAGCCAGCGTTGGAGTACACGGCCCCGAAACGCATGATGCGCTGTAGGTTGGTGTCCGCGATTCGTTTGAAGACTAGGTTGGTCACCAGGACCATGACGGCGTACGTCAGGAGAATGCCCAACATGACCATGGCGAGGGCCTGCAGGCGGCTAGCGGAGAACCGCTGTTCAAAGGCGTTTACGATGAGGCAGGGTGACACGATGTAGAGCAGGATGTTGGTGAGGTCGGTCGCCGTTTGCCCGTGCATGAAGCCGAGTTTGTTCGTCAGCAGGCCGACCGCCATGAGGATGAACATGAGGATGATTTGGTTCGAGAGTTGCGCAATATCCACGCGATTAGCTTCCTTTCAGAAAACAGGCCTGATCAGGCCGATAAAATAGCGGATGTGAGTCGGCATTGTTTGCTAGTGATGACCGGAAGCGCACAATCACCTAAAAATCCGTGCCAGAAATAACGACATACGTTCATCTTCGGCCTAACTGGCCAGTGTGTCAATGATTGCTAGTTAATCCCCTGTTCATTAGTGCTAGAATAAGAGGTAACAGTCAGTGGAAGGCGGAATCAGCGTGACGTTTAATAAAGAATTTTATCGTTCATCGAATTTTTGGGGTGGCATCGTGGCCCTAGTTTTGAGTGGGTGGGGGTTCTCACCCTTGACCGGGAATAGCGTATTTGAGTGGCTTATCTCGGGTATTTTAGTCATTGTCGGCGTGTACGAGTTGTCGCGGGGGATGTTTGTCACCCCCAGTCGGCAGAAAAAGTAGGAGGAGCCATGCAATTTAATCGACGTTTTGTGCATTCATTGGATTTTTGGAGCGGACTCCTGATTATGTTTTTAATGATTTGGAATATCCTGCCATTTCGGCTAACCAGTGTTTTCTGGTGGGTCTGCTTCCTGCTGTTTTGGGGCGGCGTGTTTTACTTTGTTAAGGGGTTAGTGCGGTTGCGGTAAATCAGCGTTGAGCAGACCTGATTTCTGTTGGGCTACATAGTGGTAAACAAAAAGCGTCCCTGCTGCCAAGTTGGCAACGGGGGCGCTTATTTGCGCTTAATGTTTAACGGCTAAAACCTCATCGACATACTCACTAAAGGTTTTGGCTGGCCGACCCATCAGGGCGTTGAAGTCCAGCGGGTTACCCTTGTACGGGTGGTTGCCGTGATAGGTGGCAATTCGGCCAAATTGATCGTTGGCGTGTACGGAAGGGAAATCGGGGACCGGAATCAAATTGATTTTGAGCTGTTTCCCGGTCTTGTCACAGATTTCCTGCGCATATTCGCGGGTCGTCCGGTTGCCCTTGGAACAGAGATCCAGGGAGCAGGCGTAATAGTCATCATCACTCAGTAGGATTTTGACGTTGGCGGCTGCGATATCATTAAGACTGATCAGGTTAGAGGGCTGGTCGACCTTGATGAAGGTGGTCAGCACGCCGGTTTCAAAGATGCTGTCAGCACCAGCGGGGAAGTGGCCTTCCAGGTAGCCACTAGGCTTGGTGATAGTGTAATTCAGGATTGATCCCATCAGTCGGTCTTCGATTTCGTATTTTTCCCAGTGTTGGGCTAATTCCATGACCGTGTTCAGGCAGGAGGAGAAGACGAAATGGGTGACGTTG
Source organism: Levilactobacillus mulengensis (assembly GCF_003946045.1). Lineage (GTDB taxonomy): Bacteria > Bacillota > Bacilli > Lactobacillales > Lactobacillaceae > Levilactobacillus > Levilactobacillus mulengensis. Next base: position 117,309 of record NZ_RHNW01000007.1, on the reverse strand, counting down.
GCCTTTTCGGCGGCAGTAATGAGTCGTTCGGTCATGGGAACCATGCCATCGAGGGCGTCTGGTAAAATTAACAGAACCTTGTCGACGCCGGTAACGGCCTGGTCGATGATTTCGTCACGACGCAGGTCACCAATGATGACTTGGCTAGCGCCTAATTTTTTCAAAGCCGCCTCGTTGGTGGGGTCCGGGTCGACTGCCACGACATCGACGTTGTTTTGAGCCAATAAGGGAATTACCTTTTGACCGATGTGACCGAATGATGCAGTAACTAGTACTTTCATGAGTATTTCCTCCTTAACGCCATTTGAAGATGGGGTTATTAATCGTATTGTCGTGTTTTAGAACCTTACCGTAGAGCATCTTAATGTTTTCGTCGGTTGGAGCGTAAATCGTATCGCTGTGGGCAGGCGCGATAATCTTCTTGGTCGACAGGAGCCATAGGAAGTTCTTGATGGCCTTACGTTGCCGGTCCATTTCAGTGTTCACGAAGTCGCCCAGAATGGTCAGATTTTTAATGAAAAATTCGCCGTAGTTCAACGTTTGTGGATTATTGTTGGCCGTGCAGAAGACGACCTTACCCAGTGGCCGGGCGAGGTGAATGGCCAAGTTCATGCCGGGATTACTACCGGACACGTCCAGAGCCGCATCGATGCCACCGTTCAGTTTACCGATGAGGGTTTCAATAGCTGCCGAATCATTCGGGTCCAGGACAATGTCGGCCCCGGCTTTCTTGGCTGCTTGCCGCCGTTGTTCCTGAATATCAAAGGCAACGATGGGGTGCAGGCCGTTTGCTTTGGCTGCCTGAATGGCAATTTGACCCACGACGCCGGCCCCAATGATGGCCACGGACTGGCCTAAACGTAAGTCGGCCTTGTCCAGCGTAAAGAGGGCGGTCATGCCTAGGTTGTAGAAGACGGCATCGTCCAGCTGAACGTCATCGGGAACCGGGTAGACGGCATCTTCTTCAACGTAGGTGTAGTTAGAGTGGGCACCGTAGACGGGCGCACCGATGACGCGGTCGCCAGGCTTAAATTTCGTGACGTCTTCGCCAACCGCTTCGACGACACCGGCAGAACTGTAACCGGGGATGAAGGGAAAGGTGGTGCCCAACACAACGTGGGCTTTATCATTCACAAACCAACTATTTTCACTGCTTTGACTGATCAAAGAATACTGCGTCGCAATCAACACGGTTTTGCCAGTCGGCTCACTGATTTCTTCCTCGTGATATTCCGCAACACCGGCGCTAGGCCAATAAACTGATTTCCGTAACATCTTCGTTGCCTCCCTTAAATTGCTTACAAACTCATTGTAGAAGCGTTTACATCCAAACGGAAATAGCGGATAATTGTGAAGGATGATAAGTGAATCTTATAACAAGGTGGTGCTATGAAATGGATTTAGAATCGCTAAAATACTTCGTTGACGTGGTCGACCTGGAAAATTTTACCCGTGCGGCGGAACGAAACTTTATTTCACAGCCAGCCATTAGTGCCCAAATAAAACAGTTAGAAGAAACGACTGGTAAGTCGCTCTTGTTACGCGACCATCATCACGTAACGGTCACCCCCGCTGGTCAGAAATTCTATCACGCGGCCCAGCGCATGCTGGCAACGTATCACGGCGCGCTGCTAGATATCTGGCGGGAACAGGCGACGGTACCAACCCGGCTACGGGTCTCCTTTTACATTACCCAGCAGTTTCAGCCCTACATTAATCAACTAGTCAAATTTCGTGTTGAGTTTCCGAACGTGACCGTTGATTTAGTGGAACGCGATTCGGAACAAGCGGTGCAGGATGTGCTAACGGGGGCGGCCGACCTGGGATTTGGCATCGTCGATCATTCCAATCGGCAACTGGTCTGGAAACAGGAGCTAGCGGATCACTTGGTCGTGGTCGGAGGTAAGAGCACGTTGGCGGCGTTGCCTCGGCGCGTGACCCTGAATCGCTTGGCAGGACTAACCTACTTAACGCTAACCAATGTACCAGCGACGCAGTTTGGCCAACTGACAACGCAGCTCTTGCTCGGTCATGGGTTTCAAACGACCCAGTTGGCAGGGCTGGACCTTTTATTCACCCAGCTGCAGATGACGCCGACGTTTGCGCTATTACCAGCCTCACAAGTACCTAGTAACCTGACCGGGCTGGTAACGCGGGAACTACAAACGTCGCTCCCCAATGCTATGGGGGTCGGCTGGTGTTACCGACGGCATCCCTTGGATCCGACCGTGGGGGCATTTCTCGCTTTTGAAAATTTACTGTAACCAAAGAAGCCATCACTCAAAACGAGCGATGGCTTTTTTGATGTTACTTATCTTTTTTCTTGTCGTCACTTTCGGTGTCTTCCGTCGTGGTGATTTGCTTCTGTGGCGGATTGACCGTGACCTCTAACCAGTTGATGAAGGAGTTTTCGTAATCCAAGACCTTCAAGTCAAAGTTCTTCAGTTGGATGACATCGTTGACCTTGACGTCGGGGTAGTTATCAATGATAAACCCGGCCATCGTGACCGTATCGGAGGCCTCAAAGCCCTTGATATCGGTGTTGAAGTACCGCTCAAAGTCGTAGGTGGTCATCTTCCCGTTGACCTGGTAAGTGCCATTGGGTTGCTTGAAGATGTACTGGTCGTTGGCGTCATCGATTTCATCGCGGACGGTCCCGAACAGTTCTTCATAAATATCCTTATCCGTAATGATCCCGGACGTCCCACCGTATTCGTCAACTACGACGACGATTGGGGTCCGCTTCTTGATCATTTGTTGGAGGACTTGGGTGATGGGCGTTGTTTCGGGGGTCGTGGAGATGTCGCGAATTAATTTATCGATTCGGACGTGAGAATCCACTTGCTGTTGCCGAATCAAATCATAATTGTAGACGTAACCCAGAATCTTATCCTTATCACCGTCGGCCACAACGGGTAACCGGCTAAAGCGTTCTTGCAGGTAAACGTTCAGGGCTTCCTTGACGTTAGCGGTAATGTCGATGACAACCAGTTGAGTCCGGTCGATCATGATATCTTTGGCCACTTTATCGTTCAGCTCGAACGCCCGTTGCATGTAGATCAAGTCGTTCTTTTCCAGTTCACCACCGGCAACGGCGCTTCTGGAAAGGTTTAAAATTTCAGCTTGGGAAAAGACTTCATCACTTTCGTTGGCCACTTTCAGGCCCATCAATTTGACCACGCCGGAGGCACTATTGTTTAGTAACCAGACGAACGGGTAGAAGATGACGTGGCAGTAATGTAGGGGTGTCACCACTAACATTAACACCTTCATTGGCATGTCGATGGAAATGTTCTTCGGCACAATTTCTGTGAAGACCACTTCGAGGTACGTCAGTAAAAGGACACCGACAATCACGGCGATGGTGTGGGCCGTTGCGTTGTTCAGGTGGGCGGGCGCAATCCCGCCGAGCAGTAGGTCAACGAAGAACGTTTCCCCGATCCACCCTAAGATGATTCCGGCGAGGGAAACCCCCACTTGAGTCGTTGATAAATATTCATTCAAATTGGTGACCATTTTCATGGCCCGATTCAGCTTGGCCGATGGCTTGTCTCTTTCGGCAATTTTTTCCTCCAGGGCACTAGGCCGGGTTTGGACCAAAGCAAACTCGCAGGCAACAAAGAAAGCTGCAAAAAAGAAGGTAATTAAAATAATAATTAGATTTACAACTATCTGACCGCTATCCACACATCATTCCTCATTTCATATAGTTCTATCTCTTCATTATAGCGCGTCTCACCGCCTTTTCACAGGGGGTGAATTGAAGCAAATTTTACCCTTTATGGCGGTCCGACGCAACCGAACACCGCAAAATAAGTGGAATTTTACCAAAAATTGCGTGGGCCGGGGATTTGGATGGGGGTAACGGGTGACATGTGGCTAGGAAAAAGGGGGCCTTAGTCGGTCATGCGGGGGAAAAGTCAGTGTTGACGCAGATTCTGAGGGGAATTAGATTGGCGAACGAAGTTACTCGTATGGTGGGGTATTTATATAGTAGAAAAGTGGTGAGTAGCGACCAATGCGGCATGGACTGTTTCGATGGCCAAACTTAGGTGTTAGATTCAGGAAAGATAAATGTGCTCAGCGCAAACTGGTTTTGTTTTCACCATCCCAGAGGCGCCTGCCGACAGTCTACCTCACCCCGAACCGGTTAGCGTGAAATTCACCCTGCCGTCGGACCATTTAACCGGCTAACTAACACAAGTTGCATGGAATACTTAACGTTTGCCCGAAAAAGGACTAGACTAAAGTCAGAAACATCAAAGGAGATTTTGATTATGGCAGATACACCAAAGGAAGAAACACAGAAACCGACCGTAGTAATTCCTAAAGAGGACGTTGAAAAAGCGGCGAAGTTGGTTCTTGATCCGGGGTATGTGACGAAGAAAGATTTACCAAAGATGGCAGATTTAGAATGGGCGACCGCTTTATCTGATGCTGTTACGAAGCATTTCTTAAACGACGACGAAGACCACGATCCTTACGTCTACTTCGAACAATTTGACTTTGCTGGTGGCGATATTGATTCCATCATCTTCAACATGGACATTATCAAAACGCGTGATGCCGGCTTACACAAGCTGTCAGAAGCGCTCGATGAAAATATCATCGACAACGATGTGCAACAAGAAACTTACTAAATTTAACTTGGAGAGCAACTGGTGTGAGCCGGTTGCTCTTTTTTTATGGGAATAAAACGTTTAAAAGACTTTTATAAGACGGATAAAAGCCGTTTTCTTAGGACATTTCTGGTGATCGTGGTACTATATGCTAAAAGGGGAGGTGCTCAGCATGCAAACGATGAACGTGCCGATCAGTAATATTACTGATTTAAAGAAGTCTCCTAAAAAACTGTTTGATGAGGCGGGCGACAAAAAAACCGGCGTCTATGTTTTCAATCGGGATCAACCAGCTGGGGTCGTCTTAGCAGTTGCGGATTATGAAAAACTAGTTAATCGAAATGAGGAACTTCAAGAGAAGCTATTTGAAATGGAACAAGACTACCTGGTCTCGCAGCGGTTGCTGAAGCAGGCACAAGCTCCGACACCTTTAGTGGATGACAAAACGGTTCGGGGTTCTGTAGCTGATGAGAAACCGGTAGTCGATGAAAATGACGGTTGGGAATAATGTCAGATACGACTGAAGCATATGCAATTGCCTATTTAGAGGAAGCGCGAAACGACTATCAAAAACTAGATGGTTCCCAGAAAGTCTTTGTCGATAAAGGCTTAAACAGGATTAGAAAGTTGGGGATGCAGGCCGGCCAACCGTTAGCGGGAAGCTTGATTAATTGTCGCAAGCTGAAGAACAAGCGTATGGGGTTACGAATAGTTTTTAGACAAGTTGATCAGGAAATTCAAATCATTCAAATCTTAGCCATTGGCAAACGAGCAGACAAAGCGGTCTATCGTGACGCTGCACAGCGCTTGTCGCAATTTAAAGATGAGGCGAGATAGAGAAAAGTAGGGCAACTGGTGCGAGCTGGTTGCTCTTTTTTTGCTTTTTTGAGAGCGAGTCCCTTAGATTGGTCACTATCTGCAGGTGTGTTGCAAGATAATGTTGCTCGGAGCTGTTTTCACTAGTTCAAAAAATGCAGAATCATGAGAAAGCTTGTCGGAAAGCCAAAATAAGTAGCTATCCAATATTTTGGGATAATGGCTTTTCAACGGATTGGTATTTTTTTCAGTAGTCCAACTATTTTCGTAAATTGTAACCTGTCCGTGAGAAGCGACAGACTAAGTGAAATCGTATGTAAAAAGCCATCTAGATTTGATTTAGATGACTTTTTGTCGTAATTACTACATGAGGCAAAGATTTAGAATGTAAAGCAAAAAAGCGAAAGGCAATACATATTGCAATGCTAAATGTATTGCGATATTATTTGTATAAGCCTTTAAACAAGTGACTGTCACTTCTTATCTTTATCATCTTCCATATTGTCGAGCGCATATTCACAAGCTTGAATCACAAAGGTTGAAAAGGTGACGTCCTCACCTTCAATCGCGTGTTCAATCTTTTCTACCAATTCCAGCGGGAACCGAACTGTTTTGTTGACGGTTTCTTTACGATCATGTCGAATTTTGAATGCCATTTGCAATCACCTCCTGGAAGACAAGTTTAAGTAAAAATGTCCCGATAATATGCACTGCATAAAGCACTACATTTTGTCTTAGATGTGAGGAGCGTTCTTGGGAAGCGATACTGATTTTCAAGCGGTTATGCGGCGTTGGATAAAAAGGTAACGAAAACAGTGATCTTAAAAGCAGACGGGTTTACATAATTAAAGGGAGTGCAAGATGTCTTATTATAATGGTCCAGATGAGGAAGAGATTCAAAGTCGTATTGATGAAGAAGTCGAAGCTGGTGTGAAGCAAGGCGTCAAAGAAGCTACAGAAGAGATGCGTTGGCAACAAATCGAGTTGGAAGCGCATAAGGGTAATAAGTGGGCACAGCAACAGTGGAAGCAGCATCAACAGAAGATTGAAAATCTCGAGACAGCCAAAGGCGCATTGGCAGTGTTGTTAGTGATTGCTGGTTTTATTTGGTGGAAATTTCTCCGGTTTCATACTTTAAAATATGCCCTCTATCTTCAGATAGCTGGGTATACCGGATACGGGTCAACCTTTGGTGTATGGATAAGTAGTGCCTTAATACTAGCGATTCCCATTGCCTCAGTTTATTTTCGGCGAAAGGCGCACTTACTTGAGTGGTATGGGGTTATATGGGATACCTTTGCTTACTTAGGTGGTGGTAGGTTGTTGAGACAAGTAATTGTCGTGCATCTGATTCCTATGACTGCGATATTCAGTCTGCTATTGATGATAGGGTATACTATTTTCGCCGTTTGGGCGTTGCGTTACAAATTTTCGGCGCATCAGAATGGTCAGCATCAGTCAGCACACTTTGGTTGGACACCTAGACAGCGCCTTGCATTGTATGGTTCTTGGGTACTGATGATTGGGTGTTTGTGGTTTCTCTACATTCTTTAAAGGAGCAGAACTTATGAAGAAGTTATTAGCACTGGCTGCGGTGAGCCTGTCAGTGGGCTTGCCGCTGGCATTGGATACGCCAACTACGGCTCATGCGGCCAAGTGGCACCAAGGGACGCCCAAAGTGTTGCGTGGTACTTGGGAACGTATGGAAACTGTAGGTAAGGGACAAAACGCATTTAAAGCACCAGAAGTTGCAAAGATTACGAAAAGCAAGTTTACGGCTTATTTCATTGCTGACCCTTATATGCTTGGGAAGTTGAAGTATCAAAAGACTGGAAAACACGTTTATGTTTTTAAAGGTATTGAAACATTGTATTCGCATAAGCCTGACCGGGTTCGCGTTCATCAGGTTGGGAAGCGTCTGCAGTGGCAAGAGCATTATAAGGCTGGACGCTACCTTAAAATGGGCCTTTGGCTAACCAAGAAGTAAATCGATTAATCAATAAGGGAAACGGATTTAGTTGAATAGTTAACTAGCGATTAAGGGAAAAACCGAGACTGAGTGTCCCAGTTTTAAAACCGCTAGTTGATTTTACATAGTGCATAAGTGGGCAATAAGTTGATTAAATTAAAATTTTACGATATGGGGAGATTAATTTGATTAAAAAAACAACACAAGTTATTACTGGGACAGCAGCTGTTTTAGCAGGAATGATTTTGACGGGTGGTGTTGGTGTAAAAGCCGATACCTTACCAGATACAAATGATAAGACGAGTCAAGATCAGGCCGCCCAGGATGCTTTAAACCAACAGGTGGAGTCTTCTAAGGAGGTTCAAGCAGCTAAAGATGCAGCCGCAGAGGCGACAGCGGCTACAAAGGATGCGCAAACCGACGTTACTAATGGACAACAGGATGTGGAGACGGGTCAGGCAACTGTAAAGAAACAAACTACGGCAGCTGATAACGCTCAAAAAGCAGTTGATCAGGCTAAAACGGATAAGGATACGGCAGATAAAGCAGTCACTGATGCTAATTCGAGTGTTGATACAGCACAGTCTCAGGCAGATGCAGCGAATGCCGCAGTTAAGCAGGCCCAGGATACTAGTGCGGCATCTCAAGAGCAAACGGATGCCGCTAAACAAGCAGCTGAAGATGCGGCTAATGCGGCTGCCAAGGCTCAGCAAGACTTAGATACTGCTAACACCAATGCCGCTGAAGCAACGCCAGAGAATATTGCCAAGGCTAATCAGGACATTAGTGATCAACAGGCACGGTTGGACAAGGACAATACAGCAGTTACGAATACGCAGGGACAGATTAAAGACCAATCAGGAAAAGTAACCGCTGCAGAGAGTGATTTAACAGCCGCTCAGCAAACTGCGAAGGATAAGGCTACTGATGTTGAAACAGCGCAGCAGGCACTTGATGATGCCAATAAAGCAGTTGAAACGGCTAAACAGACTGTTAATGACCAACAGAACAGTGTGGATAGCACAGCTGCAGACTTGAAAACAGCCCAGCAGGCGGTGACGGATGCTGAAGCTGTAGCCGCACAAGCTAAGAACGATTTGACAGCCGCTCAGAAAGCAGCCGATAGTGCAGTGACGGATGCAGCGGCGAAATCAGATGCGGTGGCGGATGCTAAAACTGCTGTAGCTACTGCTCAAGGGACACAACAGACGGCTCAGGATGCGGTTGACAAAACTCAGAAAGACTTAGCTGCCGCCGAAGTTGGTGTACCAGCGATAAATACGATTACGTTGCCAAGTGGATTGACACTAGCTGACTTGCAGAATATGGCTACGCTTAATGACGCTTATGTAGACGCCATGGTAGCGGAGAATCAAGCAGGTAGTGACGCAACAGCTGCGGAGAAAAAGGCCACAGTGGATGCTAAGGCAGCTGCCGATGCCGCTTCAGCATCATTAGCCTCGACTATGACGCCAGGAGCTGATGGAAATAAGTATCAGTCAAACGCAACGGATGCTGTAACGCCATACAGTGGTGCAGCATCGTTAACTGCTGATCAGTATCAAGACTTGGCGAAATATACAGCGACCTTGATTAACCAGATTCGGAAACAATTAGGGCAACCACAGGTAACCATCAGTACAACGATGATGAACTTTGCTAAGGACGTTGCAGCGGCATACGATGCTGATAACTGGCATCTTGATAAAAAAGGCCATGATGTGTCCGCAATTACGACCGCTGCGAAGAAATATGGACTCGATGATAGTGGTAATTATTATGAGAGTGCTGGTGCAGGTTATTTTGCTGAGGCAACCAGTATAGATGATGTGAAAGCAGGTATCTATAACGGTATTAGATCGATGGTATTTAATGATAACTTGTACGGCGCTGACCAAGGTCATTTAATTGCCCTTGCAGGGGTAGATCCTCTGAATCCTTACGACAATCAATATTTTGGGATGTCAATTGATAATTTGGGCCAAATGCATTTCGAGTTGGCAATTGATTCTCCAGCCTACGTTACGACTGATTTTGATAAATCAGCAGAGACAATCATTGCTAATCCAACGATTGACCAGACTGATGCTCAACAAAAGGTCAATGATTTAAAGACCACGCTGAGTAGCCAACAAGCGACGTTAGCCACGGCGACTACAGCCGTAAAGACAGCGCAGGGTGACTTAACTCAGGCACAGGCAGACCAAAAGCTTGCTGATCAAGCAGTTGCAGATGCTAATGCGCAAGTGGTGGCAGTAAGAGATAAGGTTGAGGCGACTTCTAACGCAGTAACAACAGCTAATCAGACTGTTACCGCCAAGCAGGCCCTGGTGGACACCGCAACTGAAGCGTTAACTGACTTGCAGACGACGTTGACAGGTAAGCAGAGTGATGTTACAGCCAAGACCGGTTTGGTAACCACCGCAACAGGCGAAGCCACTACGGCTGATGAAGCGGTAACGACGGCTGAAGCCCAGTTGTCAGCTGCCCAACAGACGCTCAGTGAACTGAACGAGACGTTGACAACGCAGCAAGAAACCGTGGCAACTGATACAGATCAGTTGAATAGTTTGAAGACAAAGCTGGCTACTTACACAGATGCCGCGGGCACGATTACAGCCGCTGAGGAGAAGTTAGAAACCGCGAAGACAGATAGTCAAACGGCTAGTGATGCAGCTAGCAAAGCGCAAGAAGCCCAAAATCAACTAGCACAAAAGGTGACGGACCAACAAGCGATTCTTAACCAAGCAACGACTGCATTAACTACGGCCCAAGGGGTCTTAGAGCAGGCGACAGCTCAGGCAAAGACGGCTGCTGATACTTTAGAGAAAGCGCAGTCTGAAGTGAATACGGCACAACAGAATCTGAATCAAGCTAATCAAGACCTGAAAGAGGCCAAAGCAAACTTGGCGACTGCTAATGAGAAGCTGGTAGCAGCTCAGCAAGCCGAAACTCAGGCAACCAAGAACATTGCAATGGTTCGCCAACAAGTCTTAGACAAATTGATTGCGGGTAATAACCCAGGAACCGGAACAACGACGCCGACGAATCCGACTGGTCCCACAGCTCCGGTAGTCACCCCAGTCAATCCAACAACGCCGACTACGACAGATACAGTAGCGCCAGTGCCCACTGGAGACATGGAAATGCCTGAAAAGTTACCAGGTAAGAAGACAACCAAGCAGAATAAGAAGAAATCGGCGGATAAAAAGGCTGAAACTACTACCAAGAACACAACGACACGGAATCTTTCAGCTAAAACGAAACTGGCGCAAAAGCAGGCAGCGTCAATCAAACGATTAGCAAACAAGCAATCGACGTCAAGGGACTTTACACTGGCAACATCCCATTCTAAAGCTTACCGGGGAACCTCAGTAATGGGATTCACGCCGAAAGCAGTGGACGGGAAAGCCTTGACGGTCGTTATTCCAGCCGTTACACAGGCTATCAGTCAGGCGACCGGTGAGACAGTTGCGGAAGCTGCGACTAGACCAGTGACAACGGAGCGGTCAAGCAAGAAGCAACAAAGTAAAGCGATAAAGAAGTCTAAAGCAGCAAAAGCTACTGATGGCACAAAGTCCAAGTCTAAGCAGACAACTCAGACCAATAGCAATACCAAACAGATGGCATCGCCACAAGTCAACCGTCACACGGCAAAACGTAGTAATGATCATCACCAACTGTTTATCATTGGTGGACTTGTCATTGTTGCTGCAGCGGCATTTGCTTGGATTCGAGCAGCTCTTCGTCGACGTAATTAGTATGAACATTGAAACTAAATTTTGGAGGAAATAGTTATGAATAAATTTATCGTAAGAACAGCCTTAACCTCAGTCACGGCGCTGGCCTTATTTGGTGGTGCGGATATTTTAACGAATGGCAGTGTGTCACTGGGACAAACAGTGGTGGCCCAAGCCAAGACGGTTAGTCGGAAGCAATTTTTGAGTGACGTTGAAGTTATGCGTAAGGCGTGTCTCCATGGTTCAGAGTATATGCAAGGTAGAGTGACACTGGATACTGTAAGTCAATATAAGTCTGATCCGCTAGATGCCTATAGAGGTGAAAATTATGGTCCAACATTCTCTGGCTCTATTTACGACTATTACTATGGCGTTAGTAATGAGGAAGACGATGAGGACAACTTTCTGCCAGCAGATTTTGAAGCCGATTATAGTGGCTTAATGAGTATCTATAAGCAGTTTAGAAGTCGATTAAGCAGTAGCGCTCAGGATTCGTTAGACAACTATAAAGCAGAATCAGAAACATCTAATATGGATGATCGAGTTGACGCTACAATGCAATTCGTAGAAGGGCTTAGCACAGCAGTTGCAGATTACGGTCAAACGGTTACCAAAGTACAGCCGGCCGCAAAGGCAAATAAGGTCTATGGCATCGATGCTAAGAAGTCTGGTAAGTATGTCATCGTCTTTGGTAAGGTCACACATAACCGATTGATGAAGTCTGCACTGGCTAAGACCAAGAAACTGAATCGTGCTCAGATCAAGACGTATCGTGGCAAGAAGACTGTGAAAATTAATGGCCAACATAAATTTAAACTGAAGGTCTATGCACCTAAAGCTAAGACGTTGAAGATCAATGCCGGCGGGATGAACGGTAGCAAGTACGCCGCCATCACCAAGACAGTTAAAGTAACAGTTCGGTAAACGGTAGAGGAGATACGATCATGAAAAAAACATTAACGGTCATTGCAGCCGCTTCTATGGGCTTGGCATTAGGCGTGTTGTCTCAGCCACAAACAACGGTGCAGGCTGCTAAGTATCATCAAGGAATGCCTAAAATTTTGCGGGGGCACTGGTCATTATCCAAGCATGAGCAGAAAAAAGCTGGACGTGAGGCTGGAGATATTTATAACCATATGACTGTTAGTAGCCAGAAATTTGCTAGTGAGAATGTAGATACAATGAATATTTACTTGTCGCCGCGTTACAAGAAGACAAGCAATAACCACTATGTTGTACTAACTCATTTTCGACAGTTCAGTTCGATTACCAAGAATTCTATATTTTTAGATAAGCAAAATGTTAAGGTAAGCTTCACTCTTAAGAATGGCAGAATGAGTTTCACAAGAGAAGGCGGAGGCCCAGATGGCCTGTGGTATAGCCGAGCAAAGTAGGGGGGCTGTCCCAATGAGAGGGATAAGACAAGTTTGCATAGTAGTCGTATCTCTTGGGTTGAGCGGTGTAGTACTGGCCGTTGATGCAAAGATTACCCAGTGCTTGCAAATTAACCTTTCCTAACCAAATTCACAGGACATGGTATTGCCAGGATAGCTAGTATTGTTAGCTGATATGAAAGTACGAGGAGGTTTTCTAATGAATAAAGTAAAATGGCTTGCGTTGATTGTGGCCCTGATAGGTGGCATGATTTTATTCCCACAAGTGGCGTCGGCAAAGTCCTATCACAGCATTCCCAAAACGATTCGGGGAACATGGTATGACAACACAAATGATGTTTACTATCGGCAATTTTATACCAAGACTAGAGTTACGAAAGACCATGTGTATGTGACACGGGGATCTAGGGGCAACGTGCTAGGTCTTAAAGAACCTAAACACACGTACAGTTTAAATTCAGGTAAAAAGGCCAATCGAATTCATGTGGCCAAGGATAAGCAGGGCTTTTATATTTTAACAACCGGAAAGATGTACACCTATAAGATGCCTAAGAAGAGTCCGTATAAGCGGGGCTTGCTCAATGCAATCTTTGTGGGGCGGCCGATGCATCATAAATTGAAGGGGAAGACCTATCGTGTCATGGAACAGTATGTTCAGAAAGGAAGCGCACCATTCCAGCGATGGTATGCCTTTCAGTACCCCAAGCTATTGCGGACACACGGGACGGTTGATACGCAACAAACTAATTTATAGACTTTGCATCATAACTGACCGCATTTTTATAGCAGAGAGATGTTAATTAAAGGTCTGTTATAGGAAGGACACAAGATAGTTGGTGGGTAACTCTATGGTTATCACCAACTATTTGTGTATCGTTTAAAGCCACAAAGGGAGCAAAACAATGAAAAGATTACGAGTAATGTTGCTGCTGGTAGGGATGCTGGCAATTGGGATGGCTGTTCCGGTCTCATCGCAAGCTGCGCATACTGTCAATGGCATGCCTAAGGCCCTGCGTCACGTCTGGATTCGGGGCAAGTACAAGACTAAAATCACGAAGTATCACATTTATTGGGCACCAACAGGCAAGAAGTACACGAGCCAGATTTCGTTTAAAAAAGTTCTCAAGAGCGGTAACAAATATACCGTTAAAAAGATTGATCTGTTCGAGCAAACGCCATATTGGATTAAAGGGCACAAGATGTATCACGGGATGCGAGGGGATGCCAATGATCCTTTGACAATTTGGCATCGTTAACGTCAAGTGATTGGAGATTTTGTCCGTTGATTAAATGAAAGTGTAGGAGGTTTTACTAATGCGTTCTGGATTAAAATGGACGGCTGCGTTGCTGGCAACCTTGACGTTGTCAACGACGGCATTAACACCAGTTACGGCCAATACTTCTCGTTATCGCTCGGGGATGCCGAAGAAGTTTTGGGGTCACTGGCGGAATAAGCAGGTTCGCATACGCGTCAAAAAGAATGGTTATGATTCCGCGGCGATGGGGGCGACTGGCTGGGTCTTTGCGTATGGCAAGCCGCGGGTCAAGGCCCTTGGTCACAATAAGTATCGGGTCCGCATCTATTCCTATGCGCAAGCTGGGCATTGGACGACAGACTCATTTACTTACATTTCCAAGAATAGAATTAAGTATCAAGGCATGACTCTTAAGCGATATTAGTGTTCACATGGTTGAGTAGAGATTGAAATGTTTTTTTAAATACTTAAAAAACTCAGTCTTATGTTTAGGTTTTAAAAATCAGGAGGCACTTTATGAAACATTTTAAATGGTTCGCACTGGTTATTGCGATAGTGGGTGGGTTATATCTGTTCCCACAAACGGCGTCGGCGAAGGTCTATCACTATAACCCCAAGTCCATTCGGGGAACGTGGTATGACAATTCGAACGAAAAAAATTATCGTCAGTATTACATCAAGGTGCACGTCACTAAGTACCATGTTTATACGTCATCAGGGCCTAAGGGAGACACTCCTGGGCAAGATAGTCGGCTCAGAACGAAGAAGCGGACTTATAGTTTTAATCATGGTAAGAAGAGTCAACGCCTGCACGTTTACAAAGTAGAACAAGGATTTTATGAGTTAACCAAGGGCAAGGCCAAGTATATTAAATTTCCGGATCAAAACTATCATTATAAGCGAATGATCATTAACACCATCTTTATCGGTCGGCCAACGCACCACAAGTTAAGAGGCAAGACTTACCGGGTCATGGAACAATTTACACACAATGCATCTGCACCGTATCAACGCTGGTATTCTTACCAGTATCCACTAGTGATTAAGTCCCCAGGCTCGAGTTATGGTTATCAGGAAAAGCTTTAAATAGGAGATGGACATCGTGAAAAAGATTTGGCTATTAGCTTTGTGCTTAGTGGGTTTGGTTGGTGTTGGCAGCTTAGTTCAAACACCAACGACGGCGAATGCTGCGGTTCACTACATTCACAAGTGGCAGCATCCCTATCCAATTGATTTGCTGGATTACGAGGAAAATACCGGTAAGCCCAATCGTGCCGGCGTTTATTCCAGCAAGGGAAAGCTGTTGCGCCGCGTGAATGGGGCCAAGGTGACGGCTAATTATTGGCCATTAGCTGAGGCTAAGATTAAGGGGCATAATTATTATCGCGTTTACAAGTATTCAGCGCGAGCTAATCATGAAGGAACACATAAATTAGTCGGCTGGATGCGGACATCGGCTTTTAGGGGCGAACCATCCGCGAAAATTGAGTATGCCTCTTCCATGTTTTACACCTACTCCGCGAACTTTGGCGACGCTGATTTGCCCAGGGCTATGTGGCCATATGAAATCCTAGGCCAACCAATTAAATTTCAGGCGGAAAATGCGGGACATTCATTTTCCTTTGCGACCAGCGCCGAGTTTGTTTTGCGTTCATATATGAGAGAGTCGGATGGTAATTATTCGAACACGGGGGTTGAGGCCCTGCGGTGCACAGGTGGCGAATTAGAGCTGTTCTATTCGTCGCAAAAGAAAGGGAAACACAGCGCCACGAAGTATCTCAAGAGCGGTAAAACGCAGCATTACACGATTTACGATAATAAGTATGGTAACGTGCCAACGACAATCAAGAATAATGTCAAAGGCAAGTGGTTAACCTTCTCGTACAAGTTAAAGGGTAAAAAGCATACTTATACGATTACGAGCAAGGGTGTTACGCGATTTGACGGTAAAAAATTGAAATATACGGTCGAATCTAACGAAGGGTGAAGTCGAAGTGGTGAAACGGATGATAAAGAAACTAGTGCTGACCAGTCTCGCCGTCATGGCAGGGGGCTTCTTGGTCGTGACGACGGCTTCGGCCAGCACACATACGTACCAGGACAAAACGACGCGGGCCACGGTGACGGTCACCAAGAAGAAAGGTAAGGTCACCGCAATTGTTTATCAATTGAAGACAGGGAAGGCCTTTCACAAACGGTACCAGGCCAAGACGAAGTTTTACACGAAGCTGACGCCGCAAAGTGGCACCCGCGCTTACCTTGTCCGGAAGAATCATCACGGTAAGGTCACTTACAAGAAGACGCTGCCTAAAATTCTCGGGCATCAGTACGCCAGCGTTCAGACGGCGCCCAAGATTGGTGAGGTTGGGGATGTGACGGATGCCATTTTCATGAATGTCGATTACTACGGTGATTTACAAGGGAAACGGTATCACAACGCCTTAGCTAACTTCACCTGGTGGTGGAATACCATGAATGATGATCTGACGGATATTCCTGAAGGTCATGCCGTCGTTTTACGAAATGGGAAGGTCTCATTCAACAGTAAGCTCAATTATGAACTACCAGACTAGCTAGAAAGCGGAGGGTGCAAGCCCTCTTTTTCTTTGCCAACAGTCACTTAACAAGGAGGATTTCTATGTCAGAGTCACCAGCCCAACATCCGGTGCGAACCTGGTTGTGGCAACACGCGTTTCTTTTAATTGTGATTGCGCTGTCGTTTTTGGCGGCGCTACCGCAGCTTACCAGTCACTCGGTCATTCTCGGTGTCGATGGGCTCTTTCACTTTAACCGGTTCTACGACGTTGTCATGCAGCTAAAACAGCTGAATTTCCATTATTTTGTCGCGCCCTATGAGTATCAGGGGATGGGCCGGATGGTCAACGCCATCTATGGGCCGTTTGCCGCCGGATTCAACGGGGTCTTACTCTTGCTGGCAGGCAACTACGTGAAATACCAAGTCCTATCTCGCGTCGTCCTCAGCGCAGTCGCCGCCGAATGTATGTACGTGGCGCTGCGCCGGTGCCGGGTCACTAACCTGACAGCGCAGGCAATCGCCATTCTTTACCCGTTTACTTATCAAATTATTATGTGGAATATCCGGCAGTCCTTCATGAGCTGGGGCGCGGCGTTGATGCCTTTAGGCGTGATCGTCGGGGTACGGATGATTGAAAATCGTGAGCATCCGGTCAACGTTTGGCAGCTGGCGATTGTGATGGCGCTGTTGACGCAGACCCATTTGATCTCAGCCGCGCAAATTGCGCTGATGCTGTTGGTCTACGCGATAGTTGCTCTGTTTCGGTTACCGAACCGGCGTGATTTTCTCTTGAAAATTGGGCAGGCCATCTTGCTGTACCTGGTTCTATGTGCCAATGTGATTGCCGGCATGGTAGAAGTCTTTATGGGCAACCGAATCTTGGGCGTCGGTCAGGTCAAAGACCCGGGTAGAAAGGCGTTTAACGTCCTGGTCCTGCATCGCTCGCGCTATCTGATTCTGGTGGTGCTGGTCGCCAGTGTGATTATTCTCCTGATTGGTTGGCGAAAATTAAGCTTCTCGACCAAGGTAACGGCTAGTCTCGGTGCTGGCTTCTATGTGATCTCGTCGGTGCTCTTGCCCTGGAATGCCATTTTTCATTTACTGCCAGCTATCAGTTTTATTCAGTTTCCCTCGCGGTTTATGGCGGTGGGGACGGTGCTATTGCTGGTCGCTGATGGTCAGTTGTTGTCAACGACGATCCTGGGTCGTGGGTGGAATGGCCTGCTGCGACTAGGAATCGCCGGGCTAGGCGTTCTCCTAATTGCCGTCAATGGCTACTCAACCCTGCGGCATACGCAACAACTTTTTGCGGTTCCGCGTGCCATTTATCCAGCACGGACGTACTCTGCTAAGAAACTGGAAAACTTGCGGACGGCCTTTAACAGCCCCAATCTGGCTAAGCCCTTAACACTCGCGACCAAATCAACGCCGGATTATTTACCCCTTCAGCCGAACTATAAACCGACCGATAATGTTTTCGCGGCGTACGAGGAACTGGATCGCGTGCTTTACCAACGGACCGGTCCGCGCCTACACCAAACGATTGGGCGGCACGCCACAACGCTGCGGTGGACGGGAACAAAAAAACAGTCATTGACGTTACCGGTCGCGATGTACCGCAACACGCAGGCGACGCTGAATGGGCACGCCTTTCAGTACCGCAATAATCCCAAGCAGACGTTACGACTGGCAACGGTTCAGAGTCGGGGTGGCCAAAATACGTTTGCCTTTCATTATCAGCCGCGATTGCTTTCACGGGGACTCCTGTGGGTTGCGGCGTTTGGCTGGTTAGGAGCCTTGGTTTGGTGGTGGCGGTCGCGAGGTTAGATTTAGTGATTAGTGAAATAGTCCTTTGGGTTAATCATCGCCAAGGGGTATCATAGAGTACAGGGGAGTGTTAATGGGAGAAAGCACTGTTAACACTGCTAAATTTAGGTGTTGAGGAGCGAATTTTTAGATGAAAAAGATTTTGTTTACGCTCACGGTTCTATTAGCAATAGTCGGGGGCGTCACGTTCGTCACTACTAGTACAGTTACCGCGCAAGCAGCTAAGAAGCATTACACGGTGGTGCCCAAGTCATTAAGAGGCCACTGGCGCCAGTACAATGCGAAAAAACATGGGTACGATAAGGTGATCTTTACTAAGTGGCAATGGAAGACGAAAAATGCTGGGCAGAGAAAGTGGTACACCTTGTCCGGTAAAAAGTTTAAGGTTGCTCGACGTGTAGGTGGCTCACCTTGGTATAGTGATTTAGCTATTTCTAAGGCAAAATGGGGCTACAATGTTGGTCAAAGTTACTCAGACGAATGGCCGTACTGGAAAAAGGTCAGACACAACGGGAAAACGGCATTACGTTGCTACATGCCACCATTGGGTCCGGGAAAAGGCCGGGCAAGCTACTACTACCACAAATAGAAAATCATCACTGACCTTTTGCTTAATTGTTTGATCTTAATTTATATATGATTTAGTATATCCTCACATAAGCGCTGATATATCAGTGTTTATGTGAGGATTTTAGCACTCCGATAGTACGAGCGCTAATTACTTGCAATCCTGACCAATACTGACTATTATAGATAATGTAATCAAGCAAAGCAGAAAGGGGTTATTGATTATGACTAACGATGTTATGAACCGGAACTTTGATTTCTTTGATCCAATGAATTTCTTTAACGAAGTGGGGAACCTGGGACGCGACATGTTTAGCGGCGATGGCTCTATGAAGACGGATGTTGTGGAACACGATAAGGACTACGTGGTGACGGCCGAAATGCCTGGCTTCAAGAAGGAAGACATTCACGTCGATTACCGCGACGACACCCTGAGAATTTCTGGGAAGTCCGAGGTCAACCAGTCAGCTAAGGATGACGATGGCCGGATTCTTCGTCAAGAACGTAGCAGCCAAAACGTTGCGCGTTCCTTCTACCTGCCAAGCATTGACCTGGATAATGTTCAAGCCAAGTACGTTGAAGGCGTTCTGACCTTGACATTGCCAAAGCAAACCAAGGTTGCAGACAATCATAAGATTAGCATCGACTAATTAAATCGACATTAATGAAGCCCACTGGCCGCGATTAACGTGGTTGGTGGGCTTTTTGCTGGGTAAATGGGGTGTTATCTGGTAGGGTTAGCATGACGCAATGAGGAGGAGTTTACATGAAGGTCAGACGAGTTGGCAAAGAATTAGTTTTACAGGTTCCGGCTAGTTTCGGGGTTCAAGTGGGGCAAGAGTTTTCCGTGAGGGTCCTAGACGATGGTAGCCTTATTTATCATCCGGTGGGACCAAACATTTTCGAAGATAGAACTCACAAGAATGCTGACTTACGTCCAAGTAAGGATGAGTTGCCGACAGACGTTGTAGGACGTGAAGAGATCTAATCTCTATGAGAAAAAGCCGACTTATCACACGAAAAATTTAGCCTCCTGTTAGGAAATTACCACGGGAATGTATTGTCTTTCATTTAGTATAAATATGGCAGAATTTCCTTGCTTTCAAACAAGGGATGAATGCCATTATGCTTTTCGCTGATTAGCAATATAGTTTTCCACGGTTGTCCTGCTCATGTCACCCAGGGTGCTCATAAAGTAACTAGGCGACCAGAGATGTCCACCCCAAAACTTCTGAGCCTTTATCTCTGGATGTAGTTCAAAGAACAAGCGAGCCGAACCGCCCTTGAAGGCTTTGACAACATTGGTTGGTGCATACTTAGGCTTAAAGCTTAGTAGTAAGTGAATATGGTCCGGCATTACCTCCATCTGTTCAATGGTCACTTCGTTTAGCCGGGCTATCTTTGTTAGAATATCCGTCATCTCAGCGACTAACTTTGGTGTTGTAAATGCTTCATGCCGATACTTGGTGACCCAGGCCAAGTGAAAATGGAAGCTGTAAACATAACCACGTTCATGAATAATCCCTTCAGCATTCTCACTCATACGCACCCTCCATAAATATTATTATAAGACAGCTTACTATGGATACAGTATACTCATATGATATGCTGTTATCAAGCAAAAGGAGGTGGCAGTTCATGACGAAAACGATGGCACAATTACCTTACTACTATGGGGTTAAGGTCCGGGTCTTTCCTTCAACCGAACAGAAACGGTTGATCAAACGTAACAGTGATGCGAGTCGCTTTATTTATAACGAAATGAACGGGATGAACACTGACCTATTCTGGCTGAAGAAAGTTAAAACGCCAATTACGCTTGTTTTGAAGCGGATTGCTGATTTGACCGAGCGTCTGAAGAAGCCGTCAACTGCTATCTCCAATATTCATGGGTGGCTCAATCACCCGGACTTTGACAGTCTGATGAAGGCTAATGCCATCAAAAATTATAAGACCGCTTGGAAATTATTCCACCAGGTTCATCAGGCCGGAACGCCTAAGTTTCATAAACGTGGTTATTCTCAGACTTATCAAACATCTTGTCTTTACAGTGCCAAAGTGACAGTGCCAACCATGAGAAATGGGAGTGTCAGATTAACTGATACCCACCACCTACAATTACCCAAACTGGGACGTCTCCGATTCAAGGGACTTCCATTAAAAATCTTAGAGCGAGCTAATGACATTAGAATTGGAACGACAACGGTCTCAATGGACGCTGTAGGCCATTATTTTGTGTCCCTGCAGATTGGTTCGGAACACCCCTTTGTTGCTAAACAATCAATCGTCAAATCTAAAGTTGGCATCGATTTGAATCTTGATAATTTTCTGACAGATTCTAATGGGCAAGTAATTGAGAATCCCCGTTACTACCGAATGATTAAAGGAAAGCTGGCTAAAGCTCAACGGAAACTGTCACGGCGGGCTAGACGAGCTAAAAGGAGTCAACGACGGTTATCAGAATCAAAGAATTATCAAAAGCAACGGCTACAAGTAGCCAAGCTACAGCGTAAAGTTGCCAACCAACGTAAAAACTTTCTGCACCGCGTCTCTACGACCTTGATCAAAAACCACGATTTAGTCGTAGCTGAAGAACTGCGGAGTAAAAACATGTTACGAAATCACGCTTTAGCAATGAGTATCTCGGACGTCGGTTGGCGAACTTTACTAAGTATGCTGGCTTACAAAGCTGACTTGTACGGTCGGAAATTTTTGACGATTGATCCGCGAAATACGACGCAGACTTGTAGCCATTGCGGACATGTCATGATCGGCGAAAATAAGTTGACGTTAGCTGACCGCAAGTGGACGTGCCCTAGTTGTGGCACGTTCCATGTGCGTGATCATAACGCAGCCCAAAACATTCTAGCTAAGGGTTTAGCAGCTCTGTAAGAGAAACAAGTCCGTCTGGCAACCTGCGGACCTAAAAGGCTTTGGTAATTAGCGGATAAGTCCTATTCGTAGGCTAACGCTGTATCTAAGTAAATTGTGGTCGTCATGCCATGGGGTATGGTTCCTACAAGCGTCCGTTTTTAAACGGGCGTGGTTGACAATAAATAAAGCGCCTACAATTGGGCAGCCTAAAATAATTGGGGAGACAATAATGGCTGATAATAATAACTCTAAAATCACCTTAATGGCCTTAGTCATGATGATCTTTACGACCGTCTTCGGCTTTGCCAACAGTACGGTGGCCTATTTCTTAATGGGTTACTCGTCGATTCTATTCTACTTAGCAGCGGCAATCCTGTTCTTTATTCCATTTGCTTTAATGATGGCAGAATATGGGGCCGCCATCAAATCCGACGAAGGGAGTGGGATGTACCAGTGGCTGGACCGCAGTGTGAACTCAGAGTTCGCCTTCATCGGGACCTTCATGTGGTTCGCCTCCTACATCATCTGGCTGGTTTCCACCTCCGCGAAGGTTTGGATTCCCTTTACCACGACCTTCTTCGGGCGTGATCAAACGCAGAACTTCGCCTTCGCTGGCTTAAACGCCACGCAGGTCATCGGGATTCTGTCCTGCCTGTGGATGGTGCTGGTGACCTGGGTCTCCATCAAAGGGGTCAAGGGCATCGTGCGGATCACCAGTCTCGGTGGCTTGGCCGTCATGAGCTTAAATGCCATCCTGCTGGTCGTTTCCGGTGTCGTTTTGGCCTTGCAGCATGGTCAGTTTGCTCAGCCGCTGAGCACCTTCTTACATTCCCCACATCCTGGTTACCAACAACCGATGGGAATCATGAGTTTCGCCGTATTTGCCATCTTCGCCTATGGGGGTCTGGAAGTCTTAGGGGGCATGGTTGATAAGACCAAGAACCCCGAAAAGACGTTCCCCAAGGCCATTGTCATCTCAGCCGTCGTGATCACGTTGGGTTATGCGATTGGGATTCTTTGCTGGGGGATTAGCACGAACTGGCAAACGGTTCTGGCCGACCCAACCACGAACATGGGGAACATCAGTTACGTCATGATGCGGAATCTCGGGGATACCTTGGGTGAAGCCCTGGGTCTGAGCGCCGCCACGAGTACCACGATTGGCTTGTGGTTTGCCCGTTACACCGGCCTGGGTATGTTCTTAGCGTACTCCGGAGCCTTCTTCACGTTGACTTACTCACCGCTGAAGACGCTGATCATGGGGACGCCAAAGTCCATGTGGCCAAAGAAGTTTACTAAATTAAACGACAACGATATGCCCAGTTATGCGATGAAGCTGCAATGTGCCGTCGTCATCGTGATCATTCTGGTCGCGTCATTTGCCTCGAGTGATGCCTCAGCCTTCTACAACATTTTGACGCTGATGGCGAACGTGTCCATGACGTTGCCATACCTGTTCCTGGTCTACGCCTTTCCGAAATTCAAGCGTAACCGCGACATCGTCAAGCCGTTCGAAGTTTACAAGTCACCGGCCTGGACGACTGTCATCAGTTGGGTCGTCTTCCTCGTGGTCTTGGGGGCCAACGTCTTCACGCTGCTCCAACCCATCTTGGAAAACGGCGACGTCCAAAGCACGATTTGGATGCTGGTTGGGCCAATCCTGTTCGGCTTAATGGGGGTCATCTGGTACCAAGTCCGTAAACACAAACAAGTGGAGAACTAGTGCTTTGATGGCGCCTTACCGGGCGAGAAAAATGGGATCGGAACGCTGGGGGAGGACGCCGGAAGCCTGGAAAGCGGTCTTCCAGCACGCTTTGAGCCGAGGAACACGTCTCAAAGTCGCCATTCTGCGAGTGGAATACTCGCAGAATCCCCGGCTGGACCCATTTTTCTCGCCCTCACGGCTGATACAGAACTAATTCTGCCAGTTTGTGCTTAATGCTTTTTACCTGAAAATTGGGCACAATTAGTCAGTCTAAATATGCGTAAAAGAAAATGCAATCAACGTCCTCAATTAATTAATGAGAACGCCGATTGCATTTTTTAGTTTACATGATTAAGTCGCCACCGAAGCGGTACTAGGTTTAAACGCGTATGAGCCGCAGGGTTGGTGAAAATGGGTCAGTTGTGGGAGTGACCAGAGACGAGCCAAGGCGACCAGCTGTGTCGATGGTCTTAACTGAGCGATTTTCTCAGTTTAGAGCATGGGACAACCTTTGAGACCGCACCTCAGGCTCAAAGTTGAGGTGGAAGCCCGCTTCTCAGGCTGTAACCGGCCCCACAGCAGGGCGCCTTGAGCTCGTCGTCGGGAACGGACGCAACACGGCCCAGTTTTCACCAGCCCGGAGGCGCAGTACCCGCACAGTTTAAACCCTAGTACTGCTTGGCGGTTTCGTAGACGATTTCGGGTTCATTCCCCGTCCGTTCATTCTTATTCAGAATGTCGATCATGGTCATCTCATCAACGTCCAAGGCGAAGTCAAAGATATCGGCGTTTTCCTTGATGCGGTCGGGATGGGTGGACTTGGGAATCGTCACCAATTCGTGTTGAAGTTCCCACCGCAAAACGATTTGAGCAACGGATTTGTTATGGTGCTTAGCCATCTTAGTCAGCATCGGGTTATCTAAAACCACGCGCCGGCCTAAAGGACTCCAAGCTTCCGTGACGATCTTCTTTTCTTGGTCGTAGTCGAACAGCGCCTGTTGGTTCAGGTAAGGATGGTATTCCACCTGGTTAACGACGGGCATTTCCTTGGCCTGCGTGGCGAGCAGTTCCAGGTGGGCAATGGTGTAATTGGAGACCCCGATGGACTTGACCTTGCCATCAGCTTTCAATTGTTCCATGGCCTTCCAGGTGTCAAAGAAGTGTTCACGAACGGGCCAGTGAACCAGTAAGAGGTCCAAGTAATCAGTCTGTAAACGTTTGAGTGAGCCTTCCACAGCCTTCATCGTCCGGTCGTAACCCTGAACGACTTCGGCGACTTTGCTGGTCAGGAAGAAGCCTTCACGAGGCAAGCCGAGTTGGTGCAGGGTGGGACCGAGAATGTCCTCGTTGCGGTAAAGCATGGCCGTGTCAAACATGCGGTAGCCAGCGTTCCAGGCCGCGTCGATCGATTTATTCATGGTTTCTTGATCGCCGATTTTGTAGGTCCCAAACCCCATGACCGGCATGCGGTTGCCATCGGCCAGTTTGAGTGTATCCGTAATCTTGGTGGGTGGTGTCATAAAATAGTTCCTCCTTGACGGCAGATACCGTCAGTCATTGTTGGTGCGAGGCGCTGGGCCAGGCACGCGTATACCCTCCATTTTAGGCTATCTAGCGCTAAATGACAACGCTTACTGACGGCGATGAAAAACGTCAAAGAGGTTGATGCTAGCCTCGAATAACATCCCAAACGTCATGAGCCACATGGCCAGCATATCTTGATGGGCTAACATGCAGCCAAGCAGGATGATATAGAGAATAAATAGAATAACCGCTGATGATTTGTGATTCAAAATATTACTCCCTTTGAAGAATTTAAGTAAAAATGCGTGAATAAATGCTACCAATTTCATTGTAGTCTTCCCCGGCTCAAAAGGTTACTATCGTTCCCATTAGAAATGCTTGCGTTTCTCTAAAAGATTGCGTAGAACTGAACGAATTAAGCGCCGGATGAACCCATTTTCTAGTACAATGAAGGTGTGTTCTTATAGGTTGTTGACTGTTGTCTCAGCAGTAGACGCAGCTGTCCTAGGGCCGGTTGATTTCGACTTAGCGTCTGAAATACGATTTCAAAGGCCGTTGGCACCAGTATAGTAGGCGCAAATAAAAACAGCGTGGGTTAAACGTCTGTGAGTCGGAAGGTCGGTGAAAATAGACTCAGCCGTGGGAGTTTCCTTAGTGGCTTGGCCACTTAGGAAACTGATATTTTTGAGACGTGGACTTCGGCTCAAAATAAGTCTGGAGACCGGTCTATGGCTCCAGACGTGCGCCCACAGCGTCACGGTCTATTTTCACTGACCTGGAGACGCAAATTAACGAGTAACCCAAAGAAAGGGAGGTTGCGGGGAAATGACCACAACAGAACGTTATGAAACGCCGTTAGACCAAGGACTAACGGCGGATGAAGTTGCGCAGCGGGTGGCTGCCGGTCTGCAGAATGACCCCTTACCCCCGCTGACCCGAAGTGTGAAACAAATCTTTCGGGATAATCTATTAACCCTCTTTAATTTAATCAATGTCCTGCTGGGGGCCTTGGTTTTGGTCACCGGTAGCTATAAAAACTTGCTCTTCTTGGGGGTCGTCGTGGTCAACACAGGGATTGGTATTTTCCAAGAAATTCGGTCCAAACGGCAGGTCGACAAGCTGGCGCTCCTGTCCGAAGGTACAATTGACGTACTGCGGGACGGTCAGCTGACGGCGCGACACCAAGATGACATCGTGAGTGACGACCTGCTCGAGTTACACCGCGGGGACCAGATTCCTGTCGATGGCCTGATTCGGGATACCGCCGGACTGGAAGTCGATGAATCCCAGATTACCGGGGAATCCACGCCAATTCTGAAAGGGACGGGGGATTCCCTGATTTCTGGCAGCGTCCTCCTCGGGGGGCGGGCCATGGTGCAGGCCACCACGGTCGGCCACGGCAGCTTTGTGAAACAACTGGCGCACTCGGCCAAGCAAAAGCGCCGGAGTGCCAGCCAGCTACTCATCATTATTAATCGCATTATTAAAGTATTGACGTTTGCCATTATCCCTTTGGGGGCGGCCTTATTCGTATCCGCCATGTTGCGGGGACAGAGCCAGAACCGTGCCATTCTGGGAACCGTGGCCTCAATGGTCGGCATGATTCCGGAGGGCTTGGTCTTACTGACCTCGGTAGCGCTCGCGGCCGGCGCCTTCACCCTGGGGCGTCACAACGTGTTGGTGCGGGAATTACCCGCCATCGAAGCGTTGGCCCGAGTCGACGTGCTGTGTTTGGACAAGACCGGGACCATCACCAACGGTCAGCTACAACTCGACCGGGTGGAACCGTTGGCTGATGTCTCAGCGGCAGATCTGCAGACGCGACTGGCTCAGCTAGTGGCGGCCACCGGTGACGATAACGAAACGGCGCAGGCGGTCCAGCAGGCGTACGGCTCACCAGAAGTTGCGGCGCAGGATGTCTTACCGTTCTCCTCCGGGCGCAAATGGAGTGGGGCGGTCATCGGTGGCCACGCGACGCTCATGGGCGCACCGGAATTTATTTTTGACACGGTGCCCAGCGACGTCCAGCAACGCATTCAAACGCTGGCGGCCGCGGGCTACCGGGTCCTGTTGCTGGCGGAAGCGGAACAGCTTACGACGCCCAAGCCAACGAATCCTCGGACCATCGGGCTAATTTTAATTACCGATGAGCTCCGGCCACGTGCCAAGGATACGTTCGGCTTCTTTGCCAATCAGGACGTGGCCTTGAAGGTCATTTCCGGGGACAATCCCGTGACGGTGGCCAGTATCGCTGGCCGGGCCGGTATCGCTGGGGCCCAACAGCTGGTCGATATGAGCCAGGTGGGCGCCAACCCAGACTACGCGCAACTCGTGGCCGACTATAACGTATTTGGTCGGGTCACGCCGCAACAAAAGGAACAGCTGATCAAGGCCTACCAGGAAGCTGGGCACACGGTTGCCATGACCGGTGACGGGGTCAATGACCTGTTGGCGCTGCGTCAGGCAGACTGTAGTATTGCCATGGCCTCTGGGAGCGAAGCCACCAAGAGCTTGGCCGACTTTGTCCTGGTCAACTCAAACTTTGACGCCATGATCAACGTCTTAAACGAAGGCCGCCGGGTCATCAACAACATCGAACGGGTGGCGTCGCTATTTCTGATTAAAACTATGTACTCGGTTGCGCTCACGCTGATCTTTATCTTCATGAGTCGCAGCTATCCATTTGAACCCATTCAGCTGACGCCTATTTCCTCATTGATGGTGGGGATTCCCACGTTCTTCCTGGCCCTGCAGCCCAACTACGCGCGGATTGCCGGTCGCTTTATGAAACAGGTTATGGAAATTGCGGCGCCGGCAGCTATCTGCGTGGTCGGCTACATCCTGGTCATCATGGCGATTGGCACGCAATTCCACCTGACGTTTGCGACGACCTCCACGTTGAGCGTGCTGATCACGGGGTTGATTAGCCTCAATGCTCTGGTCATGGTCGCACGGCCGCTGAACCGGTTCAAGGTCGGGTTGGTCGTGTTGATGGCGGGTTTGTTTGCGGTCATCTTCATCTTCTTTGGTCCGATTTTCTCGTTGGTCAGCCTGTTGAATTGGCAACTAGCGCTGATTTATCTACCCTTGATGATTAGTGTGATTCCGGTGTTTATCTTGGTCCAGGACGGACTGGGTCACCGGATTCTCAGCAAGATTCGGTGGCGCTAGATGAATTGCCGTTTTTAGACCTTAGCTAGTCACTAAGACTAGATTATATGTTATAATCAGAACTAGAAACGGAAGGGTAGGGAAAAGACATGGCTGATTTCAATCAATATACGCGGTGGGAACACCAGATGCACGGGGTTAAATTACCCCGGTGGGACGATTTACCCAAGTTTGACCTCTATATGGACCAGGTAACGGCGCTGATCAATGATGTTTTGGGCCCCTTGGGTGTCGACACGATTACCCCGGCGATGATCAATAATTACGTGAAACACAACGTGATTTTGGCCCCCGTCAAGAAGAAGTATCAGACCATGCAGCTGACCGATATTTTAATGATCAGTCTCCTGAAGCCCATGTTCCAAACGGATACGGTCCGCTCGGGAATCGACCAGATTACGGCGGGCGATTACCCCAAACAGGCCTACGACAACTTCATTGACAGCCTGGAAGACCGGCTCCACCATTTAGGTGAGGACCAGGTCCAACCAGCAGCCAAGGACTTGAACGAAAAACTCATGCAGGTCGCCGTTGACGCGGTCGTGGCGCGCTTGCAATCGGAAAAGCTGCTACATCTCATCAAACGACCTTTACGAAAAATTGAAAAGAAATAATCAAAAAATGCCATCCCGACTATCAATGGGATGGCATTTTTGGTTGCAGTAGTCAGGGAAATTCCCGGTTACTAGGTGTTTTTAGCGTTCAGTCTATTGCGTCTGCGTCTCCAACGACAAATCATTCATAAACGTCAAAAGTAAGTTGGCGTAGCTCGGATGATCCGTGTTGTCCTTGATTTCCTGTTGGATCAGCGACAGGTTATTGGTGATGACGCCGTTGACGCCCATGAACATCATCTGGTCCAAATTGGTGATGGTGTCAATATCCCAAGCGTAAACCTTCTTGTGTTCACGAGCGGCCTGGTCAATAAAGGTATCGTTCAGGGTCGTCGATTCCATGGTGTAGGCGTTGGCCCGGGTCTGCGGGAACGTCAGGTTGTAGGGCATAATGTAGCTGACAAATAGCTGCGGGTGCTCTTTTTTCAGTCGGTTCATAATTTTGTAACTCAGTGTGTGCACCTGCTCATGATTTGCCATGATGCGTGCCCCAAATTGCCGGTAGAAGCGTTCGGGCAAGTCTTTGGTGTCGGCCCCACCCGTCTTGATTTCAATCAGCAGTTTCTGGTGGTGGGCAATGGCCGTGTTCAGGTAGTGATTGAAGCTGGGAATCTTTGCCTGATAGCCATTTTCCGTGACCGTGATCTGAGTCAGTTGCTTCAATGTCAGCTTAGACACAGATTTCTTAATGTTGGCGAGCGCCTTCAGGTTGGCGTCGTGCATGACCACAAACTGATGGTCCTTGGTCATACGGATGTCCATTTCCACGTAGTCGGGCCGCTCCTTGCTGGTCTTGACCATGGCGGGAATCGTGTTCTGCACGCCGTTGCCGTTATCGACGCCTCGGTGGGCAATCGTCAGCGGCTTGCTCATGGCGAGGCCGTTTAGATAGACCAGGTTAAACCCAACCAGAGCGGCACTGATGACGACCAGACCACTCGTGATCAACAGCCGGGTCCGAAACTTAGTCTTCGCTGGTTCGCGGAAACTGAACAGGGACAGCGGCGTCCGGCGATGGGCCTCGTGACTGCTGAGGATGACCATCATGAACAGCACGGTAGCGTAGCAGACGATAAATTCCGTAATGACTTCCATCAAAAAGAGGTTTACGGTGGCCGCAACCAAGCCGAAGCTGGTCTTGTCGAAGAGGACTTGTCCGATGTAAAGCGCGGCATAGATGACAAAGACGGCGGCACTGACCAGGGCCAGGGTCACAATAATTTTGCTAAAGTAGTTCCAAAAGTTTCGGCGCGTCTGGTGCCAGCTGAGGCGAATGGCCTCGCGGCTGTGGTAGTGGTCGATCATCATCAGGGGCAACACGGCAATCAACCGAATCCCCAGGTAGGCCGCACCGACGTAGAAGATGCCCAACAGGACCGTCCACAGGGGATTTTCCATTAAGTAACTAATGATAAACGCCGGAATTTTGGCCTTGTTGAGCAGTGGTGTGGTAAACAGCTCGCTGCCAAACGGGATAATGACGATGAAGTACCCAATAAAGAAGAGAAATGTGCTAGGGGAGGCGCCGGCAATGCTGCGGACGGTGTCGCCCAGTAGCGCCCGTGTGGAGTCTGGTCGCCCGGTTCGAATGTTGGTGATTCCCAGTAGGAGGAAGGCGAATTGCCAGTAGATCAGCGTGACCACCGCCAACAGAATCAGTAGAAGGCCGATGATGGCCAGGGGATGCTGCAACGTGATGGCAGCGATGTTGGTGTAGGACACGTAAGGGACGTGCTGCCATTTCAACAGCGCCGCGGTCAGCCAGGTAAAGGCCGGCACCGCTAAGTAACTAATGACCAAGTTGGTGATAAAGACCAGGGTGACGTAACTGCCCCAGTGTTGGAAAAAATGGCGGGTCGATTCTCGCCAGAACTGCCATGCCTGCACAGTCCTCAACTCCTCTCAATAACAAATATTATGTAGGTGATTCTGTTAAATTGGTTTTGGTTGCCGCCTCCGGGGCGCCAGAAATGGGCCGTGACGCTGTGGGGAGGACGCCCCGAGCCAAAGGGCGGTCTCGGGACTTGCTCTGAGCCGCCAAGGGCGCGTCTCAAAGTCACCATTTCCTGAGGTTCTCTCAGGAAATCCCACGGCTGAGCCCATTTCTGGCGCCCCTGCGGCTGACACGGCAGCTCTGATTGGACTGCGGTGGTTATTTGTTTCTGGTCGTTTTCTGGTTTAGTTTCTCCAGTGGGGTGTTGATTTGAAACGCTGTGGGGAGGACGTCCCGAGCCAAAGGGCGGTCTCGGGACTTGCTCTGAGCCGCCAAAGGCGCGTCTCAAAGTCACCATTTCCTGAGGTTCCCTCAGGAAATCCCACGGCTGAACCCATTTTCCCCGCCCCTGCGGCTGATACAGTGACTCTGATTGTACTGTGGTAGTCATTTGTTTCTGATTGTTTTCTGGTTTTGTTTCTACCAACGGGTTGCTGGCTTGAGACGCTGTGAGATGTGATTAAAGCGTCGTTACTGCCATTCTACATATAGTCAGTCGTCAAACAATTATTCCCTTAAACGGCTTCTATATCTACTACTTTAGCATAATCTTTATAGAACAACCGGAGAAAATAGTTGGTTACTTCGGGGCATTTTGGATAGTGGGGGATGTAGCGAAGGGTAACTGGTTCATTTAGGCTATTTTCATAGAAATTATGAAAACAAAACAGTCGGGTAGTGATTTAATTCACAGACTTATTTAACCAGAAATTTCTTTTGCGATTATGTATGCGCTTTCATTCTAGATGGCTCTAGTCCTTGCTACTAATGGGTTAACTAGCTAAACAAATTAATTGTGATATTTTTAACAAAAAGGGCTTGCGTAATTCTGAAATCATGATATGATATATCTCGTGAAGAAGTTAACAAGGATGTTTTCAAAAATGGAGGCATAAGAATGTTAAAAGACGTGAAAGAGAAAAAAACAACTAAAAACCAAGAAAGCACTGAAACTGTTGATCAAATGATCGACCGGCTCACTGCTAAAGCCCACGATGCTTTATGTGCCATGGACAGCTTCGACCAAGAAAAGGTTGACCACATCGTCCACCAAATGGCTATCGCCGGCCTGGACCACCACATGGAGTTGGCTAAGGCCGCCTTCGACGAAACTGGTCGGGGTGTTATGGAAGACAAAGCCATCAAGAACATGTTCGCCACTGAAGAAATTTGGCACTCGATTAAAAAAGATAAGACGGTCGGCATCATTAAAGATGACCACGAACGTCAACTGATCACCGTTGCTGAACCACTGGGAATCTTAGCTGGGGTTACCCCCGTTACCAACCCAACGTCCACGACGCTGTTCAAGTCATTGATTGCTGTGAAGACGCGGAACCCAATCATCTTCGCCTTCCACCCACAAGCCCAAAAGTCATCCGTGATGGCCGCTAAAGTCGTTCGCGACGCTGCTATCGCTGCTGGGGCCCCAGAGGGTGTGATTTCCTGGATTGAAACACCAAGTATCGAAGCCACGACTGCTTTGATGAACCACCCAATGGTTGCCAGTGTTCTGGCTACCGGTGGTCCTGGCATGGTCAAGGCGGCTTACTCAACCGGGAAGCCAGCCTTAGGGGTTGGTCCTGGTAACGGCCCAGCCTACATCGAAAAGACCGCTAACATCAAGCGGGCTGTCTACGACATCGTCTTATCCAAGACGTTTGATAACGGGATGGTTTGTGCTTCTGAAAACAGTGCCGTCATCGACCACGAAATCTACGCGGAAACGAAGAAAGAAATGCAAGACCGCGGCGTTTTCTTCATTAAGAAGAGCGACGAAAAGGCTTTGGCCGACGCCATGTTCAAGCCTGAAGGTGGCGTTAAGGGCCCGATTCCTGGGATGTCCGCGCAAAAGATTGCTGACATTGCCGGTATCAAAGTTCCCGCTGGCACCAAGGTCTTAGCTGCTGAAATCATCGGTGTGGGACCAAAGTTCCCATTATCACAAGAAAAATTGAGCCCAATGATTTCCGTTTACAAGGCTACCAGCAAGGAAAATGCTTTTGATCTCTGTGACCAACTGCTGCACTTCGGTGGGCTGGGCCATACGGCTGCCATTCACACCATGGATGACGATTTAGCCACCGAATTTGGGATTAAGATGAAGGCTAGCCGAGTTCTGGTTAACACGCCATCCGCCATTGGTGGGATTGGGAACCTCTACAACGAAATGGTGCCTTCATTAACGTTAGGTACTGGTTCATGGGGTAAGAACTCCGTGTCCCATAACGTTTCCTCATTTGACCTGTTGAACATCAAAACGATTGCAAAGCGGCGAAATAATATGCAGTGGATTAAATTACCTCGAGTTTACTTTGAAAAGACGTCCGTTCGTTACCTCGACGACATGCCTGGCATCAAGCGGGTCTTCCTTGTGACCGACCCAGCCATGGTTGAATTGGGTTACGTTGACACGGTGCTGAACGAATTGAAGCGTCAACCAAACGGGATCGAATACTCGCTGTTCTCCGACGTTGAACCTGACCCAACGACTGACACCGTCAACCGTGGGGTTACGCAAATGCGGATGTTCAAGCCAGATACCATCGTGGCTTTAGGTGGGGGTTCCGCAATGGATGCCGCCAAGAACATGTGGTTATTCTACGAAGACCCATCCGCAAGCTTCTTCGGCGCCAAGCAGAAATTCTTGGACATCCGGAAGCGGGCCTACAAGTTTAACAAGCCACACAAGGCGCAATTCGTTGCGATTCCAACGACTTCAGGGACTGGTTCTGAAGTGACGCCATTCTCCGTCATCACCGATTCCAAGACCCACGTGAAGTACCCATTGGCCGACTACGCGTTGACGCCAGACGTTGCCATCGTGGACTCACAATTTATCGAAACGGTGCCTAAGAAGACGGTTGCTTACTCTGGACTGGACGTGCTGACCCACGCCATCGAATCATACGTTTCCAACATGGCGTCCGATTACACCCGTCCATGGTCACTGCAAGCGATTAAGTTAGTGATGGATAACCTGACCAACTCTTACAACGGCGATATTACCGCCCGCGAAGAAATGCACAATGCATCAACGTTAGCCGGGATGGCCTTTGCCAACGCCTTCCTCGGGGTCGACCACTCTATCGCCCACAAACTGGGTGGGGAATTCGGCCTGCCTCATGGGTTAGCCATTGCCATCACCTTGCCACACGTGATCCGGTACAACTTCCAAGAACCAACGAAGCTGACCATGTGGCCTAAGTATGAATACTTCCGGGCTGACGAAGATTACGCCCAAATCGCGCGCTACCTTGGCTTGCCAGGAACGACCAAGGAAGAACTGAAGGAAGCCTTAGTCAAGAAGATCATCGACTTGGCCCACTCAGTTGACGTGACCTTGAGCTTGAAGGCTAACGGCGTGGACAAGGCCCACTTCGATAAGGCAGTCGACAAGTTAGCCGAACTGGCCTTCGAAGACCAATGCACGACCGCTAACCCACGTGAGCCACTGGTTTCTGAACTGAAGCAAATTATGATTGATGAGTACGACGGGAAGAACGTTGAAAAATAACGGTTGAAATTCTTGTCGGTAAATTCGAAAAATCCGCTTGGCCTGAGGGCTGAGCGGTTTTTTTGTGCGTGGTCAAAAGGGGTGATCGATTGGGAGATCTTTCCACTTAAATGATCGGTTTCTACTATAATATAACGAAATTTATTTAACTGACTGGCGGTGGGATTTTACGATTGGTGCTTGGTTTATTTTGATTGGTTGGGCAAAATGTTGAGAGAGTTAGGGTGGCTAGCCCAGTTCAAATCGACCGATTTTGCTTAACTGTTAATAAGCAGAACTATGAAAATGACCATAAATGGACCGGAATTTCATCAAATTTTCATGAAAACAGGCAAAAAAATCCCGTTTTTACGTGCAAAAAGCACTCAAATACCGACCTCGTTTCGCCTCATCTGGGCAAAAACAGGGGTAAAAAAGCGGTTTATGTGACAATAGAGTTACAAATATTACGGAATGTCATACTGTAATATTTTTCTTAATGCTGGCGTAACGTAACGCCAATCTAACTGACACAACCATCAGTTATTCTAATAGCCGTTAAGCAAACAAAGGAGGACGTTCATTTATTATGAATATCAAAAAAGCTTTAGTTAATACTTTGGGTACGGTTGCCATTGTCGGTGCCGGCCTCTTCGCCACTAACGTAACGGCCAACGCCGATACGAATGTTACGGTCAAGCAGGGGGATTCTGTTTGGTCATTAGCCAACAAGTACGACTCATCCGTTAACGCTATCGAAAGTGCTAACAGCTTGAGCAACAGTAACTTGATCTACGTCGGCCAAACGTTGAGCGTACCTTCAAGCAAACAAGCTACCACGACTTCTACTAACACTGCTGCTAGCCAAAACACGACTACGACTGCTAACCAAACTAGCCAATCCACGACTAGCCAAAGCAGCCAAGCAACCACGAACACCCAAACTAGCAGCAACAAGACTGCTTCAACCGGTGTATCTGGTTCAGAAGCCAGTGCTAAGGCTTGGATCGCCAACAAGGAATCTGGCGGTTCATACTCAGCAACTAACGGCCAATACGTGGGTAAGTACCAACTGAGCTCTTCCTATTTGAACGGTGACTACTCAGCCGCCAACCAAGAAAAGGTTGCCAACTCATACGTAGCTTCCCGTTACGGCTCATGGTCAGCTGCGCAAGCCTTCTGGCAAGCAAACGGCTGGTACTAAACTAGAAATAGCTTAGATAAGCCAACAAATTAACGTTTAAATTCAAGTGGCGCCCACAGATGCAGGTCTGTGGGCGCTTTTTTTAGAGTGCGGAGCGGGGCGGTTAGGTCCTGAGCATTAACGTCGGTTCAGTAACGACCCCGGGCTTGGGTCGTTGCTGAACCGGGGTTAAGCGCAGGGACCTGGCTGTCGTAGCACGTTTCGGAGGCTGCCAGCATCGGGATAGGTCCGTGGAGAACCAGTCAAACGGTCTAAAGTAAGCCGAATCGAGAGAAAGGCCAGACTAGAATTCCCGCCTAACACTATGTGGTGCCGGTAATCAGCAATAGCCACAGTGAAAACAATTCCCATTTACTATAGAAGAAATGATGAGTAACCATCTGACAACAGTCCGATTTTTAACATGGCTCAAAGGCAGCTCACAACGAATGGCGCGTTATCACTAACGGTAATTTCAAACGAAACATCAAATTTAACAACAACATTTCTGAGCGCCAGGCAATCTCAACCACTAATTTCAAGCAAGTCGGGTTCACTACCCAGCCCGTAACCGTCACATGACCGCAACGTAAGGACCGTAAACCCGGTTAATGTTGCAACGGGATTAACCACGTTACGGTTTGTCATTTAAGCCGGTTTTTCTTAATGTGGGCGTAACTTAGGAACAATGGCGGTGTAACCTCCGCGGGTTATGATAGGTCTCGTTAAGTAATTGATAGACAGATTCACTAATCAAAAGGAGGACATTCATTTTTATGAATATCAAAAAAGTTTTAGTATCTACTTTAGGAACTGCAGCCGTATTAGGTGCCGGGTTATTTGCCAGCACTACTTCCGCCAACGCCGACGTCCGGGTAACGGTGAAGTCGGGAGACACGGTTGCCAAGATTGCTAACCAGTACAAATCTAGCGTCTCCTCAATCGAAAAAGCCAACAACTTAAAGAACGTTAACTTGATTTACGTGGGTGAATCCTTAGAAATTCCTGACGCCACTAGCACCACGACGTCAACGACTAGTGCCGCTACCACCACGCCTAGCCAATCCACGACGACAACCAGCAACACGACTAACAATACCGCTTCAACCAGCAACTACAGTAGCCAAGCCACCACTGGGACGACCAGCAGCGCTTCTACGGCCACTTCAACGACGTCTACCTCTGGCTCTTCAGCTAAGGCTTGGATCGCTAACAAAGAGTCTGGTGGCTCTTACACGGCCTCTAACGGTAACTACTACGGGAAGTACCAATTGAGCAAGTCATACCTGAACGGGGATTACTCAGCCGCTAACCAGGAAAAGGTTGCCAACTCTTACGTTAGCTCCCGTTACGGCTCATGGGCCGCTGCGAAGTCCTTCTGGCAAGCAAACGGCTGGTACTAAATCCAACTTGGTTCGGTCAATTTAATAAATAATTCAGAAAACGACGGTGCAGTGCCTTTAACTGATCGCCGTTTTTTCGTGGTCCCACCGGGCTTAAACGACAATATATTACACCAGACGGGCCAAAATGGGGTGGGCCGTTACAGGTTTGTAACATTTAGACAACGGGGCTGTAACTTAAGAACGTTATGATATTCTTAACAAATTCGTTAAGGAGGGTGTTCAGTTGAAACTTAAAACTCTATTCATGGTTATCGTGATGGTCGTTTCACTGACCCTCCCTAGTGTCTCATCCGTTGTGAATTCAACAACGACTGCCGAAGCCAGCGTGACCTACGTGTCCAACTTATCCAAGAAGGAACAACGCGCCAAGGCCTGGATCGCCGTTAAGGAATCCGGCGGCAACTACCGCGCCCACAACGGCCGGTACTACGGCAAATACCAACTCACCATTTCGATGTTGAAGGGTGACTACAGCAAGGCTAACCAGGAAAAGACCGCTGACCGCTACGCCCACAACCGTTACGGTTCATGGACGAAGGCCAAGCATCATTGGTTAGGCTACGGCTGGTTCTAAAACTTAATTTAAGCGAATCCCACTGACACGTGTTGGTGGGATTTTTTGTTGGAGTGAGTTTTCATCGGGGGTGCTTTGCAAATCATGTCTAAAAATTCTCACAGAAAGTCATTCTTTTCTTGAAAGCGGTTACAGAATCATTTAAACTGGGAAGTAACCGAGAAAATGATTGGGAGGATCGACTCATGGCAAAAACATTGGCAATTAACGCAGGTAGCTCAACTTTGAAGTGGAAGCTCTTTTCCATGCCGGAAGAAACCGTTATCGCATCAGGAATGGTAGACCGGTTGAATTTACCGGGTTCCATTTTCAAGGTCAAACTGCTCGACGGCACCAAGAAAACGGAAACACAGGATAACATTACGAATAAGCTGGCGGCAGCGATGGTGCTGACGCGGCTGAAGTCTTACGGGATTGTGAAGCACCTGAGTGAAATCACCGGTGTGGGTCATCGAATCGTGGCCGGCGGGGAAGTCTTCAAGGACTCCGCTGTCATCACGCCCGTCGTGTTGAAGCAGATCAAGGAACTGAAGGACTATGCGCCACTGCACAACCCGGTTCAGGCTTACTACATCGAGGTCTTCCAACAACTGTTGCCGGAAGCCAAGCAGGTCGCCGTTTTCGACACGTCTTTGTACACGGATATGCCAGCGGTCAACTATATGTACAGCATTCCTTATGAATATTACGAAAAATTTGGGGCCCGGAAGTACGGGGCTCACGGGACCAGTCACCGTTACGTGGCGCACCGGGCAGCCGAAATCTTAGGCAAGCCGTTGGCCGACCTGAAAATGATCACCTTGCACTTGGGATCAGGCTCCTCCATTACCGCCTTCAAGGATGGCCATGCGCTGGACACCTCCATGGGCTTCACGCCATTAGCGGGGGTCATGATGGGGACGCGGTCCGGGGACATCGATCCATCGTTGGTGGCCTATCTAGCTGAAAAGCTCCACAAGACCATGCCAGAAATGATCGACATTTTGAACCATAAGTCTG
The DNA here is from genome assembly GCF_003946045.1 of Levilactobacillus mulengensis. Lineage (GTDB taxonomy): Bacteria > Bacillota > Bacilli > Lactobacillales > Lactobacillaceae > Levilactobacillus > Levilactobacillus mulengensis. Next base: position 79,046 of record NZ_RHNW01000007.1, on the reverse strand, counting down.
GTCTGCTGGGGATTTCTGAGTTATCACCCGACCAACGGGACCTGGAACAGACCCAGGATGAACGGCCAAAGTCTAAGTTGGCCTTGGACATGTTCGTTGACCGGGTAGTCCGCTACGTCGGTAGTTATATCGCTGAATTGGGCGGCGTGGATGCCATCGTCTTCACGGCCGGTTCCGGTGAGAACGGCGTGGACATGCGGCAAGCCGTTGCTGATAAATTAAACTACTTTGGCATTGCCATCGACCCTGCCAAGAATAACTTCCGTGGGGAAGAACACATCGTTAGTCCAGACGACGCCAAGGTCAAGACGCTGGTCGTGCCAACGAACGAAGAATTGATGATCGTCCGTGACGTGGAACGGCTGACAAAATAAATTAGGTTGCGAGGAGGTCCGGGAATCTTTCCTGGGCCTTTTTTTGTTGCCAGCACTTAGAAAAATGGCGATTAGCAGCGTAAACCAAGGCAACTATACCGTATCAAACTGATGTTAATGGCACCTTAAGTCGGGACTTAACGTTTTCTTGACCACTATGACAATCAGGTAAAGACCGTGTCATTTTGTCATCTGACGGGCGATTCCTTAATCGAGCGGTAACGATTTGCTAATGCCGTTGAGATGTCTCGGCGGTAAGCTGGGGTCGTTAAATAAGGGAGGAACCATTTGATGATTAAGAAAGTTATCTTGACGACCATTAGCTTCGCCGCTGTGTTAGCAGCCGGTATCGGTTTTTCCAGCGTCACGGCGAGTGCCAACACCTATCGTGGCGCGGCGGCTAGTTATCAGTATCGACCGCAAACCAGTACGTACAGTCAGGCGGCACCGATCAAGGATACTAGCGTTGCCAGTCAAACCACTAACAACAGCACGGCTGGTGCGACCATCAGCGTGGCCCAATTTGAAAGTCAGGGCGTCGTTTACTTGAACGGCAATAAATGGACCTACTATTCGGGTAGCTTAACGGCCGATGGCACCAGCATTAGTGCGAACGGGTTGGATCCAAACGGCTACCGCGTCGTCGCAGCACCTGCCAGCGTTCCGTTTGGCACGAAGATCATGACGCCACTTGGCATGGGCGTTGTGCATGACCGCGGGACGGCCATCACGGGCAACCATTATGATGTGGTGATTCAGTAATTTATTTATAGCTAAACTTAACCGCACCACTTCTGTTAGGAGAAGGGTGCGGTTTTGTTTACGTCTAAATGGCTGGGGGAGCCAACGTATTCTTAGCATACCTGATGTTTTGCCGAATTGCGAGAAATATCTAATGAAAATGGTTGGCTCGTTATGGGTTAACTGCTTAAACTAAAATCCGTGGGACTCACACACCACTCAATATTGTAAATTTTGTGTCGAAATATAGATAACATTATTGATGGTTAATACTTGCTATTTGATTGGGAGACGGGTAAGCTGGTGAAATCAAGTCGCGCTGGGGTGCACCGGGCTACTAAAAAACCACCGGTCAAGACGACCAGTGGTTGCAGGTAAAAATTTTTAACTCATGTGTAGATCCCGTCGCCGGTAACCTTGCCAGCCGATGATTACTAGAGCAATCGCTAAGACGACCATCCAACTAAACGTGGTCCAGTTGACATCGTGCAGGGGTACCCGTGGCATCCAACCCGTGGGGGTCACGTTTTGGACCCAGTCGGGCAACTTTAGGAGACTGCCCATGTAGACGCTAATGAAGCCCAGAGCCAGGTAGGCCCAACTGAGTGACTTCAAGCGTGGCCAGCAACCGACCAAGAGAACGGCTAGGCCAAGGAAAACCCAAATTTCTGGTAGCTGAGCCGCGACACCTTGCCAGAATTCGCTAGCACTGATGCCATCTTTTACGTGTGTCAGACTGGCGTCGCCCATGACCACAATGCCGCCCAGGCCACCAATGAAGGCGAGGGTGCTGGTGACGAAGGCGGTGCCCACGTAGCTAAAGAGCAGGTGGGTGCGACTGAGTGGCCGTGCGTACAGGGCCTCTAACCAGCCGCGGGTCTCATCGCTGTGGACTTTGAGAATCAGTTGCATACCGGGGATGACGGCCACAGCGGCCATGACAATCGACAGGAGTGACGTGAAGCTTAACAGAATCTTGTGGTTGGCCTCGTGAACCATGGCCGCGCCGAAGACCTGTTGCATGGTCGGGTTGGTCTTGAGAATATCGCCAATCGTGTTGAAGACGGTTCCGTAAGCTACCCCAAAGATGATAACCGCAATAATCCAAGCGATGATCACGTTACGTTGCCGTCGCCAGATCAGCGTTGCGGGTCCCCGGAGAAAAGCCGAAGCTTGCCGGCGGCCGGGACGGGTCGTTAGGGCACCAGCGCCCAGGTCCCGGCGGTTGTTCGCCATGAATGCGAGAACAAGTAGAATCACAGCGAGGCCCAGGCTTAGCCAGATGGGTGACCAGTGCGGATTGTTGTAAGGCGCGAGTTTTTCGACCCACCCCAGGGGTGACCACCAGGTTAATTTAGGATGCTGAACATCCGTAATCATCCGTGCCAGGTAGCTAATACCAAATAGGGTGTAGGCCAGTCCCGTTGCACTAGCTGAGTGATCAGCCAGTTGGGCGGTCAGGAGTCCTAGAATTCCGAATAGGAGCCCCGTAGCGGCCAGTCCCAGTCCAATCAACCAGTTGCCTTCGGTGCTTGCCCCAGGCATGTTAGCGGCACTGAGACCGACACTGTAGAGGATACCTAGCGCGCCATTGACAACGACAAGTTCACAAGTTGCGGCAGCTAATGGGGAAAGGGTGCCGACTGCGTGAGCGCGAACCAGCTCGGTAATGCCCAAGTCTTCCTCGGCCCGGGTGGCGTGAATGCTGAGGGCAATGTTCATCACCACTTGAATCAGAGCCATAAATAAAAGCATTTCGTTAGCGAAAATTTCCGCCGTGGTGACCTTGCCAGTGAAAGAAAAGGCCCCAAACATAGCGACAATGCCGGGACTGGCGAGGGTTCCCTTGATGGCATTGATCTCACTAGGAGTGCCGTAAATCCCCTCGAATTTCCAGGCAACGCTGGCCATTAAGGCTGCCAAGAGAATGAGCCACATGAGAATTCGGAACCGATCCCGCCGAAAATTCAGACGAGTCAGTTGACCAGTACGTCCAAAACGCGTCATGGTAGGTCACTCCTTTCCCGTGTAGTAGTGCATGAAGAGGTCTTCCAACGTCGGTGGCGTACTCTGTAACGCTACGACTTGGTGTTGCGCCAGCGTGCTCATGACCGTGTTGAGATGTTCATCCTCAACAGAAAATTGCCATTCGTGCGGGGCATGACCAGGGGTAACGCCATGGACGTTAGGAAGGGTGGTGACATCGAAGTCATCGCCTAGCGTGACGGTGACCATGGTTCGGGTCAGGTGCCGCATCTCAGCCAGACTGCCGGTTTCAATGATTTGGCCTTCACGGATAATGCCGATCCGGTCACACATGCGTTCCACTTCGGAAAGGATGTGACTGGAAAGCAAGACGGCTTTACCGTGCGCCTTGAGGTCCATGACGGCATCCTGGAAGATCCGTTCGTTCAAGGGATCCAGCCCAGAGGTGGGCTCGTCAAAGATATAGAAATCAGCGTCTTGGGAGAAAGCCGCAATCAAGGCGACCTTCTGCCGATTCCCCTTGGAGTAGGTACGGGCCTTCTTGGTTGGGTCCAAGCCGAATTGTTTGATCAGGTCGTCGGTCTTGGCGGAATGTGCGGTGCCATTCATTTTAAGAAGGAGATCAATAATTTCGCCACCCGTTAAATTGGGCCAGAGATACACGTCGCCGGGAACGTAGGCCAGTCGTTGATGAATCGCGACGCTATCGCTCCAAACGTTTTGGCCGAAAATGGTGGCCGTCCCGCCGGAAGCCCGAATGATGCCGAGCAGAACCCGAATAGTCGTGGATTTCCCCGCGCCATTTGGGCCGATGAAGCCAAAGACTTCGCCAGGGCGCACCTCAAAAGTGATGTCCTTTAAGGCTTGGAAGTGGCCGAATTTCTTTTGCAGATGGTTAATTTGAAGTACAGGATTTGTCATAAGTAATCCCCTCCTTACAGTTTTAAAATCGTTTACATCGTAAGCCCCTGGGTACCCAAAGTCAACGAAAAAGTGAACTTTTATACTAAAATAGTTCACTAAAATTAAATTCTTTCCTAATTTGCGGTATGATAAAATAAACAACGAGTAGCGCTGTTGCTGATTCGTGCTGTAAAATGAGCAACGAATTCGACAAGCGGACGAGGGTGGTGACAGGCATGGCAACGAATCAAGAACGAAAAAGCCGTCAACGGCAAGGCATCTTGGACGCCGGCATTAAATTATTCACGCATGACGGATTTAAGGCAACCCACGTGACAACGGTCGCTGAAGCAGCGGGGGTCTCCCAGGTCACGCTGTATAAGTATTTTCCGAGTAAATTAGCATTGGGCCACCAGGTCGTCATCGAGATGATCAATCAGGGTTACGCGAGCTTTCAAAAATTAATTGATGACGAGCAGGTCCCGTTTTCTGAGATTATCAAGGCGATGATGGCTAACAAGGTTCGGCTGAGTGATGGCATCCATCCCGATTTTTATCAATTTGTTCTGGCCGAGATGCAGGGGAAGAATGGCAGTAACGTGGTGCGGCAAGCCTACGAAGACGGTGAACAGAAGTTTTGGGGTGCCGTGATTGCGCGGGGTCGGGCTGCGGATATTATTAGTGAAGACATTTCTGATGAGGCCCTACTAATTTACCTGCACATGTACGTGTCCTACTTCAGTACAGCCAACATTCCACCGGCTACGTATCAACGGCTGGTCAATCAATTAATGCATTTATTTTTCTACGGATTTGCGGGGACACCGGCTGTGACGCCACCGGATTCGCAAGCGAATAAGGAGGACGATTAAGTTGACAGAGACCACAGTTTTAGCGGCAGTTCGACAATTTTCACAATCGAAAATGGGGGATGACGAGACCGGTCACGGCTTCGACCATATTCAACGAGTCGTCGGCCTGGCTGACCGCATTAGCCAATCTTATCCGGATACCGATCACCTCGAAACGCTGACCGCAGCCTATTTACACGATGTTATTGATGAAAAGCTGGTCGACGATACCGCGGTAGCCAGTGAGGAAGTTCGGCAGTTCTTAGCCGACCAAGGATTCACGTCGGCTCAGATTGACGCTATTTTCCTAATCATGGACAACATGTCTTACCACAAAACTCTGGATGGCACGGCGAAACCGTTGCCGCTAGAAGGCCAAATCGTGCAAGACGCCGATCGGTTGGATGCCATTGGCGCCATCGGCATTTCACGGGCAATCTATTTTGGCGGGCATTTTGGCGAAAAGATTTATGACCCGGCCGTAACCCCCCGGACCGAGATGACCCACGCCGAGTATCGTAACTTAGACAATGAAACCATCATCAATCACTTTTACGAGAAACTGTTAACCTTAAAGGACCTGATGAATACGACGGCCGCCAAGCAGTTGGCCGAGCACCGCCAACAGGTCATGCTGGATTTCTTAGCCGAATATAAAGCCGAATGGAACGCGGAAGTTTAGGCTACCGCGTTTTTATTTTGCCGTGAAACCGGTTTAATCTAAATTTAACGGTGCATTTTAACCGAAAAATGCGTATGATTGAAAGTAATGCTAAATTTAGAGAGAAGAGATTGATTTGCAAATGACAGCTCAGTCCGAGAAGGTGCCACGGGGCAACCTCATTGCGATTTTTGCGATTGCCCTGATGGCCTTCCTAGGAATCTTGGTGGAAACGTCGATGAATGTGGCCTTTCCCACCTTGATGAAACAAATGCACGTGTCCTTGAATACCGTGCAATGGATCACTACTGGCTACCTGTTAACGGTGGCGTTACTGATGATTACATCGGCCTTTTTAAAGCAACGATTTAAAAATAAACAGTTATTCGTGGCCGCCGCTTTGGCGTTTATTTTAGGCGATTTAATTTGTGCGCTCGCAACTAACTTTCCGATTTTGTTGGTCGGTCGCTTGATTCAAGCGGGATGCGCCGGTCTGGCAATTCCACTGATGTTTAACATTGTCGTCGAAAGTGTGCCCCGGTCACGACTGGGATTTTACATGGGGATGGCCGGCCTGATCCTGATGATTGCGCCTGCCAGTGGTCCCACGTTTGGGGGCATCATGGTTTACCTGGCCAACTGGCGGATGATTTTTTGGTCCACGATGCCCGTGGAACTGATCATCCTGTTGCTGGGGGTCGGGGCCATCAAACAGTATGCGCCAGTCAAACCGGTTAAGTTCAACTGGGGCCAATTCAGCTTGCTCGCGATTGCCTTTATTAGTTTTACCTTAGGACTGAACAGCGTGTCGACCGCGGGGGCCCTCAGCTGGGAGTTTCTGGGTGGCGTTGGCTTGGCGATTGTGGCCATTTGGGGTTACATCGTGTTGGCCAAACACAGCAGTCGCCAACTATTAAAACTGGAAATTTTCAAGAATCCAGTCTTTACTTACAGCTTCTTTGCCTACTTTACCCTGCAATTCTGTAATATCGGCATCAACTTTGCGCTGCCGAACTACGCCCAAATTGTGGTGGGTGCCACCTCTTTGATTGGGGGACTAATGCTGTTGCCAGGGAGCCTGGTGACGGCGATTCTCCAGCCATGGTTTGGCCATTTGTTGGACGAACATGGGGCCCGTTTACCAATCTTGATGGGGAGCACGTTATTTACGATTGCGGCGCTAGTCTTCGTGGCGTTTGGCCAACACCTGAGTGTGGTACTGATTGCCATCATGTACGTCGTCTTCAGTGTCGGGCGGTCGATGGCGTTTAGTAACACGCTGACCAATGGACTGAAGGAAGTCGACATGAGTCAACGCGCCGATGCCAACGCAATTTATAACACGGGGCAACAGTTTGCCGGGTCGATTGGGACCACAATCTTGGCAGCGTTGATGTCGTCAGTGAAAGTCAGTGGCATGTCGTACGCCCACGAGACGGCGATTGGGAGCCAGTTGGCCTTTGGACTGATTTTCGTGTTAAGTATCGTCAACTTTGGCTTTTACTTCATTGTTTTCCGCTATCAAAAAAATGATAAATAACCACGAACAGGGCCATGACGATTGTCATGACCCTGTTTTCTCGCATAATTATTGTTGTTTTTTCAAACGAAGCCAGTAGGTGAGGCCCATAACGATGCCGAAGAAAATACCACTGACAACGGCGCCCGAAATATTGGCGAACGACACAAGTTCCTGCGTGAACAGGTGGTCGTCGAAAAAGGTGCCCAGAAAGGCTTGTTCCAGGTACATGAAGACAGCGAAGTAGATGGCCAGGCCCAGTGACACCCATAGGATATGCTTACGTGCGGCCGGTAAGTCCTGGACGCTGACTTCATGATCCGTCAGATGTGCCCGGCGACTGGCGACCATCAGGTAGGGACAGATGACGATCGTGATGAACGCGACGTCAAAACCGGCGAGGCCAATCAGGGCCATGTAAGCCGATTGCGTTTGCCACAGTAGCGCGACGACCGGGCCCAACAGGAGCACTGGTAGGCACATGAAAAAGGCGTTGGTGCCAATCCGGTTGACCTCCTGCCGTTTGTATTCATCAAAGTCCCCGGTAATATTGAAAAAGTGTTTAACAATCTTATCACGTAAATTTTCCCCGTTTACCATGATTATGCCTCCCAGAATAGGTGATTGAGATCCGTGTGGAGGGCCCTGGCGAGCCGTAAACACAGATCGAGTGATGGATTATACTTGTCGTTTTCGACTAGATTAATGGTTTGACGGGCAACCGCAACTTTTTGGGCCAATTCAAATTGCGTTAAGCCAGCTTGCTTACGATAGTCTTTGACCCGATTCACGCGGGCACCTCCTTTAATATGTCAGATATATATGACATCTTTAGGATACAAAGCAGGAGCTGAAATGTCAAATATAAATGACTTTTAAGACGCAGCCGCTGCATGGGTAAAAGTCGTATCGGCTGAAGGCAACAAAAGCGCTAACTACCGTCGTTGCTGGTAGTTAGCGCTTTTAGACTGTTAACAGAGATTTGATAATTAGAGAATTGACATCATTCTATAATTATAGTTTAATAATTAAAAATGATTAAATCAGAAAGAAGTTTTTAAATGCCCGATTACATTCAAGCCATTCGTCATCAGGTGGGTCACAAGCCAATTATTTTAACCTTTGCAGGCGGCATCTTAGTCGACCGTCACGACCACGTTCTGTTACAAAAACGTACAGACTTTAACCGCTGGGGATTACCAGGCGGCGCCTTGGAGTTTGGCGAGTCGGCCAGCGCCGCCTGTGTCCGTGAATTTCGCGAGGAAACCGGCCTGACCGTGGCAGTGACGGGGTTGCTGGGGGTGTCGAGCAATCAAATTCAACGCTATCCCAATGGTGACGTGGCTCAGGCTGTGATCATCGTCTTTCGGGTGTCGCTGGTAGCCGGGCAATTAAAGACCGACAGTAGGGAAAACCAGAAGCTAGGCTATTTTGCCCAGGATAATTTGCCGCCGTTGTTGAATGCGCAACATGAGCAGGGATTGCGGAACTACTTTTCTGGGAATATTCCTTGGATGGATTAGTCAAAGGCCAACGAAGTAGCAAGCTCTTAAGACCAATTTTACAGGTTAAATAAGCGAACCTCTTCTTTAATGAGGGACTTAGTCATCGGGCGGAATGACATGTTCATGTAGAAAGGATGCCGCTTCAACAGTACCTGCTTCCTAAATTCACCACGGTACAATGTAATTTTTCGCGTGTGATGGCTGACCTTAAACTTAAATGTCCAGGCCCCCTTGATCTTTTTGTAGCGTTTGAGGGTGAAGGTCTGATTGTTGTTAATCTTGGTTGCCAATTTGAGTTGTCGGTTATTGGTTCCCGTGTTCGTGAAATATTGCCAGGTTGCTAAGTTGGTGTGGGGTTTGTTCTTGATGGAAGCCCATCTGAAGGTCTTAGCGGTTAGCGTTATCTGTTCGGATAATTGCGCTTCATTGCCCTCCATGTACCATTTACCACGGAGTGCATTTGGTACGGAACGAGTCTTGGCCGCAGCCGTTGTGGTACTGATGCCAACGCAGGTCACTAAGGCTAGTAGGGCCACAAAGAAGGGAAGCAGTTTCTTGATGTTCATAACTTATGGAAGCCTCTTTTCAGAATACACTAACCGGTCACCCAGTTAGTTATTATCACCATAGACGGTTTGAAGAAACGATACAAATGTAGAATTCCCCTAAGAATTCCCCGGAAACACGAAAAAGCCGTGGCCAGGACGACCACGGTTTTCTAATGATCTTTAATTTGTAAGGCCAAACGAACCAGCAAGTTGGTCAGCAGTGAAATCAATAGCGCGTAGCCCAACACCAGGGCCAACAGGATGATGGCGCCGGTCAGGAACGTGAGAAAGCCACTGGCCACGTTTAGCAGGGTGAGGCCCACCGTTAAAATCACGATGATGGTCACGAAGCCAATCAAGCCAATCCGGGAGTTGGCGAAATCGGCGGCACTCAAATCAAAGCCGCCGATGCTCAGATTGAGCGATAGCAATCCCATGATGGTCCACCGAATCCAGGGATGATTGTCGCCGCCCAGCGCACCGAGAAATCCCGACCAGTCCAGGTTGAACGGGTCGGCAATCAGCGTCAACATGCCCTGAAACCAGCTGGGAATCAGGAGGGCCGTCAATCCCAACAAGACTGCTGCACAGCCGAAGATGGGGGCAACCCCAATAAATAAATTGCCGGTGACCTGATACCAATTTCGCTGATTCCAAGTGTGATTGACGTAGCCCAACGCCAGGTCGGGCTGGCCATCCGTACCTCGTCGATTGGGATGGGGCCGCTTGAGCAGCCGGACCTTATCGATTCGGTGACCGAACAAGACGGCCGTCACCAGATGGCTGAGTTCATGAAAGAAAATACCGATGAAGCCCAAGTATAGCTCACTGTTTACGCCAAAGCCATTGGCTAAAAAGGCCTTGGTGTTGCGGTTTAGGAACGTTAACAGCGTGACAAAAATAAAGGGAATCACCAGTAGATCCAGGCCGACAATCCCCAGATTTTTAAAAATGAGGACCAGGTCCGTATTCATCGCTTACTCCAGCAAGTCGGTGAATGTGCCGTGAACCAGCGTGGCGAGCGCCGTGGCATCAACTTCAACCGACCGACCAATCTGACCGGAAGAAACGAGAATTTGCCCTTGTTCCTGGGCGGTATTGTCAAAATAAATCGGGAAGTGGTTCTTTTCCCAAATCCCAACCGGGGTGTTGGCGCCGTGCTCGTACCCGGTCGTCTTGACCAAATCCTTTAGGGGCACCATGTCGACCTTCTTGTTGCCGGAAGCTTTGGCCAACTTCTTTTCATCTAAATGCTCATCGATGGGGAGCACGCCGACCACCGGACCGGTCGTGGGACTGCTCAACACCAGTGTTTTGTAGATGTGGTGCTCGTCAACGTCCTCGTGATCGACGTCTAATTGGGCGACGTCGCCCTGGGTGTGGGTCGCAAACTCGAATTGTTTGTAAGCGACTTTGTTCTTATCTAAAATCTGTTCAACTAACGTCTTATGCAGGCGTTTACCTTTTTTCTTTTTGGACATGGGACTCACCTTTCAAAATTTTATTGATAAATTGGACCGCACTTTAAAAATAAATGGACCGGTTGTTTTTCTATAAAAGAAGACACCGCCACCAAAACCTGTTATACTCTATCAAAGAGAATACCTGTTGAGCGGTTGCGCTCAGCGTACAGTGACGTCTAGTTGAAGAGTTATGAGGAGATATCATGGCAGATTTAGTCTATCGACAAGTGATGCGGGACTTAAAACATCGTATCCATCAAAATGAATTTCCCAATAAACGGTTGCCGGACGAGCGGAGCCTCAGCGAAGCTTACGGTGTGAGCCGTAGCTCGGTGAAGCGAGCACTCAGTATTCTGGCGAACCAGGGACTGATTTTTAAAAAGCGCGGTTCGGGAACCTTCATTAACCCATTATATATGAAAAACCAAACAATTTTTCAATATGAGGGGTCAAATTTAGGAATTACTGACAGTATGAAATCAGCAGGGAACACACCGGGCATTCGGTTGCTCAATTTTAACGTGGTTCCTGCCAGCAAGGAAATCCAACAGGACCTGTTCCTCGAGGAGGGCGACTTCGTTTATGAAATCAAGCGGCTACGGCTGTTTGACGACAAGCCGTTCATGATTGAAACGGGGTACATTCCCATTAAAATTGCGCCGAACCTGACGCAGGCAACGGTGTCAGACTCTATTTTCAATTACCTGGAAAGCCAGGACAAGGTTGTCACCAAGTCCTTCATGTCGATCCAGGCGCAGCCCTCAACGGCCGAGGATCAAGAGTTGTTGCAGCTGAAGCCGGTGGAACCAGTCGGCATCATGGAAGGAATTTTCTTCCTGGATGACGGGACGCCGTTTGAAGTGTCCAACATGCGGTTACACTATCAGTATTTGAACTATAACACCTTTGTTTCCCTAGATGAAGAATAACGTTCGCTATGGGGTTAAGGTAGGGTTATGGTTTTGCCTCCAGGCTGGTGAAAATGGCCCTGGGCACGGTGGGTACTAGCGGTAAAATTAATATATTTTTTGTCATAAGTCTGAGCGAATATTTGAAAATCAAAGGTGCCGATACTATCTGATCAATCAGACAGTATCGGCACCTCTTTTAGTTCACGTAGCCATTCACTTGATAGTAGTGCTGACTTAACGTCGTAATTGTTTGGTGGATGGTGGGTTCTCCCGGCAGTAAGAAGTATAGGTGATGGAGGAAAATTAACCAGTTGTGCAATCGTGCGACGGGAGCGCAATCAAATGAAAAATTACCCCACAAACGCTGGTCGGTAGTGATTAGCCAGTCGTTGAGTTGGGCCGTAGTCAGATGGTCGACCTGTCGTGCCCGAATCAGTGGCATCGCCAGGCGGGGCTCCTCGTCGAATTGAAAAGACGTTGTTTGGCGCGCAAATACCGTTGCAATGGCTGCCAGTGCCGTTGGCGTTTGATCCAAAGGAAACTGGGGATGTTGCCAGGCATATCGCAGCAGGTCGCCGCCGTGAGCGATACCGTGGGCCCAGCCCTTATCAGGCACCCAGCCGCGTTGGTCGTGCTCGCGAACGAGGTAGGTCAAAGCATCGCTGAAAAATTGTGTCTGCTCGGTGGTTGTTAACCAGGCGTCCTGGGCATCACTGTTTAAGACCGCCGCAGTCAACAGGGCTGTGAATGTGCGTTGGAAGACAGCATCATTGGTTGGCTGGTTGATGGCGGTGAATAGCCCTCGTTTGATCAGCAGGTGCTTAGCAATGGATTGACGCTGATCATGGGTGAAGGCATCTTCATCAAATCCACGGGTGAAGAGGGTAAAGACTGTGTCATCGCGAATCACGGGGTCCAAATCACCGACGTGTGCCAACAACAGTTGTACCTGATCGTCCGTAAAGCCCAAGTTGGGTGCGTCGACCAGTTGTTGTAAGTTAATTGGAAAATCTGCCATGCTAATCGCCTCTATTTTTCCCCGAGTATACGCTGATTGTGGAGACAGTGGGTATTAAAAGATACATAGCTTAGAGCAGAAAATCTTGGGTTCACCGCAGGAAGTGAAAAAATTGGCTATGCCATTTCTGAAGCTTTGGTCCACGTTTTTATCAAATTGATACGGTCCAATTGTCAAAAAGGTTGACTTTTATAAAAATCAGCCTATGATAGAGGCTGTAAAAAGCATCCCGGTAGTCACTACGAGATAAATTTTACGCGTTTTCTAACCATTAGATAACGATGTCGTTACGAATTCACAGAAGGAGTGTTAATTACATGGCAAATGCAGACTTCGATTCCAAGTCCTACTTGGAAGGCGTTGACAAGTATTGGCGTGCAGCAAATTACTTGTCAGTTGGTCAGTTATTTTTGCGTGACAACCCATTATTGAAGCGTGATTTAACCTCTGACGATGTAAAGATTAAACCAATTGGTCACTGGGGGACGATTGTTTCTCAAAACTTTATTTATGCTCACTTAAACCGGGCTATTTTAAAGTATGACTTGAACATGTTCTATATTGAAGGTTCAGGTCACGGTGGCCAAGTGATGGTTTCTAACTCATATCTTGATGGTAGTTACAGTGAAATTTATCCAAACATTTCTCAAGACGAAGCTGGATTGAAGCGTTTATTCAAGCAATTCTCCTTCCCAGGTGGTGTGGCTTCTCACGCTGCTCCTGAGACACCAGGTTCTATTCATGAAGGTGGGGAACTCGGTTACAGTCTTTCTCATGGGACCGGGGCAATCCTCGACAACCCAGACGTCATTGCCGCTGTTGAAATCGGTGATGGTGAAGCTGAAACTGGTCCATTGGCCACTTCATGGTTCTCGGACAAGTTCATTAACCCAATCAAAGATGGTGCGGTATTACCAATCATCAACATGAACGGGTTCAAGATTTCTAACCCAACCATCCTGTCACGGATGTCCGACGAAGACTTGACCAAGTACTTCGAAGGTATGGGCTGGGATCCACACTTTGTTGAAATTGACGAAAACGAAAAAGACTTCACGCGGGTTCACGAAGACATGGCTAAGACCATGGATACGGCCATCGAAAAGATCAAGGCTATCCAAAAGCATGCTCGTGAAAACAACGACGATTCATTGCCAAACTGGCCAATGATCATCTTCCGTTCCCCTAAGGGCTGGACTGGTCCTAAGGCCGACTTGGATGGCAACCCAATCGAAGGCTCCTTCCGTGCCCACCAAGTGCCAATTCCTGTTGCCGCTGGCGACATGGAACACGCCGACATGTTGGTCAACTGGTTGAAGTCTTACAAGCCAGAGGAACTCTTCAACGAAGACGGTTCTGTTAAGCAAGAAATCCGTGACATGGCGCCTAAGGGCGAACAACGGATGGCAATGAACCCAATCACAAATGGTGGGATCAAGCCAGAACCATTGAAGCTCCCTGACTACAAGAAGTACGCCGTCGACACCACTGAACACGGTAAGACGATTGCGCAAGACATGTTAGTTTGGTCCGATTATCTGGCTGACGTCATGAAGTTGAACCCGAATAACTTCCGGGGCTTTGGTCCTGATGAAACGAAGTCCAACCGGTTGTACGCTGCCCTCGATTACGGGAAGCGTCAATGGATGGAAGACATTCATGAACCAAACGATGAAAACATGGCCCACGAAGGCCGGATCATTGATTCACAACTTTCCGAACACCAAGCTGAAGGCTGGTTGGAAGGTTACGTCTTGACTGGTCGTCATGGTTTCTTCGCCACCTACGAATCCTTCGGTCGGGTCGTTGACTCTATGTTGACGCAACACATGAAGTGGTTACGCAAGGCCGTTGAACAAGACTGGCGCAATGATTACCCATCATTGAACTTCGTTGACACGTCGACTGTCTTCCAGCAAGACCACAACGGGTACACCCACCAAGATCCAGGTATGCTGACCCACTTGGCTGAAAAGAAGCCTGAATTTATCCGTGAATACCTGCCAGCCGATGCCAACACCCTGTTGGCTGTCGGTAACGTGGCCTTCCAGAGCCGCAACAAGATCAACGTCATTGTGACGTCTAAGCACCCACGTCCACAATGGTTCTCCATTGATGAAGCTACGAACTTGGTTAACAATGGTTTAGGCTACGTTGACTGGGCTTCAACTGATCAAGGTCAAGAACCTGACATTGTCTTCGCTGCTGCTGGGACTGAACCAACTTGGGAATCATTAGCCGCAATTTCATTGTTGCATGACGAATTCCCTGAAATGAAGATCCGCTTCATTAACGTGGTTGATCTTTTGAAGTTGCGTTCACCTAAGTTGGACCCACGGGGGATTTCTGACGAAGAATTCGACCGTCTGTTCACGACTGACAAGCCCGTTATCTTTGCCTTCCATGGCTTTGAAGGCTTGATCAAGGATCTCTTCTTCGACCGTCACAACCACAACGTTCACGTTCATGGTTACCGTGAAAATGGTGACATTACGACACCATTTGACATGCGGGTCTTGAACCAACTGGACCGTTATGACTTGGCCAAGGAAGCCGTCAGCGACATTAAAGAATACGCTGTTAAGGGCGCCTACTTTATCCAACGCATGGACGACATGGTTGCTAAGCACACGGCTTACATCCGTGAGGTCGGGACTGACTTGCCAGAAGTTAACAACTGGCAATGGAAGCCACTGAAGTAACTTAAAACTGTTTGATGAGGCACCTACCTGGTCCATTTGGACTGGGCGGGTGCCTTTTTTGGTGAATTCTGAAGGACATCGGTGGCTATCAGGTGGAAGCAAGCGTAAAGGGTGAAATAAAGCCGACAACAAGGTACAATGGCCTACAGTATGTTAGTATGATGTAAAACGTCAAACGGTAAAGTGAAGATTGTCAGGATGGGCCAAAGGAGCTAATTGTTATGGAAAAGATTAAGCGAGATTTAGTCAATCGAACCTTTGAGGTGAAAGTTTCTCCTAAGGGCCAAATTGTGATTCCGGCAGATATTCGTAAAAAAATAAATTTGACTGGTGGAAATACATTACAAGTTAGCCTTACAGAAAATGATGAGATTAGTATCAAAAAGACACCAACGGCTCTTGATTGGGCGAACCTTGTCGCTGAGGGCTCCGTCGAAAAGGTTGAATTTAAGCCAGATGGGACTGTCGATGCTGCTAAATCGCCTAATTTTGCGGCTTGGATGGCTGAAGATGACGAGTGAGGGACAGTTTCACCTCATGGATGTGGTGATTGCTGAGGTCCCGTATGATGACGGCAAATCATTTAAGACACGGCCAGCACTGGTCGTCATGATGGATGGCCAGGAAGCTGCGTTCTATAAGATAACCAGTAAGTATGCGGAAAAGTCAGTGCAGATTCAAAAACGCTATTTTCCACTCGAATTCTGGCGCGAAGCAGGGCTAAGTAAGGCTTCGTATGTAGATGTGCACCGGGCATATGTGCTAGCGACAGACTATATGATGCAACGACCACCATTGGGCAAGCTGGCACCAGAGGACCGTGATAATCTGTTCCAATTTATTACGGATTTACGTAAAAATAGTTAGGATCTATCCGTAATTGGTCACCTAAATCGGGTTGATGAGGCAGCTACCTGGTCCATTTGGACTGGGCGGGTGCCTTTTTGGTTGAGACGCTATGATTCCGGAAAGTAGTGTGGTATAACTGGTTAATGGCATAACTGGTCACGGCGGGGAATCATGGTCCGCGACCGAACTGGAAATGGATAGGGGACGACGGTATGCGTCGAGGTCGGGTTTTAGTATTAGGTATATTAGTGGGATTATTGTTAATCGGGTTGGGGTATCGGAGTGGACGGTTGCCACAATTAACCGCGGCCATCGATCAGATTCGGGGTGGCAACGCCCTTGGATCACCGCAGGACCCAACGATTACGCACGCGGCATCCGTGAAGGTGCCCAAGGACGCCACGCCCATCGTGGATATCGTGCAGGGCGTGGGCCTGTCGAAAACGTATTATTACCGGTTCAGCGACCAGCTACCGGCGGACGGTAAGCAAGTCTTTGCCGACGCCGTTCAGGTCTATAATCAGACGGGTATCGTGCATTTAGTTGAAAATTCGGGCTGGTCGGGCGCGGGTCATAACCAGATCACCTTTTCTGTGTATCACAAGAAGATGGCCAAACAGGCCGCAACGGTGGAGCTGGGTCACGGGGGTCCCGAAATCATTCAGACGAATGATGGCTGGGGTACCGACAGTGAAAATCATGCGGAGGCTAGCCTCAATGGCGATTATTCAGCCGCCTATACGGATGCCGTGGCCGTCCATGAACTGGGGCACGCGCTGGGCTTAGACCACAGTAAGTCGCGCAAGTCGGTGATGTATCCCATTGCTCACGGTCAGACCCGGTTATCGCGCGGGGACTTGAAGAGCCTGAAGCTGATTTATCAGTAAAAATTGATGGGGTATTTGTTGGTAAACCTTGGGTGAACATGGTAGACTATAGCCATCAGAAAAGGCCCGTGTCTGTTAAACACCGGTCTAGTCTGTGAAAGCTAGCCGTTGAGACAACGGTAACTGATCAAGATTGACTCATGGAGCGAGTCTTCCCTAACCTGCTAAAGTTAGAGGGAAGGCTTATTTTTTTTAAAATGCAAAGGTACCGCGACAGGCCAGTGGGGCTGGTTTTGTCGGGGTACCTTTTTGAATCGATATTTTACAGTGCAATTCACCTAGCGCTTCGCCACGCCATGACTTAAGAACCAAGCGGGCAAGGCCGTAACGGCGATAAACCCAACTGACCACATGAAGGCGGTCTGGTAGGCTGCATTGAGGCCGACGCTGGGAAGTTCGTGTTGGATGATGGTGGCGAGGACCGCGGTCCCCATGGCGCCACCGATATTTTGGAGCATCCGGGAGGCCGTGGTCGCTTCCGCAATCAGATTTTTCGGCAAACCGGTATAGCTATCGGCCATCACCGGAATGGTCAGGCCGCCTTGCCCAATTCCGCGGATAAAGAGAACCGCCAAGAGGAGCCAAGTTGGCGTCTGCGCCGTGAAGAAGACGAAGGGGAGCGTTCCGGCGATGGCGACGAGGATGGCGGCGAGGACGACCCAGCGAGCACCGATGTTGTCGGTCAGTTTGCCAATTTGGCTGCGGGAAACCAAGAGACCCAGTCCCTGCGCAATCAGATAGGTTCCGGACCAAACTACGCTGAGGCCGCGGGTATTTTGCAGGTAAAGGGGCAACAGGAACATAGCACCATTCACGGCAATCCCGGACAACATTAGGATGATGGCCGAGGCGTCGAAGGTTGGCGACTTGAAGAGGGCCAGGCTGATCAGCGCTTGGTTAGGTCGGTACCAAGCGTAGAGAATGTAACCGATTAGGAGGGCGAGTGCCAACAAGAGTGGCGTTAACACCTTGGCCGATGTGAAAGTGGCGCCGGTACTGAAACGCGTAATGCCAATGATGGCGGCGGTGAACAGGCCCGCCAGCAGACTCAAGCTGGGCAGGTCGAGGTGCTTGCCCCGTTTGCTTGCCGGAAAGTTAGGCATTTTCCACCACAAGAGGGCGAGAGAAAGCAGGACAATGGGGATGTTGATGAGAAAAATCCAGTGCCAGTTGCCCGCTTCAATCAGGTAACCGCCCACGGTTGGCCCCAGGATTGGGATCAACACGGCGGGCATGCCCACGATGGCCATCAATTTGCCCAGGCCCTGGCTACCAGCGACCTGTACAATCAGGGTGGTAATCAGTGGGACCACGACGCCGGCCGCGGCACCCTGGATGATACGGCCAATGACTAGGAGCGGGAGCGTCGTTGCCCAGCTAGACAGAATCGAGCCTAGGAGAAAGACGACGAGTGCGGAGAGGTACAGGCGTTTGCCGTCGAACCAGTTGGTTGCCCAACCTGCGATGGGGACGGTGATACCCATGGCCAGCACGTAACTGGTGGTGACCCACTGAACGGCGTTGACGGAAACGTGCAACGACTGCATAATAGTGGCTAAGGCAACGTTGGTCATGGTGGTGTCGAGTAGTGGGGCAATGGCCCCGACCACTAGGAACAGCGCGATTTGAATAATGTTTTTCGTTGAAGGCTTTTGGGTCATACGAATCACCTGACTTCTTAAATTAGATACGGCCGTATCTTATATTTGAGAATACTACACCCTACCTCGGTGAAAAACAAGGGAGAACGATGCATTTATGCCAGAAAATAAAAAACGACGGCGCGGGGCCGACCTAGAAAATGCCATCCTGACCGCGGCTTGGGAACAATTACAGGAAAAGGGTTATCAAAATGCCACGATTGAAGGTGTGGCGGCAGCGGCGGCGACCACCAAGACGGTGTTGTATCGGCGGTGGCCCGACAAGGCCCATCTCATGATTGCGGCGCTGATCAAGTTCGGTGAGTTGCCGGACTATCAGGTGCCAGACACTGGGAGCCTGCGTAGCGACCTATTTGCCCTGTTTGGCCAGATGGCGGCCTTTTTGGACCGATTGAACGGGGAAACACTGCGGGGATTGTTGGCCGATCGGTTGCGTAACCTGGAGTTAGGGGAGTTACTGAGTCGGGCTAACACCACCGACACGTTGAAAACCTTCCTGCGGCCGCTATTGGTCCGGGCAGCCGACCGGGGGGATATTCCCCAACGCGAGTGGTCTGACCGGGTCATTAATTTGCCGGGTATTCTATTGTTAAACGAAGTCATTGGGCAGCAGACGTTGACCGTCGCCGCCCAGACGGAAATGATTGATGAAATTTTGTTGCCAGTTTACGGCGCAAAATAAAAAACGCACCGGCCTGTCGCGCTAGGCGGCCGATGCGGTGCGTTTAACATGGTATACTACTAATGGGATAAGGGACGTTCAAGGTCGACGGCAACGATTTGCACGTCGTAACTGGCGTTGGGCGCCTGAATAGTGACCGTTTCGCCAGGATGATGTCCCAGTAGGGCCTTGCCCAGCGGCGACACCCGGGTGATTTTCCCTGCCTCGAGGTCGGCTTCTTGAGTGCCAACCAGTTGGTAAACGGCCTGGTCATCGTCATCCATAAAGGTCACGGTGACCCACTTGCCGAGCTCGACCTGGTCGTTAGCGGCGGGGTTGACGACCTTGGCATACTGGAGCTGTTTATTGAAGAACCGCAGCTGACTTTCTAGGTGGCGTAGGTCTCGTTTAGCGGCGGAATATTCCGCGTTTTCTGAAAGGTCCCCGTGCGCCCGGGCCTCAGCTAGAATCGCAATCTTTTCGGGACGGTCGGCTTCGAGGGCCGCAATTTTTGTTTGCAGCTCTCGGTAGCCGGCCGCTGTGATGGGGTTAAAGTCTCCTGCCATCGTATCACCTCAATTTACATATTTATTTGTTGCGCATTGCCGGTCTGGTGAAAACTGGTCCTGGCCGCGTCCGTTCCCGGCGGTGAGCTCAAGGCGCCCTGCTGTGGGGCCGGTTCCAGCCAAAGGGCGGTCTGGAACCTCAACTTTGAGCCAAAAGGCGGTCTCAAAGGTTGTCCCATGCTCTAAACTGAGAAAGTTCGCTCAGTTAAGACCATCGATACAGCTGGTCGCCTTGGCTCACCTCTGGTCACTTCCACGACCGGCCCAGTTTTCCCAGACCGGTGGCTGACATGGATTTAGCTCGTTCCGTTCTGTGCATCGGTTGTCTGGGCTATTGATTCGCCTTATCTGGCGGTTGGTTAATTGAGATTGAGGTCAAGACCACCGACACAGCCGATCACTTTGATCTGCCTCTGGTCACTAACAACGACCTAGATGGTCTCAGTTTTCCTAGATTTGCGGCTGACACTGGTTTAGCACGTCAACGAATCGTGCTCAAGGGGGCCAGCTTGTTTAATATTGGCGTAATCTTCTGTGAAGCGAATCAGTTAGTCGAGAACATGAATAGTAAAACGCTACGTGGTTCAGCCAGCTGACAATGATTGGCTAGTCTCAGCGACCAGAGGCGGGCCAGGGTGCCCAGCTGTGTCGGTGGACTTAGCTGAGTGATTTGCTCAGGTTAGTCCACGGGACAATCTTTGAGACCGATTCTCAGGCTCAAAGTTGAGGTGGAAGACCGCCTCTCAGGCTGGAACCGGCCCCATAGCAGGGCACCCTGAGCCCGCCGCCGGGAGCGGCCTGATCCAACACATCGCCAACTGGCCAACCGCAGTTCCATTTTAACGAACGATTTGGAAAAAGAAAAGGAGTCACCTCATGAAATTATCCGTACAGTATTGGGTCAAACAAACCGGGATCGGTCTGATTTTTACCCTGATCTTTATGTTACTCGGGCACCTCAACTATGCGCAGTGGCGCCTGATACCGGGGATGTCGATTGCCGACTGGTACTTCCTGGTCTGCCTGTTGTGCTTTGCCTTTGCGAAGTGGGTCATCCTCGAAGACAACCGGGATGTGAAGGCCCCCACAATTCGCCGGCGGCGGAAACGGGGACTGAAAAAAGCGAGTGATGATACGGCCTCCGTCTATGAGAAAATGGCCAAGCCAGCGCGCGCCCCGCGACTTCAGGCAGCGCCGAAAACGACACTGAAGTGGTATTGGTTAGTCCTGCTAGACATCGTGCTCGCCTTCACGAGCCCACTGATTTTAGGGGGATTCATCACTTATTCACTACGGCACAATTAAATTGTGTGATTTTTTCAAGCTTTAACGTGCGTTAAATGACGTTTTTGCGACTTCCTCCCTTATTGAGGCGTTTCATGTTAAAGTAGTAACAGTTGGAAGAGGTCAGTTTTACGGCAACTGATTTTGCCAGTCAATCGGTTAAAGTATACGTGAATAACGGGTTAACATGATTGAGGGGCATCCACTGGTTATCTAATCAGATATTGTCGGCCTGACAGTGCGTCAGAATGAGTTGTCACTTAGGTTAATGGCGTTTTGAAGATTTGACCAATGTGCTGAAGAGTAAGTAGTGGTTATCGGAGGCCTAAGGGACACGAGTAGTTAGAACTTGGGGGAGTGCTAATTTGCCGACTGGAATTAAATAATCCACTTAGAAGAGGGCTACCAAGACTGGTGGTTCTTTTTTATGCCTAGAGGGCACCGCAAAACGATTGCAAACAAGTCAATTTCAAGGTACATTAGTGGGTAATAGGTACTGTGCAAGACTAGTTGAAAGGGTGTGATAGTTGTGTTGGCCGTTTACCTTTGTGAAGACAATCCTGAACAGTTGAAACATTATACGGATGTGGTTCAGCGTTACATTTTGATCAATGATTATGATATGCAGGTCGTCTGTGCGACAGCGAGTCCAGCAGAGTTGTTGCATCAGTTGACGATTGACCCGCCGGAGTATGCACTATTTTTCTTAGACATTGAATTTCCCGCTGAACAGATGTCGGGGTTAGAGACCGCCATTGCCATTAGAAAACAACTGGGATTCGCCGAAATCGTCTTCGTGACGACCCACTCGGAAATGGCGTTGTTAACGTTTGAGCGGAAGGTAGAGCCAATGGACTTCATCGTGAAGGACCTTGGGCGCGAGCAAATCGACCAGAAACTCCGGGAAAATATCGATTACGGGTATGAGCGCTATACCAATTACTTAAGCAATACGGAAAACCTCTTCAGTTACATGATTGGTGGCCGGAATTTTAGCCTACCAATGGGTGATGTTTATTTTGTGGCGACCGCGGAGACGCCGCACAAGGTCACGGTTCACGCGGCCAGCCAATTGGTTGAGTTTCCTGGATTTCTGAAGGAAATTGCGGATCAGTATCCGGAGCTTTATCGAACGGACAAGAGTTTTCTGGTCAACTTGGCTAACGTGAGCGGCATCGACGAAGTGAATCGTCAACTGCTTTTCCCCAATGGGGACCGAACGGACGTGGCGACCCGGCGTTTTCATGAGGTCAAAACGCTGGTGCAGAAACATCTGAAGGCTTGAAAGGGTGACAGGCGTGCACGTCTTTGACACACATTTTTGGATAAACTTGGTGCTGGCCGTGACCATGCAGTGGTTCATCACGCTTTGGATCGGGGTCATCCGGCCACAAAACTGGAAACTTCCCCTCAAGTGGATTGGATGGGGCCTGATTCCGGCTGTCATCGGTGAATCCTGGGCCCTGATTCTGCCGCCACTGAGCGCGCTGCTATACTTAATGCACCACCGGCCGCGGATGACGGTGATTTTTGTCAACGCGACCATCGTGATTTACTTAGTCGTGGTGCTGGTAAACGACGTGGTGCGGGCCGTCACGATTGAATTGTTTGGCTTTGCCACGAGTCAACTGCCACTGGTGATTGCCTGTCGCCTCATTTTTCAACTGGCTATCTATAGTTTGTTCTCGATTGCCGTGACGGGGATGCGCCTGCAACCTGGGAACTTGGAACGACTGGCCTTTAATCGGAAGGAACAGGTGACGGTCATGTCCTTGCTGATCAGCCTGGGGGTTCTAGCACAATTGTCCTCAACCATCATTCACCGGCTGGCCATCACCCACGCAATGATGACGTTTGCGCTGAGCGTGGAACTGGTGATGATCCTGTTGATCAGTACCAGTCTGTTTTTCTTCCTGCAAAGCTTTTTCCACCGGCAACGGGTCCGGGCCTTGTACCAGGAAACGTTGCTGCGGACGCGTTATGACCGGCGAATTTCCAATCAAGTCCGGGCCATTCGCGAGTTCAAACAGATTTATCAAAAACAGATGTTACGGCTGGGCGACTACCTGGACGCCAAGGATTACCAAGGGCTAACGGCCTATTATCAAACGCTGAATTCGCGTTGGCAGGCGACCAGCCACCTGGCGGGCATCGAAGAGGAGGGGCTGCAACGGTTAAACGACCCCGCCCTAAAGAGTCTGCTCTTTCAGAAAATATTGGCCGCGCAGAATCGGGGTTTGTCGTTGCGGCTTGAAGTGCCGACTGCCATTCGTAGTCTGCCCATGGACAGCGTGCTATTGTTGCGCGTGATGGGAATTCTGTTGGATAACGCCATCGAAGCCGGCGCCGTTGCTGGGCGGACGGCTATTTACTGTGCCGTGTTGGATTATCCCGATGCCGTTGAGCTGGCAGTGGCTAATCCGGTGTCGACCACCAATCCGCCGAAGATTAATGAATTTATGACAGCGGGGTACACGACCAAGGGTGAGGGCCACGGTCAGGGCCTGAACACGGTTCGAGAAATTGTCGATGAGACACCTAATGCGGCCCTACAGATTGCTTTGAAACGCGGGATGCTGTATCTGACGCTGATTTTAACGAAGCCGGGGAGATGAGCACGTGATTACGGTGAGTCAATTGAGCCTGGGGCTGGCGGATTACTCGATGAGCTTCTGGTTCGTCCTGTTTCAATACTATTGGTTCCCACAATTGTTGCCGATGAAGCACACATCGTTGTACTGTGCGCTAATTGCGGCAGCCTATACGACGGTCGACCTACTAAATCCTTTTACGGCGCATAGCACGCTCCTGGGGGCGTTGCCCGTCATTTTGCTATTAGGCTTTGAATTCGCCGTGATGGGATTGCGGCACCAATGGCAGTATCTGCCGGCGTTTATCGATGTGACCATGCTGGCCTATTTGTTGATTGAATTCATTGATATGATGATGATTGCCGGTGCGATTGCCTTGACCGGAAAGGTGTTTGCCGCTAGTTTCTGGGGAACCTTGATTGAATTAGTGATTAATAATATTATTTTTGCCGTGATTGGCTCCGGCCTGTGGCTGACTAGAGCGCCGATGGAAAATTTGATTCAAGATATCGTGGGGCGCTCAATGGAATACCTGTTTCTGGCTTTCATGTCGGTGCTGGGCGTGATTTACATTTTATTCGAGTATTCCTTACAAACCCTGCAAGACTCGGAGTCCTACCTGGTTTTTCTGGGCGGCATCGCGGGCACTCTGGTGGTTGGCCTGACGTTGAGCACGTACATGCTGATGCAGACCCACTTACAAACGGAGCACACACGATTTCAGACCGATCAACGAAAATTTCGGGAGCAGTACACGACGGAATTGAACCGGCAAATGGGAGCGGTCCGCAAATTTAATCATGACTATCAAAACATGTTATTAGGCTTAGGGGGCTACCTTGCGGATCAAGATTACGAGGGCTTTCGGCAGTTGTATATCGACATCCGCTCGGGCTGGGAAACCAGCAATGCCGCGGATCTGACGATTGAGGACCTGGTCAATGTTCCCAGTGCGGCGCTGCGATATCAGCTTTATCATAATTATTTATTAGCCCAGCAGCAGGGTGTTCAGCTCTTCGTTAAGGTACCCGAGCCCCTCACAGCGACGGTGATAACGCTAAAGGATATGGGTCGAATCGTGGATGCGGCCTTGCCACCAGCGTTACCCGTGCTAGGCAAGCGCCAGCCGGCCATCGTGACGTTTGAATTGAAGGAGACGGCAAAGGAACTGCGGTGGTCGCTGACCTTTCCGGTGCCCGGGGAGGCCCAGTTAGACGGGCATACCCGAATCATGGCTGAAGATGGAATATTAGATTTTTCTAATGCTCACGAATTGTTACCGGCTAAAGCGGTGCTGACTTTGCAGATGAAACTCCATTGGGGCCAATTAAGTGTGGCCCTACCGAAGGACTAGCTGAAGTAACCGGGGCCTTGGAGTATTCACAAAGTCAGCATGCAAAATCGTTTACAGAATGGTTTCGTTCGAATAAACTAATTGTCTGAAAACGCTTGCATTTCTACACCCATCTGATATACTAGGTCTTGTAATACCAATCAATCTTTCAGGGAAGTCGGAAAATAAAGTGATTTTGCGGGTTCTCGACATTGTGAAATTACTCTCAATCTTTACGATTAGGAGGAACTTCACGGCACAATTAGTTTTAACTAACTAAAAGTGATTTGAATTGCTCAATACTACATATTGAGATTATGGCTGATTTGAGTGACAGCGTTATCCTGACTACAAACTGTGATTATGTTGAATGCTCTAATGATGCTAGTGGGAGTCGGAGAGTGGTTACTCCGGCTTTTTTTGTTGTATAAGAAAAGAGTGCGGAGCGAGCCGCTTAGACTCTGAGCATTAACGTGGCTAAGGGAATATCCCCGGGCTTGGGATATTTCCTTAGCCGGGTTAAGCGCAGGAGTCTGGCTCGCGGAGCACGTTTCGGAGGCCGCCAGGACCAGGATGCTATGGCGAGAGATAGTCAGACGGTCCAAAGCAGTTTCAGCAGAAGACTCTGGGATATTTTCTTAATGGTGTTAAGCGGAGGGAGCTGCCTTGCGGAACACGTTTCGGAGGCCGCCAGGATAGGGATAGTTTGGCGAGAGCCAGTCAAACGAACCAAACCAAAATACAGATCATAAGCCCGGAGTTATTTATTTGACCTTATGAACACTAATCGGCTAAATATAAAACTAAAAACCCAGTCAAAACAGCTAAAAAGTAAATCGCCCACACCGATAAAAGTCCAATTCAGTAAATGCCAAAAGTACTGGTGACGACTTGGCATCAACCGCAATTTCCAGTCGTCAAAGCGAGAAAGTAATTAAACTACCAATACAATCACACCTTTTACGGCACTATCCAATCAAGAATAAAGCGTTTTCGCTAGTGCACACAATTTCTTCGGTATAGACTGTGGCTGTTTCAAGCAGTTCACTAAATAAGAGAAGAGGAAATGTTATGGCTCGTTTAGCAGGTAAAGTTGCGATTGTTACTGGTGGCGTCAAGGGAATTGGATTGGCTTCGGCGAAAGCCTTTGCGCGTGAAGGTGCCAAGGTCGTCATCACGGACATCGACGATAAGGGCAGTGAAGCAGCCTTAAAGGAAATCGGTCCGGATCAAGCCATCTTTGTGAAACAGAATGTTGCCAAGGAAGCGGATTGGGAACCCGTCTTTGCCGCTGCAGAAGAAAACTTTGGTGCGGTCAATATCCTGATGAATAATGCGGGGATTTTACACTTTGACAACGCCGAGGAGATTGAAGAAGCTGATTGGCATCGCGTTCTCTCGGTCGACTTAGACGGCGTCATGTTTGGCGTCAAGCACGGCATTGCCCACATGAAAGCCAAGGGCGGATCCATTATTAATTTGTCATCCATTGCCGGATTGATTGGGATTTCTAACCTATTTGCCTACAACGCAGCGAAGGGTGGCGTACGGATGCTAAACAAATCCGCGGCCCTCTACTGCGCAGAAAAGGGGTACGCCATCCGGGTCAACTCGATTCACCCAGGGTATGTTCACACACCAATAGTTGACGCCTACCCAGAAATGCGGAAATCGCTGGAAGATCTACACCCCATGAAGCGGTTAGCCCAAGCCGATGAAATTGCCAACATGGCTCTATACCTAGCCTCAGACGAGTCCTCCTTCTCAACGGGAGCGGAATTCGTGGTCGACGGTGGGTACACGGCACAATAAGATTGTGATGAGACTGTTGCGTAATTAGTTGGCATACTTGAGAAAATCAGACTAGTATTTTCGCAAAATGTACAGCTAAAGTCGTATGTTAGTCGATTGGTTAGGTTTGGTGCCAATCGTAGCCGCAGGACCCAGGGATGGAGCCTGCTGTGTCGATGGTGTTAACGACTGTCTCTTAGTCGTTTACAGCATGGGACGACTTTGAAGACACGCGATTTTTGTGGCTTCAAAGCGAGGTGGAAGCCCGTACTTTGGCTGGAACCGTGCCCCACAGCTGGCGGAATCCCTGGAAGCCGGAGGCGGACAGATTACGCCAAGGAAATCTAACCCAAATTAAAAGTGTTACTGGACTCCGCATAGTCCGGTAACACTTTTTTGATGCTAAAGTAGGTTAAGAATTCCCCAGATCAATAAGATGGCTAATAGAAGCAATAAAATAATCA
The DNA here is from genome assembly GCF_003946045.1 of Levilactobacillus mulengensis. GTDB lineage: Bacteria > Bacillota > Bacilli > Lactobacillales > Lactobacillaceae > Levilactobacillus > Levilactobacillus mulengensis. The sequence goes on along the minus strand of NZ_RHNW01000007.1, from coordinate 51,777 downwards.
GAGAAACGCGTGGTAGCCAACGCATCGAATCCCCCCTAAGCCGCTCAACTAATCTCAGTATAACAATAAAAAAGGTTAACGGCTACAATCGTCTAAATCGTCCAAATTTTGACGATAATGCTAATCTTGGTGAAATTGGTCAAAATCAGCAGGTACGGGGGCCGTTACGGTCGTTTCCCCCTGATTGAGGGTAAATGGTTGGGGGAATCCCAAACGCCAACAGTGGAGCCGTAAGCGGTCTTTGCTGGGCGGACCATAAAGCGGGTCGCCAATCAGCGAGTGTCCCGCCGCGGCCAGGTGTACCCGTAGCTGATGGGTTCGCCCGGTTTCTAACCAGAGTTTGACGAGCGTGGCGCTGGTCCGGTGTTCGAGGGCTTCGTAGTGGGTGACCGCGGACTGGGCGTGAACGCCGTTAACTAGGCGTTTGCGCTTGTCTTCGGGGTCGCGACCAATGGGGTCCGTGAAGGTGCCACCACCAGTCAGCTGACCGTGTACCCAGGCCAGATAGGTTCGATGAACCCGCTTTTCGGCAATGTTGCGCACCATAATTGGCACAACGGCGGGCGTTTTGGTCATCAGGAGGGCCCCAGTAGTTTCTTGGTCCAACCGGCTGAGGATGTAGGGCCCGGGGGCGTCTGGTCCCAAATAGGCGGCGACGTGATTCAAGGTCGTACCGCGTTCCCAGGGTAAATTGGGGTGGGTCTTACTGCCACGAGTCTTGTTGACGACAAGGAGGTCGGCCGTTTCGTAGAGCACGCTAACGGTCGCAGCGCTGTCGGGCCAGACGTCGGGGAAGGGTTCCTTGAAGTCCGTGGGCACAAACGTCAGCGTGACGGTCTCGCCACCGCTTACCAGCTGGTTCATGGAGCGGTACATGCCGTTGACTAGCACGCGTTGGTGAATGCGCAGGTCGTGGACCAGGTGACTAGGTAGGAGCCAGGCCGTCAGCAGTTTTCGCAGTGGCTGTGCGGGTTGCGTGGTGGGTAGGTTAATTTCGTAGGACCAGTGCATGGCAAACTCCTTTCGACAAAAATAAGGCCGGGAACCAGTCCCGACCTTACGTTGATGGTCAAATTTACTTGATATTTTCAGGCTTGACGATCAGCACGTCGCAGATTGCGGAACGGCTGACGTAGTTGGTTACAGAACCGACCATTAAGCGTTCAACGGCCGTCAAACCAGTTGAACCGATCACAATCAATTCGGACTTGTGGTCAGCAGGGAATTCCCGTGCAATAACGGGCTTGGGATTCCCAAACCGCACGTGAATGCTGACGTCGGGAACCCCGGCATCAATCGCCTGTTGCTTCAAGGCGTCGAGTCGATCCTGAACGTCTTGGGAAAGCTTGTAGATGACGTCGCCACTAACGGCACCGCCATAGGTATCGCTAAATTGGTTCACTTCGAGCACGTTTAAAATGTCTAAGTGGGTCTTGTTGCGCTTAGCGACTTCGATTGCTTTTTCTAAGACTGGTTGGGTTGCCTTGGAACCGTCAACGGGAACCAGAATGTTCTTGTATTGTTGTAACATATGGAATGCCACCCCTTCACGAGTCATGTTAAAACTTTACCTTAACTATATCATTTATTGCCGAGAGTGTAAGCATTTTATTCCTGAAAGTGCTCTTGAAAAGTGATGAAAAGGCCGTGGGGTGGGCGCATTTGCAGAAAGTAAAAAATTCTGACGGGACTGGCCGTTAAAGCCGATTAGCCGGAATGACCATCAATGCAGTCGCAGCGACGTTAAACCGCTGTTTCATTAAAATGTTAATTTTGCGGGTCAAGTCGTAGATAGTGGCCGCCGTCATTTGCGGGTTCACGGCGATGGTGACGCTGACCATAATCAAATTGCCATCGTAGTAGGCCTTGAGGAAGACAACGGACTGGACGTCGGGCATCTGTGCGATTTGAGTACGATAGGCTTTTTCCAAGGCGGGGTCAAAGTAGTCAACTAGATTCAGCGTACTGTTGCGAAAAATTTTTACACCGGTCCCCAGGATGTAGAGGCCCAAAATTAGACTGGCAACGCCGTCAATCCAGGTGGCATGGAGCCAAGCGATGCCGAGAATCGTCAGGACCGTCACGAGACTGGTCAGTGCGTCGGTCCAGGAATCACGGGCGGCCGCTGCGAGGGCGGAATTACTGAGCACACGGGCCCAATGGTGATTGGTCGCCCAGAGAAAAAACAGAATCAGACTAGAAATGCCCGCACCCATAACGGTAAGGCCAGCTTCCAGGTGATAGGTCGGTCGTTGAATCAGAACCATGGCGGCCTGGTAGACGACGCCCGCAGCGATTACGACCATCACGAGTCCCGCAATCAGCGTATAGATGGTCTCGAAACGAAAGCGCGACTGCTGAATTCGCGGGCCAATAGCGTGTTGTTCTTCGGGAGAAATGGGGGCGCCCCACATGTCATCGTCATCCGTTTTGGCCGCAATGTACAGGCCAGTCATTAACAGGCCGGTCGAAAAAATTCCAGACAGGTTATTGAAGGCATCGGCTCGTAAGACCTGAGAGTGGCCAATCTGGGCGCAAAAATATTCCACCAAGAAGAGTCCCAGGTAGGCGGCAACGTTTGTCCAGAGGTGATGGTGGGCCCGTCGGAGATTGGTGACGGCTGCTTGTTGGACCTGTTCCCAGCCGGGGGAGTGAATGGCATTCATGGCAATCACCTTCTCATTGAAATTGGCGCTTAGTATCGTCCAAAATAGGTGCTGAGGCAAGTAAAACCAGGCCGTTAGGGAAGTCGTCAAACCAATGATAACGAAATAAATATGGGGACAAGTGAAGTCACCTGATTTTAAGTAGCTAAAGATAAGGTTAGCGGCCTTCATTAAGTACAATAATCGTTATAAACGCTGTCAGAACAAGCTTTTAACCCTTGGCAAACGAAAGCGAATCACGTATAGTCGCACCTATAAAGAGTTAAGAAATTGAGGGGGAATGACCGATGACGGGAGGATCAGAGTTAGCGTGGACCGATGCGATTTGGACCTTTGTGAAGGTCGGCCTGGTGCTGATTTTTCTGAGTGGTATGGTCTGGCAGTTTCGCCACCGACGCAAGTGAAAAGGGGATGCAGGGATGTTGAGAAAAGAAATGTGGCAGTTCGCGGGACAGCACTATCTACGACTGTGGGTTCTGGTGATGGCGTTACTGCTGACATTGATAGCAGCGGGCTTTCAGCTTAAATATCATGTGGCGGCCTTGGGTGGCTTGGATACGTTAGCGGTGATGTTGCCTGGCTTGATTTTGAGTACGACGCTCAGTAATCGAGAAGCGTCGTTGTCACCAATGACGCGGTTAAGCTTGGTCGCACTGATTAGTGCTGGCTATTTGGTCTTGCTGGGCGGTGGGTTATTTCTATTGCTGCAATTACCCTGGACCAATCCATTGACGGTAGACACCGCAACGATGACAGCTCTGGCATATGGCGGGGCCACGGCGTTACGGGGATTGGGCGTTATCTGGTTACTCCTAGTGAGCGTCGGGACCCTTCAGCTGATTGTAGGGCTGTATTTTCGCCGACTACCTAGCATTGTTCCGTGTGTTGTTCCGGTTCTAGGGCTAATCACTCACGGCATTCTCTCCCTGACGGCAGTACCGTGGAGCTATTCGGGCGTCTTTGCCATGGAATTTATGCTCATGCTGCCGTTCCTGACAATTGCGGGAACGGGGAGCCTGGTGGCGGTCTACCTGTATCTGGTGACACACAAAAACCGCCGAATCCCGAAAGATTCGACGGTTCATCTGAGTGAATAGCCCAACTGATTCTAGAAGATTACTTTAAGCTTGAAGAAGTCAAACTCAAACTGCTCCAGAACTCGTTGTTCTTAGGACCCATGTCAAAGCCCTTAACCCGCTTGTTCACTGGACCCCAGTTGTAAGAGAAGGAACCAGGAGCAACGGCGGCTTGGTCGTTCATGTATTCTTGCCATTCCTTGAAGGCCTTGGTCCGGTAAGCATCGTTCCAAGCCTTGTTGTTGTTCATCTTGTTCATGAGTTCAGTGTTCTTCTTGGAAACGAAGTGACCCATGTTGTAGGTTGCGTCTTCACCGTACAGTTGCGTAGGAGTTGGTTCTGATGATAAGCCCCAGGCAGCGGCGTAAACGTCAATCTTGCTTTGCTTTGGTGATTGTAACGTGGAGTAGAAGCTGTTCATTTCCATCGTCTTACCACCAGTGAATTGTACATCCAAGCCAACCTTGTGCCATTGTTGCAGGTAGTCTTGGTATTCAGCAGCTTGAGCTGAGGTCCCAGTCATGGCACCGAAGTAGATGGTTAACTTCTTGCCATTAGGATCTGAACGCCACTTGCTACCGTTACGCTTCTTGTAACCGGCGTCAGTCAGTAACTTGTTAGCCTTCTTGATGTTCAGTGGGTAACCCTTAGCACTAGCGTCGTAGTACTTGTCGAAGATTGGTGGAATCAGGGTGTTGGCACGCCAAGTAACCCCGTAACCAAACTTCTTCGTAACGGCGTCTTGGTTTAAGGCGTACATCATTGCTTGACGCAAACTCTTGTTAGCCATCTTGCTGTTCTTGTCCATGACATTCTTTTGAGTCTTCGTGTCGTAGTGACCAACGTTGAAACCAAAGTAATCATAAGAAAGGGCAGGTTGACCAACTAACTTGTAGTTCTTCACGTTCTTCAATTGCTTGTAGTCAGTCCCATGCATAATGGAACCAGGAACGGTGAAGTCGTACTTGCCAGATTGGATGGCCTTGTCGATGTTGTTAGAAGAAACCACGTTGATGCTGATGTGCTTGATTTGTGGTGTCTTACCGTAGTAGTACTTGTTTGGTGACCAAGTGGTTGATTCACCTTCAACGACCTTATCCAGCTTGTAAGCACCCGTGAAGAGTGGGGCCTTCCGAACTTGACTGGATGAAGCTAACTTAGCAATTGGGACGTTCTTGATGTATTCGTAAGGTTCAACGGTTCCCCAGATGAAGGAGTTCCCAGAGTACTTCATGGCTGGGGTCACGCTGTCTAAGTGAATGACAGCAGTCCGGCCCTTTTGACCATCGGGATAGGTGATCCCGGAAATGGTCTTGGACTTACCAGTGTGGTAGGCAGCCATCCCTTTGATGTGGTTAAAGTCAGCAGAGTATTGTTGAGAAGTCGTCTTTGGGTTAGCGATAACTTCGTAGGCGTATTCAATGTCCTTAGCGGTAACCTTAGCGCCGTTAGACCACTTAGCATCGCTCCGTAACGTAACGGTGACAGTCTTAGCCTTCCGGTTGATCTTTTGGTTAGCCAGCCCACCATCGACGATCTTGTAGTTCTTGTCAACTTTCCAAAGACTGTCAGAACCACCAGGTGCGAAGACGTCGGCATCTTCAGAGTTGGTAGCTAAGACGGGATCAGAAATCCCTTGGAATGGTGAGTCGTTTGGTTCTGCGACCTTCAATGTACTGTTCTTCGTGGCGGTCTTGTCGGTTGCTTTCGTGTTGTTATAAGCTGGTGAGAGCTTAACCGAAGCAGCCGTCCCGCTCTTGCTGGATGAACTCTTGTTGCTGGAACATGCAGCGAGGCTAACAGTCGCTAAGACTGCCATCGCTGACAATGCGAGTTTTTTCTTATCCATGCTATGTTTCCCCCTTGTTTTTAAAATCCTCATTTTAACGCCAATTGGTTCCCCTCAGAATCAATCGGTAAAGCGGTAACGCAACAGATGAACGTGTGACATTGAGTGGCACCATCTCCTCAAATGGGTTAAATTTCATCTAGTCGGCGGCCCCTTGTCGTTGCGAAGCATCCGCAGCACGACGAAGGACTTGACCGACGTAGCTAATTGATAAACAAAGAATGATAATTTCTAACGCAGCGGGTAACCAAGTCCACCAGTATTGAGTGATGTTGTTCGGGTCGTTAGCGTTAGCAATCATGGTCCCTAGGGAAGGCGTCTGGCTTGGTAGTCCGAAGCCCAGGTAGGAAAGCCCGGTTTCAACCCCGATGTTTTCGGCGAAGGATAACGTACAGTCAACGATAATCAATGACGAGATGTTCGGCATGATTTCGCGGAAGATAATCTTCCAGTGATTGGTCCCAGAAGTTCTGGAGGCAGAGACGTAATCCTTTTCCGATTCGGCTAAGGTCCGTGAACGAATCAGCCGTGACGTCCCTTCCCAGTAGAAGATGGAGAAGATCAACGTCAAAGTTACGGAGTTGTAGTGGGGGATGATGGTTACCAGAACAATGATCATCATGGTCATAGGTAACATCATCATGAAGTCGTAAACCCGTTGCATGCCCCAGTCGATGTAGCCGTTGAAGTAACCGGAAATCAAGCCCCAGCAAATCCCAAAGGTAGAGGAGATAATGGTTAATCCAATAGCAATCCCGATAGAGTTACGGGAGCCCACAATCAACTGTTTGGCAACGGAACGACCACCAGAGTCAGCGCCCAACCAGTAATCCGATGTAAACGGCTGGTTGAAGTAACCCATGATGTTTGTCTCCATCATTTTAGGGGTGTTGATGAATAAGGCCCCAATCATAACGAAGAGAATGAAACCAACAATAATGAAGAGTGCAGCCATAGCCGGTTTGTCGGCCTTGAATTCGCTCCAAATAATTTTAGCCGTGGAAGGCGTGGCTTCAGCCTGCGCTTCCTGTGTTAAACGGGCCAAATCAGCTGCGGAAACGTCTGAGTGTTGTTCAAAATTTTCTGCCATTCTGTTTAGCCTCCTTATTCAATCCGAATTCGTGGATCGACAATACTCAAGATAATGTCTGACAACAACGTCCCAATTAAGTTTAAAATCCCGTAAATGAGGACCAACGCGGTGATAACCGTGTAGTCCCGGTAACTAATCGAGTTCACGAACAACAGGCCCATCCCAGGATAAGAGAAGACGGTTTCGGTAAAGATAGAACCGTTCAGTAACCCGGTGATGGAGTAACCAGCGAACGCGGCGATAGGTAACAGGGAATTTCTGAAGATATGGTGACGGTAGATATCCTTGCTAGGAACCCCTTTGGAACGTGCGGTCCGCACGTAGTCAGAGCCCTTAGCGTCAATCACTTCGGAACGCAAGTACTGGACGATGTTAACGGTCCCGAACAAGGCCCCTAAGATACCTGGCAAGAGAATGTGGTAGAACCGACTGCCAATTGTCTGTAGCCAGCCACTCCCGCTTGCTTCGGCCGAGATTGACCCGGTCGTTGGGAACCAACCAAAGACGTAACCGAAGATCCAAATCCCAATAACTAAGATAACGAAGAAAGGGATGCAGTAGGTCACGTAGGTGTAGACCCGGATGATGGTATCAGGTAATTTACCTTCATGCCGACCGGCGAAGACACCCATTGGTAAGGCGAATGCGTAAGTTAAGATCATGGTGAAGAGGGCCAACCATAAGGTGTTACCGGCCCGACCAGCAATCAAACGGGTTACGGGTTCTTGGTATTGATAGCTGTTCCCTAAATTACCGTGGAACAAGTGGACAACCCATTGCCAATATTGTTGGTACCAAGGGTCATACAGCCCGTTGATCTTCATCAAATGGTGAATCTGTTGGGGGTCAGCCTTAGGGTTGATCGACCCGGTAAATGGGTCACCAGGCATCGCCTTAGCGAGGAGGAAGACCAGGATACTTAGGATAATAACTTCTGGAATCATAATTAAGAAACGACGGAGAATTGTTTTCCACATTAGGCCTGCACCTCCCCTTCCTGGCTGGCAAGTTGTTTGGCGATGTTTTCAGGCAAGGCCACCGCATGGGTGGGGCTGACCTGAATCAACGGAAAGGCTTCTCCGTTTTCGTCATAGTATTTGCTTTGCTGTTCTTGGTAGATTTTTTCAACGGCCAGCCGGGAAGCACGGTGAGCCGCCCGTTGGTTAACGTTCGTTTCGGGGATGGCAGCCAGTAGCCGTTTCGTGTAGATATGTAACGGGTGGTTGTAGATATCCTCTCGCGTGCCAATTTCAACTAAGCGACCGCGGTTCATGATGGCAATGTTATTGCACATGTGCCGAACAACCCCCAAGTCATGGGAGATAAACAGGTAGGAAATCCCAAATTCACGTTGAATCTTTTTCATAAAGTTTAAAACTTGTGCTTGAACGGACAGGTCCAAGGCTGAAACAGGTTCGTCAGCGATGATTAACTTCGGGTTCGTGGCGACGGCCCGAGCAACCCCAATCCGTTGCCGTTGCCCACCAGAGAATTGGTGAGGGTACTTGTACAGCGCATCAGCATCCAATCCAACAATATCAAGGAGTTGGAGAACGCGTAATTTTTCGTCGTCCTTGCTGAGGTGCTCGAAGTTACGAAGTGGTTCAGCAATGATATCTTCAATTCGTTTCCGGGGATTCAAACTGGAAAGAGAATCTTGGAAAATCATTTGGACGTCTTGGTTGTAGTCCAACTTGGTCCGGTTGGCTTTCTTGGTGATGTCAACGCCCTTGTACATAATGGAACCACTCGTGACTTTTTCCAGGCCAACGACTGATTTTCCAGTCGTTGATTTGCCGGAACCAGATTCACCAACCAAACCGTAAGTTTCTCCGGCCTCAATGTTGAAGGTGATGCCATCAACGGCCCGGACGGAATCGGTAATGCGGTTCCAGAAGCCGGTCCGAATTGGGTAGTGGACTTTCAGATCTTTGATTTCAATTAAGCTCATGCGGTCACGCTCCCCTTCTGATCTGGAAATGAAAATTCCTTGTAGCAGGTGCAACGAACTTCGTGGCCCGGCGCAACCTCATGCATGGTAGGATTTTCTTCGTGGGCACTGGCTGGCACCCAGGGAATCCGTGGGGCAAACCGATCGCCGGTGCTAGGCATCTTCTGAAGAGAAGGGACGTTGCCCTTGATGACATAGAGGTCATCGTTTTCGTTGTCTCGCTGAGGCATTGACCGCAGGAGAGAACGCGTGTAGGGGTGCTCTGGTGTGTTGAAGACTTGTTCTGCAGTGCCTTCCTCAACGATTTGACCCGCGTACATCACAGCGACTCTGTCGGCCGTTTCAGCAACGACACCCAAGTCATGAGTGATGAGGATGATGCCCGCGTGGTTTTCCTTTTGAATATCGCGGAGAACATCCAGAATCTGTGCTTGGATGGTCACGTCTAAGGCGGTTGTGGGTTCGTCGGCAATGATTAAGTCTGGCTTGCAGGCAATGGCAATCGCGATGATGACCCGTTGCCGCATCCCACCGGAAAGTTCATGAGGAAATTGATGAGCAGTCCGCTTGGGGTTCACAATCCCAACTTCATCGAGTAGTTGTAAAACCCGTTCGTGCTTTTCTTCCTTAGATAGGGAAGTATGGTAATCCATAACTTCACTAATTTGATCTTCAATGCGCTTCAGTGGATTCAAAGCGGATAATGGATCTTGGAAGATCATCCCAATCTTAGCGCCTCGGAAGTCGTTGTAGCCATCATCATCGAGCTTAAGAAGGTTGGTACCTTCAAAATCAATTTCGCCGGAAATTTTCGTTTCGGCTGGATCATGTAGACCCATGATCGTGGTGGCTAACGTACTTTTGCCACAACCTGATTCACCAACGATGGCGAGAATCTCGTCATGATGAACTTGGAGGTTAATGTGGGAGATGGCGTCGTAGAATTGGCCATTAATCTTGAAAGCCGTGCTGACGTCTTTGATGTTCAAAAAGTTTGATGCGGTTTCCACGGAAATCCCTCCCCAATGTATTAATTCTAATATATCTCTCATTTTTGAATAAAGCCCGGTGAATAAACGTCTTTTCGTATTCAATTCGGTCCTTAACAATAATTGTGTTTGATTATAGTTAATCAAATTCTCATTTACAACCCCAAATTTAAATAATCCGGCCATGAAATCTTCATAGAATCCTCACAAACTTTGCTATATCAATCATCGCAGACTATTCATAAAATGATAAAAAATTTAACCTAAAACCAAATAGTTGGATAATCCGCCTGCCAAACCACTAATTAATAGGATTAACCTATACACTCTATTGAAAAAATATGCATGTATATTCTGAATGAGAAAGTTCTTAGCATTTTGGTTTATACCTTCATTCCACTTCACAAGGTGTGGTATGATACCAGTAATAACTACAGAATTTTTGAAAGCGATGGCTGAACGATGAGATTAGACTTTTCTGTTGCAGTCCACAGCTTGCTTTACCTGGACGAAAATCGTCCCCGAAAAATTGCGAGCCGGGAGTTGGCAACATCCTTACAACTGAATGCGGTCATGATTCGAAATATCCTGTCCGTTTTGCACAAGCAGGGCTACATTGAAGGCTCTGTTGGTAAGAACGGGGGGTATCAACTGATTCGTGATCTTGCCGAAATCAACGTGGGTGAGCTGTACGATCTGACGATTCCGCCGACCATCAGCTATGCGCGGTTTATTACGGGTGACTCCAAGGGGACAAAGGCCAGCGATAATACGGATATTTCTGCGAACATTTCGCAAACATTGACGGACTTGTTTACGTTAGCTGACGAAGACTATCGCAAATTTTACCATCAATTTACGATGACCGACCTGAAGGAAGACCTGCACCAGCACGGTTTCTTCCGCAAGCTGATTAACCACGACTAGGGCTTTAATCAGTGAGCAGATTGCTGCCTTTTGGTAAGCAAAGCAGGTATAATATAGATGTAGATAAGGAATGGCGGCCACGGCCACCATTAATGTCGTCGGAGATCGCCCGGGGTGAACCTGGACGATTTTTTTGTATAAGAGTGTGGAGCAGGGCGGTTAGCTGGCGAGCATTAACGGCGAAACGGGAATGACCCCGAATCTGGGTCGCTTTCGTTTCGGTGTTAAGCGGAACCGGCTGCCCTGCGGAACACGTTTCGAAGGCTGCCAGATTAGGGACTGAGTGGTGAGAGCCAATTGAACGCACTAAGCAAATGCAGTCAGTAATCACCAAGCCGGGCAGGAGTTCCAAGCCTTTCTAAGCGCAGGGACCTGCCTTGCGGAGCGCGACTCCAGTGCCCATCTCCCCCTGAACTCGCATCACCGCAGAAAGTTATTTAGATTCCAACCGTCCCACTTTCACCAACCCAATGTCACCGAAAAAATTTCGTGAAATTCCCGGCCAAGCAGGGCTCATCACCGCCACTAGCGACAAAGTTTCAAAAATTCTTTCCACTTTATAAGCTAAATTGTAATCGGTTACAACTCGTGCTATGATTTAAAGTAACCGGGAAAGTTACCGTATGGGACTGCCCCGGGTTGGTTAATTTGAAAGGGGTTTTTAGGTTATGTATTGGTATGCCATGAAATCACACGATATTCGTCAGAATTTAGCAACGGAACAATACTTGATGAACAACAAAAAGTTCGATGAACCGCTAGTCTTGTTCTACTATGAAGGACCTTGCATCATCGTTGGTCGTAACCAAAACACACTGGAAGAGATCAACCAAAAGTACGTTGAAGAAAACAACATCACGGTTACCCGTCGGTTATCGGGTGGCGGTGCTGTCTACCAAGACCTCGGGAACCTTTGCTTTAGCTTCGTGGTTGATAGCGATAGCGAAGAATTCGGGGACTTCAAGTCCTTCGTTCAACCCGTCGTCGATGCTTTACATGAAATGGGCGCCACGACTACCGAAGTTTCTGGCCGGAATGACATTTTAGTCGACGGCAAGAAGTTCTCCGGTAACGCGATGTACTCGCACAGCGGCAAGACCTTCTCCCACGGTACCTTGATGCTGGACGTGGACCAAGACGTGATTGCGCATGCCTTAAACGTCCCAGCCGACAAGATGAAGTCTAAGGGCATCAAGTCCGTCCGTTCACGGGTCACGAACTTAAAACCTTACTTAGCCCCTGAATATCAAAACTTAACGGTCCCAGAATTCCGCGACACCTTATTAAAGGAATTGTTCCACGTGGATAGCCCGGATGCCATCAAAGACAAAGAAGTTGTCATCGAAGACAGCGAAAAGGCTGCTATCGAAAAGATTTACAAAGACTACTACAGCAACTGGGATTGGGTTTACGGCAATTCTCCAGAATTCACGGTTAAGAAGCGTCAACACTTTACGGCCGGCACGATTGATGCCCGGTTATTAGTTGAAAACGGGAAGATCAAGAACATCAAGTTCTACGGTGACTTCTTCGGTCCTTCTGACGCAACGGAATTGGCTGACAAGTTAGCCGGCGTCCGTTACGACCGTGAAAACGTCGGACAGGTTTTGAACAGCGTCAACACGCAACTCTACTTCAATGGGATTGATACCAAAGATGTTTTAGACTTGCTGGTTGATTAGATTCCCGTTAGTTTTCGGCGATTAGCTGATTTTCCGCCGGGAATAAGTTAGAATAGAATGGAATTGACTAAGACGTGGTCGGTTTGACTGCGTCTTTTATTTTAGGAATTTATTGAGGAGTTTATTTTAAAATGAAAGATCGTAACGTGATTGCCTGGGCCATCATTTCCATGGTCGGCTTTATTGCTTTAAATTTTCTAATGTCCCGGCCCTTCGTTGACTCACCCAACGTGCAAATGACCATGGCCGAGTTCTGGCACACAACGCTGATTGCGTTCGTGCTCTACGCTGTGCCAATCGTGTTAGCCGCGCTGAACTGGAAGCCATCCTTCTACTTCATGGGATTGGTCATTGCGCTGTACACGTTGTCACCGGTTAGTGTGATCATTAACATGTGGATGGACAGCGGCGCCAGCGTCATGATTAAGATGTTGATGTCGGCATTTGGCTTGGCATTAATCGTCGCCAATGGCTACTGGCTGGTCCTGGCATTACGGTTACGGCTCCGGCAACAAAAAATTGCGGACGCCAAGCGGTTCGCTGCGAAAAAATAGAGGTGTAAGGCATGAAACGAGAAATTCAAGCATTTATTGACGCGGTCGCAGCCGATGAAATTCAACATTTCACGGCGGACACCACCGAAAAAGACTTTTTCAAGGATCCGGATGGCACCATGGCCCCCTTAACAGCCTTCATCCGCGAACAAATTGGTCAGGATCAACTGGCCCAAGCTACGCTCAACGTGACCGACACGGACGTTTCCGTGCGGTTGGAGATGAGTGTCATCAATTTGCCAATGCAAGATAGTAAAACGATTGGTAAAATTATGGAAACCACGGACGAGGCCGACCTAAACGTGTATGCCGTTATCGAAACGCCAGATATCAACGTTTCTGGTCTACGCATCGACGCTTTGGCGCCTGCGACGACCTACGTGGATCAGGCTAAAGTCGCTGACCAAAGCCTCCATGACTGGTTAGGCCTTCAGATTGAAAAGCTCCAGGCAGCGGCGACCAACGAAGCCGCTACCGACGTACCCAATGCGGACGTCACTAAGCCGGCAGCTAAGAAAACGACGACTAAAAAGCCAGCCGCTAAGAAGGCGACGCGCAAGGCAACCACTAAGCGCACGACCGCTGCCAAGAAGCCCGCAACCAAGCGGACTACGACGAAACGGGCAACGACGCGGAAGACCACGACGAAGAAGTAGCCTTGTCTTTTGCGACTAAGTGTGCTAGTATAGTTTCTATGCGATGAGTCGAGAAATCACGCGTCCCTTGCTTGCAAGGAGCGTCCGCACAAGCGGCTAGGTGAATTTGTCAGCAGGGCACATATGTCACCGTATTGTGACGTGTCTGATCTTGAGGGAATGTGGATTCCGAGATGGATCCGTTCGGGAAACCGAACGCTGTGTGAAAAACGTCCAATCAGTCTTGTACTGGTTGGGCGTTTTTTTTGCGTCAAATTTGCGAAGTCAACTGCTAGTTTCATTTGTTTTTTGGTGCTTACGTTTTTTGTGCAAGGCAAGTATTAATTTCAGCAATTTTGTATGGTAGCTTGTATGATCAAGGCAAACGAAAGGGGATTTCTGCATGCATGCTCCTAAGCAAGAGAAAAAAGAGATTCAAGTCGCAATGGATCGACAATTGGCTGATCAAGCTGATGCCGTATTTAAAAAGTTGGGGATAGATTCGACCCATGCAGTAACGCTATTTTTTGAAAAGGTCGTTGCCGAAGGGGCCTTGCCGTTCGACTTACAACAGGAGATTGATTTAGAGTTACGTGAAGCCACTCGGAGGTTACCCGTTGAGCGGTTAGCGACGCGGCGCCAAGTGGAAGCCTGGTTTACGGACAGAACGCACGACTAATAATATTTAGACTATTGAATTATTGTTAATGACTTCCCCCTTGAATTCGTTGAGGGCGGCTTGCTATACTTAGCCCAGCACATTGGTGAGGGGCACTGACATATGGCAAAGAATACGAAACAAGAATTGTCGGCGGCACTGTTGACGCAGCTCCGGACAACGCCGGTTGATAAGATTACCATCAAATCCATCGTGACGGCCTGTGACCTGACGCGGCAGACCTTTTATAACCATTTCAGTGACATTTACGAACTGGTTGAGTGGACCGCTAAGCAGGCGACCGCCGAGTCACTACAAAACGTGGCGGACTATGACAACTGGCAACAGGGATTCTGTAACGTGATGACCACGATTAAGGAGAACCGGTATCTCGTGCAGAACACCTACGAGTCAGCCTACCGCGACCTTTTAGAAAAATACATATATACGGTGCTGTATCAGTACATTATCGCTGTGGTTGAGCGCCAGGCGGCGGGGATACGGGTCGCTCAGAAGCACAAGGATTTCATTGCCCATTTTTACAGCCTGGCCTTTATTGCGCTCATTTTCGAGTGGGTCAAGGATGGGATGCGAGAGGACCCAGCCGACATCGTCGAACAAACGGGCGTGTTGGTGCAAGGGGATTTTCAGAAGGCCTTACAGAACTATGCCGAATAATTGACAAAATCGGGGAGCTGTCAAAATTTTGACGGTTCTCTTTTTTTGTCAATTGTCTTGTTGGCGGGTGGGCCTTATCTTAAAGACAAGCACCTAATCCCAAACAAAGAAGGTCATCTTCATGAATATCTATCAGACGATGTATCATCCACTCAAACCCGCTGGCATCGACGACCGTCGGGCCAACATTGTTGGTGGTGGGATTGCTGGGTTAGCCACCGCGGTCTTTCTTATTGACGACGCGCAGATGCCTGCCCGGAACGTCACCATTTATGAAAAGAAGCCGGTGATGGGCGGCTCCATGGACGGCACCAAGGGCAATCAAGGTTATCTGTGTCGGGCCGAACGGGAGCTGGAACCCTACATGGAATGTTTGTGGTACCTGTGCAGCAAGATTCCATCGCTCGAGAATCCTGGGCGCACGGTGCTAGATGACGTGGTCGACTTCAACCGCGATGAACCCATTCACAGCGAGGCGCGGGTCATCGTGAACCAGGGTGAAATCGACAGTCATTACCATGATTATAAAATGAAACCCGAATATGCGGCCGCCATGGAAACGATTATCAATTCCACGGAAGAAGAATTAGCCAACAAGCGGATCGATGAATTTTTTGACAAGGATTTCTTTAAAACCAATTTCTGGACCTGCTTCCACAGTCAATTGGCCTTCAAGCACTACCACAGTGCCATTGAATGCCGGCGTTACTGGCAACGGTTCACCTTTATTTCCCGGCACGAATATCTGGAGGGGTTCGTCCACACCAAATACAACGAATACGATGCTATCATTTTACCAATCGAACGCTGGCTGATTGACCAGGGGGTCCACTTTGAAAACAACTTCAACGTGACCGACCTGGGCTTCTCCGATGCCAACAACACGGTCGATGAAATTATTGCGACTCAAAATGGTAGCGCTGTCAGCGTGGCTGTACAACGGCAAGACCTGGTCTTCGTCACCACGGGGTCTATCAGTGAAAACAGTACGTTTGGCGACAATCACACGGTGGCCGAGACCAACTGCGACATGCAGGACATGGGGACGTTTACCATCTGGCAGAACCTGGCCAAGAAGGACGCCAAGTTTGGCCATCCCGAAAAGTTCCTGGGACAGATTGACCAGACCAAGTGGATTTCCTTCTTCCCAACGGTCAAGAACTATCCGGAATTCTTCAAGCGCATCGAGGAACTCTCTGGCAGTCCAGCCGGGACCGGTGGCCTCATGACGTTCAAGGATTCCAACTGGGATCTTTCCTTTGAAATTCACCACAAGCCATTCTTCCCCTACCAAGCCGCCGATGAAGAAGTGGGTTGGGGTTATGGCCTGTATGGCGAAAATGAAGGGAATTATATTAAGAAACGTATGTGGGATTGCACCGGCGATGAAATTTTGACGGAACTGCTGTACCACTTGGGCATGTTAGACATCAAGGACGAGGTACTGGCCCACACCTACATGTCGACGACCATGATGCCGTACTGTACCAGTCAGTTCATGCCACGGCAAGCCGGCGACCGGCCACTGGGAGTCCCAGAAGGCTGCACCAACCTTGGCCTGCTCGGGCAGTTCGTGGAAATTGACGATGACGTGGTCTTCACGGTTGAAACCTCCGTTCGGACCGGGTTAGAAGCCGTTTACAAGCTGCTTAACTTTGACAAACGGCCAATCGAGGTCAACCCTTCACGTTACGACGTCCGCTACCTGCTGCAACGAATCAAGCGCTTCCAAGGCATCACCGGTGACGTGACCGCTGCCGATTTGCCACAGGTTGATCCGGCCCAATTACCAGTACTGACGGCCAAGCTGTTGAAGCTGGTCAACGCCGTCCCACCGTACTATCAGATGTACCTGGGTCGCGACCAAACCATCCCCAAAAAGGCCGCAGTGTTGCATCCCAAGGCCCCACACAGTAAGTAACCATACACCTCCGCTGTAGATGCTGTGCAGACCTACCTGAAAGTCGTCCTTTGTGGACGGCTTTTTTGTCGAGAAAACCAAGCCCCCGCTAGTGCAGAACTGTGCTATCCTAAAACTATCTTGAATTTTGAGGGGACTTACTAAATGGATAAAGGACGGGTGGCGGCCTTCACGGATGCCGTGGTGGCCATTGTGTTAACGATTATGGTGTTGGAGTTCAAAACACCAGAGGAGCCGACGTTTGCGGCGTTGGCTAGCGAGTGGAGCTATTTAGTGGCTTACTTGATTAGCTTCTTATTTATTGGCGTGGCCTGGTACAATCATCACTACATGTTTGCGCTGACCAAGCGGGTGACCAAGAGTCTCTACTGGGTCAACAATCTCTGGATCTTGGTAATGGCGATGCTGCCAGTGTCCACGGCCTGGGCCGGGCGCTTTATTATGGACGTGCAGCCGGAGCTGTTTTATTTCATCATCTTCACCTTCTGGACACTGGCCTATGCCGCATTATCCTACACGGTGATGCGGGTCAATCGAAAACGGCATCCGGAGATTGCGCGGAAGATTCAGTGCATGCCGGCTTACCGGATTCACGCCAACGTGTGGTTTTGGCTGGTCTGGGTCATCGTGCTGGGCCTGATTTTTGTTTGGCCACCAATCTCGTTGCTCTTTACGTTAGGCGAGCTTATCTTGATGGCGGTTCGAACGTCGGATGACAGCGACAAATTGTTTTAGAGGGGTTTAACAACATGCAAGATGAATTATTTAATATTCCGGCCTATTTTTATTTAGGCTGGCTGATTCCGCTGTTCTTTGGCGGGGTCTTTGCCATTAGTTACCGAATTGAGAAACGCCGATTGGGCAATGGTATTTGGTTTTCGCTCTTTTTCTATTCGTTTTTAGCGCTACTGGCGATGACGATTCTGGGGACCAATAACAAATGGTTGATCGTCATTAGCATTGCCTTGTTCGTGATTTTGCTGTTACTGATTGGGGTGGTCTTTGCCCTCCAAGCATTCCTGTTGCTGTGGAATGCCTGGATTGTTTGGAAACGGGAGAGCCACACGCTGGCTAACATGCTCACGTTATTTCTCGGTATTGCCATTCTCCTGGCGCCGTTTCTGACATCGCTAATGACGCGTTATCTGCCTATGCCAGTGGCTTCCGGTATCGGTCTCTTTGCGGCAATGATGATTTTCTACGTCCTATTTTGGTTCTACAATTATCTGACGATGCTGGTGATTTATCAATTTAATCATCCCCGGTATAAGCAAGATTATTTAATCGTGCTGGGAGCGGGCCTGTTAAATGGCAACGAGGTTTCCCCACTGCTGGGCCAACGAATCAATCGCGCTTTGAAATTTTACCGCAAGCAATTACGTAAGATTGGCCAAGGTCCCGTGATTATCTTCTCCGGCGGCCAGGGTGGTGACGAAACGATGCCGGAAGGGGTGGCTATGTGCCAATACGCTATTGACCATGGCTTGCCACCTGAACAGGCGATTGCCGAGGATCAGTCGAAGACCACCTACGAGAACATGGTCTTTTCCAAGAAAATTATTGCTGACCGGGGGACTGTTCAGCCCCGGGTGACCTTCGTGACCAACGGCTACCATACGTTCCGTGCGGGGATGATTGCCCGCAAAGCCGGTCTCAAGGCCAACGGAATTGGTGCGCACACCGCGAAATTCTTCCTGCCGAATGCTATTTTGCGTGAGTACATGGCGATTTTCGTGGGGAATAAGCGCTGGCATGCGGTGGCAGTGGGGCTGATGTTGGTGTTGACCCTGGTCCTCACCTGGGCCGAATACCACGGGTGAAAATGCGACCAGGTTGCGGTGGCGTTCCCGGCGGCGGATTCAAAGTGCCCTGCTGTGGGGCACGGTTCCAGCCTGAGGAGCGGGCTTCCACCTCGCTTTTGAGCCAAAGGACGGTCTCAAAAGTCGTCCCGTGGTCTAGGTTGGGACAGAACCCCAACCAAGTCCACCGACACAGCTGGGCACTTTGATCCACCTCTGGTCACCGACACTGACCGCGCTGGTTCATTTTCACCAGGAAGCGGTAACAGATGTTTATTTTTCCCTGTTAAAATTAGTCTGTACACGGTGATTATTTACGACGGCAGTTTGATAGTCTTAGCTGAATACGAGGAGAGGTTAGTATTGATGGCAGAATCAGATGAAACTTCCCAGAACCGTAGAATTGAAGTAGCTATTGCGTTGGTGCAGATGGTCCACGAGGCTAGACAGGGACGAGAGTATTCACTTGAAGAAGTAAAAGAGGAGATTCTCAAAAATTAGCCTACAAAAATATCGACCAGTCCCAAACGGACCAGTCGATATTTTTTATTCGTCGCGATGTGCTTGGTAACTGGCAAATGCTGCGTAGCCGAGCGCGGCCAGCAGGATGCCCCCCAAACCATAAAATAAGATATTCCCCAATGCTACCATGACAGCGTTCCTCTCTGTATGACTTAACTTGTCACATCATAGCAAAACTTCGTGGTAGGGTAAATAGTCTGAGGGGCAATGTAATATTACAATTTTGTGAGAACGGACGATTCTGAGTTGCCGCCCAGGAAGGCGTTGGATTCACCTATTTGACCAAATAAACGTGGTCCTGGACCAGGTCAATCTGGGTGTAGTGGCGGTTCAGATCGCGCGTTTCCTTATTTTCCAACAAGTGGGCATGGTTCCAGAAGTCTTCGGAACCAGTGGCGCCGTGGGGTTCACCCAGAACGACGAAGTCCACGTCCTTATTCGTGGCGCGAATTGCCTGCAACAGGTCCCAATCCAGCGGCAAGCCGTCCGGCGACCAGGACATGACGACTACGCCGACCTGGTCCTGATATTTCTGCCAGGCGTCCGTGGCGGACAGGGCCTCGATCGCAGTCAGGGGATGGCGGCCAGTTTCATTTTCCGCGGTCCACGCCTGACTATCCGTGGCGTACACAGTCTTGTGCGCGTCACGCAGCCCCTTTGAAATGTAGCCGTTGCCCGCCATGACTTCCAGCACGGCCCGGTTGCCGACAAACTTGGCCAGGTCACTCACGAAGGGTGCCGGCGTGTAGGCCCACATGCCGTAGTGCGTTTCCAAATAATCCCGGAAGGAGCGCAAATCGTGGTCTAGCTTAGGCAGCGCGTCGGACAGCTCGTTCCAAATTTTATCGCCGGTCGCATCGCCAGCGGGGTAACGGGTGTTAAGCTTTTGGAAAATCTGATCCTGGCTGTCATCGGGCAGTTGGAGCAGGGGCATCTGCTGGGGCAGGTCGCCCGCCGCCAACATCCTGTCCGCTAGGAGCACGTTACTGATTAAAATCTTAATGGACGGGTAGTCATTAAATTGGTGATAGTAGGCCGTCATGCGTTCAATGTAGCTGGTTTTCCGTTCGCTCAGTGGGGCGTGACGGACCTTTTTCTTGAGTTTTTGCAATTTCTTGGGATTCACGAGTACGGTCCTTTCTGGTGCGTAACACCGATAGAAAAGGCCGGCTGATTAGCGTTCGCTGACCAACCGACCCGATACTTAATGGTCGTCTAAATGAAGATCCAATTCTTCTTGCTGGTTCGGTTCCGGCGTGGTGGCGCGGTTCTCACGACCATGCAGGTAACCGTCGATCAACTGGTAAATTTCGTAGCGGTCACGGCCACTTAACAGTTCGCGGTTGAAGCTCAACTGCTTACCGGACAGGAAGAGGCGGCCGAGGTCGTATTCGTCTCGTTCGGCTTTCCCGGTCAAGTAGTCCATGGTCACGTCAAAATATTCCGCAAGCTTCCGGACTTCCAAGAAGGAAGGGGTCCGAATGCCCCGTTCCCAGTTGCCAATTTGTGACGCTGTGTTGGCATGCTCTTCCGGTTCGCCCGCTTGCGCATTGAGCGCCGTTGCCAGTTGTTCTAGTGTAATGTGTTGGCCTCTGCGCAAGGCCCGCAGTCGTTCTGAAAACATCCAACTCACCCGTTTCTTTCCAGTCTATGATAACTCTCATTATACCACTCTCTGTGGTTTTTAAGGGAAACTTGTCTGACTGGGGTTGGTCGTTGTTGGCGCCTCCGGGCTGGTGAAAACTGGGCCGTGGCGCTGTGGGCGCACGTCTGGAGCCAAAGGGCGGTCTCCAGACTTACTTTGAGCCTCTGGGAAACGAGTCTCAAAGATAGCAGTTGCCTAAGCGGGGGACCCGCTAAGGCAACTCCCACGGCTGAGCCCATTTTCACCAGCCCTGCGGCTGACAGCGGCGTAACCCCATCCGACAGGTATTCTGCTGGCTTTGGTGAGCTGGCAGGTTGCTTCACTCTCATTTGTCGTGCGGGTGATAGCTTTTACCTACTAGATACTTGGCGACTAAATTTTGCTTTCGATAACTAGTTTAACGCAGTCTCTACTTCACCAATGGATCCGTTAGGCGCATGAACTCTGCGACGTCGCGCTTGATTAACTTGACGCCAGCTTGCCAGAAGTCTGGTTGGGTCAGGTCGACGCCCAGGTGCTTTTGGGCCAGTTCTTCACTGGTCATGTTGGCCGTGTCTCGCAGTAGCGCGATGTAGTGGTCCTCGAAGTTGCCTTCCTGTTGGGCTTTGGCGTAGATTCCTAGGCTGAACAGGTAGCCGAAGACGTAGGGGAAGTTGTAGAAGGCCGGTTCGTCGATGTAGAAATGCAACTTGCTGGCCCACAGGTGTGGCGAGTAGGTCGACAGGTCGTGGCCAAAGGCTTCCTTTTGGGCGTTGAGCATCAGTTCGTTTAACTCGGCTGGCGTGACCAGTTTTTGTTGGCGTAACTGGTAGAAGCGCGTTTCAAACAGGTAACGGGCGCGGATGTTTAGGAACATCGCCACCGGGTTATCCATCTTGGCGTTCAGCAGGGCAATCTTTTCGGCGTCGGTCTTAGCCGCCTTGACGTTGGCGTCGGCGACAATCAGTTCACCAAAGGTCGAGGCTGTTTCCGCGACGTTCATCGCGTAATCCTGGCGGAGTTGGGGCAGGTCGTCGATGACGCTGGAATGAAAGGCGTGGCCGAGTTCGTGAGCCAGGGTGGCCACGTCGTTCGGTGAGCCGGTGAAGGTCATGAAAATGCGGGACTCGTGGGTCTCTGGGGCACTTTCCATCCAGCCGCCGGGCGCCTTGCCAGCACGGTCTTCGGCTTCGATCCAGTTATTTTCAAATGCACGTTGAGCCAGCGCCGCCATTTTCGGGGAGAACTCGCCGTAGTGCTTGATGATGAAGGCCGCCGCCTCGTCAAAGGTGAAGTGGTGTTCGGCGCTACCGGGCAGATTGAGTGGCGCTTCCACGTCCTGCCAGCCGGCGTGTTTCTTGCCTAACAGAGCCGCCTTGCGGTCGAGGTAGTCCAGCAGAAATTGCTTGTTGTCGTCCACGACCTGCCACATGGTGTTCAGGGTCGCCGCGCTCATCCGGTTATCCTTTAACGGTTCGCGGAGAAAATCAGTGGTGCCATGAGCGGCGTATTCGGTCAACCGGAAGCCGGCCAAATGATTCAGCGTGTCGGCAAAAAGTTGTTCCTTGTCCGTCCAGGCCTGTTCCCACGCTGGGAGGAGGGCCGCCCGGTAATCGGGGTCGGCGTTGCCCAGGAGATTGTTGTCGGCTTGACCGGCAGACAGGGTCGTTGGGTTGCCGTCGGCGTCGTGGAAGGGGATGTTAACGGTCGAGACTAGGGAGTCGTAATGACTGCTCCAAGCGGCCTTGCCGTCAAGGTTCAACCGGCTAATCAGGGCTTCGGTCTTGTCGTCGAGCAGTTCCTTGCCGTCGTCGCGCATTTCTTTTAAGTTAAACGCGATGGGTTTCAGGTCGGGGGTGGCTAACATGGCTGTGAAATTGGCGTCGGGCACTTGGACCAACACCTTTTTCAACTTGCCACTAACATTTTCCGCCTGGTTGGCTAAGCCGCGGAGTTCGGCCTCCATGGGCGCCACGTCGGGGTTCGCGCTGTCCGCAGAACCGACCGCCGTGATGAACAGGCCGGCTTGGCCAATGGCGGCGCCAATTTCCTGTAGTTGCGTGATGAGTTTAACAAATTGTTGGTACTGGGGTGCATCGCTCGCGGCGTCCCAGCGGTCCAAGAGATCGCCCAACGACGCAATGGCCGTCTTGGTTTCGGTCAATTTCGTTTTCAGTTGGGTGGAGTTGATACCACCCGCAAACAGTGAGTCTAAATCCCAATTTAACGCATATTTCATGGCGAGGCCTCCCTATGTAAGTTGTGACCATTATAGCAAACTTCAAAACGATTGCGCTCACCGAAAGAACTTCGTATACTTACCAGAGGGAGAAATCTGCCAACCAGCCGCGAATCATCGGTAATTAGCGGCTGATTGGCAGGCGTTGACTGCGGAGAAATTTATCCGCGGGACGTTGAGAACTGAGAAATTGGGAGGAAATGAATGTGAGTAAACGACTAAAGGGGTGGCTGATTGCCCTCGTGGTGCTAGTAGTGCTTGTGGGTGGCGGTTTAGTTGGTGCTAGCCTGTACTTCTACAACATGACGATGGCCAGCGGCAAGAAGGCGTTTGTGGCAACCAGCACTAAGCTAAAACGCACGGATCCACTGTACGACGCGAAGAAGTGGTATCAGACGGTACCTAAGCAACGGTGGACCGAAAAGGCTGCCGGTGCCAATTTAAAATTAGTGGCGGACTATGTGCCGGCCGCCAAGACCACCAAGAAGACGGTCGTGCTGGTTCACGGCTTCGGGTCTGACAAGGAAGCCATGGGCGGGTACGTCGCCATGTTTCATAAATTAGGGTATAACACGCTGATTCCCGATACCCGTGGGCAGGGTCAAAGCCAGGGGAAGGTCATCAGCTACGGGTATTACGAGAGCAAGGACTATTTGAAATGGGTCAACCAGGTCATCGCCAAGCAAGGCCAACAGTCCCAAGTTGTCCTGTTCGGGGTGTCCATGGGGGGCGCCACGACCATGATGACCAGTGGGCTGAAGACGCCGAGCCAGCTGAAGGCCTACATTGAGGACTGCGGGTACACGGATGCCCAGGCGGAAATCACGTATCAGGCCAAGCAGATGTACAACATTCCGTACTGGCCGTTGGTGCCAATGACTAGCACCGTGGCGCGGATCAAGGCCGGGTTCCATTTCAAGGACGCCAACGCCTTAGCTGCGGTCAAACGGAACCACAAGCCGATGCTGTTCATTCACGGTGGCGCGGATACCTTTGTGCCAACGCGGATGGTCTACCAGGTCTACCGCGCCGATGCCGGGCCGAAGGAGTTGTTGGTGGTGCCGGGCGCTAAGCATGCGGCGGCACTGTCGCACGCCCCCGCCCTTTACACCAAGACAGTCAAAGCCTACCTGGCAAAGTACATTCACTAAGCTTGGTTTGAACACTTGTCGTTGGTGGCGCCTCCGGGCTGGTGAAAACTGGGCCTGGTCGCGTCCGTTCCCGGCGGCGCGCTCAAGGTGCCCTGCTGTGGGGCCGGTTCCAGCCAAAGGGCGGGCTTCCACCTCAACTTTGAGCCGAAGTGCGGTCTCAAAGGTTGTCCCATGCTCTAAGCTGAGAAAAATCGCTCAGCTAAGACCATCGACACAGCTGGTCACCTTGGCTCGCCTCTGGTCACTGCCACGACTGGCCCAGTTTTCCCAGCCCTGCGGCTAACGTTAGTGTAACCAGCCGTGAAAGTAGTTTGCCGGTGGGATTGACTGTCGTTGGTGCGTGGGGGAAGTCGTGATATCAGGTGGTCTCAAAGGTTGTCCCATGGAACTAGGCTGGGAAAGAACCCCAGCCAAGGCCATCGACACAGCTGGTCGCCTTGGCTCGCCTCTGGTCACTGCCACGACTGGCCCGTTTTCACCAGCCCTGCAGCTAACGTTAGTGTCACCAGCAGCGAAGGTGGTTTGTCGGTGAGATTGGTTGTCGCCGGTGTGGGCAGATGGGTTGAATGTATTTGTGATAAATTTAAAAATTATCGAGTGGACTGAGTTGCCCGTACGTTGGGTGACCGGTCCACTTTTGCTTTAGTTTTGCGGCCGTTATTGTGTAGGGAAAAATAATAGGTTTAATCATCCCCAGACAATCTGTCGGGGCGTTATAATTGACGTTGTAAATGGACTTTTTACCCAATAACAACTTCACCCTAATACGAGTGAAAGAAAAGAATAAGTCGTTTGCTAACGGGAAACGTCTTGTCAGCGCCAAGCGATAGTGAAAATGACCATACCACGGTGAGTGACCAGAGGCGGGTCAAAATGCCCGGTTGTGTCGATGGTCTTGGCTAGGGGTCTTTCCTAGCCTAGTCCATGGGACGACCTTTGAGACCGTTCCTTAGGCTCAAAGTTGAGGTGGAAGCCCGCCCCACAGGCTGGAACCGACCCCACAACAGGGCGTTTTGAACCCGCCGCCGGGAACGGCCAGCAACCACGACCCAAACGCATTTTCACTGTCCTTGACCTGACAAAGTAATCCCAAGCAAGCGGAAGGAGATGATTGGATGGAGCCAGAAGTTTCGCACCAATATCGGCCCGTCACCGAAACCATCCTGACCCTGGGGGCGACCCTGGTCATGGGGATGATTGACGCGGACACCTTTCTGAATCATGGCGCCGTCTTTGTTAGTGCTCAGACCGGGAACCTGGTCGTGTTTGTCGTGAAACTCGTCGAACATGGCTGGGGCGCCGCCTGGGTCAACGTGCCCGTTTGGATTGGCTACTTCCTGGGTTGTTTTGGCGCCCAGGGGATAACGGAACATCTAGGCAAGGCCAACAAGCGCCAGCAGATGCGGTGGTTAATGCTACTGGACGTGGTGGCGTACGCGTTACTGGCCAGCCTGCAACACGTGATCCCAACGATGTGGCTGATTTTTCTACTGGGCATCATGGCCGGCTATGAGCTGACCGTCTTCCGTCAGGTCGGCGGCATCGGCATCAACAACGGCATCATGACCGGGAATACGAAAAATTTGGCCACCAACGCCTACCGTGCCTGGTTTGACGGCGACAAGGCCGCCCGGGCCAAGCAGAATCGATTGGCGTTAGTATTGCTAACGTTTATTCTCGGCTGTGCCGTGGGCGCGCGTTTAGCCAACCTCACGCCCCTAGGTGTCCTGTGGATTGCGGCCGCTTTAAAATTAATTTTATTGGCGTGGCTCTATGTTCCCGCCGCGATGGAGAAACCGGACGCATGATTGGTTTGGGTTGTGGCCGCAAATAGCGTATAATTAACGAGATAAGTGACCAACCCACCCGGCGCCTCGTCGGGACTGAAAACTAAGGAGCACGAATAAATTGTTAATCACAGGACTCGTTATCGGTTTCCTGCTGATTGGGCTGGTAGCCGGCTATCTGGTGCGCCAGCATAAACATCGTCAGGAACTTCTGGCGGTGCAGGAACAGGCCCGAGACATCATTGCTCAGGCCAACGCCCAGACCCAGCAGCGCGTACAAAAGCTGCACGAAAAGAGTCGGCGCGAGACCTTAGCCTATCAGCAGTCAGTTAAAGATGAATTAACCGAACAAAAAAGTGACATTGCCGTTAGAGAACAGCGTCGTCAGCAGCGTGAACAACTGTTAGGCCAGATGGCCGTGCGGTTAGATGATCAAACCGCGATGCTCGATGAACGCAGCCAAGCCAACCGTGACCAGCGTCAAGCCATTCATGGATTGAAGAATCAAGCCACAGAACTGAGCACCAAGCGTGACGAGACGTTGGCAGAACGGGCGGGGATGGATGAAAAGGCCGCCCAAGACCACGTCATCCAACACACCGAAGAAGAATTGACCCGCGACCGTGACGTCGAGGTCAAGGCGTTGAACGATAACGCCGTGGCCAACGCCGAGAAGTGGGCCAAGGACGTCGTGTTATCCGCCACCGAAAGTGGGCCGCAAGACCTGCCGAAGGAACACATGGAACACACGGTGACCGTCCCCAACGGCGAAATCCGTAGTAAAATCATCGGTCGCGATGGCCAGCATATTCGCTTGCTGGAAACGCTGACCGGGACGGACCTGATTTTTGTGCCGGATGACAACACCACGTTGTTCATTAGCACGCATGACCCGATTCGCCGGGAAGTAGCCCGGGTGGCGCTCACCAATTTGGTCGCCAGTCGGCGAATTTCCGCGAACCAGATTGAAACGCAAGTGGAAAACGCCCAACGTGACGTCAACCACAGCCTCTGGGAAACCGGGGAACAGACCGTCAGCCTGTTGCATGTGGGCTGGATGCACCCCGATTTGATGAAACTGATCGGTCGACTCAAGTACCGGACCAGTTACGGGCAAAATGTGCTCTTGCACTCGATTGAAGTGGCCCAGTTGACTGGCGCCATGGCCGCACGGCTGGGGTACAATACCCGTTTAGCACGGCGGGCCGGCCTCCTCCATGACTTGGGGAAAGCCATCGACCACGAAGTCGAAGGCACCCACGTGGAAATCGGGACGGAATTTGCTCAGAAATACGGTGAAGAAGACGTGGTCATCAACGCGATTGCCGCGCACCATGGGGACGTCGAGAAGACCTCGCCACTGTCCGACCTGGTTGCCGCAGCCGATGCGGTTTCCGGTGCCCGACCTGGTGCCCGGAGTGAATCCGTTGAAGATTACATCAACCGGCTGCGGGCGTTGGAAAAGATTGCCAACGACCAAGAGGGTGTGGCCGAAAGTTACGCCATCCAAGCCGGTCGTGAGTTGCGGATCATTGTGAAGCCTAAGGAATTGGACGACACGGCCGCAGCCAACCTGACCCAAGAAGTGGCCAAGCAGATCGAAGCGACGTTGACTTACCCAGGTAAGATTAAGGTCACCACGATTCGTAAGTCCACGGCGGTCGAGTACGTCGGTGACGAAAAGAAAAAAGCCAAAAAGAAGAAAAAGAAAAAGGCCGCTAGCGCTAGTTAGTTGCCAAAGAAAAAGGTTATCCGTATGCCAACCACGATTGTAGTTGGCTACGGATAACCCTTTTTGTATGTAGCGTGTTTTTGAAATAATTAATGAAAACGGACGTAATCATCGACATCAACGTACAGCGGCGTGAGCCAGTGTCAGCCGTGGGATTCTATATTCGGAAAGAATTTTCGAATATGGAATGGCGACTTTGAAACGTGGTTTTCGGTTCAAAGCGAGCCTAAAGACCGTTTCTCAGGCTTCAGGCGTTCTGCCCACAGCGTTCCGGCTCATTTGCGCCGCCCGGTAAGGCGAAATCGAAGCGCTATCCCCGAGGCTCGTTGATGATGGTGAAGTTGGCGTTGGCTGTGGCGTCGACGGTTGGGTGTTCCTGCAGATAATCCGCAATGATTTCACTCATCGCGCCCTGGCTCTCGGCAATGATCTTGTCGGCGCCAAACATGGCGTAATGGCCGCCACCGACTGCGCGGTATTGGTTGAGCACGATGCGCAGCGGTTGGTCCGGCGTCACGGGTTGCCCGTGGTACGTTAGCCGTTCCACGCGTTGGCCAACGGGGTTCGCCACGTTCAACGTGTAATCGATGCCTTCGTACATATCGTAATTGTACTGGCGATGTTTCGGGTGGATAAAGGCCGGGTTCACAATGATTTGACCGTCCTTCACGCTAAAGTAGCGCGCACTGACCTCTAAGGCCGCCCGTAAGTCTGCCCCAGTAATTTTCAAAAGGGACAGGCCGTTCGGGTACACGTAGTTGGTCATGATGTTGCGCATGGTGATGGGATTTTCAAAGCCACGGGCCTCGTTGTTAAAGAGGGCGGTAGCGGAAATGTCCGCGCCCATCGTTGCCATTTGAACCTTTTGAATAAACTCAATGTAGGGGGTCTCGTGAATCCGCGCGTCAAACGGGTCGTCAAAGGTCATGTCGCCCTTAATGTGGCCGAGCGGTTGATCCAGCCAGTGGCCAACGGCATCGTTTAAGCCATTGGCGGCGGCGAGGACCTTCTTGTCGAGCGGTGCTTCTTGAGCGGAGACCAGTTCGGAGTGGTGCTGGGTCACCGTGACCTTGCCCGCAGCGTTGCGGTCGAGGTCCAGGGTGATCTTACCCACGGCCTGACCGCGAAAACCAGGTTGGGTCGTGGGAATATCAAAGACATCGGTGGCGAGTTGGCGATGCTGATGGCCGGTGACCAAAGCGTCGATGCCCGGAATGGCCTCTAAGATGTGGTAGGCCTCGTTTTCGCCGACGTGAATGTCATTGGGCTGACCGGTGGTTAAGTCGCGCTCAAAGCCACCGTGGTAGCACACAACGACCACGTCAGCCTGTTCCCGGATAATGGGGACATATTTCTTGGCGGCGATGAAGGCCGATTCAAACTGCAGGCCACTGATATTGGTGGCCTTTTCCCATTTGTAAACGGCTTGGGTGGTCAGACCCAGCACACCAATTTTGATGCCGTCTTTTTCAATGATCTTGTAGGGCTGACCGTATTCGGGGTCGCCATTTTTATCCAAAATGTTGGCGCAAAGAATCGTGCGTTTGGCATCTCGAATGGCGGCCTGTAAGTAAGCCTGACCATAATTAAACTCATGATTGCCGAGGATTCCGCAGTCATAATCAATCTGGTTATAAATGTTGAGCAGGGGCTGCGGGTCGCGGTCGGGTTGGACGCGCGCCACGTAGTAGGCCAACGGGGATCCCTCCAGGAAATCGCCATTTTCAATGGTCACAACGGGTCCCTGTTCCTTGGCAGCGGCTTGCTCGCGGGCGATGACCGTGGCCGCGCGGGCCAGGCCAAACCCCTGGTGGCTCCCCTTTTTCACGTAGTTCGTGGGGAAGACGTACCCGTGGGTATCACTTGTCGATAAAATTGTCAGCTTCATTAATTGTCACCCTCCAATAGGAAGTCTGGCTGGCCACGGGTCACGTAGACCAGTTGCTGGCAGACCGTTCGCGAAAAGACGCCGAAATCTTTAACGTGTTAAAGAAATTATAAGCTAGTTTGGGTTGCGTGTAAATTTTAGCTGGCTAAAATCGTAAATTTTTCCAATTTTCTCCCGCCGAAACGATTTGCAGGGGGCTGAAATTTGTATTTGTCATCGCCTCCGGGATGGTGAAAATGGGCCGTGACGCTGTGGGCGCACGTCCGAAGCCTGAGGTGCGGTCTTCGGACTTACTTTGAGCCGAAGTTCACGTCTCAAAGATAGCAGTTACCTAAGCGGGGAACCCGCTAAGGTAACTCCCACGGCTGAGCCCATTTTCACCATCCCTGCGGCTGAGACTGGTTTGGGGCCCGCCCCCTGCAAATCATTTCGTGGTGTTTGCCTGTATTTTGAGCCCGCCAACTGTAGGGGGGAAGAAGGTTAGCCGGTTAAATCAGACGACGGGCTGTTACTTGAATTGAATCCAAGACAGTTTCAGGGTAACAAAAAACGGCGGCCAGACCTTGATCGTCTGCGTCGTCGCTTTGAGAATAACGTATCTTACGTTTGGAGTGGGCTGGTTGCAGTAGCAGTGCCGCCCGTTTTTTACTTGGAGGAGTAAAATTGGTAACTTATTCGTTTGTTTAGTCGTAAGTTATGCAATTACTATACCAACAATTTGTGAAGAAAATGTGACGGAAATATTACAAAGAGGCCGGAGCCACCGAAATCAGGTTGAAAACAAGCGTCAAAGCCTATGATACCGGGCTAGACCAGTGAAAATTAAGAAACGGCAAAACGAAAGCGAACCCCGCCACTTACCCATTTGAATTTCACAAGCGACGCCAGTACCAATGTATATTGAACGGCACTCAGAAATTTAATTACTCGTTCAGGAATATTCTTGGGTAAATTGGCAAGAAGGGGACTAATTTAAATTGCGGTTGTGGTAATAAACAATTGACCAGTGCAGAGCGGCTACGGTCTAAAACAGTGTAAGTCGCGGGGCGGGTGCAAATGGGCCAGCACAGACAGTATGAGTGACCAGAGGCGGATCAAAGTTCCCAGCTGTGTCGGTGGTCTTGGCTGGCGTTCTTTGCTAGCCTAGCCCACGGGACAACCTTTGAGACCGCTTTTTGGCTCAAAGTTGAGGTAGAAGCCTGGTTTTCAGGCTGGAACCGACCCCATAGCAGGGCACTTTGAATTCGCCGCCGGGAACGACAGAACACGTCACAGCGTCACGGCCCAGTTGCACCCGCCCGGAGGCGAAAAGTTTAGTCCGCAGCTGAGCTTTCTTGCATGTAGAGCATCTGGTCCGTCGATACATGTTGGTACAGTTCTTCGGCCAGCTCAGGCGAAACTTCCTTAGCACTCCGACGTTGCCGAATATAAGTGTATTCATACTGGAAGGCCTGGATGAACAGCTCGTTTTGCTGGTCGGTGATTTCCTTGGAGGCAAAGCGCCGGTGCCGGGCATTGTAGTAGTTCCGCACGGCGTTGACTTCCGTTTGGTTGTCGACACTGGAAATGTCCGTCAGGTAAGCGATGACGTCGTTGTACACGTCCTGTTCAATCTTAAGGTAGTTTTCCCGGCGGCGTTCATCAGCCGCTGGATCGCGGCGGCGACGGAAGCGGCGGGGTTGGCGTTCTTGCTTGATGCGTTCGGCGCGTAACCGTTCTTGTTCCGCCGTTTGTGGATGTTGTTTCAACCACTTCTCCTGTTGCGCGATTCGCTGTTCACGGTGGCGCCGGCGGCTGAACGTATGGGTCAGTCGATGCCAGATGAAACGAATCCACAGCGTGGAATTGACGAAGGGGTTGTTGTGACTCATTTGCGATTTCATCAGGAGAATCCGCACGTAACGACTGGCAAATCCTTGGGAAATGGTGCCATTGTCGGCGAGTTTTTGGACGGTATTCACTTCAATTTGAGTCGCGTGATTGAGAATTTCACTCATCTTCTGTCGGTCGGGACGTTCCGTCGTCGCTTGACTGTTTAGCGTTTCAATCACAGCCTGTGTGGCACTAGGCATGTCCGGATTTTCTTGCGCTAAGCGTTCCGTTGCGTAGGCCACTAAGGCTTTACGTTCGCGTAGGGCCTCGGCTGGGTCGACGGCCACTTTCTTATTTGGTAGTAGCATCGGCATGATAAAGGTGGGCACGAGTAAACTCAAAATGATGACAACGGCCGCGATGAAGATCATGGAATTTCGGAACGGGAAGGCGTGACCGTTTAACGTTAGGGGTAGCGAGAAGGCCATGGCTAACGTAATGGTTCCGTGCACACCGGAGAGGGCGCCAATCAGGGCGTTGTGCCGGCGGTCCGTATTTTGTGAACGAATCAGGGCCCAGTCGAACCGAATCCACAGGTACCGCAACGCTAGCATGACCACGTAGAGCACGACTGCTAGCAGGACGTAGGTGGGAATGGATTTGGTGCTATCACGCTGAATATTTACCCAGACGGTTGGTAGCGAAACGCCCAATAGGACGAAGACGAAGCCGTTTAAAATACTGGTGAGAATGTGCCATGTAGAACGTGAAACCAGCTGGAGTTGGGTACTGGATAGGCGCAGTTGGTCGGTCGAGATACTGAACATCAGGCCGGCAGCGACGACCGCCAAGATACCGGATAGGCCAATGTGTTCAGCGGCTAAATAGATGATGAAAGGCACGACAACATCGTAAGGCACAATGACGCTGGAGGAGTCCATCCCGCCGCGGACCAGGTAGACCCGCAACCAGACGGCGACGACCCCGAGAATCAGGCCAATCAGGAGTCCCCCGAAGAAGACGATGAGGAAATGTTTGATCCCGCCGCCTAGGGAGAATTTCCCAGTGGTAAAGGCAGTCAGGGCCAGGCTGAAGGCAACCAAACCGGAAGCGTCGTTGAACAGCGACTCCCGTTCCAACATGCCCATGACGCGCTCGGGCACAGCCATGTTGGCGGTGATAGAGCCCACTGCGACGGCATCGGTTGGTGTCACGATAGCGGCTAGCGCGAAGGCCAGCGCTAATGGTAGGGCACTGAGGACGGCGTGGCTGAGGTAGCCTAAGAGGACAACGGTCAGGATGGCCAGCACCACGGCCATGGACATCACCGAGCCCATGTTTTTCCGCAGTTCACCGGCGTTGGCGTTGCGGCCGTCGTAAAACATTAACGGCGCAATGATTAGAAGCATGAAGACTTCAGGCTCGAGGATGAAATGGTGATACAGGGGCACTAACGAGAGTAGGCCCCCCACAAAGATTTGGTAAAACGCCTGCGGAATGGCCGGAAAATAGGGGTAAATCGTATTGGCCACGATCGTCGCAAGGACTAGCAGCAGGACAGCATAGAAGATTTCCAAGAGAATCCCTCCAAAATGAATAGAATCGTTGGTTCTTATTTTACGCCACTCGGTCCGGAAATAATGGAATAATTGTCCGTGAGTTTGGAAAAACTAATGTTTAACCAATTTTCGGCGAATGGCTAGGCGGTCTAAAGCGATTAAATTGCGTGATATGAATAATAATACTAGTAAAATGAATATAAATCCAATTAGATAAAAAAGAGACGCCCGGGAGGTATGTTCGTAAAAGTCCGTAACCTATCGGTGGATAATTGGTTGACTTGCAAAACTTTGTGGCCCCGTTACAGGCCGAAGTTTCGGGAATTCGCCCAGTTTATCACAAAGTAACGGGGGTGAACGGAAATGGTTGGGAATCCCAACCAACCCACTGAAAAATGTTGCCCCTTATTTAGAAAGTTTCCAAAAAAGGTTGATTATTCATTCAATTGTGGTAACATATAAGTTGGTTCTACTAGATAGTTCGATAAATTGTTTAGGTGAACTTTGTTATGTTGTCTGTTATCGTTACTCAATCCAACGATAAGGAAGTGCTGAATATGATTAATTTGTACATTGCACCAAGTAGCGCATCCAGTCGGAAAGCACGCGCTTGGCTGAAGGGACACGATATTGCTTTCAGTGAACGTAATATCAAGTCAAAGCCATTGAATGCTGCCGAAGTTAAACAGATTCTCCGTTTAACTGAAAACGGAAGTGAAGACATTATCTCCACGCGGTCCAACGTGTTTAAGGAACTGCACGTTGATTTGGACAGTTTATCAGTTAGCCAATTAGTTGATCTCGTTGTGAAGTACCCCGACTTGATCAAGCGGCCCATCATCTTTGATGACAAGCGGCTTGAAGTGGGCTACAACGAAGAAGAGATTCGGCGGTTCTTGCCACGGGATGTTCGGACCGCAGAACTCCATCACTTGGAATCACAATTAAGCTCATAGAATGGATCGATCAGTTCTCGGGGGAGTGCTGGTCGGTTTTTTATTGAAATGATTATAAACCACGTTCCGTTGGCCGGGTTTCACGGCTGGCGAAAAAATGTGGGACAAAAAGAAAAGCTGACTCGGAAATCCTAGTGATTTCTTGGTCAGCTTTTTTTGTAGTTGAAATTAGTGACTCGCCTTTAAATAGCTTTGGGCCATATGCGCGTATCCCAGTTGTTCCAAGGTTTCTACGATGGTAGCGGTAATGGTTCCAGTGGCTACCACGTCAAAACCAGCCAATTGGGCGACGATTAAGCTCTCTACCCGGTGCACAACGGTTGGGTCGTTGGTCAGGCTAGCGAGGGCTGCATGGATCTTTTTGGAATTGAACGGAGCGTGTTTACCGTCCGGGGTTTCCACGGTAAGGCCGCTTGGGTCCATCGTCGTTTGTGATCTTCTGATAACGTCCATCGTCTCTTGCCCTCCTAGGTTTGCTGGCACTTGCGGTCGTTGGAAGCAACCGACCTGAAAAATGCCCGTACACCCATCTTACGATGAATCCGGCAAAAAAACAACTAGATATGGGGGCAAAAATTAGCTTAATTCTACATATGGTAGTAAAACCACAGAGCGTGGTCAACCGATTTTTCCGTTAGATACCTTTAAGGGTTTCTTGGGCGTGAATCGCTTGGGCCAGGATGGCGTTCGTCGGTGCCGGCACGTTGAGTTGGGCGCCTAATTTAGCGACGTAGCCGTTGAGAAAATCAATTTCGGTCGGCCGCCGATTGGCCATGTCTTGATGCATGGAGGGGTAGTGGCCGCCATTGGTTTCCGGTGAAAACTGCGCGGCAATCAGGTCCGTCACGTCCGCAGCACTGAACTGAATTTTAGCCGCGTCGGCCACGGCTTGAAACTCATTGAGCACCGCATCATTTAACGTCCGCCAGTTGGGTAGGGCGCCAAACTCACCAATGTTGCAGTCGAACAGGGTGCAGTAGGTGTTGAGCACACTGTTCAGGCCAGCCTTTTTCCAGATGGCGGCCATGACGTTGGCGGCTTCACTGGCATGCAGGCCGGCGCCGTTCAACGTATCCAGGATGGCTGGCAGATTCGGAAAGGCATCCGGCACCACGGCCTGAAGGGAAATACTCCCGGTCCCCGTCACCTTGATGTGGCCGGGACCCGTCATGCCAGAGGACCAAACAGTCGTGCCGACCACGATTTGGGCCTTGGGCACGTGCCGTTCAATGGTCTCGACGTTGCCAATCCCGTTAGCCAGCGTCAATACGGCCGGCTGATTGTTGAGGACGTCGCCGAGATCCTGCAGCATCTGGTCCATCTGCATGGCCTTGGTAAACAGAATCACGAGGTCAAAGTGGTCGGTCACGTCCTGTGGTGCCATGGCCGTCATGGGATAAACGTGGTCAGCTCCGTCATCAGTAGTCACAATCAGTCCGTCGCGGTTAATCGCCGCCACGTGGTCGGCCCAGTTATCAATCAGGGTCACTTGGTTACCGGCAGCTTGTAGCTTAACGCCAAACCGGCTGCCCATCGCCCCAGCACCCGCAATCGCAATTTTCATGGAAAACACGCTCCTTGGTTATCAGTAAATTTATGTTGAGACCACGACTGGTTGCGTTAACCAATCAATGTGGCAACAACATATAATGGATAACTTTAGTTTAGCAGTTTTCCGGGGTTTGTGGTGTGAGGGAGATTCTGAGATAGCTAGCGGTTTTGGAGAGAGTAGATTTAGAAATATCGATTTAATCTGTCGTTGCGGGTTAAACTAGTGTTAGCCGCAGGGATGGTGAAAATGGGCTAGCGTGGCCAGTATGAGTGACCAGAGGCGGATCAAAGTGTCCAGCTGTGTCGGTGGTCTTGGCTGGCGTTTTGTGCCAGCCTAGCCCACGGGACGACCTTTGAGACCGCCTTTTGGCTCAAAGTCGAGGTGGAAGCCTGCACTTGGGCTGGAACCGACCCCATAGCAGTTGAAGAAGTGGAACTCAATAAAACTGTCAATTCAAACTATCTTTGCGGGCCAAACTAGTGTCAGCCGCAGGGATGGTGAAAATGAGCTCAGCCGTGGGAGTTGCCTTAGCGGTTTACCGCTTAGGCAACTGCTATCTTTGAGACGTGAGTTTCGGCTCAAAGTAAGCCTGAAGACCGCCCCCACAGGCTTCAGGCGGCGCCCACAGCGTCACGGCCCATTTTCACCATCCCGGAGGCGAAAGCAACGAAAGTTTAACGCCAACAGAAGTTTTGCCCGCAAACGGATAGATTGGTAATTGACATCCGCCGGGCACTAGGCTAACATGAAAGCCAATCATTAAATGAGAAAGCAATGAGAAAATTTATAATTAGGAGCGATGCGTATGCCAAAAGGTGTCAGTGCACAAGATCTTTTCAAATTAAAATCGGTGGCCCAGCCGTTAGCCGCTGCCGGCCAAGTCTTTTTCGTTGAAAATAGTATTGATGAGGCTGCCAATGATTATCGCGCGCAGCTCAAACGTGTTGACGCCGCTGGTCATACTCAGACGGTCGGCGCCAATGGCAAGCTTAACGTGCAGCCCGCAGTCGCTGGTGCGCAGCTCTTTTACGCGGCAACGGTTGGCGACGCGAAGGCGCAATTGTTCCAAGTGGCTTTAGCGGGTGGCGAGGCCAAATTAGTCACGACGACCACGCCGAACGAGGCCGTGAATACGGTTATCGCCTCGGCGGATGGCACTAGCGTCTTCTTTAAAACAACAGAAACGGCTGAACAGCCTAAGTTACCAAGTCCCCAAGCCTTCCCGCAAACGCGGCACGTGGACAAGCTCATCAACAAGGCCGATGGCTACGGCTGGTTGCCCTTAGATGTGACCTATCGCTTGCGCCGTCTGGCAGTTGACACTGGCGAAGTCACTGAAATTTGCCAACAAGGCTTCGATTTTAGTTTGACCTCCGTCAGCGATGATGGCCGTTACGTCACGGTTTTACGGGATGATGATCCCGCCGACGAACGGAATTTTGCGCATGGCGCCTATAGTTTGGATACCCAGACCGGCGCAACCGTTGATTTGACCGCTAGCCTCGCTCATGGCCATTTTGAGGATGCCACGTTCGCGCCCGATGGGGTTCACGTGGCCCTGATTGGTGACGACGGTCAGGCTGGCCGGCATACTGTGGCGACCCTGTATTTGGGCAACCGCGAAACGGGTGAGTTGACCGACGTGACGCCAGACTTACAAGCCGACCTAGCCCCAGAATTTGCCGGCGACTTCGTGCAACAGGCTGGCGGTAAATTGGTGCGTTGGCTCAGTGCCGACCAATTCGTCTTCGCCGCTTGCTTCCACGCCCATAGTCAACTCTACGTGGGGGATGCCAGTGGCGTGAAATTGGTGGATGACACCGCGCGCCAGATTGTGGACTTCACCGTAGTTGATGAACAGACCGTCGCTTTGGCCGTGTCCTACCAAGACAAGCCGAGTGAATTAGTGACGTTAAACGTGGCGACCGGTCAAGAGACCGTCACCTACGATCCCAACGCCGCTTACGAAGATACGCATGAATTTGCCCATCCACAGCACTTTGACTTCGAATCCGAAGATGGTCAAGCGCTAGAAGGCTGGTATTTACCAGCGCAAACGAGTGCACCCAAGGAACCCGTCCTGTTGTACGTTCACGGGGGACCGCATGCCAACTATGGCGAAACGTTCTTCTATGAATTTCAGGTGCACGCTAGCCGTGGCTTCGGGGTGGTCTTCTTTAATCCCCGTGGGTCAACTAGTTATGGTCAGGCGTTTGAAAGCAACGTGAACGGGCACTACGGCGAGGATGACTTCAACGACGTGATGACCGGCCTGGACGTGGCACTCGAGAAGTTCCCACAATTGGATGCCGACCGACAATACATTGCCGGCGGGTCTTACGGTGGCTTCATGACGACCTGGGCCGTGGGGCACACCAAGCGATTCGCCGCCGCGGTTTCCCAACGCGCCGTGACCAATTGGATCAGCTTATTTGGGACCAGTGATATCGGTTTTTACTTTAACCCAGAAGAACTGGACATCGACCTCTTTGCCGAGGGCGGGGCGGAATCGTACTGGAAACAGTCGCCGTTAGCCTACGCGCAAAACGTCACGACACCCATTCGCCTGCTCCACGGCGAGTGGGATATGCGGTGTCCAATCAGCCAGTCGGAAGAATTCTTCACCGCGGTCAAACGCAACGGGGTCGACGCCGACATGGTTCGTTATCCACAAAGCTTCCACGGCATCTCCCGTGGCGGCCTGCCAAACTTACGGGTCCAACGGCTGGACGACATGACCGAATGGTTCACCGCCCATCCCTCTGTTCAAAAATAACCGGGATTGTGGATGATTGATCACCTGCGGCTTCCAGGGTTCCACCCTGGCTTCCTCCGGTTAAGATTGATTGTTATTTAAATAATTGTTCATAAAGGCACCACCACGGATTCGTCTGTGGTGGTGCCTTTTAAGGTACTATGGATTACTGTGTTGGTAGTTAAGTTAAGTAGTCAATTTATGGTTATGAGCCAGACGGATGTTCAGCTGCCAGACTGGTGAAAATGACTTCGCAAGAGTTAGTGACCAGAGGTGGGTCAAAGTGACCAGCTGTGTCGACGGTCTTGACTGAGGGGGCTGCTCAGTCTAGAGCGTGGACCGACCTTGGAGACTCGCGAACTTTAGCGAGGCTTCAAGGCGAGGCGGAAGACCGTTTCTTAGGCTGGAGCCGGGTCCCACAGCAGGGCGCTTTGAACCCACCGGCGGGAACGAAATCCAGCAAACATTTTCACCAGTCCAGCAGGGCTGACAACCCGGTTTGGCCCGTACCCGATGGATTGGTTATGTACAGCCGGGGATGAGAGGCGTATCCTAGCAGGTGATGCTTTTTTCTTAGAAATGAATTGGTGAGTGCACTATATATGGATAAAAAAATAATTTCAGGATCATTTTGGCTCTCGTTTGGGAGCATTTTTTCACGGGTGCTGGGGGTTGTTTACCTGATTCCCTGGTTGGCGATGATTGGGTCGCCCACGAACCAGACCGTAGCTCAGGCGCTGTTTAACACGGCCTACACGCCCTATGCGTTGTTCATTGCGCTAGGGACGGCGGGGTTTCCGTCGGCGATTGCCCGGCGGGTGGCGTTCTTTAATGGTGAGGACAGCTTCATTAACTCCAAACACATTGCGTTTGCCGGGTTCGGCTTCATGGTGCTTTCCGGGATCATCTGTGGGGGCCTGCTGTACGGCCTCGCGCCGGTGCTGGCCGCCAACAGTCCCGTGAGTTCGGTAGCCAACGCCACGGTAGCGATTCGCTGCCTGGTACCGGCAATCGTGATTTTACCCTCGATGAGTATTTTACGGGGCTGGTTCCAGGGAAATGGAGACCTCAAACCGTTTGGGATTTCGCAGTTGTGGGAACAGTTCATCCGGATCATTGTGATTCTGGGTGGCACCTATCTGTTGATTGAAGTCTGGCACCAAAGCTACGTTCAGGCCGTCTTTATCAGTGTTGCCGCGGCGTTTGTCGGGGCGATTGCCAGTTACCTATACCTGCTAGGCCACCTGTGGCGCCAACGGGGCACGTATCGGCAGTTAACGGCGCAGAGCCAGACCGGGAAGCAACATGCCGCTGGTCAGCTGTTAAAAATGATTGGCTACGAATCGATTCCCTTTGTGATTGTCGGGTCTGGGATTACCCTCAGTCAATTAGTGGATCAGTTGTTCTTTAAGCAAATCATGCAGGGCCTGCTCCATCAGTCGGCGGCGATGACCCAGTATGTGTTCACGATTTTCTCGGCCAACCCCAACAAGATCACCACGGTGATTGTTTCGTTGGCGATGGCGGTGGCGGAAACGTCCTTGCCATTGTTGGCCGGCAAGCTCGGGAACATTAAGGAAAACCGGCCGCAAATTGGCGCGCTGTTAACGAATAATTTCCAGCTGTTAACGTTTGTGCTGTTACCACTAGTGATTCTGGTCAGCGTCTTTGCCTACCCAACCTACGGCATCTTCTTTAACTTCGATGGGGCCGGGGCCACGTACCTGGTCGCCAACGTTTGGCAGAGCCTGGTGTTAGGGTTGGCGTTGGACCTCCTGACGGTGCTACAGGCATTGCGGATGAGCAAAAAAGCCACGACCTACCTATTGACGGGCTTGGGTATTAAGATTGTCCTCCAACTGCCAATGGTTTACTGCTTCCAAGGCTACGGGGCGCTGTTGACCACGGCGATTGCCTTTGGCTGGATCACGGTCGTTAGCTGGCGCTTGATTCGCCGAAGCTACGCGGTCAAGCTGCGGGCTATCGGACCGATTGCGCGGCTAAACCTGGTCTTTGCGGTGGTCGCCACGATTCTGGTCGATGGCTGTCAGTGGTTGATTGGGAACTTCTTCTTCACCAGTAAGTTACTGGCGATGGGCTACGTCGGCGTCCTGGGACTGATCACGTTAGGCCTCTATCTGTGGTTAGCTAACCGGTTAGGCGTGTCAGAATTGATTTTCAAGCGACCAATAAAATTAGCATTGCGTCGTTAACAGGGTTTGGCTACGGGCCAAGCCTTTTTTGTGGTGAATCGCTTATTGATTGATATTGCGACATATTAATTTAGTGGTGGGGACGTTGATTTAGGTCGTTAGGTTTTCTCTCGCCAATATATCCTTGTCCTGGCGGCCTCCGAAACGTGTTCCACGAGCCAGGTCCCTGCGCTTAACCCCGGCTAAGCAATGACCCAAGCCCGGGGTCATCACTTAGCCGACGTTAATGCTCAGGACCTAAGCGGCTCGTTCCACACTCTTAACCCAAAAATCCCCCGTCGCGACGTACGACGGGGGATACAGTTTATTTCATTTATGAAGGTTGGAACTGTTTGTGAAGCTTAGACTAGTCGGCGACCACGTTACCAACGCGGGCGTAACCAACAGCGTGCCACCATGGGGCGTGAACGGCTTCGGTCACCACACCACGGTTTTGGGAATCGATCATCCGACCGTTACCAACGTACAAACCAACGTGGGAGATAGAACGCTTAGACCCACCGAAGAAGACCAAATCACCCTTCTTGATGTTCTTGTAGCTCACGTGCTTGTACTTGTTGTATTGGGCTTGGGCAGTCCGGGGAATCCGCTTGGAAGCACCCTTCTTGTAAACATAGCTGGTAAAACCAGAGCAGTCAAAGCGGGAAGGACCAGTTGAGCCCCAACCGTAAGGCTTACCTAATTGGGCTTTGGCAACCTTGTGGATCTTGTCGTAAGAGATGGTGCTGTCAGCTTGGGCGGTAGCGGGTTGGGTAATAGCAAACCCGGCAATAGCAAATGCGATAGTGGCCATAACAGTCAATACGATATCAGTAAACGTCTTCTTCATAAATGTAAACAAACTCCTTAAGTTTTATTTTTTAGTATTTAGTGTTACTCGTTGCGAATCAACATGCTTAATACTATCAGGGAGTTGTTACAGAAATGTCTCAAAGCAGTATCAATCGGATTAAAGTGAAAATTAAGTTTTGCAATATAAGTCGTTAATCAGCGGGATAGGCGTGT
The DNA here is from genome assembly GCF_003946045.1 of Levilactobacillus mulengensis. Classification (GTDB taxonomy): domain Bacteria; phylum Bacillota; class Bacilli; order Lactobacillales; family Lactobacillaceae; genus Levilactobacillus; species Levilactobacillus mulengensis. The sequence goes on along the minus strand of NZ_RHNW01000007.1, from coordinate 10,504 downwards.
GGAAAATGCCGGTGGGCCGCCATTTCAGGAGTCAAAGTGATTTGTTGCAGCCGGTTAGTTGTTCGTGACATAAAGAAATAGGTTAGCCGGTTTAAATCGATAATTCCGCGATAATGGGTGTAATTATGGTTACCTTGGTCGCGGCGAGCGGGGTCGTACGGCAAAATAACGGCCGCTAACCAGTCGAAAAGTTGGGTGACCGTGGCGTCGGTCGTGGCAATCGTGGGGGTGCCCCAACGTTGAATAGCCATGTGGATGAAGCGCCGCGTGGGAACCGGGCCAGCGGGGAGTGGCGCGCCACTCGCTATGTAGGATTTGGCGGCGGTGATGGTGGCCGGGGTGAAGTCCGCACCGGCAACACCGAGAAAGTCGTTGAGATTTTTTAGGTGGGTGGCTAAGACCGGGGTGTTGGTCAGAACGGCGGCCGCATCAGGTTCAGCGGTCAGTGGACCGCCAGTGGGTTCGATGACTAGCGTTTGCCCCGACCGGTCACTGAGAATCCAGTGGAAGGGGTAGACGTACTTATCCGCGCCCCATTTACGACCGACGAGGGTCACGTGGGGCAGGTCAGCCACGACCTCGGCCAACGTTGCGTGCTCGCCCAAGACCCAGCTGATGAAGTCTTGGGGCGTCAGGTTGGTGTGACCAGGGACCGGGTCGTCGGCGTAATCGACGGCGCCGGGCAGGTAGAGTTCGGCACACGTGAGACCGCTTTCATTTACACCGTCGGCCATCAGGTACGCGGAAAAGTCTGTCGAGATGCGACCGCCGCCCAGTAAGGCGTAGCGGGTGGTGCGCTTGGTGTCCAGGGCCGTTTGCCACTGGTAGTGCCGGGGCAGAAAAACCGGGCGCCAGGGTGTGGTCGTGGGAAAATCCATGGTTCGCCCAAAAAAGTGGTGGCTCGTCGCGGCCGTATAGGTTAGACTAGTACACACAAGGGATTCCTCCTTATATAGAAAATTGACTTCAGTATACCATTGAAATTGGCCGGGACTGTGGCTTGTATTCCCGGCACGAATCTCGTAAGCTATTAGAGAGAAGATTTACCCGAATTTTGCGGCTTAACTCTGGAAGGGAACTGGGAAAATGAAATCGACATGGAATTTGGTGGGGATGGCACTCTGGCTGCTCGTCCTCGTAACGCTGGTCTGGATGGTCCACGACATGCGCGTGCGGCGGATTCGCCTCATTGTGAAGGAACACCACAGCTTTTCGTGGCGGAACTTTACCATTTCAACGATTGAGCTGGTCGTTTGGCTGGCGTTCTTCGGTGGGATGAGTTACACGACTTTCTTCCAAAACGTCAACCAATTGGGCGACCGGGTCAGTCAGACCACCCGTTACGAACCACTGGTCATCAATACCGGGAGTGGTAGCGGGTCCGCGTACTACGTGACTGTGAACAACAGCACCGGGAAGAAGCCCGTGCAGACCTATACATACCTGACCGAAGGGGAAAAATACCAGGTCAGCAGTACCGACGCGACCGTTTCGGCGGGCAAGAAGGCCATTAACCTGCCGGCTTCGGCGTACAAGTGGAACACCAAACAGGTGGCCAAGTATGATCAGCGGCACCAAAAGGCCTGGGTCGGCGTCATCGAAACGACCTATAAGAAGTCCTTCGTGAACGGCATTGGCCTCCACGCGGGTCGCCTCGCCAACCGCTTCACCTTGATTCGAATTCCGGATCATTCATTTATGATGAATGAATAAAAATATCGCCTATAAATCCTTGATATAACGGGATTTATAGGCGATTTTGGTTTCTCTGCGTGATTAGTCGGTTTTGGTGAACGACTCTGGTATGCTGAAAATTAGTAGAAGTTAGAGGGGTGTGCTGGTTTCGTTCGACGCAATCGTCTGTTTTTTTAGGCATTGAAAAGGATAGGTGAAAGCCAATGCAACAAAAATCTGTCGAGAGGAACTTAGCTATTGGGCGACTGGATGTCTTTCGTGTTGGCTCTGGCAGTATTTTTATACCAGATTTGGCGCGACCAGCAAAAGCCAAAAAAATAAGCCTTCCCTCAAACTCTAGACGGTTTGGGAAGACTCGCAACATGGGTTGAACCTAATCGGCTATTGCCCTTGTAACGGCTAGCTAACATCTGAGAAGTTGGTGTACGACCACCAGCTTCTTTTTTTGATTGGCTATAGTATAGCATGAAACTTTGGGATTAGCAGGTAATTTCTCTTGGTAAATCAGAACCAAAAAATGGTATAGATAGCGTCGACCAGCAGCGTTGCGTAGGCGAAGACGACCATGTAAATTTGAAAGACGGTCCCCAGCTGGCTGACCCGAACGTGGGTAGCCATTAGTAGGTTGTTCTGGCGGTAGATTTGGCGCAGTTGGCGTTTGGTCGAGAACATTCGCCATTGTGAAAGCCCAACGGCGATGGCAAAAATCGCAATCAGACTCAAGACGGCAGTCGGTGAGCCCACCCCAGGGAACATAACGATCCACAGCATTGGCAAAATAACGGCTGCGAGAAAGATGTATGAAGATATTTGGATCCGAGGTTTGTAAGCGTCGTTCACACGTTTTTCTGCCGGATGTTCTTGGAAGAATTGGTCCTGCGCAATGGTGTGACGGGCGAGGTCCTGGACACTGACGTCATATTTACCCGTTCGTAAGCGGTTGTAAACGTGAATCAGGTAAAGTGTCAGGATGACAAAAATGACAACGAAAACGGCATAGACGATGAACACGGTTAGTAAACCCGTAAGCATGGGTGGTCCTCCTAAATGACTTAATAATCTACATTATAGGCGTCATAGTGGGGAGAGAAAACCAGTGAATCAAAAAGTCCGTCGGCAACTGAGCCAACGGACTAGGGGTGTTTAGGTATAGTGGTGACAACGGGGTGACCCTATTTCTTAATGACTAAGGTCTTGTTCCCGGTGATGTAAGTGCCATTAGTGAGAACCAGCCGAGTGGTCAGGTTGTGCTTCTCAATCCGTTTGATCTTCAGCGTGGTCCCGCGCTTGTAGTGCCGCACTTTGCCGCTCAAGTTTACCTTGTGGTAGGCGTTGAGACCGTGATTACCGATGACGCGGATGGTCTTGGGATTGGCGTGGTAGTAAGTGTTGCGGACAAAATTGGCATTGGCCGTGATGTAGCCAGTGCGGCCGTCAAGTGAGCGGACGCGGTAACGGAGCCGACCAGCGTTGGACCGGGCGTAACCGGTGACGACAAATTGGGGTCGATTTGGCCGAGTCTGCTTGGTGTACCAGTGTGCCCGCGTAGCCTTGGTGAAGGTTGGCTTGCTGTAGAGCGAAATCTTTTGGGTCGCGTAAACGGCTGAACCCTTGACGACAGAAGCTTTGGTGGTGTCGGCTTGGTCAGCGGCGCCAGATGTTGTGAGGGATGCGCTACTACTGCTTGCGGTAGCTGGAGTGGTGCTTGAAGTGTTGCTGGTGTTGCTTACGTTGCTTGAAGTACTGTCAGCGGTACCTGAAGTCTTGGTACCAGGGTGGTCACTTGGTGTGTTAGCGTCTGAGTCATTGGTGTAGTAGTAATTGACTGTGGCTGTATTAGTCGTCTTGGCTGAGTCAGTGTCTGCCGTTGCAGGTTTATTAGTATCGCGCGTGTAGCCCTTAATAGGAACGTTAACACCTTTTAGACCGGTAATTTCGTGAGCGAACAATGGGTCATCGGCGCCGATGCCAGATTCGATTGTCTTGGTTTGAATGACGTGGGTTGGATCCGCGGAATCATAAAAGTTCAAAGTAACCTTGACCGGATTGGTTGCGCCGTTGAGGGTCATGTCAGTAGGGACGTACTGATAATAAAGCTTATCGATATCCGCATGGTTCCCGCCTAAAAATACGCCATAAAAGACTTTTCCGGTAGTCGCGTTAATAAGGATGGTGTCATTAGTCATGGGATAGTCTTTGGCTCCTGGAATCTCAAAGTCTTCTCCTGCAAAAGAGCCATCGGTGGAGTAGTAGGAAGGATAAGTATCATTTTTAGGATCAGGACTGTCGATGATAAGCTTATTGCCGTTATTAGGGATGGTAGGTTGCAGGATAAAAACGCCACTCCCAGAAAGCTCAGCATGGTCAGGAACTTTAGCAGTAACAGAAGATGTGTCCTGAGAATCGGCACTCACATTAATAGTTGGTTGGTTAATCGATGCAATCAAAGTGACTGAAAATAGCAGAAATGGAATGGTCCAAAGTCTATTTTTCATGATTTATACCCCTAGTGTATTTATTTGGTATTTAAAGTATAAGTCGTAAAATAAATAATAACAATATAAGCCGTCAATCGTTTATAGTTTGCAATAGAAATCGAAAAAACGGGACAATTTGATTGGGATTGTCCCGCCAGAATTAGGCGTTAATATTCAGTGATTGCGGCTAATTAAACTAGGTTAGAAGTCATTTGGATCAGCCGCTGCCGGCTCGTAGTCGTCCATCTGCGTGTCGCGGTAGTCCCACCACTCATTCTCGTAGCCGAAGAAGCCGGCTTCCTGCATGGCGCGGTCTAAGATTTGGTAGTGTTTCTCCTGAGTTGCAGTCCGGGGATGGTCCCGGTGAGCGGCTGTGGTGAAGTCGTCAAACGGTGTTTGCATTTCCAACTCGTTGCCGTCGAGGTCACAGAGCGTCAGGTCAAAGGTCACGCCCTTTTGATGGGAGAAATTGGGATTGGGTTTCGCCACGAACGAGGGGTCCGGGTAAACGTCATACAATTTTTCTTGCGCGGGGACTGGACGATAAGCGTCCCACACCTTTAACCGGTAGCCCTGTTCGCGTAGTAGGGCACTAGCCTTGGCGAGCTTCTTCGCCGTGCCGGTCCGCGCGATGGCGGTCGTGAAATCATAAATTACGTGATGGGTAAAATTGTCAGGGGTGGCATAGCGCAGGTCGACCAGAATGCTGGGGTCCAGCGCTTGAACGTTGGTAAAGCCAGTTTCGAGTTGTGTCATGGTGCACCTCCAAGTGAATTTATGCTGGGTGTTGGTTGTGGTCAGCACCTTACGCTGGCGTAACCAACACGGCTGTCAGCATAGTTGTTGTGACCAGTATACCGGGTTTCAGAAGGGAAAGCTTGTGAAGTGGCTTGGGAAAACCTGGTTGGGATTTTAACGGAGACTATCGACCAAATCCTATTAGTATAGTAGTTGAATGATTGAACGACTAGTGGCGTCGGCCATTTTCTTTAACGCCAACCAGGGGAACCGGAGGCAGTCAGGTGCGGAACCCTGTGTCGGTGGTGTTGGCCGGGGAATTTCCCCGGCCTTACAGCACGGGCCGTCGGCGAGACTTGCGGGCTGGGCAAGACTTGACGGCGAGGTGGAAGACCGCCTTTCAGGCTTCCACCGTGCCCCATAGGGTGGGAGTACCTGACTGCCGCAGGTGGACCGGAATGGTGAGCACAAAAGAAAAAACGGCCGACTCCCTAAGGAGGTCAACCGTTAGTCGGGAAACACGAAAGTCACTCAGCTCTCGCACATCCCATTTTACGCGTTTTACGATATTTTCTAAGCAATAATTCTCGGTTGGTTAACTCACCAGCCAATCACCGGGCGTGTTCCAAATGATCCTGGGCGTAGATGCCAATGTCGGCCACGTGAATCGTGCCGGCGTGCTGCTTGCCAATCGTGGTCAACAGGCCAATCTTGTTGTAGGCCATGGTGGTGGTACTGTCAGCCACGACCGCGACGCCCATGACGTCACCGGTGTCGGCGTTGATACCCGAAGGCACGTCGATGGCCACGGTCTTGGCGTCGGCCGCGTTAATCGCGTTGATGGCGTCCGCAAATTTACCAGTGACCTCGCGCGACAGGCCCACGCCGAAGATGGCATCGACGATGACGGTGGCGTTGACCACGTGGTTCAGGTCGTTGGTCACGGGAATACTGTAGTAGTTCGCAATTTTTAATTGTTGGCTAGTCTGCGGAGTGGCCTTGTCGGGGTTGCCCAGCAGGTAGATTTCCACGTCAATGCCGCGAATCTTGAGTAGGCGGGCGACCGCGATACCGTCGCCGCCGTTGTTGCCGGTAGCGGCCACGACCACGACGCGGCTCAGGTCGAAGTCGTCATTTAAAATGTTGTTGAACGTTGCCAAGGCGGCTCGTTCCATCAGGACTAGCGCGGGGATGCCGATCACGTTGATGGTGTGGGCGTCGTAACGCTGGGCCTCGGCAATGGTAATGGCTTTACTCATAAAAATCCCTCCTTAGTAGGGAAAGGCGTGGCTAGTGGGATTCGGACTGCTGGTCACGGAGAACACGTGATGAAAGTAGTTGGAGCTGGGTGGTGATGTTGGCGTAATCAAAGTCGCTGTCTGGTGGCGTAGCTTCCTGCCACCAGTCGTGGAGCACGGCAATGGCTTGTTTGACCAATTCCTGGCCGTCGGTGGTGAGCTTGAGACGCCGGTTGCGGCGGTCATCGGGATCGGTTTCTTTTTGTAATAGGGACAGGCTGACGAGGTGCTGGACCATGCGGGCCATTAAGCCCTCGTCGACCGCCATCGTCCATGCGGCGCGCCGTTGATTGAGCTGGCTGGTTTCGGAGACCAGCACTAACAAATAAAATTCGGTGATGTTGACCGGCATCTTGTCGGCCTCCAGAATCTGGTTCATTGCCCGCTGAAACTGCCGGTGGAGGATGGCCAGGTTCGTGGTAAAGTCTAATATCGAGTCTTCCATGAGTCGCCCCACCTCCTAGTTTACTAATTAGTCATGTCCGGTACGTGGTTCGTAGTTAGAAATTAAATGGTGCATCGCATCTGTTCCCGCCAGCGGATTCAAGGTGCCCTGCTGTGGGGACCGGCTCCAGCCTGGGAAGCGGTCTTCCGCCTCGCCTTAGAGCCTGAGAAAACGCAGTCTCCAAGGTCGTCCCAGACCATCAGCTGAGAATAACACTCAGCCGATGGTCTCGACACAGCCGGGCACCTTGACCCGCTTCTGGTCACGCCTACGAGCCAGCCAATTTCTACTGTTCACGGGGTTGTTTCTACCAGAGGTGTGAGTCGTGTTCTGGCAGTCGTGACGTATCAAACATAGTCGTTCATATATCCTTAGTTTACACCAGATTGCGGAGAAGGATAACGCTTTGACTCTATTCTTTGCCGGAACGTGCTAGAATAGCAATAAAACTAATTATAGGAGGCAACAAATATGATTATCCAAGTACCAACCGATATGGATGAGGTTCAGATGCGCCAGCTTCAGCTTAAACAGCAGGGGGAAGACGTGAGTGAAGACGTCATCATCCGGCAGGCCGTCCTGGATATTTTTCAAAATGTGCTCGACCAGATTGAAGACGGGCACTACGATACAGCGGCTTGGGCCGGGGAAACTTTGACCGTTACCGACATTAATGGTGATCAGACCGCTGTGGTCAAGCCCCAAGGTGACTCGTTTGTGGCCGATTTCCGCGAAAATTCAGATGCCGCAGAGGACTATTTAGAACAACAAGCCATCAAAGCATCCGGCGCCCGATAAAATTATTTGGTCATTGGACTAATTTAGGACTAAAATAAAGGCGTAGCGCGCCCTTAGTGTAATGGATAGCACATGAGATTTCGGTCCTCATGATCCGAGTTCGACTCTCGGGGGGCGCATCACGTATTTAGGCTGATCAGTTGTTTAAGACAATGAGTCTCTGCCTAATATCTCTAATAACGGAAAGTTCGACTGACTTTTTGGAGGGGGATATTGGCTGAGGCTGGTTGTCTTTTTGTTTGGAATGAAAAGTAGGTTAACTGCAACGATTGCGATTGACCTGTAGGAGTAAGCTATTTATTAAATTGTGAGTGGCATACAGCTTGCTCTAATAACATAGCATGGGCCTGAGTAGTACGCAAAAGTGGCCAGCTACAATTGAGTAGTTGACCACTTAGGTAACTCATAATAACTAGTTTTCGGCAGTACCTGAACTAGCGATCGGGCGAACCGACCTTTCCTTAACTGTGAATGTTACTAGTTCATATCAAGATAGTCAATTTAAAATTTCCGAGTCTGACCTTCAACCGTAATCCGGTCGCGGCCGCCTTCCTTGGATAAGTACAGGTAGTGGTCGACACGTTTGAACCAGCTCTCAAAGTCCAGGTCAGCCGGCTGCAGCGCGGAAATGCCGACCGAGACTGTCACACTTAATTTCTGCCCGTTAACGTGGACTGGATGTTCCTCCAGCGTGTTACGGATAGCCGTCACGATGGCTTCGGCGGCGCTTGGTGACTCGTCCTCGAAGATGATAACGAACTCCTCGCCTCCGTACCGAAACAACTCGCCCGTGTCGGTTTGACGGGTGAGCGCCTGGTTAAAGTGTTGTGCGACGTGCTTAAGGACGGCATCGCCAGTGAGATGACCATACTCGTCGTTGAAGATTTTAAAATGGTCAATGTCAAACATCGCCATGGTAATTGGCTTCGCGGGGTGCCGCTGGTAAACGCCGAAGACACCGACCGTGGTCGTATCAAAGTTGGCCCGATTACGAACACCGGTGAGTTCATCGTAGTTGGCTTCCTGACTAAGCCGGGCAAAGTGGGCGATGATCTGGTTGACCCGGGTCACGAAGACGCGAATGATCCACATGTAAAGAATGAAAATTACGAGGACGTTGACCGCGTAAAACCAATGGTATGGCCGGATTGACCAGATAATAACGCACCAAGCTAGTCCGTACAGAAATTGGAGCACGAGGTAACGCCATTCGGATTCCAAGGCCAGTTCCTGATTGCGGCTGATGTAGCCAATCACGCCACAGAGTAGCAGTATCATCAGGGCAAAGAGCCACCAGAGTCGGGGACTGGCCCCAAGATGAAGCGCCTGAGCGTAGAGCACGAACGGCATTATCAGGTTGACCAGTGTCACAGCAAGTGTGCGCATAGCATAAAGGCTAAATAGCAGAATCATTAATTGGGCAATAACATAACCCCAGTTGGCGACACTCCCGCCATTTAGAACCCAGAAGGTCTGGCGTAAGAGGCCGACCCCGCCGATGACGACGCCCGCTTCAACGAGATGTAGGGCGACGGTATAGGCGCGTGACCGGCGGATGCTGCGTTGGGAGACTAGATAAGTCATAATCATCATAATGGCAATCAGCCCGATAGTAATCAGGGCCATAATTACCGACTTTATATTAAAAATATCCTGAAAAAAGTTTTCGAGAATTGACATCAATTCACCTGCTCAAAGAACTGTTCTAAGTACAGCCTTAAGCATACCATAAATGGGGAGAACGGTTTCGCCGATTAATAAATTTTTCGTCAAAATAATGGCCATGTTGGAGAGAGTGAGGAAATAAAGTCAGAGCTGTTTGGTTAAATACCGTTCCGGGATGGGGATATTGGTAGCAGGAAGAAAAATAGAATTTTATCTACGACTTATCTACGAAAATATCTGTTGTATCTGCTAAAGATGTTGATATAATAGGCATTACAGCACAGTGAGGTTTAGAACTTTATCTATGATATATCATCGGAGGGGAATTCATAAATGAAAAAGCTTCCCATTGAAGGTAATCGTCTTGAGTACAAGGAAACTGCGAAACATGGGTTGCCGAGAAGTATTTGGGAATCTGTGAGCGCTTTTGCCAATACGGCAGGTGGTAAAATTATCTTAGGGGTTTCCGAGGTTAAAAAGAATAAAGAGTTCAATGTTATTGGTGTGGCAGATCCCAATAAGCTTAAAATAGATTTTCTGAATTTGCAGAACGATAAATCGACTATTTCCCAGGCGGTAGTGGGTTCAGATGATGTTGAAGTTGAGACAATTGAGGGAAAAGAAATTGTCGTTATTAAGGTGCCCAAAGTTTCTTATAAGAAGCGACCTATTTATATCAAGGGGAACATAAAGAAAACATTTTATCGTGATCATGAAGCTGATCGTCAGGCGTCTGATGAGCTGCTACGTTATTTTTTACGTGAATCTGATACAACTACTGACTCTGAGTTACTGTCTGGTTTTGATTTAGACGATTTAGATTTGGTTTCTTTACAAAATTACAAAGTCTTTCTTTCTCAACAGAGTCAAGAAGATGAATATTTAACTAAAAATTTTTCGGAATTTCTTAAGATGATTGGTTTAATGCAACGAAATCGTGCGTTGAAGGATAAGAAATGGCAATTAACTAAGGCCGCTTTGCTATTGTTCGGGAAATATAATTCGATTATCGAAGTTTTCCCAAAATTCTTTTTAGACTTTATTGTCAAACGTAATTCTTCTGATGTTGACTATTTAGATCGTATTTACACGTCCAATGAAGCTCATCATCCTCAAAATATCTATAGCTTTTTTGAACAAACTTTTCAGAAGATTCAGAGTCAATTGGATAATAAATTTGAATTGGATGGTATTAATCGAAAGGATAATGGCGAAGTCTTACTTGCCGCGGTCCGCGAGGGGCTGGTCAATTGCTTAATTCATGCTGATTATTCAGCAGAATCACAGATTAAAATTTCTCTATTTAAGGATCTAAAGGTTGAAAGTACTCAAATAGGCTTCAGCCCTTGGGATACTTGAACTGGAGCAACTTAAATTAGATTTTATGC
>NZ_RHNW01000006.1 GCF_003946045.1 Levilactobacillus mulengensis | reverse complement strand
CTCACCAATTTATTTGATGAGGTTATCATATCGTGGATTTGCCGCCAATCATAGACGGTCAGTTATTTGGTGCTTACGTTACTTTGACGGTTTCGGTATTTCTAAAAAGCAAGTGGCATTTCAGTCGATTAATGGAGACTTCAAAATAAAACCGATTGTGCTCAACAAGATAATCAGTATTACCCGTTTTCAGATTGACTACTTGGGTAATTTCTATCCAATTAAGCATGAACACCGTTCGACTTTTAATTAGGAGTGAATATAGGATGTTTAGAAATGTCTATTTAAAGAATCCGGCGACGATATCTTTAGATCATTATCAGTTGGAAGTTGCAACAAATGGGTCAAAGTATCATTTTCCCTTTGATGACATTCAAAGCCTTCTTATAGAGAGCCTTGACTCTAAAATTTCAACTGCTGCTTTAAGTGAGTTGGCTGAACATGGAATAACGGTCATTACTTGTGATTCTCAACATCTTCCTTCAGGTACGTTACTCCCTTTAGGTATAGGTGGCTACTACCAACATCTAAAAACGCTCAATCTACAGCTTGCTCTGACCAAACGTTTTAAGGATCGATTGACCAGAAAGGTTATTAAACAGAAAATTCATAATCAGGGGACGGTCGTTCAATTATTGACAGGTGGTCCGGCAACAGTACTAAATAAACTGGCAGATGCTGTTCTTGATGGAGACGAAAGTGCTCGTGAAGGTGTTGCCGCTAAAATATACTTCACAACTATTGGTGGCCAAGAGTTCAATCGACGACTTGGTAATTTAACCAATGGCGCACTAAATTACGGTTTTTCCATTCTACGAAGTTGCATTGCTCGTGAATTAGTTCAGTTTGGGTTTGAGCCAGCATTGGCATTCAATCATCATAATCTGCAAAATCCCTTTAATCTAGCAGATGATCTAATTGAACCATTTCGTCCGGTAGTTGAACTCTATGTTTTTAGTCAGCTTTCGGCACAATCTAATGAGATGCTCAGTTCTGAAAACAAGGCGCAACTTTTACGAATTCTAAGCTACGAAGTTTTAATCAATAATCAATGTCAAAGCGTCCAGTATGCAATCCACTTAGTAGTTGAATCACTTTGGAATGCCTGTGAAAGTCAAAAAATTACGCCCTTATTACTACCAAAAGTAGTAACTCTACAGGTCCATAAGAATGAGGAATAGAAGATTCATGAGAATAATTGTAATGTTCGATTTACCCACTAAGACTAAGGCTAATAGGCGTGCTGCCCAAAAATTCAGGAAAAATCTACTAAATTCCGGTTTTGTTATGATGCAATTATCTGTCTATTACCGTTTAGTTAACGGGACAGATATGGCTAAAAAATACGAACAACGTGTTGCGGACTTTATCCCTATGGCCGGGCAGGTTCGTATGCTAACATTAACTGAGAAGCAATTTAGTAGTATGCGAATTATGGTTGGCGCCGTGTCAGAGCAGGAAAAAGAAATTTCAAATTCAGACTTGACTATCTTATGAATAATTTAAAATAAATAAGCAATCACTGGCAGTTTTCAAACCAGCAATGGCTTATTTATTTAGAATCACACATCGTTGTCACTTTCTGTGCTTGGAAAAAGGTCGACAAATACTGTTGTTGAGCGTCTCAACGTGTGAAATGTTCTGTTATACCCTAATTTGAAAGGAACTTAAAGCAGTACTTGATGTGGTGTTTTCTGAGGTACCGTTCTGTTATACCCTAATTTGAAAGGAACTTAAAGCCGTTTTGGTCACTGATGGTGTCAACCTGTTGTTCTGTTATACCCTAATTTGAAAGGAACTTAAAGCAGATAACCCGGAACAGCAACTTATTTTTGAGTTCTGTTATACCCTAATTTGAAAGGAACTTAAAGCGGGTTTCGGCTTGGCTTAGAGCGCGCTGGTGTTCTGTTATACCCTAATTTGAAAGGAACTTAAAGCCATAGCGGTCCTGCATCGCTTGGGGCAACGGTTCTGTTATACCCTAATTTGAAAGGAACTTAAAGCGCGCTACACTATTTCCCCGACGCGCTCCCAGTTCTGTTATACCCTAATTTGAAAGGAACTTAAAGCTTGGCGATGACACCTTAATCAAAATTCATTGTTCTGTTATACCCTAATTTGAAAGGAACTTAAAGCGACGTAGTAGCCGGTTGGGGTCGCGAGGTAGTTCTGTTATACCCTAATTTGAAAGGAACTTAAAGCTAAAATGTTTAACTTTTTAGGTTTTCTGACGTTCTGTTATACCCTAATTTGAAAGGAACTTAAAGCACTTTTCGCGGGCTAAAGAGCACTGGTTTGTTCTGTTATACCCTAATTTGAAAGGAACTTAAAGCGGTTATGATGTTCCAAAGCAATTGGCCGAAGTTCTGTTATACCCTAATTTGAAAGGAACTTAAAGCGGCTATAGCACTCGCCTAGGTCAATGCCTAGTTCTGTTATACCCTAATTTGAAAGGAACTTAAAGCGGCTATCAAGTCACTTGAAAATCAAAGCTAGTTCTGTTATACCCTAATTTGAAAGGAACTTAAAGCCCAGATTGCACTGGTCTGCACGGCTTCCCCGTTCTGTTATACCCTAATTTGAAAGGAACTTAAAGCCTCATATTGACCAATGAACTCGTATTCACCGTTCTGTTATACCCTAATTTGAAAGGAACTTAAAGCCGCTGCTCACAATGATTGAAAAAAATCATCGTTCTGTTATACCCTAATTTGAAAGGAACTTAAAGCTAACTTCAGGTTCATTCAAAGGCTCCGATAAGTTCTGTTATACCCTAATTTGAAAGGAACTTAAAGCTGGCATAATAACCATTACTCATTAACAAGGTTCTGTTATACCCTAATTTGAAAGGAACTTAAAGCAGGTTGATCCTAGCATGCCTCACAATTACAGTTCTGTTATACCCTAATTTGAAAGGAACTTAAAGCCTGATAGATAACTTCATACCCATCATCCGCGTTCTGTTATACCCTAATTTGAAAGGAACTTAAAGCCGGTCACTGCCCCACTTAGCATCTTGAATAGTTCTGTTATACCCTAATTTGAAAGGAACTTAAAGCTCACAGCGGTAGTCACTTTTGCGGCCTCATGTTCTGTTATACCCTAATTTGAAAGAGATTGAAAACATAAAATAATTAGGATGTATTATCAATTTATGCTGAACCTTAACAAGCACTAAGATTCAAAGATTATAGCGGATATGCACAGTCTGGATTGGAGTTCTTAAACTAATCGGAATTTCCCCGCAAATTTTCCAAATGAGTACGAAAAATTTATCAAACACAGAATACTTGTAAGAACTGGAGTGCCTAGTACGGTAAGAGTGAAAAGAAAGAATAATCATGGGTGAACTCTGCAAGGATTACGATGAGGAGCTAGTAGCAGAACGGGGCGGTGTTCATGATAAGGTCGAAGTTTTTAATGTACTAGGGGAAAATACCCTGAGTGGAATAAAGATTGATTAAGAAAATGTTTGGCGTAACAGGTGACGATGTGCGGGTAGGTGATGGGGGCATCATTATCTGCTCTGACGTGGTCCTCGGCGGTAATCCAGCGCGCGTGATTAAGCAACTCGACTAACTAACTGCCATATAAATTAATCACCACATAAAAAGAGAGAACAGCGCAATTGCCGTTCTCTCTTTTGACATAGGTAATTTAACTTAACGCCAGCAGCCCATCACGCTGCCCCAGTGGCCCATCATGGCGCTACTCCAGCCGCCCATACCGATGAAGCCACCCATGCCGACCAATGCAATCCCAATCACCAAGAATATCCCCAATAAAACAGCGGTGTCGTGGTCGTGGTTCGTGCGTGGAATTAATTTTGCTACTAGAAAAATAATGAGTGCAATCCCGGTAATGAGAATCAAGCCACCGGTTAGTAAATTGGCAGTCATCATAAAATCTCCCCCTTTATGCCCCCATTATACAGAGTTTTCCCGAGAAAGGGGGAAATGGTTCCCGGGATTTCCGGGGCTATGGTAAAATGGGACGTAATTACAGGTGGCCGTTAGTCCCTGATTATTCGGTGACTAGCCCAACCTGAAAGGTTTCACCCCCTAACGACGACCAGCGCTGGTTTAGCTGAAAGTGGTTGGTTAAGTTTTTACTACGGTGGCCGGGTCACTTGGGTAGGGGGACTGGCAACGATGAACAGCACAAAAAATAAATGTAAGGGGTGACAACAATGATTGATCGAATTGAAGCAAGTGCGGATGCCCTGTGGTTAACGCCCGATGAAGAGGGGCGCCTTCGCTTGGGATTTGCTGACGATGGTCGCGAGCTGGTTGGCGCCGTCACACGGATCTCCTGGCTGGTGACGGCTGGGCGCATCAAGTTGGGCACGCCATTTATGGTGGTTCACGGTGAGCGGGAAGACCTGACGTTGCGGTCGCCCTTTGCCGGTCGCATTCAGGCCATTAACCAGGCACTTGAAGAACATCCGGAACGTTTAAATGAACACAATGATGCCCTCGACTGGATGATTGAGCTAGTCGATGAGTAGAAAGGGAGGGCCAACATGGAGTTGAGCTGGCAGGTGACGACGCCCGTCACTAGTTTGAAACGTTTTTTAAATAATCAGGGGGTCAGCCACCGGGTCTTCAGCGACCTGAAGCGGGCGGGGACCATCCGCGTCAACGGCCACGTGGTCACACCGGCCGTTGCGCTGAACGTGGGGGATACCGTCACGGTTGGCTTGCCCGCCGAGGTTGCGGACGATGCCGTGGCGACGAGTTCGACGCCCATTACGGTGCTATTTGAAAACCGTGACTGGTTGGTCGTGGACAAGCCCGCTGGCCTCAACGTGGTACCGGGGCCCGCTAACCGCACGGATACGCTGGTCAACCGCATCAAGGGTTACTGGCTGGCCGAGGACGCGGAAAACCAGGTCCCCCACATTTTGACGCGGCTGGACCGCTTCACGAGTGGGGTAGTCTGGGTCGCGCGGCATCGCTTGGCTAATAGTCTGGCGAGTCAGCTACAGGCGGCCCATCAGGTGGATAAACGCTATCTGGCGGTGGTCAGTGGTCAATTGCCTGACGACCACGGCATCATTGATGCGCCGTTAGCCAGCGACCCGACCGGCTACAACCAAATGGTCTCCCCGGACGGCAAGCCCGCGAAGACGGAGTACTGGGTCGAAAAGCGGTTTCCAAATGCCACGTTGGTTCGGGTGAAATTACATACGGGGCGGACGCACCAGATTCGCGCCCATTTTGCCTCGCTGGACCATCCCTTAGTCGGGGATGAGCTGTACGGCGGCCCGCAATTAGCGGGGATGACACGACAGGCGCTGCACGCCCACACGTTGACATTTACGGATCCCTTTACCGGGGAAGACCGGGCCTTTACCAGTGAGCCACCCGCTGACTGGCAAGTCCTGATTCAACAATTATCTGAGGAGTGACGAAACAATGACAGAGGCGGACGAATTAACCTGCTTAGTCGATGGGGCCCCCATTTCGCTGGAGACCAGCCTGCAGCTGGCGGAACTAGACACGGGGCTACGGAATCGCATCAAGCGCGACTACCCCCAAAGCAAGCCGACCGATTACATTTGCGGGCATCATTTATTAAAATATCGGTTAGACCACGTGGACGCGATGATCAACGCCGATTTGAAGCAGACGCAAAAGATTAATCACAAATTGACCAAGGCGCTGCAGAGCGACGATTACGATATCATCGACGTAAACGACAGCCTGAAGGAAAGTCTCACATTTGGCCAGAAGGTGTCCGATGACGTTGCCCGGTTCGGGGGCTCATGGGGCTTTATCCTGGTTTTCATGTTCGTACTGATTGGCTGGATGGTCGTTAATGGCCTGCACGTCTTTGGGGCGAACTTTGACAACTACCCCTTCATTCTGTTAAATTTAGTCTTGAGCTGTGTCGCAGCGATTCAGGCGCCCATCATCATGATGAGCCAGAACCGCTCCGCAGACCGGGACCGGATGATGGCCGAAAACGACTATCACGTGAACCTCAAGTCCGAGCACGAACTGCGGTTACTTCACGCTAAGGTCGATCACTTGGCGCAGAACCAGGTCCCACACACCATGGAGATCGAACGGTTTCAGTTAGAAATTTTAGGTGAAATTCGTCAAGAACTAGCCGAATTGCGGGAGGCTAAGGCCACCCCTGATGCGGCAGAACGAAGGGAGTCTCACCATGAGCAAGTGGATCACCGCTAGTCTCTTATTTATTGTTGGCTTATTCTTCGGCCAACGAGTCGCCGGGCGCGTTGCCCATTAAGTGAATTCTTTTTTTGATAGGCCTGACGGTCAGCGTTCGCGCTAACCGTTGGGCCTATTTCTGTGGAGTCGAACTCTGGGTTTGCACTGGCGGGCTGGGTAAAATCGTGCCTAGTCGCGTCCGTTCCCGCCGGCGCGCTCAAGGTGCTCTGCTGTGGGGCCGGTTCCAGCCGAAGGGCGGGCTTCCACCTCAACTTTGAGCCTGAGAAGCGGTCTCAAAGGTTGTCCCATGGGCTAAGCTGAGAAAATCGCTCAGCTAAGACCATCGACACAGCTGGTCACCTTGGCTCGCCTCTGGTCACTCCCACGACTGGCGCGATTTCCCCAGCTCTGCGACTATCATGAGTTCGGTCCCACGGAATAGGGTGTTTGTATTGTATTTGATGGGAAGGTATGGTTGTGGCCATTCGTTCCCGGCGGTGGCTTCAAAACGCCCTGCTATGGGGCCGGTTCCAGCCGAAGGGCGGGCTTCCACCTCAACTTTGAGCCTGAGGTGCGGTCTCAAAGGTTGTCCCGTGGGCTAGGCTGAGAAAGGACCTCAGCCAAGACCACCGACACAGCTGGGCATTTTGAGCCACCTCTGGTCACTGACATTGCACTATGTTGCCTCATTTTCCTGGCCCGGCGGCTAACGTGAGTTCGGTCCTGCAGAATAGGTGGGGGTGACTATTAGTTGACGTGGTCATGGAATATTGGAAAATAGTCTCAGCATTTCTGGTGCAGCTGGGGATGAACTGTTGAGGCATTCATGGACAATCGGAGCCGGAGGAAGCCAGGACGGAAATTTACATAAATCCCCGTCAGCCATTTAACCCCTTAGCAAATTCGTTGACAAAGGCGCGGGGCTCCGGTAGGCTAGTGAGAGAACTAGAAATGGAGGATTTTTTGTGATAATTCGTGAAGCTCGACCAGTGGATGCGCCTCAAATAGCACCGCTGATGAACTTGATCTACGACGAAATGGCTTTGACCGACCTGGAAGACGTTCCAGGCCCCGATTTACTGAAGGTCATCACGGCGGCGTACCGTACGCGGACTTACTTGTCCGGTGCGGCAACCACGGTGGTGGCCGAGGCCAATGGCCAAGTAGTTGGGGTAGCATTTGGCTATCCGGGCGAAAAAGAAGACGTTGTAGATGACGTGATGACTCGCCTGGCAGCTAACAGTGCCGCTTTCGACGAACCATTTGATTTAGACTCAGAGACCGAAGCGGGTGAATGGTACTTGGATTCACTCGCCGTCTCACCGGACCATCAGGGCAAGGGGATTGGCCGCCAGTTGTTGCGGGCCTTACCCGTTTATGCCCAACGAGACCGGCAATCGGTAATCGGCTTAAACGTCGACTTCGAGAACCCCGGGGCCATGCGGTTGTATGAACGCATGGGCTACGAGGTCACCGGGACGCAGATGATTGGGGACCATGAGTATTACCACATGCAACTAGAGATTGGCGAACGCGTCCGTCTCGCAAACTAATTGATTTTTAGTGAGGCCACCTGGCACCAGCTGGGTGGCCTTTTTAGTTCGTGAAAATGGCAATGTGGTGGCGTGTTTCGTTCCCGGCGGTGGCTTCAAAACGCCCTGCTATGGGGCCGGCTCCAGCCTGAGGGGCGGGCTTCCACCTCAACTTTGAGCCACCTCTGGTCACTGACATTGCACTACGTTGCCTCATTTTCCTAGCCCGGCGGCCAACGTGAGCTCAGTCCTACAGAATAGGACGTTGTGAGTACTTTGGTTGTTGGAAAGGTGAAGTCGTATC
Source organism: Levilactobacillus mulengensis (assembly GCF_003946045.1). GTDB lineage: Bacteria > Bacillota > Bacilli > Lactobacillales > Lactobacillaceae > Levilactobacillus > Levilactobacillus mulengensis. The sequence goes on along the minus strand of NZ_RHNW01000006.1, from coordinate 168,736 downwards.
TGGCTGTTTCCGGCGGTGGCTTCCAAACATCCTGCTATGGGGCCAGTTCCAGCCAGGGGGCCGGGCTTCCACTGACACAGCTGGTGCCTTGGCACACCTATGGTCATTCCTGCGGCGACTGCATTTTCTCAGACCAGTGGCTGACAGAAGTCGTCACGGGTATGTCTCGTTGAGTTATTTACTAGTCGGATTTAGTTATCAGAATTTTTTGAAAACTTTTTGTTGCAAATACAGCATAATTGATTTAAACTAATTTCATCGCATCGTTAGTTGTTATGTCACTCGGGCATGTTGCCATGAGTGAGATAGAGACTAAACTGATCTATGTCAGTGACCAGAGGCGGATCAAGGTTCCCTGCTGTGTCGGTGGTCTTGACTGAGTGATTTTCTCAGTCTAGAGCACGGGACGGCCTGGGAGACTAGTGATTTTCTAGGCTTCCAGGCGAGGTGGCAGACCGCTCCTCAGGCTGGCACCGTTCCCCATAGCAGGGAACCTTGAATCTGCCGCCGGGAACGAATAGATTGCGGCAAACGATTTTTTAAGGAGGGGAAGCATTGACTGAAATTTTACGACCGCTGGGCAATATCTCGCGGGCCCTGGATTCCATTGCGAATCATGAATTTCAACGGGTGCAGCTCACCAAGGGCCAGTATCTCTACCTGGCCCGGGTGGCCGAGCATCCCGGCATCATTTTAGAACGACTGGCCGAGCTGTTACGAGTCGACCGCACGACGGCGGCTAGGGCCGTGCAGAAACTGACGGCCGCGGGTGTCTTGGAAAAACGACCGGACGACACGAACCGCAAAATCAAGCGACTGTTCGTGACGGCGCAGGGTGAGCAGGTCTATCCGTTGGTCAAACGTGAAAATGACTACTCGAACGGTCGCGCCCTCCAGGGATTTACCCCGGCCGAGGCGGCACAGTTAGCGAGCTATCTGGAACGCGTGGACGAGAACGTCGCGCAGGATTGGGTCGCCGTTAAGCAAGGACAAACCAGAACTTATTAAAAGGAGCAAAAACAATGACAGGAAAAATTAAATTATGTACCCCAGATGACGTAAAGGCTTTACAGGCGGTTAGTCGGGCAACGTTTGCCGATACGTTTGGTGCGGTGAACACGCCGGCAGATTTGGCCAAGTATTTGGACGACAGCTACAACGAAGCTCAGCTCCTACAGGAAATGCAACAGCCGACGAGCCAATTTTTCTTCATCCTGGTAAACGACCAAGTGGCCGGGTACGTGAAATTAAACTGGGGTCCCACACAGTCCGAAGACCAGGGCGATGGCAACCTGGAAATTGAACGAATCTACATTTTGCCTGAATTCAAACGTCAGGGACTGGGCAAACAGCTGTACCAGTACGCCGTGGAAAAAGCGCAATCACTGAAATTAGCCGCCATTTGGTTGGGTGTTTGGGAGAATAACACGTCGGCCCAAAAGTTTTACGAGGCGATGGGCTTCAAGGAAATTGGCGACCATGTCTTCCAGTTGGGCACCTCAAGACAACGTGATTTAATTTTACCAAAGACGCTGGTATAATTGGGCTTACGTAAATAAAAAATGACGCATTGAGGAGACTGACATGAAAGATAATATTCAAATGGGCGACGCTGATTTCGCTAAGATGATGCTGGTGCTGAAGGAGCCCGTGACGCAAGCCAACCACAAGGAATTTAAGTTCCTGGATGGCACCGAGACCGGTGAGATGCAAGAAATTGCCCCCGGTATCTGGGCGATGCCCGCCTACATGCAGGAAGACGATGACTTTACCATGTTCTTCCTGACGACGCAGATTGAATCGGGCGAGACCGTTATGGCCTTTGCGACCGGTGAAACGGCCGACGGTGATTTCCGGCTGAGCCAACCCCTGGTGACGGGTGCCGGGCTGAACGTCTTGAACGAACAGCAACCCAACCGGGCCAAACGCGTCTTAAAATTTTTAAATGACATTTCTAAAGCGGATGAGGGTAACTGGCGGATGGTCGATTAGTCTTGGCGTGACAAGTTGGAGGTGGTCGCATGGAACAGACGACCAAGGCGTTTAACCTGCCCCTCCTCCTCGCACCCTTTGTCTCGCGACTAGGTAGCACGCTGTACTTATTCGGTTTAAATTGGTTCGTGGTACAGGCCACGGGCAACGCGGCACTACTGGGGATTATTCAAGCCATCGGTGGGGTCGTTTTATTTTTCGGCGATTTACTCTGTGGGGTAGTCGTTGATAATTTTAATCGGAAACGCATCGTGGTCAGTGCGGAATTACTCAGTGTGATTGGCTGTTTGGCCTGTGCCTGGTGGTTGGATCCCCAGCACATCACGGCGGGGCCGCTGATTACGTTGACCGTGATCTTGGACGTGGGGCTCGCCTTTAGTTTGCCAGCGGCTAAGGCCATGATTCCGGAACTGATTACCTTGGCGGGTCGGCAGCGGTTCAACGCCGTCAGCAACACCCTGATTGATCTGGCCGATATCTGTGCGCCACTGATCGGTGGGGCGCTACTGGCTATGCACTGGCTCGACTTACGGGGATTCCTGGTGCTCAACGGCTCGTCATTCCTGCTGTCGTTTCTCTTTTACCTCAGCATTCGCTATCGTCAGCCAACCAAGGATGACTCCCGGTTGGGCGTGACCGAAAGCCTGTTGACGGGCTGGCGCTACGTCTGGCAGCGGCCCGGCCTGGTGGAGACCATCGTGCTAGGCGGACTGATTAACGTGCTCTATGCAGCGGTCCGGTTAGTCCTGCCGTACAACGTCAATCACTTGTACGGAGGCGATTCGGCCCGGTACAGCTACCTGCTGATGATTTTGGCGGTCGGCGGCATCCTGGGCGGGCTCCGGTTGACCCTGGATCACCGGCCACCCAAGCGGCAGCAGAACTACCTCGACCTGATGTTAGCTGCCGTGGCCCTGGTGGTTGCCGGCATGTGGGCCAACTACTGGGTCCTGCTGGCGGTCAGCGGCGTCTTCGGCTTTTGCTATTCGTGCTTTGAAATTCGGGCCATCACTATCACTCAAGATTTAACCGCACCGGAATTCTTGGGGCGGATGTTTGGCATCCTCTTCCTGGCTATCGATGCCTTCCAGCCCGTGGGGAGCTTTGTCTTCGGTTTCGTCACGGATTGGCTGGCAAATGGCACGCTGATTGTCATTGGCCTTTTACTCTTAATGGGTTTGGGACTTATCAATCGGTGGTATCAACGCTTAATTGGCTAAAAACGATAGTTAAGACAATGCGTTGACCTGGCTTGACCGAATCCCTATACTAAGAACTAATCTATTCCTTTAACGTTGCCCCGTGAGGCAATGAAGGGTGCACGCTCCGGCAGACGCTGGGCTAAGTCTAGGCTAAAAGTGTGGGCACATCGTTTCCTTACGGGGGCGATGTGCCCTTTTTCTATCTCATAACCTGGAGGTCTTTGTGCATGAAAGAACCAACGCGTTACCGCAACCCGGATGCCTTGATTGATATTTGGGAACGACCCAGTTGGGGTCAGTGGTTGGGTTTATCGCTTCAGCATTTATTTTCCATGTTTGGGTCCACGGTGCTGGTCCCGATTCTCGTCGGGTTAAATCCCGGCATTGCGCTGTTTAGTTCCGGTGTTGGGACGCTGATGTACATCCTGATCACCCGGGGCAAGATTCCCGCGTACATGGGGTCTAGCTTTTCCTTCATCGTGCCCATGGTGGCCTTGATGAAGACGACCGGGTATCCCGGCATTGCCCAGGGAACGTTGGCGGTCGGGGCCGTTTACCTGATTGTGGCCCTGGTGGTCGCGATGATTGGGTCGGACTGGATCAACAAGGCCTTACCGCCAATCGTGGTCGGGCCGATGGTCATGGTGATTGGGCTGTCGCTAGCTAGCAGCGCCGCCCAGAAGGCGACGGTCGACAGCGCCGGTGTCTATCACTGGCAGTACTTTGCGGTGGCAATGGCCACACTGCTGTTGACGATTGCCTTCAACCTCTACTTACGCGGCTTCCTGTCACTGGTGCCGATTCTACTGGGCATCATCGCGGGCTACCTGATTGCGACGGCGGTCGGCTTGGTCAATTTCAAACCGGTCATGCAGGCGGCCTGGTTCCAGCTACCTAGCTTTGAGGTGCCGCTGCTGAGCTATCCGCTGCACTTCTACTGGGGAGCCGTGATCAGCCTGGCGCCGATTGCCTTCGTGACCATGACCGAGCACATCGGCCACATTACCGTGCTAAATGAACTGACGCACCGCAACTTCTTCGAAGACCCCGGCCTGCAGCATACGTTAGCGGGGGATGGCCTCGCCTCGATCATTGCTAGCTTTGTTGGGGGCCCACCCGTGACCTCTTACAGGGAAAACGTGGGCGTCCTGGCCATCACGCGGGTCCACAGTGTCTACGTCCTGATTGGGGCTGCGGTCTTTGCCGTCATCTTTAGCTTTGTCGGCAAGCTGAGCGCACTGATTGAAAGTATCCCGAACCCCGTGATTGGTGGGATTAGCTTCCTGTTATTTGGGGTGATTGCCTCCAGCGGGATGCGCATTCTGATTGAGAAGCACGTCGATTTCAATCGCAAACGCAACCTGATGATCGCCTCGGCCATTCTGGTCATTGGAATTGGCAATGCCTACCTGAAGGTTGGGCAGTACGAGTTTTCGGGGCTGGCAGTGGCAGCGGTGCTGGGCATCGTCTTAAACCTAGTCCTCCCAGACAACGATTAGGGTGGCGCTAACAGTGCCTCCGGGACGGTGAAAATGAGACCGGAACGTGGTGGGCGAACGCCCGGAGCCAAAGGGCGGTCTCCAGGCTTATTTTGAGCCCGTAGCCCGGATCTCAAAAGTATCACGTCCCTAAACGGTCAAGCCCACCGTTAAGGGACGTCCCACGGCTAAGCTCATTTTCACCATCCCTGCGGCGGACGTGAGTTAGACCATACCTAGGTTGTTGTGATCATTTAGTAGTGTCTACAATATTGAGGAGGTCAAGGTGCCCTGCTGTGGGGCCCACCTCCAGCCAAAGGGCGGTCTTCCGGTTCGCCTTGAAACCTCGTTGAGAATCACGAGTTTCCAAGGGCGGCCCATGCCCTAGGCTAGGAAAGGACCCTAGCCAATGCCATCGACACAGCTGGTCACCTTGACCCGCCTCTGGTCGCTCAGACATCATACCTGAGTCACTGATCGTGGGGAGGCTATCTATAGTTATTCGGTATTCTTCCTAAAACAATTTTGGAAACAATAGGTACGGGGTGGCTTATGCTTCAGACTTTCGGTCAATGATGATAAATTGTATACAAAAGAACGACCACAATTCTCTATATCCAGAGGACTGTGGTCGTTCTTGTTTAGTTGTTAGATGCAGATTACGTTCAATTTAAATGGTATAACAGATTGTCAGTGATCAGAGGTGGGTCAAAGTTGACAGCTGTGTCGAGGCGGAAGACCGTTTCTCAGGCTGGAGCCGTTCCCCACAGCAGGCAGCTTTGAACCCACCGTCGGGAACGGCCCAGAACAATTTGCTACAGCCATTTCACCCAATAGAGAAGTAGCGGAGGACGGCCATGGCCATGATACCCACGACCACCACCATCAGGAGGCTCTTGGTCAGCACACCGGCCAGGGTGGCGGGGATAGCTGCCAGGCAGTTGGCAACGTTGAGCGTGGCTAAATGCCCGGCGTGGGCGACGAACAGACTCTCACAGCACAGCGCCGTCATGATGGTGATGGGTACGAAGGAAAGAAAGCTGATCAGCCACGCTGGCATGTTCAGTGATTTGACAAAGGCGAAGGGGAGCACCCGTGACAGAACGGTGATGGCCCCACAACCCAGGATGACCCAGAGCTCAGTTAGACTTATCGACATTTTTTCAACTCCATTCCAAATAGACAGCCGGCGACGGTCGCCACTAGCAGGGCAAAATTTTGACTCATCACACCAATTAGGAAGTAATAGGCCAGCGCGACGAAGACCATGACGCTCAATTGCAGGGTCATTCCCAGGTGTTTGTCACTAATCAGTTGTAAGTAGACCAGACCGATGAACATCGCTGTCAGGGCGAAATCAAAGCCAAAGCGGGTGGGGTCCGCAATCAGGCCGCCGAGGATGGCGCCGACGACGGTCGACACGCCCCAGACCAAGTAGGCGACCACGTTGGCCGCGGATTGCCAGGCGAAGCTGAGTTTGCCGTTGGTCTTATTTTGTTTGTTCATGGCCAGGGCAAAGGTCTCGTCGGTCACCAGCGTCCCAATCAGGAGGTTGCGCGTGAGGGACTCGTGTTTGAAATACTGCGCCAAACTGGTACTCATCAGAATCATTCGCGAGTTCACCAGGAAGGTCGAAATAAAAATAGCAGATAGCGGATCATGAAGCAGGAGCATGCTGGTGATAATAAATTGCGCGGAGCCGGCGTAGACGACAAATGAGAGCCCGGCGACCACTAATAAACTCAGGTGACTGGTGTGGGCGACAATGCCAAAAGCTAGGCCCACCCCGATGTAGCCAAAGACGGTGGGGAGGACGTCACGAACCCCGGTCCGAAAGGTGAGTGAAGGACTCATAAGAGACTTCCTTTCTGTTCTCTAATTAGTTTTTAATTTCAAGTTTAGCGCTAACTTATGGCTGAGTAAACCCGTAATTTATCTGTAAAATTGTCATGTAAATTTTTTGAACTGAAAAGGTTGCATTTCGGTAAAGGTGGTTGTATGATACTCTCATTGATAACGAATGAAAGTGAGGGTATGGGCGATGAAGATGAACTTAACTGAATTGGCAGCGTCAGCACACGTTGACGCAAGCCGCATTGAGGATTACGTGAAGAATGGACTTTTAGGGAAGGAACATTCCGTCACAGAATTCGATGATTCAGATTTGTACTGGATCGACATGATTCAATGTTTTCAGGATAACGGGACGTCTTTAGACGACTTATCCGGGTTATTACCACGTTGCCGCAAGGGTCAAACGCAGTTAACTCAGGTGAACTAGCAAGTAATTAAGGTAATGAATCGGTAAAATGCACCACTAAGCAGCTCCGCGGGTCCAGCCCGTGAGCTGCTTTTCTTTTTGCCTTAGTGTTTGACTGCGCTCCCGGCGGTGGTCCTTTGCTCCCCACGCTGTGGGGGACGACCGCGGCCTGAGAAGCGGTCCGCCGTCTCGCCTGGAAACCTCGAAAGCCCCGAGTTTTCCAGGTCGCCCCATGGCCTAACCCGGGTGAGGAACCCCGGCTAAGGCCATCGACACAGCGTAGTCCGCAAAACCACCTCTGGTCGCTCACACTGGCAAAGAAAGCAGCTCGTTTTTTTTCGTCCTAGTGTCTGACTGTGCTCCCGGTGGTAGTTCTTTGCTCCCCACGCTGAGGGGGATGACTGGTCTCGCCTTGGAACCTGAATCAGAGGTTCCAAGGTTGTCTTGTGAGCTCGAACACCTTGAGCTGCTTCTGATTGTTCACCTAAGCTAAATTAAGCAGCTTAGGCGTTCCTGTTATCACTTCTAGTTAAGAATGATTACATCAACTAGCATAACCTTCATGGAGATGACAGCGTTCTGCAGCCACTCCACTGACCAACGTTGCCAATCCACACCATAGGAGCCGTGAGGGCGGGCAAAATAAATTCAGCCGTGGGAATTATCTTAGTGGTGGGCTTTACCACTTAGATAATTGGTATCTTTGAAACTCGGTTCGCAGAGGTTCAAAGTAAGTCTGAAGACCGCTCTTTGGCTTCAGGCGTCCGCCCACAGCGTCACGGTTTATTTTGCCCGCCCGGTAAGGCGCTGGTGAGAGACCATGCAAAATAAACCTAGCTGTAGTAGCTGGACATTCAGTCAGCAGTAACCGGCTTTTAGCGTTAATAAAAGGGAATGCTTCCGGGTGAGTGACCAGAGGTGGGTCAAGGTTGACAGCTGTGTCGATGGTCTTACCTGAGTGTTTTTCTCAGGTTAGAGCATGGGACGCCCTTGAAGACTGTGGTTTTCAGGCTTCAAGGCGAGGCGGAAGACCGCTCCTCAGGCTGGAGCCGGGTCCCACAGCAGGCAACCTTGAACCCACCGCCGGGAACGGACGTCACCGGATTCCTTTTTATTAGCGGATGAAAAAAGCACGTTCGGACCAACCTCACGGGATTGGACTGAACGTGCTTTTAATCATGCTTACTTCTTAATCTGAGCAATCAACTGCTTCATCGCTTGTGCTTGGAAAGCAGCGGCAGCCTGTTGCGTAACCTTCTTTTGTTGCGCAGCGGACATGGTTGGGTTCTTGGTCATGGCGGCCATCACAGCCTTCTTGACGTAAACCGTCGCAGCGGCCTTTTGCTTAGCTTGGAAGCTCTTGGACTTCGCCATCTTTTGCAATTGCTTAGCCTGGGTGGCACTCAACACGGTCCAGTTCTTGTTGATGTAGATTGTGTTGGTTTCCTTCACGTAGGTGTGCCCGTTACCGGACAGTCCAAACCAGAAGCTGGCGGCGCCACTCTTGAATTCCCAGTACGTCTTTTTCGTGACGATCCGGTTGGTGCCAGTCGTGCGCTTGACCACGTTTTTAGTCGTGACCTTAGCAGCCGTATGACTGGTCTTCTTGGCATTGACACTGGTCTTGTAAACGTAGACCTGGTGCTTGTTGGCCGAGCCAATGGGTTGGTACAGCATCATAGGTAATTGCTTCGATGGGGAAGCGGTGTAGATCTTTTGCGTCGAGGTCTTAGTGACCTGGTGCATCCCGTAGTGGTCGTGGTCATTTTTCACCATGAAGAAGATGCTAGTCAGCAGGCCGATGACGGCCACGGCGGTCAGAACATTACTGAGTGACCGATTCTGAACGTAAACGTAGAAGACAAAGGACAGGACGGCGCAAATAATCAGTGAAAAGATAATCATTAGGCGGCACCTCCTTCGGTAGCTTCCGCATTTTCTTGTTGCGCATTCTTATCGGCTAAATGGACGGAGTGGTTGCTACCCTTCATGAAGAAGGCAACGACCAAGGCGACCACACAGAAGCCAACGGCAATCCAGAAGGCGGCATGGTAACCGGACAGGGTGGCGTTGATGGCGCCATTGGCGTAGCTCAACGGGTTAGTCGTCAAGACGTGCTTGGCTGGCATTTGACCCTTAGTCACGTTGGTCAAGACACTGATCAGGATGGCGGTCCCAACAGAACTAGCGACCTGCCGTTGCGTGTTGTTGACGGCGGTCCCATGAGAAATCATGTTCAGTGGTAAGGCGTTCATCCCGGCAGTGGTCGTTGGCATCATAACCATGGCAATCCCAAACATCCGCAGGGCGTACAGCAAGACGATGTACAGTGTTGACGTGTCCTTGGTGATCCAGACGAATGGTAAGGTCCCAATCGTTAAGAGGAACATCCCCATCGTGGCTAAGCGCTTAGCACCGAAACGGTCAAATGCGCGCCCAGTAATGGGACTCATAATCCCCATCATGAGGGCCCCAGCTAACAAGGTCAACCCAGAATGGAAGGCCGACATCCCTTTAACCATTTGAAGGTAAAGGGGAATGACCATTTCGACGCCGACCATGGCCATGTTGACCACGGAACTCAGAATCGCAGAGATGGTGAATTCTTTTGATTTGTAAACCCGGAAGTTCAAGAATGGATCCTTCATGGTCAATTGACGCCAGATGAAGAGACCCACGAAGATGAACCCGATGGCTAACGTGGAGAGGACAATGGCACTGCCCCAACCGTCGTCACCAACGGAGGAGAACCCGTACAGCATACTCCCGAAACCAATCGTGGATAGGATAACGGATAAGATATCCAATGGTTCCTTGTGGGTTTCCAGAACGCTGTGCATGATCCAGAAACTAGCGATAACAACGATGGCCACGATTGGAATGATCATGCCAAAGAGGTCACGCCAAGTCCAGTTGTCAATGACCCACCCGGATAAGGTCGGTCCAATGGCTGGTGCCAGGCCGATAACGATCCCGGCAAGCCCCATGGCAGTCCCACGCTTGTTAGCGGGGAAGATGGTCAGCATCAAGGTTTGCAGTAATGGCATGGAAACCCCGACTCCAACAGCTTGGATGAGTCGGCCAATCAGCAACATGGGGAAGCTGACCGCTGACCAGCAGAGAATGGTGCCGACTAAGAAAGTCGACATGGCCCCAATGTACAGCCATTTTGAACTGATCGTCGTGAGTAACCACGCACTAATTGGGATCATGATCCCGTTAACCAGTAAGAAACCGGTCGTTAACCATTGTACGGTGGAGGTCGAAACATCAAAGGCCTTCATCAGAGTTGGGTAGGCGGTACTTAAAATAGTTTGATTCAGTACCGTACAGAAAGTCCCAATCAACAGCAGGACGACTAAGAGCGTCCGGTTGTAGGACTTTCCGTTGGTATCAATTGCATTTCCCAATTATAATTCCCTCTTTTTCCTAAAATTAATTCTGCAATAACTATACGCAGATTCACTATCCTTGTCAACTAGCTTGACATCCTTTTTAAAATATCTATACTGATTAGAGAAAAGGATACATCAATCTGAGAAGAACTATTAAATTTTACAACCGTTTTCATTTAACCTATAATTGAATTTCTCTTAAAGCCATGACGAAGGGTGGACGTTACGTACATGAACGAAGATGTCTCAAATTTATTAAAAAAAATGCCAATTGAAAAACTGATTTTAGGAATTGGCGACGTGGCCGCGGCAACCGGGGTGTCGCAGAGTCAGGTGCGTTACTGGGAAAGCAAGGGCTACATTCACAGCGAGAGTTCCAGCGACGGGAAGAATCGCAAGTTTTCCTATAAGACGGTGCTGAAGGTTCAACAGATTAAAACCTACCTGGACGATGGCTATACCTTAGCCGGGGCTGTCAAGCAAGCGCAACGGCGGGGGGCCTACTTTGAAACGCTACGGTCCTTCTTCGAGGGACGTTTCGTGTCAATGGCCATTGACCCGGAACACACCGAGATTAATTTAGGTAACTTCGATCCGGAGCCCGGCAAAGACCTAGTTGCTGAACGAATTGACGATAAATGGCAATTTAAGCTGATTGCTAGCACGAAATAGGGCGATTTCATTGTTTATCGCCGGTAAGAATGGTAATCTGAAGACACGGGAGAGCATTTGGTGGTTGGCAGAAAAAACTTTCGATACCAATCGATCTTCTGGCTGGATTGGTGGTCAATCATGTTGTTGACGTGTTGTGAAACCAGGCGAATAACCATTAGTAATAGCGCGTTTATCTTGCGCATGGACTACGTTGGCACTATGTCAGCGTAAGCAATCGTGAAACTAAAACGACGTGTTTTATGAAAAATAACACTTTTTATTTTTCACTCGCCTACCGTTGCTCCCGCTGAGTTCATCCGAGTTTAGAAAGTTCTCGGATGGGCTTTTTTTTCGGCCTAAATTTGGTGTTGAAATTCGCCTTACCGGGCGGGGAAAAAGGTCCGGGACGCTGTGGGCGGACGGCCGAAGCCTGAGAAGCGGTCTTCAGCCTTACTTTGAGCCGCCAGGGGCACGTCTCAAAGATACCAGTTGTCTAACCGGCAGAGCCGGCAAGACAACTCCCACGGCTGAGACCTTTTTCCCCGCCCTCACGGCTGACACGGATTTAGGGCGAAACACGCCCACCGGTCCTGTGGCGTGTCTGCTTGCCATAGATAATGGGGATGTGACCCCAAATGCCAATTATATAAAGGTCAAGGTTACGCCAGCGGCATAAGTATTAAGAAGCTGAAATATCTATGAAAGCATGAAAATCGCTTAAGAAAATGAACGTAAAATGAGAAATAAAATCAGTCGTAAATCGCGTGGTTGTCAGCTTTCATGACTTTCTAGTGAAAATGTTTGGAAAAAGCGAATTTATTTTGTTGTATTCTTTGGCGAACGTGTTAAGATTACAAAATCGCTTTAAAACAAAACTAGAAGGATGGTGTTAACACATGCTGTTACGACAAGCTACTATGGCCGACTTACCACAAATTGAATCGATTATCCGGGATGGGCGAGAATTACTCGCTGCCCAAGCAATTGACCAGTGGCAGGGGGCTTACCCAACGACGTCAATCTTAGTTGATGACATTCACCAAGGCTGGACCGTTGTTTTGGAAGAAAACAACGAAATTTTAGGGACCGCTGCATTGATTCCCGGGGAGGATCCGACCTATAAACAGATCGATGGTCAGTGGCTGACCAAGCAAGCCCCATACTTGGCCATTCACCGCGTAGCAGTATCTAGCCACCATCATGGTCGGGGTCTGGCCGGACAATTATTCCAACGGTTATTTGACCAAATTGATCACGCTGCTTCTATCGAAAGTATCCGAATCGACACGCATCCGCAAAACATGGCGATGCAACACATCATCAAGAAGAGCGGTTTCAGTGAAACCGGGACGATTGATTTAGCCGCAGCGGGGATGCCCGGCACGACCGATTTTGCCTACGAACGGTTAACGGTCAACGCTAAGCCAGCTCATCTGGCAACGGCCCAAACGGTTAAGTAGGACAACGACTGACCTGACAGGGTTAGGTGCCATTTGCTGACGCCAAAATAAACTTAAATCTACTATAGTAAAGGGTTGGTTTCGCTTTCAGCGGAATCGACCCTTTTTTCGTATCGTCTGGTCCAACGCAAGTGATTGTTCTAGGATGAGGCTAGGGAAGAGCGGGTTGGCGAACGGGTTTAAACCAGTCTCAGCCGCAGGGGTCCGAAAAAATGGGCTAAGCCGTGGGAGTTGTCTTGCCGGCTTTGCCGGTTAGATAACTGGACTCTTTGAGACGCGCCCTTGGCGGCTCAAAGTAAGGTTGAAGACCGCCCCCAGGCTTCAGCCGGCCGCCCACAGCGTCACGGCCCATTTTTCCGGACCCCGGAGGCGAAATCAAGACACAAGACCCGAGCGCCAACAAAAACGTGAGGTTCGCCGAAAACCGGCTTTTCAATTACCCTAAACTCTGCGATAATAGAGAGTAGCAAGGTAATGGGGGCGGAGAAATTGGAGAAGAGTCTGTCGGGCGGTCGGTTCCTACTGGTCACCGTGTTAAATGTGGTCATTACGATTTTTGAGTTGGTGGGGGGCCTGTTTTCTGGGAGCCTATCGCTGCTGTCCGACGCGTTTCATAATTTAGGAGATGCGTTCTCCGTGGTGCTGAGCTACGCGGCGCACCGCATTGGGGGACGCCGGCAGACCCGGAGCAACACGTATGGGTACCGTCGGGCTGAGATTTTAACGGCCCTGTTAAATGCCGGGGTGTTGGTCATTATTTCCCTGGTATTGGCGGGTGAGGCCGTGCGGCGCTTGCTGCATCCGGAACCGGTCAAGGGTGACATCATGTTGCTGGTGGCCATCATTAGTTTTCTGGCCAACCTGTTTTCCACGGTGTTACTCAACCACGGGGCCAAGCACAACCTGAACATTCGGGCGACGTACCTGCACCTGTTGAGTGATGCCTTGGCATCCGTGGGGGTCATCGTGGGGGCCTTGCTGATCACCGTTTGGCAAATCAGTTGGGTCGACCCGTTGATTACGATTTTGGTGGCCGGGTACATCGTGTACGAGTCGTGGCCCATCATCAAGCAGACGTTTGGCATTCTCATGGAGGCCTCACCGAAGCTGGATTACGATGCGATTGCCCACGACCTCTGCCAACTGCCCGAGGTCGAAGGGGTCCATCACATTCACGCCTGGTTAATTGATGAGAACAACATTGTTTTCTCAGTCCACGTGAACATGGACGACCTGCCCTTGAGCAAAATTGAACCCATCTACCGGCAGATTGAAGCACTACTTTGTCACAAGTATGGGGTGAACCACGTGACGATTCAGGCCGAGTGCCGACGGGGCCAGGACGAAGATCTCTTCTATGATCAGAACGACTGGCGGCACGATTAGCCTTGCACTTCGGGGAAATTCGCGGTATAAATGAGACACAATCTAGATGAGGTGAACTGTGATGACTCCGATGAAGGAGGATTATTTAAAAATTATTTTCGAGCTGGGTGGCAAACAGAAAAAGGTTTCAAACAAACAAATTGCCATTAGCTTGAATATTGCGGCCGGTTCCGTAACGGAAATGGTCAACAAGATGGCCGCGGAAGGTCTGGCCGAGCATACGCCCTACGCCGGGATTTCGTTGACTAACAAAGGGATTCGACTGGCGGAAGATTTGGTCCGTAAGCACCGAATCTGGGAAGATTTCTTAGTCGAGAAGCTGAACTATGATTTGCCTGACGTGCATGATGAGGCTGAGGTTTTGGAACACGTGACGAGTGCCAAAATGATCAACGCCCTCGACGACATGCTGGGGAACCCCACGCACTGTCCGCATGGTGGCGTGATTCCCGACCGTTACGGCCACTACCACGAAGATAGTCATACTGTGTTGAACGATGTCGCCGACGGAGAAATTGTGTCGGTCGACCGGTTCATTGATAACCATGATCTGTTAACCTATCTGGGTGATCTGAAATTGGATATCGGGGATCAGCTGAAGGTCTTGAAGCACGATCCGTTTGAGGGTCCCGTGACGGTACAGAACCTGACGGACAACGCCGAACTCATCGTGAGTTACAAGGCGGCTCACTACATTTTCGTCAAATAGAAATTTTGGTTAGTCTGCGACCTCGGTTGCGGACTTTTTATTTGGCCAGATTTAGAAATTTTTGGTAAATGTTAAATTGTGTATTTCCCCAGCCGGGCGCCATGCCGTATAATAGTCGAAAAGTCTAAAAAGAGAAGGGGACCGGGATGAGTAGTCAAAAAAAGCGGGACCAATTAATCTTGCACACCGCGCTTACCGCCGGCAGAATCATGATTGAAAACGGCTCGGAAATTGAGCGGGTCGAGGATACGATGACCCGCATCGCCCATAATGCTGGGGCTCAGACCAGTCAGCTATTTGTGATGATCACCGGGATTCTCATGGCCATCAACGGCGAGGTGGGGGCCCAGATTGAGCCCGTCAAGCGCCGGACCTTTGATTTGGAAAAAATTGCCGTGGTCAACGACCTGTCGCGGCAGTACGCCGCTCACAAGATTGACCTGCGCCAGTTTGCCGACCAGTTGGACCATCTGGACAGTGCCAGCCGCTACTTTCCCTTTTGGCTTCAGCTGGTGGCTGCGGCCATGGTCAGTGGGCCACTGGAAGTGGTCTTTCGGCACAATTTGCCAGATTTTTGGATCACCTGTTTGGTGGGGATGCTGGGCTGGTGGGTCTACTACGTGCTGAATAAGTTCATTCAGATTCGGTTCTTGTCCGAATTTACTGCGGCGGCCGCGATTGGCGTGATGGCCGTGGTGTTCGTGCATTTAGGATTGGGCAATAGCGTCGATGACATTATCATTGGGAGCGTCATGCCCCTGGTTCCCGGGGTGCCCATCACCAACTCGGTGCGCGACATCCTGGCCGGTAACCTAGTCAGCGGGCCGGCCCGCGGCGTCGAAGCCCTGGTGAGTGCGGCCGCGATTGGGTTTGGTATCGCCATGGTCTTACAATTTCTATGAGTGAGGAGGAAGCGGCATGTCGGTCTTAGAATTTATCATCGAAGTGGCGGGAACCTACGTCGCCACGATTGCCTTTGGCGTCCTCATCAACATTCCCCGGCGCGCGCTCAACGTGGGCGGCTGGATTGGCGTGCTGGGCTATGTGCTGTACCGCTTCACCGTGTTGTGGGGTGGCGGTTACGTGATTGGCAACCTGCTGGGCGCCGTGGCGATTGGGGTCGCCTCACTGCAGGCGGCTAAATTAAAGAAGATGCCGATGATTCTCTTTAACATCCCGGCCATCGTGCCCCTGGTGCCTGGAGGTCAGGCGTATCAAATGATCAAAAATTTTGCGCTGGGCAATAATTCCACGGCACTAGTCTTTTTACTCCAGGTGGTCATGATTTCCGGGGCGATTGCCTTTGGCTTTCTCCTCTCGGAATTGGTCAACCGGATTCAACGCCGATTCTGGCGGCACCGCAAGCGTTTATAAAAGTGTTAATACTGGGGAGAAGCCTAGAAATTTAGGTGTGGGGTGGTATACTCATTGCTAGGGGTTTTTCCCAGAATCGGGTATGACGAAAGGAATAAATAATCATGATGCTATTTAATAAGGACCGCGATCGGCCGTGGAAGTTTACGCTTGCCACCATACTGTTCTTGGTCGTGGCCGTTTACATAAAGGCGCAAAACGCCTACGTGGATTTCCTGGATTCATCGATTGTCGATGTGATTCAGAAGAACCAACCGGGGTGGAAAACGCTGCTGTATCGGGGAGTCACGAGCCTAGCGGAACCGAAGCTGGATATTATTTGGGTGCTGATCCTGGCATTCCTGCTGTGGGGCTTCAAGTTTAAGATTCCCGCGCTGTGGTGTCTGGCCACACTGGCCGGGGGTGACGTCATTGCCAGCCTGGTCAAGAGCCTGGTCAAACGTGCCCGCCCATCGGCCCATCTGGCTATCGATGACGGCTACAGTTTCCCTAGTGGTCACGTGTTCGGCACGTTTCTGCTGATTGCGATGATCTGGGTCATCCTGATGCCGATGATCATGGCAGCCTGGAAAGCCTGGCTGCTCCGAATCGTCCTCATCGTATGGATGGTGCTGGTCATGATCTCACGGGTCTACTTAAATGCCCACTTCCCAACGGATACGATTGGGGCAGTCCTGTTGGCTTACCTGTGGTTACAGGTGGCTGAGGGGTTGTACATTCGCTTAGCGCCGATGATGCAACACTGGCCTTTGCTGAAGAAATCAGAGATTTAACGAGAACGTGCCAACCACTCTTTTCAGTGGCTGACACGTTTTTTCTATGGGCTAAATTAGTTGTTAGACTGCGCCTCCGGGATGGTGAAAATATACCGTGACGCTGTGGGCGCGCGTCTGGAGCCAAAGGGCGGTCTCCAGACTTACTTTGAGCCGCTGAGAAGCGCGTCTCAAAGATAGCAGTTCCCTAAGCGGCAAAGCCGCTAAGGGAACTCCCACGGCTGAGTATATTTTCACCATCCCTGCGGCTGACACTTGTTTAGCCCATAGAAACGGTGTTGTGGTGAGTAGTGTAGATTTTCTGATATTTTTATTGGTAATTATCAATTATCAGTGGGTCGGTTCCAGCCAGTGTTGTGGTTAAAAGGGTTAGGTGAACATTGATTTAGTGGTTATGACTCTAAAATCGCATGATAGTTACCATTGAAGAGGGGTTAGAGTAAAAAACACCTCCACGCAAAAATACGTGGAGGCGTCTGAAAATCGGCTTGTTAAATTAATGTGTCCACAGTAAAACACGAAATGGACCGAATTGGGTCAACACTGTGTCAGCCATCCGGTCGGTGAAAAGTCTTGCACCATGTGAGTGACCAGAGGCGGATCAAGACGGGCAGCTGTGTCGGTGGTCTTAACTGAGTGATTTTCTCAGTTTAGAGCACGGGACAACCTTTGAGACCGTTCCTCAGGCTCAAAGGTGAGGTGGAAGCCCGTCCTTTGGCTGGAACCGGCCCCACAGCAGACCGTCTTGAATCCGCCGCCGGGAACGGACTGGGCGGGACCATTTTCACTGCCCGGCAAGGCGAGTCAAGACGCGGAAGTGCTAGTCCAGTTCGTGGAGCCATTCTTCGGCGAGGTCGACCCAGTGCGCCACGTGTGGCAACGCCGTTCCCGGCTTCCAGGCCGTGACACGGTTGGCTAATGCTAAGCCGTGCGGGCCCTGATGGAAGACGTGGAGCTCCGTGTCCACGTTGGCCGCGATTGAAGCTTGGGCGTAGTCGAAGGCGTTTTGTACGGGTACCAGGGGATCTTCCGCGGTGACCCAGATGAAGGTCGCAACGTTACGACTGTTGACGAGCTTGTCGGCTGCGATGCTGGCCGGATCATCCGTCCACTTCGCCAGCATTTCTGCATCCGTGGGGTAGCCGGCTGCCGGTGTGATGACCGGATAGCCGAGAATGACGGCTCGCGGTTTGATTTCGTAGGGCGTGGTGCCCGCTAATTTGTTAAAGTCCTCGTCGTGCCACAGGTCGTTGAACAGCGCGGTGATGTGACCGCCGACGGAGAAACCGGCCACGAAGATGTGATCCGTGTCGATTTGCCAGTTGTTGGCGTTCCGCCGCAGCAGGGCCATTCCCTTAGCCAGCTCCACGACAGGCGTGGGCAGCAGTGGTGTCTTTTCACCGACGAACGTGTAGCGCAGGAAGAAGGCCTGGTAGCCACGCGCTGACCAGGCTAATGCCAAGTCCTCGGCCTGTTGTTCGGGGATGTGGGTGTAGTTGCCGCCGGGAACGATGATGATGGCGGGATAGGTGCCCGTGTCTTCGGCTGGCTCGCGCAAATACCCTTGTAAGTAAGCCTTGGACGTGGGTGCGAGTGGCAAAGTGATTGTTTTCAATTGCGAAACCTCCCAAAATAAGTCATGATAAGATTAAACGTTTCGTGGGCATGGCCAATCGCAAACTTGTGCGCGCGCCTGTCAACGAAACGGGGTTCGGTCGCCGATGGACTGGCCGAACGCATTCACCTTAAAGTATACCGCATTCGCCAACGGGTTAGGTAGTGACCTGACAAGTTGGCTGGTGCGAGAACGATGAGAAATGAGGGGGTCAGGTGATGGAAAAAATGAGTGAGACGGCGCGGGTGCGGTTACGACCGCTGACCGAGAGTGACTTTCCTGGGTACCAACGCCTGTTGACGTTACCGGCTGTGGCCGCGGCTAACGGGTCGTCTGCCGATGCGGACCCGGCGCAGGTCAAACGGTGGCTGGCGGCTGACCGCCAAAGTCCGTTTGCGTTTACGATAGAAGATAAGGCGACTCGCCGCTTCATGGGGACGATTCTGTTTTATCAGCACACCGGGGACGCGGGTGAACCCAGTCCGGCTGAGTATGACCTGGGGTATTTCCTAGACCCCATCGACTGGGGACAAGGCATCATGCCCGAGGCCTTGGTCGGCAGTTTACAGCTGGTTCGGCAGGCGAGTCAGCAGCCCCAGAATGTTTGGGCAACCTGCTATCTCAGCAACCACCGGTCGGCCCGGGTCTTAGAAAAGCTTGGCTTTCAAATTGTTTTGGACCATTTTGTTGGCCCCAGCATCACGGGTGAACCCGTGGCCCCACAGGCTTTGTATCGGTTGACCCTGCAGCCAGCAGAAAAATAATTCATTCTAATTGAATTTTCATCTTGCAATGTTTGGTAGGGATGGGTATACTACAAAGTATCGAATAGAAGAGGTGCGACCAACAAGAGTCGCTTTCCTGAGATGGGTCAACATCGCAGACGGAAAGCAAAAGGGGCGGTCGCCGAAACCTGCGCGTGAGGACATAGCGTGTAGGTTGGGTCCTGGTTGAATAAATCAGGGACTGTCGCAGCCGAACAGGGGTTGCGGGGCGCTTTCAACGATATTGACTTGGAATAATGAATTTTCCAATCTCTTTCGCGGGCTTTTATTGCGAAGGAGATTTTTTAGTTCACTGGGTCGTTTCGAGGAAGTCCTTCTAAAATAAGAAGGAGGAAACATTTATGGAACAAAGTATGACAAACGCAACAACCAGCGGGGCCTCTGATCAGGTCAAGCGGGGCCTCAAGACACGTCACGTCTCAATGATCGCGTTAGGTGGCTGTATCGGGACCGGGTTATTCGTCGCCAGTGGGTCGGCCATTTCAACGGCCGGGCCTGGTGGTGCGCTGGCTGCTTACGTTGCCATGGGTCTGATGGTGTACTTCCTGATGACCAGCTTGGGTGAAATGGCTACGAACATGCCCATTTCTGGGTCGTTCGCTGCTTACTCAGCCAAGTACGTTGATCCAGCCTTAGGGTTTGCCATGGGCTGGAACTACTGGTTCAACTGGGCCATTACGGTTGCCGTTGATATTTCAACCGCCGCACTGGTCATGAAGTTTTGGTTACCCGGGGTCCCAAGCTGGATCTGGAGTGCCATTGCGTTAGGCATCGTCTTCCTGATCAACGCCTTGGCCGTGCAAGCCTTTGGTGAAACGGAATTCTGGATGTCCTTGATCAAGGTGGTTACCATCTTCGTCTTCTTAGCTGTTGGGTTAATGGTCATCGTGGGTATCATGGGTGGTCACGCCACTGGCTTGGAAAACTTCACGTACAAGAAGGCCCCATTTGTTGGTGGCTTCCCCGCAATCCTGAGTGTCTTCGTGGTTGCTGGGTTCTCGTTCCAAGGAACTGAATTGGTTGGGATTACCGCTGGTGAATCTGAAGATCCAGCACACAGTGTTCCCAAGGCCATCAATTCCGTATTCTGGCGGATTATCTTATTCTATATTTTAGCTATTTTTGTGATTGCCGCTGTATTACCTTACACCAGCAAGGACTTGTTGGGTTCTTCTGCTAGTGACATTGCCATCAGTCCGTTCACGTTGGTCTTCCAGCGTGCCGGGTTAGCCGCTGCCGCTAGTGTCATGAATGCCGTGATCTTAACGTCTGTGATTTCTGCTGCAAACTCTGGGATGTACGCGTCTACGCGGATGCTGTACTCGCTGTCTAAGGAAGGCTACGCGCCACAATTGTTCGAGAAGACCGGGAAGAATGGGATTCCTTATCCTGCCCTGTTTGCCACGACTATCGTTGCTGCCTTGACCTTCATCAGTAGTATTGCGGGTCCTGAAATCTACATGTGGCTGGTTGCCGCTAGTGGGTTGACTGGGTTTATTGCTTGGTTCGGGATTGCGCTGTCGCATTACCGGTTCCGTCGGGCATTCATCCAGCAGGGACACAAGCTGTCCGAGCTGAGTTATCACGCAAAGTGGTTCCCAATCGGGCCAATCCTGGCGTTGATTCTCTGTGTGGCTGTGATCGTTGGGCAAGACCCACAATCCTTCTTCTCAGGTAACTGGGAACAAGTCTTGGTCACCTACATCAGTGTGCCATTGGTCTTAGTGCTCTACATTGGGTACAAGCTGAAGAAGCACACCAAGTTGATTCCGCTGAGCGAAGTTGACGTGTCTCCGGTTCATAAGGATGGGACGTTAAAGGAAGCTAAGGCGGATGCTACTTCAAACGATTAACCTAGAAATTAGTGTGGGCACACGAAATTTTTAAATAAATCTGAACGGCGTCTAGTCGGCGAATAGTCGGCTTAGGCGCCGTTTTTAACGGATTGGCTAGAGAGAAAATGGCCACGACATATTGTCTTTTACCCATGAGGTTGGTACAATATGTGGTGTTGAAATTTTGGCCGGACGAAAAAAGCCGGCGTGTCGTTATTTAAAGGAGAGATTGCATGCTTGTATTATCGGGAACTATCGGAGCCGGCAAAACGAGTTTAACCACTTTGTTAGCCGAACACTTAAACAAACCAGCATTTTACGAATCAGTGGATGACAACAAAATCTTGCCACTGTTCTACCAGAACCCCCAGAAGTATGCTTTCTTGCTTCAAATTTACTTCTTAAACAAGCGTTTGGACAACATTAAGGCGGCCAACGCCGATGATGAAAGCGTCCTGGATCGCTCAATCTTTGAGGATTCCTTACTCTTCCATTTGAACGCCGACTTAGGCCGGGCCACCAGCACGGAAGTCGACATTTACGATTCTCTGTTGGCCAACATGATGCAGGAATTGCCTGACGCTACGCACAAGAAGAACCCAGACTTACTGATTCACATCAACATCTCCTTTGAAACGATGCTGGAACGGATCAAGAAGCGTGGCCGGTCATACGAACAAATCGACCATGACCCTAGCCTCTACAAATACTACCAAGAACTCGATCAACGTTACGTCGACTGGTACAATGCCTACGACAAGTCACCTAAGATGCAAATCGACGGCGACAAGCTGGACTTCGTGGAAGACTCAGCGGCACGGGACCAAGTCTTACACTTGATCGACGAAAAAATTGCTTCGCTGTAAAACAGCACTGCACCAAAAATAAAGTGGTTCCGCGCCCCCGGGCACGGAGCCACTTTTGCTTAGCGTTACTTCCACCTCCAGTCACTAAAATGGGCTGCCCTATGGGGAACGCTTGAAGCCTGAGAAGCGGTCTTCAAGCTCGCCTTTAAGCCTCAAAAATCGCGTCTTAAAGGTCGTCCCGTGTTCTAAGGCCGAGAACCCCGCTCGGTCTAAGAACACCGACACAGGGCAGCCCATTTGGTGACTTCCGGTTCCAGTAGGCTAAGCAAAAGTGGCCGACTCTTTGATTGTATGGGTGGGGATGACACGCCATACCAGTAAAATGATAGAAGTTTTCTGACTCGCCTTGAAGTCTGGAAGACCACCAATCTCCAAGGTCGTCCCATGCCCTAGGCCGGGAAAGAGCCCCGGCCAATGCCATCGACACAGCTGAGTACCTTGAGCTGTCTCTGGTCACGTCAGCCGGCTAGGTAAAAGTGGCCGGCATTTTGTTTGTAGAGTAGGGGATGACTTGTCCTATTCAGCAGGTTGCAGTATGGGATTTTTGGGTACGTTCTGAAGTGTGGAAGTGAGCCGCCTTAAAAGGTCGTCCCGTGTTCTAAGGCCGACACAGGGCAGCTCATTTGGTGACTTCCGGTTCCAGTAGCACTAAGCAAAAGTGACTGGTTCTTTGATTGTATGGTGGGGATGACTTTGCCGCTCACTAAATGGTTGCAACAGTGCAGTAGGACCCTGACCGACTCTGAGACTGTGTCAGTTACTTTAACGACCAGCTAGCGTGTTTGAGGGGAAAGGCAGGACACGCACCTACTAACGTGTAAATGAGGGGGAAGCTGATTAACCACCACTGTCGACCAGGGTGAAACAAGACACACAGACTCACGCCAATGAAAACGGGGGGGTCAGTCTAAGTGACCAGAGGCGGATCAAGATGGGCAGCTGTGTCGGTGGTCTTAACTGAGGGGGCTTCTCAGTTTAGAGCACGGGACGGCCTTGGAAACTCGCGGGTCTTGCGAGGTTTCAAGGCGAGCCGGAGGACCGTTCCTCAGGCCGCAGGCGTTCCCCACAGCAGACCGTCTTGAATCCGCCGCCGGGAACGAACACTGAGCCAAACCCCATTTTCAATTGGCAATTGTCATTGGAAAAGAAATGCGGTATGATGAGTGTATTCAAAAACACGAGGTGCCTATCCAGTAGACGGCCAGAGAAGCGGGGCAAGCTGCAAACCGCAACGTCGAACATTCCAGCACTAACTAAAGTGGGCGGGTAATGCCGCACGGTGCAGACCGTTATCATGTTCAAGGGTGTAACTGGGTGAACCAGCTGCGAACTTGGGTGGTACCGCGAAGGTCTTCGTCCCATGTGACGGAGGCCTTTTTTGTATCATCCGTGAAAAAGAGAGGAGCACAACTGTATGTTAGATTTGAAATTGATTCGCCAAGAACCAGATTTTATTAAAGAAAAATTAGCCACGCGGGGGGTTGATCCCGCTGATATCGATAGCTTACTGGCTTTGGATGCCCAACGCCGGGAACTGATCGTTAAGAGTGAAACCATGAAGGCCCAACGCAACACGGTCTCCGATGAAATTTCTCAATTGAAGCGCAACAAGGAAGACGCCAACGATAAGATCACCGAAATGCGTCAGGTCAGTGCCGACATCAAGAAGATTGATGCCGACCTCGATGACTTAAAGGCCCAGGTTCACGATGCCGCCGCCCATTTGCCAAACATTCCTAATGACAACGTGCCAGTTGGCTTAACGGAAGACGGCAGTGTTGAAATCCGTCGCTGGGGCGAGAAGCCTAACCTGGACTTTACCCCTAAGGCTCACTACGAGTTAGGTGAAGACCTAGGTATCCTGGACTTCGAAGCCGGTGCCAAGGTTTCCGGTAGCCGTTACCTCTACTACCTCGGCTTAGGTGCACGTCTGGAACGGGCCGTTTACAACTTCTTCCTGGACGAAAACACCAAGGCTGGGTTCAAAGAAGTATTGCCACCATACATCGTCAACGATGACTCGATGTACGGGACGGGCCAATTCCCTAAGTTTAAGGAAGACGTTTACCAGTTACGCGATGAAGACATGACGTTGATTCCAACCGCCGAAGTGCCATTGGTCAACTACTACCGTGACGAAGTGATCCCTGAAGAGGACCTGCCAGTTTGGTTCACGGCCTTGACGCCAGCCTTCCGGTCCGAAGCCGGGAGTGCTGGGCGCGATACCCGGGGACTGATTCGCTTACACCAATTTAACAAGGTTGAAATGGTGAAGTTCTGTAAGCCAGAAAACTCATGGGATGAACTGGAAGCTTTGACGAAACACGCTGAGAGCCTCTTACAGAAGTTAGGCTTGGCTTACCATGTGATTACGTTGACGACCAGCGACATGAGCTTTACGGCTGCTATGACGCATGATTTGGAAGTTTGGTTCCCAGAACAAAACACGTACCGGGAAATTTCCAGCTGCTCGAACACGACGGACTTCCAAGCTCGCCGGGCGCACATTCAATACCGAGATGACAATGGCAAGCTGCAATACGTTCACGCGTTGAACGGGTCTGGTTTGGCCGTTGGTCGGGCCGTGGCCGCTATTTTGGAAAACTACCAAAACGCCGACGGTTCTGTTACGATTCCTGATGTCCTGGTTCCTTACATGGGTGGCGTTACAAAGATCACCAAGTAGGATTTAAAATCAAATAGGCATGAGTTACTAGCAGGTGGGTCCCTTATCCGTGATGGATAGGGGGCCTGCCTTTTTGGGTGAAACGCGGGGGTGGGGAGTGAGTGAAAAAACAATTTTTTGAATATTTTTGAATATTTTTGTAATTTCTAGTTGACGAGTTATGGGGTTTCGTATAAAATAGTTTTTGTTGGTTAATTAGTCCATCACGCGGAACGCTGATGAGCTAGCCAACCGGGAATTGCGAGAAATAAACTTCTCAAAGTTTTTCGAAAAAAACCTAGCTTTTTCATTCTGAATGAGCTACAATATTACTTGTCGTCAAGCGACTAGTTATTCAACCAACGAATATTTATTCAAAATATTTCAAAAAAGTTGTTGACATCATCTGCTAGACATGGTAAATTGTAATAGTTGTTTCGGACGAGGACATCAGTTCTCATTTCGGAAAATATGGAGGATTAGCTCAGTTGGGAGAGCGTCTGCCTTACAAGCAGAGGGTCACAGGTTCGAGCCCTGTATCCTCCATTGGGACCCCGGTCCCTGGCGGTTAGTTCGCCAACGTTGCAGGTGTGGCGGAACTGGCAGACGCGCTAGATTTAGGTTCTAGTGTCTTATGACGTGGGGGTTCGAGTCCCTTCACCTGCATTAACTAAATATTGCAAAATATTTTAAAAATATTTTGCCGACTTAGCTCAGTTGGCAGAGCATCTCACTAGTAATGAGGAGGTCGGAGGTTCGAATCCTCTAGTCGGCATGGCACCATTAATAAAATAGCCAATTTGCGGAAGTAGTTCAGTGGTAGAACATCACCTTGCCATGGTGGGGGTCGCGGGTTCGAATCCCGTCTTCCGCTTTTGCCCTTTTGCCGGGGTGGCGGAATTGGCAGACGCACAGGACTTAAAATCCTGCGGTCAGTGATGACCGTACCGGTTCGATCCCGGTCCTCGGCATTCAACAACTTAATATCATTATGCACCCATAGCGCAACTGGATAGAGTGTCTGACTACGAATCAGAAGGTTGTAGGTTCGACTCCTACTGGGTGCATTTTTGTTGCTTATGAATAACCGCATAAGCAATTTTTCGGGAAGTAGCTCAGCTTGGTAGAGCACCTGGTTTGGGACCAGGGGGTCGCAGGTTCGAATCCTGTCTTCCCGATAAACTGACGCAAGGTCAGCGGGCTATTTCGGGAAGTAGCTCAGCTTGGTAGAGCACCACGTTCGGGACGTGGGGGTCGCAAGTTCAAATCTTGTCTTCCCGATTTTTTTATCCCGAATTACATATGAAAAATGAAACGGTCACTTCCTTACTAATTGTTTGGAAGTCGGCCGTTTTTTTGTTATGCTTATCTTCCAGAACTTCTCGGTGAAATGTGGTCTAATCCTTTGCATTTTCATGGAAAGTTCGTATAATATTAGTCAACATTAGTCAGAAGAACTGCACCGAAGGGGGGACGATAATGGAGAATCAAAATATTTCAGATATTATTGAGTCTTACCTGAAGCAGATTTTGGCTGAGTCTCAGCAGGTGGAGATCCGGCGTGCGGAAATTGCCGACCAATTTAATGTCGTGCCATCGCAGATCAACTATGTGATCAAGACCCGCTTTACGATTCAGGACGGCTACGTCGTTCAGAGTAAACGCGGTGGCGGTGGCTATATTCGCATTGAAAAGGTCAAGTTGCTCGACAACCTAGATTTCATCGATTCGCTAGTGAGTGCGGTGGGGGACCATATTACCCGCCACGATGGCCTATCGGTGGTCCGGAGCCTATTTGAGGCTGGGTCGATTAATCGGCAAGAGGCCAATATCATCCTGGCGGCAATCGATAAGGATGCCGTCAACACGGGTGATCGGGCACTAAATGAACGCGTCCGCGCCCAGATCCTGATTTCAATTTTAAACCACCTACGTTACGAGAGTTAAGAAAGTGAGGAGTTGCAATGGATAACCTATTTACACCGAGTGCTAAGAGCGTCCTTGTATTGGCACAGGAACAAGCAAAATATTTCAAGCACCAGGCAGTCGGTACGGAACACTTGCTGTTAGCCCTCACCATTGAAAAAAACGGGATCGCCAACAAAGTCTTACAACAATTTTCCGTTGGCGACGATGATGTCCGCGAAGAGATTGAACGCTTTACGGGGTATGGCACGCTAGCTGACATGGATAAAGACAGCTACCTGCCATACTCACCCAAGGCCAAGGCCATGTTAGCCTTAGCCGGTGACGAAGCGAAGCGGTTGGGCGCCACGAAGATTGGGACGGAACACTTGTTGTTAGCCTTATTGAGTGACGACACCATTTTGTCATCCCGTATCTTGACGAATTTAAACGTCGAATTGAACGATGCCCGCAAGGTTGTCTTGCGTAAGCTGGGGATTTCTGACACGCCTAAACGTCGTGGCGATGCCCGTTCACGTCGCGGGGCGGCTCCTCAAGGTGGCACGCCAACGTTGGACTCCTTAGCCCGTAACTTAACGGATGCTGCTAAGGAAGGCCGGATGGACCCAACCGTTGGCCGGAACAAGGAAGTTAAGCGTGTTATCCAGATTTTGAGTCGTCGGACCAAGAACAATCCTGTTCTGATCGGCGAACCTGGGGTGGGGAAGACGGCGATTGCTGAAGGCCTGGCCCAACGCATCGTTGCCGGAAACGTTCCCGAAGACATGCAAAACAAGCGCCTGATGATGCTCGACATGGGCTCACTGGTCGCTGGGACCAAGTACCGTGGTGAATTTGAAGACCGACTGAAGAAGGTCATCGAAGAAATTTACAACGATGGGCAAGTCATTCTCTTTATTGATGAATTACACACGCTGATTGGTGCCGGTGGGGCTGAAGGGGCCATTGATGCCTCTAACATTCTGAAACCAGCGCTGGCCCGGGGCGAGCTCCAAACCATTGGGGCCACTACGTTGGACGAGTACCAAAAGTACATTGAATCTGACGCTGCCCTCGAGCGGCGGTTTGCCACGGTTCAGGTCAACGAACCAACGCCAGCCGAAGCCACAGAAATTCTGCAAGGCTTGCGGCCACGTTATGAAGACCACCATCACGTGAACATCACGGATGAGGCCATCGACCAAGCCGTTAAGCTGTCGACTCGTTACATCAGTGACCGCTTCTTACCCGATAAGGCCATTGACCTGATGGATGAAGCGGCTGCGAAGGTCCGCATTGATCAAATGGACAAGCCAACGGCGGCAACCAAGCAGGCGCAGGCCTTAAAGGACTTGGCTGACGAGAAGGAAAAGGCCATTGAACAACAAGACTTCGAACGCGCTGCTAAGCTACGGACCGAAGAGAAGGCCCTCCGAGCAAAGGTTGAGGCACGTAAGGCCAAGGCTATGGCGACCACCGATGATGACACCCACCAGTACGCATTAGACGTGACTGGTGAGGACGTGGCGGACGTGGTGGCTGAATGGACCGGGGTACCGGTCACCCAGTTGAAGCAAACGGATGCTGATCGACTGGTTAATCTGGAAAAGATTTTGCATAACCGGGTTATTGGTCAAGAGGAAGCCGTTTCTGCCGTTTCTCGGGCCATCCGTCGGGCACGTTCCGGATTGAAAGATCCGAACCGCCCAATCGGGTCCTTCATGTTCCTTGGCCCAACCGGGGTCGGGAAGACCGAGTTGGCGAAGGCCTTGGCTGAAGCGATGTTCGGTTCCGAAGACAACATGATCCGGGTCGACATGAGTGAGTACATGGAAAAATACTCAACCAGTCGTTTGATTGGGTCGGCACCAGGTTACGTGGGTTACGACGAAGGTGGGCAATTGACCGAAAAAGTTCGGCAAAAGCCTTACTCCGTGGTCCTCTTCGATGAAGTGGAAAAGGCTCACCCTGATGTCTTCAACATTTTGCTACAAGTCTTAGACGATGGCTACCTGACCGACTCTAAGGGACGTAAGGTTGACTTCCGAAACACGATTTTGATCATGACGTCTAACCTGGGGGCCACGAAGCTGCGGGATGAAAAGACCGTTGGGTTCGGTGCTGAAGACATGGCCAACAGTTACAAGGCGATGTCCGATACCATCCGGGCAACCCTGAAGCAGTCGTTCCGTCCAGAATTCTTGAACCGAATCGATGAAACGGTCATCTTCCACTCACTGCGGAAGCCAGAACTCCACGAAATTGTGAAGCTGATGGCTAAGCACATCGTGGATCGCGTGGCTGAACAAGATATCAAGCTGAAGATTACGCCAGCGGCGATTGATGCCGTGGCCAAGGCGGGCTTCGATCCTGAGTACGGGGCACGGCCAATCCGGCGGGCACTGCAGACGCAGGTTGAAGACAAGCTGAGTGAATCTCTGCTGAACGGTGAGGTCAAGACCGGTGATCAGGTCACCATTGGCGCAACGAAGGGTGAAGTAACGGTCAACGTGAAGTCACCAGAAGCCAAGAAGACGGTTGCCAGTCACTAACAACACGAAATGTATAGAAGAAACAGGCTAATTTAAAAGTACGCGATTGTCAGTGCTCCCCGCTACCACGGGGTGTGGCCCTGGCCGTCGCGTACTTTTTGCATGGGTTGCGTGGTCCCAGAAGTTAACTGTTGGTTGAATTGTTACGATTTGACTAGGAAACAACTTGGTCTAACAAGCGATAAGTGAGATGTGGTAAACTGAACTTAACTAGAAAATACCTGGTGTCAGACACGGCGCCCGTGGTTGACGCGGACCGGACAGTTAGTCGCAGACACAGCTAACGGGGAACTGACACCGGGTAGAAAATGAGAGGACGGAAGCCATGAAGAGAGAAGAGCAGTTAAGCCACACGCATGCGGCCATCTTGAAGGCAGCCCGGGAACAGTTCTTGTCCCAAGGATACCAAGCCACATCGACCAGAGACATTGCTAAGGAGGTCGGCATTACTCAGCCAGCCCTTTATCATCATTTCAGTGATAAGGAGGTTATCTTCTTAGAAGTGATCAAGACGGTTGGTGAGGAGGTCCAGCAGGGCATCCTTGCGGTTAACGACGAACTAGCCAACGTTGACCAACCTGATCCAGTCGCCGCCTTAACGGAAGTGACAGAGGTTCTGACGGGGGTCCATCCCCGCGATGTCTTCACGGTGATCCACAGTAGCTTCCGTTTCTTGAAGCCGGAGAATAAGCGCCAACTGGGGATGGTCTTCATGCAAGACTACCTGACGCCCTTACAACAGTTCTTTGAACTCGGCGTGGTCACGCTGCAGCCGGACGTGAAGCCACAGGATGCTGCTTCCTTCTATCTAACCAGTCTGAGTCCGCTGTTTAACACGTTCCACCACGTTGGCTCAGCCAATGCCTCGCAGCATGATCAGACGTTGGCGCTGGTCCGCTTGATTTTATTTGGTGTCGCGGTTAAATAATAAGTGTTCCTTATTGACATTTAGCGATAGATTTAGTACTATATCATTTGTATGCAACTGTGAACTGAAATTGAACGCACCGATATATTGTCCGGTAGCGTCCATTATAAGAAGCCAAAAGCAAGCAACTTGTTTGTTTTTGGATTTTTTTTGCCAAAAAACCGGGTGTGAATGCATTTGTAATCAAAATGTAACATTCGGTTTGGCCGGTCACAGAATAAATAGGAGAGGTGAACAACTTGGCAGGACACTTAGTGAAATACGGGAAACACCGTACGCGCCGTAGCTATTCGCGAATCAAGGAAGTCCTTGATTTACCTAACTTGATTGAAATTCAAACCAATTCCTACAACTGGTTCCTCGACGAAGGTTTGCGCGATATGTTCGACGACATCATGCCAATCGAAGATTTTCAAGGAAACCTTTCGTTAGAGTTTGTTGATTATCAATTACTTGAACCCAAATATACTGTGGATGAAGCACGGGAGCACGATGCCAACTATTCAGCACCACTGCACGTGACTTTACGGTTAACCAACCACGAAACGGGCGAAATCAAATCACAAGACGTCTTCTTTGGTGACTTCCCATTAATGACAGCCCAAGGGACTTTCATTATTAACGGGGCAGAACGGGTTATTGTTTCTCAATTAGTCCGCTCACCAGGGGTTTACTTCAATGAAGATACTGATAAGAACGGCCGGACCGTCTTCGGTGCCACGGTCATTCCTAACCGGGGTGCCTGGTTAGAATTCGAAACCGACGCGAAGAACGTTTCTTACGTCCGGATCGACCGGACGCGGAAGATTCCAATGACCGAATTAGTTCGGGCCTTAGGATTCGGTTCCGATGATGAAATCTTGGATATTTTAGGGGATAACGAAAGTCTTTCCCAAACCTTGGAAAAGGATATCCACAAGAACACCGACGATTCCCGTGTCGAAGAGTCCTTAAAGGACATCTATGAACGCCTACGCCCAGGTGAACCTAAGACGGCTGACTCTTCACGGAGCTTGCTGACTGCACGGTTCTTTGATCCTAAGCGTTACGACATGGCTCCCGTTGGTCGTTACAAGACGAACAAGAAGCTGAGCCTGAAGACCCGTTTATTGGGCCTGACTTTAGCCGAAACGTTGGCCGACCCTGATACCGGTGAAATCATCGCGCAAAAGGGAACGGTCGTTGACAAGGACGTTATGAAGACCTTGGCCCCATTCTTGGATCAAGACGATTTCAAGATGGTTACTTTCCAACCTTCAGACGAAGCCGTTGTCACTGAACCCCTCAAATTACAAATCATTAAGGTGCAATCACCTGATGACCCTGAACAAGAAGTTCCCGTTATTGGGAATGGCAACATTGATATTAAGCTGAAGCACATTCGCCCAGCCGACATCATTGCTTCCATGAACTACTTCTTCGACCTGCAAATTGGGATTGGGAACACCGATGATATTGACCACTTGGGTAACCGGCGGATTCGTTCCGTGGGTGAACTCCTGCAAAACCAATTCCGGATCGGTTTATCCCGGATGGAACGAGTTGTGCGTGAACGGATGTCTATTCAAGATGCTGCGACGGTAACGCCACAACAATTGATCAACATTCGCCCAGTCGTGGCTTCTATCAAGGAATTCTTTGGTTCCTCACAACTGTCTCAATTCATGGATCAGACCAACCCACTGGGTGAATTAACCCATAAGCGGCGTCTGTCCGCCCTTGGGCCTGGTGGTTTGACGCGTGACCGTGCCGGTTATGAAGTCCGGGACGTGCACTACACCCACTACGGTCGGATGTGCCCAATTGAAACGCCTGAAGGTCCTAACATTGGTTTGATCAACAGTCTTTCCAGTTACGCCCGGGTTAACAAGTATGGGTTCATCGAAACGCCATACCGTCGTGTTTCATGGGATACGCACAAGGTTACCGACAAGATCGATTACCTGACTGCTGATGAAGAAGATAACTACGTTGTGGCTCAAGCCAACACGCCGTTAAACGATGATGGTTCATTTGCTACGGACACAATCATGGCCCGTGACGAAGATAATAACATCGAAACTTCTGCTGACCGGATTGACTACATGGATGTTTCGCCTAAGCAAGTTGTTGCTGTGGCCACTGCATGTATTCCTTTCTTGGAAAACGATGACTCCAACCGTGCCTTGATGGGTGCCAACATGCAACGGCAAGCTGTGCCATTGCTGGACCCACATGCGCCATTAGTTGGGACTGGTATCGAATACAAGGCTGCCCATGACTCCGGTGTTGCTTTAATTAGTCAACACGAAGGAACTGTTGAATACGTTGATGCTCGTGAAATCCGGGTTCGGCGTGAAGACGGTGCTTTGGACACCTACAAGCTGATGAAGTTCCGCCGGTCAAACGGTGGGAAGAACTACAACCAACGTCCAATCGTTAAGGTTGGCGATCACGTCGACAACGACGAAATCTTGGCTGATGGTCCTTCAATGGAAAATGGGGAATTAGCCTTAGGCCAAAACCCATTAGTTGCCTTCATGACTTGGCAAGGGTACAACTTCGAAGATGCCATCGGGATCAACGAACGGTTGGTTCGCGATGATGTTTACACGTCGATTCATATTGAAGAATACGAATCAGAAGCACGTGACACGAAGCTTGGACCTGAAGAAATGACTCGCGAAATCCCTAACGTTGGTGAAGACGCCTTGAAGAACTTGGACGAAGACGGAATTATCCGGATTGGTGCTGAAGTTCAAGACGGCGACATCTTAGTGGGTAAGGTAACGCCTAAGGGTGTCACTGAATTATCTGCTGAAGAACGTTTGCTCCATGCCATCTTTGGTGAAAAGGCCCGTGAAGTACGGGATACTTCTCTTAAGGTGCCACATGGTGGTGGCGGGATCATCCAGGATGTTAAGATCTTCACGCGTGAAAACGGTGATGAACTTTCTCCTGGTGTCAACATGATGGTTCGGGTCTACATCGCGCAAAAGCGGAAGATCCAAGTTGGTGACAAGATGTCTGGTCGTCATGGTAACAAGGGGACTGTTTCAGTCGTTATCCCTGAAGAAGATATGCCATACATGCCAGATGGTACGCCAATCGACATCATGCTGAGTCCCATGGGTGTGCCTTCCCGGATGAACATCGGGCAAGTGCTCGAATTACATTTAGGGATGGCTGCTCGTAAGTTAGGGATTCACGTCGCAACGCCTGTCTTTGATGGTGCCCGTGATACTGATATCGCTGACGCTATCAAGGAAGCTGGGATGGCTTCTGACGCCAAGACTGTCTTATACGATGGCCGGACTGGTGAACCGTTTGATAAGCGGGTTGCCGTTGGTGTCATGAACTACCTGAAGTTGGCCCACATGGTCGACGACAAGATGCACGCCCGTTCCATCGGACCTTACTCACTGGTTACGCAACAACCACTTGGTGGTAAAGCGCAATTTGGTGGCCAACGGTTTGGTGAAATGGAAGTTTGGGCTTTGGAAGCTTATGGTGCCGCTTATACGTTACAAGAAATCTTAACGTACAAGTCTGATGACGTGGTTGGACGGGTTAAGACCTACGAAGCCATTGTTAAGGGCGATCCAATTCCTAAGCCAGGTGTCCCTGAATCATTCCGTGTTCTGGTCAAGGAATTACAATCCTTGGGTCTGGACATGAAGGTCTTAAACGGGAACAACGAAGAAATTGAACTCCGTGATATGGATGACGATGACGATGATGTTGTGAACGTTGATGCTTTGAGCAAGTATGCGCAACAGCAAGAAGAACAGCGAAAAGCCGCTGCTCAGACCGGTGATAGCAAGGCTGCATCAACATCAACAAAAAATGAAAGTCAACCGAACACGCAAGACTAATTAATAAGGGAGGTCGCTTCTTTGGTCGATGTCAATAAGTTCGAAAGCATGCAGATCGGGCTGGCTTCACCTGATAAGATCCGTAGCTGGTCTTACGGGGAAGTCAAGAAGCCTGAAACCATCAACTACCGGACATTAAAGCCTGAAAAAGATGGGCTGTTCGACGAGCGGATTTTCGGTCCTACCAAGGACTGGGAATGTGCCTGTGGGAAATACAAGCGGATCCGTTACAAGGGTGTCGTTTGTGACCGTTGTGGGGTTGAAGTTACCCGTTCTAAGGTTCGTCGTGAACGGATGGGCCATATCGAATTGGCTGCTCCTGTAACCCACATCTGGTACTTCAAGGGGATTCCAAGTCGGATGGGCTTGGTCCTGGACATGAGTCCTCGTGCGCTTGAAGAAATCATCTACTTTGCCTCATACGTTGTCCTGGATCCAGGTAACACGCCACTCGAAAAGAAGCAATTGCTTTCCGAACGTGATTACCGCGACAAGCTCGTTGAATACGGGCGTGACGCTTTCAAGGCCGAAATGGGTGCCGAAGCTATCAAGAAGTTATTGATGGCCGTAGATCTTGATAAAGAAGTCACTGAATTAAAAGAAGAATTGAAGGAAGCTACTGGTCAGAAGCGGACGCGTGCCGTTCGTCGTCTGGACATTCTGGAAGCCTTCGTTACTTCAGGTAACCGTCCGGAGTGGATGGTAATGGATGCTATTCCGGTAATCCCACCTGATCTTCGTCCAATGGTACAACTCGAAGGTGGTCGTTTCGCGACGTCTGACCTGAACGATTTGTACCGGCGGGTTATCAACCGGAACAGCCGGTTGAAGCGTTTACTGGACTTAAATGCGCCTGGAATCATCGTTCAAAACGAAAAGCGGATGCTCCAAGAAGCCGTTGACGCCTTGATCGATAACGGTCGTCGTGGCCGTCCAGTGGCTGGTCCTGGTAACCGTCCATTGAAGTCTCTTTCACACATGTTGAAAGGGAAGCAAGGACGTTTCCGTCAAAACTTGTTAGGGAAGCGGGTTGACTACTCTGGTCGTTCCGTTATTGACGTAGGTCCTTCCCTCAAGTTCAACCAAATGGGTCTGCCAGTGCCAATGGCTTTGGAATTATTCCGGCCATTCATCATGAAGGAATTGGTTGCCCGTGGGTTGGCTTCAAACATTAAGAACGCTAAGCGTCAAATCGACCGTGAAGATGATGATGTCTTTAACGTTTTGGAAGATGTCATCAAGGAACACCCTGTTCTGTTGAACCGGGCCCCTACGCTTCACCGTTTGGGGATTCAAGCGTTCGAACCAGTCTTGGTTAGTGGTAAAGCTATGCGTCTTCACCCATTGGCTTGTGAAGCTTACAATGCCGATTTCGATGGGGACCAAATGGCCATTCACGTGCCTTTATCTGACGAAGCACAAGCTGAAGCACGTTTGCTGATGTTGGCTGCTCACCATATTCTGGCTCCTGCCAGTGGTAAGCCAGTTGTTGCGCCTTCTCAAGATATGGTTATCGGGAACTACTACCTGACCATGGAAGAAACTAACCGTGAAGGGGAAGGCATGATCTTTACCGACCTCAACGAAGCTGTTCTGGCTTACCGGAACGGCCTGGTTCACTGGCACAGTCGTGTTGGTGTTCAGGTTTCTTCCATGCCAGACAAGCCATTTACTGACGAACAACGTAGCAAGATTATGGTGACGACCGTTGGGAAGTTAATCTTCAACAACATCCTGCCTAAGTCATTCCCATACTTGAACGAACCAACTAGCACGAACTTGAACGGTGCCGTTCCAGATAAGTACTTCTTGGAACCAGGTGAAGACATTCATGATTACCTGCAAAATGCAGAAATCATTGGACCATTCAAGAAGGGCTTCTTGTCCGATATCATTGCTGCCGTTTACCAACAATACAAAGTTACGGCTACTTCAGAACTGCTTGACCGGATCAAGGACTTGGGTTACGACGAATCAACTAAGTCTGGTTTGACGGTTGGGATGGTCGATGTTACCGACTTGAAAGAAAAGCCAGAAATCATCGACGCTGCCCACAAGCAAGTTGCCACGGTCACGAAGCAATTCCGTCGTGGATTGATTACGGATCATGAACGTTACGAACGGGTTATTGGTATCTGGAACGATGCCAAGGACGACATTCAAAACGCCTTGATTCACAGTTTTGACCAACAGAACCCTATCTTTATGATGAGTGATTCTGGTGCCCGGGGGAACATTTCTAACTTTACGCAGCTTGCCGGTATGCGTGGCCTGATGGCCGCACCTAGTGGTGACATCATGGAGCTGCCTATCACGTCTAACTTCCGTGAAGGCCTGTCTGTGATGGAAATGTTTATCTCGACCCATGGGGCCCGTAAAGGGATGACCGATACGGCCCTCAAGACTGCCAACTCAGGTTATCTGACTCGGCGGTTGGTCGATGTTGCCCAAGACGTTATCATTCGGGAAAAGGATTGTGGGACTGACCGTGGTTTGAAGATTCGTGCCATCACTGATGGAAACGAAATGATCGAACCATTGTACGACCGGATCTTAGGGCGTTACACCCAAAAGACCGTCTACGATCCAAAGACTGGGGACGTTATCGTTCCTAAGAACCAAATGATCGTTGAAGACACGGCTCAAAAGATTGTTGATGCCGGTGTCGAAGAAGTTACCATTCGTTCTGCCTTTACTTGCAACACTGAACATGGTGTCTGCGAACATTGTTATGGCCGGAACATGGCTACTGGTGACGAAGTTGAAGTTGGTGAAGCTGTCGGGACTGTTGCCGCACAATCTATCGGTGAACCTGGGACCCAGCTGACCATGCGTAACTTCCATACCGGTGGTGTTGCCGGGAACGAAGATATTACCCAAGGGCTTCCTCGTGTTCAAGAATTATTTGAATCTCGGAACCCTAAAGGTAAAGCTGAGATTACCGAAGTTACTGGGACGGTTGAATCAATCGAAGAAAACCCAGCTGAACGGACCAAGGAAATCACCATTAAGGGTGAAGCCGATACGCGGAGTTACACGTTACCGATCACTGCTCGCATGCGGGTTACTGAAGGCGACTTTATCCACCGTGGTTCTGCATTGAACTATGGGTCTGTTGATCCTAAGGAAATGCTGCGGGTTCGCGATGTCTTATCAACTGAAACTTACATCTTAGGTGAAGTTCAACGTGTTTACCGGATGCAAGGTGTTGCTATCAGTGATAAGCACGTGGAAATCATGGTTCGTCAGATGCTACGGAAGGTCCGCATCATGGACCCAGGTGACACTGATGTCTTACCTGGTACTTTGATGGATATTCAAGACTTCCGTCGCGCTAACTACCAGACGTTGATCGATGGTGGCATTGCCGCTACCGCACGTCCAGTTATCTTGGGGATTACCAAGGCTGCCTTGGAAACGAACAGTTTCTTGTCAGCCGCATCCTTCCAGGAAACGACGCGTGTCTTGACCGATGCAGCTATTCGGGGCAAGAACGATCCACTGGTTGGTTTGAAGGAAAACGTTATTATTGGGAAGATTATTCCTGCCGGGACTGGGATGCCAGATTACCGTCAGATCAAGCCCAAGGAAGTTGGCGGTACGTCAACCGAAGGCGTCTACTCCATCAGCGACTTAGAAAAACAAATGCAAGAAGACTCACAGGCTTAGTGACAACTAGGCAACGTGGTCGGGGGCTCGCCAGTGATGGCGGGTCCTTTTTGTATTGGTCTGATTTTTACGTTGTGTTCGAGCCATCAGGCGTCTGCCAATAGCCACCAGCAAACCGCACTGATGACTAAATAGGGGAGAAAAGCGATGCGACGTGGCGCATTTCGTTGCAGAAGGGCCAACGTGCTGGCTAATAAGATCCAGCGGGCAGTCGCGGTCATTCCCCAGAGTAGAAGGTAGCTGAGCATCATTTCAAAATCGCCGTCGCCAAGTAAAGGTTGGCGCCAGTGTGGCCACAGGACACGGATGCATAGTGCAGCGGTTAAGGTCAATAGCACGACGAGTGGGGGGTGCCCCCAGAGAACGAGGGGCAAGGTTGCGTAACTGATCCAGCCGGGAAAAGTTTGGGTGCGTGCATCACAGAGTGCAGCGAAGCCCCATAGTCCTAACCAGATTAGCCGAGTGCTTGTCGTTGGGTGCAACGTCGTTAACAGGAGGCCGACGGTGACTTCCATGATGAACGTCGTTGCGGGGATTGACGCGTGACAGTAATGACACCGTCCACGAAGTAGCAGGTAACTGCACACGGGAACCAGTTGCCAGTGAGCTAGGGGCGTTTGACAGGTATCACAGTGCGAAGCTGGATAGAAAGGGGACGTGTTTGTGGCGTACCGGTCTGCCATGGCCGTTAGCCAGGAGCCAATACAAGTACCGTAAATGAATAGAATAAGTGTCATGAAAGTTTCACCTCTATAGGTTAACTCCGTAAAAAAAGCCGAAATGTTTCTGCAAAATTCGGCCATGGTTGGTTGACAGGCGTTTTCTGGCATGGTATTCTATTCAAGGTGCTTTTCGCAGACAGGTCTCGGGTATTCATTACCGGACATGCTGACTGACGGCGGGGAGGACACTTCAATTAAATCTCCACATGGGTCGTCTTTTTTCTTTGCAGGAAAATGAACCACCTGGATGTGTGGACTTAAAACTCTAGAAAGAATACGGAAAGGAGGACTATTTAGATGCCTACTATCAACCAATTGGTGCGTAAAGGTCGTAAATCTAAAAGTTCTAAATCAGATGCCCCAGCTTTAAACTACGGGTATAACAGTTTCAAAAAAGCTCAAGTTAAGAATCCAGCTCCACAAAAGCGTGGGGTTGCTACTCGTGTCGGTACCATGACACCAAAGAAGCCTAACTCTGCTTTACGTAAATATGCACGTGTGCGGTTGTCAAACTTAATTGAAGTGACTGCTTACATTCCTGGTATTGGTCACAACCTTCAAGAACATAGTGTTGTGCTTATCCGGGGCGGCCGGGTTAAGGATTTACCTGGGGTTCGTTACCACATTATCCGTGGTGCCCTCGATACTGCCGGTGTTACTGACCGTCGTCAAGGTCGTTCTAAGTACGGTACCAAGAAGCCTAAGGACTAGACCGAGACTACTAGATATAAGAAGGGTTAGGCGCACGGTTGCCGTCGACTAACCTGTAACAGCATTTCAAGGAGGATATTATCAATGCCTAGAAAAGGAAACGTACAAAAGCGTGAAGTCCTTCCTGATCCAATTTACAATTCAAAGTTGGTCACTCGTCTGATCAACCATACGATGATGGATGGGAAACGTGGAACTTCAACTAAAATCATTTATGGTGCCTTCGACATCATTAAGAACGAAACTGGCAACGATCCAGTGGAAGTCTTCGAAGAAGCAATGAAGAACGTTATGCCAGTCTTGGAAGTTAAGGCTCGGCGTGTTGGTGGGTCAAACTACCAAGTTCCTATCGAAGTTCGGCCAGACCGTCGGACGACGTTAGGTCTTCGTTGGATGGTTCAGTACTCTCGTTTACGCGGCGAACACACGATGGTTGAACGACTTGCTCGTGAAATCATGGACGCTGCTAACAACACCGGTGCTGCCGTTAAGAAGCGTGAAGACACCCACCGGATGGCTGATGCCAACCGTGCCTTCGCTCACTACCGCTGGTAAGAGCAGCTATCGCACTGCTTTGCTTGTAGTGTGATAAAATGTTAAAAGCAACGTGTCCTGAGGACTACTTGCTGCTAACTTAAGGGAGTAATCCTTTAATCCAGAGGTGGCTACTAAAATCAATTGCGATGTTAGTAGTCACTTTTTGGCACAATCTACGATCAATTTTGAGAGGAGTTACACATTAATCATGGCTAATACTCGTGAATTTCCGCTTGAGAAGACTCGTAACATCGGTATCATGGCTCATATTGATGCCGGGAAGACGACGACTACTGAGCGTATCCTGTATTATACTGGTAAAATCCATAAGATTGGTGAAACCCATGATGGGGCTTCACAAATGGACTGGATGGAACAAGAACAAGAACGGGGTATTACGATCACTTCTGCCGCTACCACTGCGGAATGGAAGGGTCACCGGATTAACATCATTGACACCCCAGGACACGTGGACTTCACTGTTGAAGTTGAACGTTCCCTGCGTGTGCTTGATGGTGCCGTAGCCGTCTTAGACGGTCAAGCCGGTGTTGAACCTCAAACCGAAACTGTTTGGCGTCAAGCCTCAGATTTCGATGTTCCTCGTATCGTGTTCGTTAACAAGATGGATAAGCTGGGTGCCGACTTCGACTTCTCAGTTAACTCTATCCACGAACGCTTACAAGCGAACGCCTTAGCCTTACAAATGGCTATTGGTGCTGAAGATGACTTTGCCGGTGTCGTAGACTTGATTGAAATGAAAGCCTACGTTTACGACAAGGATACCTTAGGTGCCGACTGGGATACCGTTGATATTCCAGACGACATGAAGGAAGAAGCCCAAAAGCGTCATGAAGCTATGATCGAAAGCGTCGCTGATGTTGACGATGAAATCATGGAAAAGTACCTTGAAGGTGAAGAAATCACCAAGGCTGAACTGAAAGCCGCTATCCGTCGGGCAACGTTGAAGCTGGAATTATTCCCAGTCTTCGCCGGTTCTGCCTTCAAGGATAAAGGTGTTCAGATGTTGATGGATGCCGTTGTGGACTACTTACCATCCCCATTGGATGTTAAGCCTTACAACGCCACTGTTCCTGATACTGAAGAAGCCGTTGAATTACGTGCCGATGATGATGCGCCATTCGCTGCCTTAGCATTTAAGGTTGCCACTGACCCATTCGTTGGTCGTTTGACTTACATCCGGGTTTACTCCGGTACTCTGGAAGCTGGTTCTTACGTCTTAAACGCGACGAAGGACAAGCGTGAACGTGTTGGTCGTTTGCTGCAAATGCATTCAAATCACCGTCAAGAAATTCCAGAAGTCTTCTCCGGTGATATCGCTGGGGCCATCGGTTTGAAGAACACCACTACTGGTGACTCTTTGACTGACCCAGATCACCCACTTCATTTGGAATCAATGGACTTCCCAGAACCAGTTATTCAGGTTGCCATTGAACCAAAGACGAAGGCTGACCAAGCCAAAATGAACGTTGCTCTTCAAAAGCTTTCTGAAGAAGACCCAACTTTAAAGGCTGAAACGAACCCTGAAACTGGTGAAACTTTGCTTGCCGGGATGGGTGAACTTGCTTTGGATATCATCATCGATCGGATGAAGCGTGAATTCAAGGTTGAAGCTAACATTGGTGCCCCACAAGTTGCCTACCGTGAAGCTTTCACGAAGTCAACTAAGGTCCAAGGTAAGTTTGTTCGCCAATCTGGTGGTAAAGGTCAATATGGTGACGTTTGGATCGAATTCACCCCTAACGAACGTGGTAAGGGTTACGAATTCGAAGACGCTATCGTTGGTGGGGTTGTTCCTCGTGAATTTATCCCTTCAGTTGACCAAGGTCTGAAAGAAGCCATGGCAAACGGTGTCTTAGCCGGTTACCCATTGGTTGACGTTAAGGCCAAGTTATACGATGGTAGTTACCATGAAGTCGATTCTAGTGAAGCAGCCTTCAAGGTTGCTGCATCATTGGCTTTACGGAAGGCTGTCCAAACTGCCGGCCCTGTTATTCTTGAACCAATCATGAAGGTTGATATCTTGGTTCCTGAAGAATACATGGGTGATATCATGGGCCAAGTTACCGCTCGTCGTGGTAAGGTTGATGGTATGGAAGCACGTGGTAACGCACAAATGATTCATTCATTCGTTCCGTTATCTGAAATGTTTGGTTACGCGACGACGTTACGTTCTGCATCTCAAGGTCGTGGTACCTTTACCATGACGTTTGACCACTACGAACCAACGCCTAAGAGTGTTCAAGCTGACATTATCAAGAAGAATGGCGGCACTCCAGTCGAAGACTAGTCTGTCCTCACTCTCTATCAAGAAACGTCTGACCTCCGGGTTGGGCGTTTTTTTTTTATGGGAAAAATGGAAAAAACTCATGGGAACTCGTCGTCACAGAGCGTGGTGTCTTGCGTTATAATAATCTGTGTGTGTAAGCGTCACGCGGACCTCAAGTATTGGAGAGTGAGTTATGGAAGAGTTATTCGAACGCGCTCCGATTCCCCGGGCGTATTTTAAGCTGGCGTTACCGGTCGTTCTTGCGATGGTTGCCAGCATGATTTACAATTTGGCCGACACGTTCTTCGTTTCGCAAACCCAGAACACCAACTTAGTGGCAGGTGTCGCGCTGTGTACGCCATTATTTTCCTTGTTAATCGCCTTGGGTGACATCTTTGGCCTAGGTGGGAGTTCATTAATCTCACGACTGCTGGGTGAGAAGGCTTATGCAACGAGCAGTCGGGTTAGCAGTTTTTGCCTCTATGGTGCGGTGGTCATTGGTTTGGTGACGACAGTGCTCTTGTTGATTTTTATGCGACCCATTTTACGATTGTTGGGGGCGACTCCGGCAACGTACGCGTACGCCAAACAGTTTTATAGCATCATGGCGATTGGTGCGATGCCCATTATTGTCTCCATCGTTCCAGGCAATCTGATTCGAACGGAAGGTTTCGCGACACAGTCTATGGTTGGAACAATGATCGGTACAGTTATTACCATTATATTGGATCCACTTCTGATTTTTCCGCTGGGAATGGGGGCTGCCGGTGCGGCATTAGCAACGGTCATCGGTTACACAGTCTCTGCGATTGTCTTGGTTGTTCTGACGAAACGTTATTGCCAGGTCATCTCGATTGATGTGAAGCAGAGTCGGATTAATGGCGTACTGATACGTCAGGTCCTGTTTATCGGCATCCCAGGATCAATCACGAACCTCATGCAGGCATTTGGGACGACCGTTTTAAATCGGTACCTGGTGGACTACGGACCAACACGCGTGGCCGCGATGGGGATTGTACTTAAGGTGTATATGATCGTGATGTTGGTGATGGTCGGTTTTGCCTTTGGGGCGCAGCCATTGATTGGTTATACGTTCGGTGCTAAGAACATGGAACGGTTCAAAAAAATCTTACACTTTGATCTCATGGTCGAGGTTGTCTATGCCCTAGTACTGGCCATCATCTTAATGGTCTTCGCACCACAAATTATTGGTCTGTTCCTTCATAATACTGCGGTGATTACTGCGGGGACGTATATGTTGCGCGCGTTCTTGCTAACGACGCCGTTTGTTGGGGCAGTCCTGGTATATACGACGGTGTTCCAAAGCACGGGAAAGGCGAGTGGGGCCTTTATCATGTCGATTGCGCGGCAGGGAGTCGTGTTCTACCTGGCCATTGTCATTGGCGCGCACATCGCTGGATACCATGGTGTTATCTGGGCACAGCCAATTGCTGACGTTCTTACCTGCGCAATTGGGTGGGAACTAGCAAGACACCTATTTAATAGAAGAAACCGCGTTTGACTCCAAATCAACCGAACTGACCCCTAACTTTGAAATTGATTTGGATCAAGCTGTCAATGTTTTTTACAAAAAGATTTGAGAAATTCTGTTAAAACCCTTGTCAGTCGGCGTTTTATTTAGTATGATAGTCAAGTGCTGTATTTCCCCGAGCATTTTTATGCCCCGGGGGTTCGGTTCAAAAGCTTAAGCGATGATGTGGGAGATTGCGACACGCCCGGCCGCTTTGCCATGAGGGCGTGGCGGGAATTTCCACGGAGTTAGTCTTATTTTTAAAATAGACGAAGGAGGGAACACAATGGCAAAACAAAAAATTCGGATTCGGTTGAAGGCATACGAACATCGCATCCTTGACCAATCAGCGGACAAGATTGTTGAAACAGCAAAGAGAACTGGTGCCGGCATCTCAGGTCCAATTCCTTTACCAACTGAACGGACGATCTACACCGTATTACGTTCACCACATAAGTTTAAGGACTCACGTGAACAATTCGAAATGCGGACGCACAAGCGTCTGATTGATATCGTTAACCCAACGCCAAAGACGGTCGACTCATTAATGAAGCTTGACCTGCCTAGCGGTGTTGATATCGAAATCAAGTTATAATTTTCAAAGCAAGTAAATTAATACAATATAATCGGAGGTGTACTCATGACCACTAAAGGAATCTTAGGGAAAAAGGTCGGGATGACGCAAGTCTTCACTGATGCTGGCGAATTAATCCCCGTTACTGTTGTCGAAGCAACGCCAAACGTTGTGTTACAAGTTAAGACAATGGAAAACGACGGTTACGAAGCCATTCAACTTGGTTACCAAGACAAGCGTGAAGTACTCAGCAACAAGCCCGAACAAGGTCATGTAGCAAAAGCAAACACGACTCCTAAGCGCTTCATTCGTGAATTCAGAGATGTTGAGCTGGGAGATTACAAGGTAGCAGACGAAGTTAAAGTTGATACCTTCCAAGCAGGAGACATCGTTGATGTCACTGGTATCACTAAAGGTCATGGATACCAAGGTAACATTCATAAAGACGGTCAAAGCCGTGGCCCTATGGCCCATGGTTCTCGTTACCACCGTCGTCCAGGTTCTCTGGGTG
Source organism: Levilactobacillus mulengensis (assembly GCF_003946045.1). Taxonomy (GTDB): domain Bacteria; phylum Bacillota; class Bacilli; order Lactobacillales; family Lactobacillaceae; genus Levilactobacillus; species Levilactobacillus mulengensis. The sequence continues at coordinate 124,506 of NZ_RHNW01000006.1, read as the reverse complement.
CCATCATTAACCGGGTATTCCCTGGTATGAAGCTTCCAGGTCGGATGGGTAACAAACAAGTTACTATCCAAAACCTTGTGATTGTTAAAGCTGACGTTGATAACAACGTTCTGTTGATCAAGGGCAATGTGCCTGGTGCTAACAAGTCACTCGTTACTGTTAAGAGTGCTGTTCGCCCACCACGTCCAAAGCATTCTGAAAATTAAATAGGAAGGGAGGATAATTAAATGACAAGCGTAGCATTATACAAACAAGATGGTAGCCAAAACGGCAACGTTGATTTGAACGCTGATATCTTCGGCATCGAACCTAACGACAACGTCGTATTCGACACAATTTTGATGCAACGAGCTTCCATGCGCCAAGGAACCCACGCCGTTAAAAACCGGAGTGCCGTTCGTGGTGGTGGTAAGAAGCCATGGCGTCAAAAGGGTACTGGTCGTGCCCGTCAAGGTTCCATCCGTTCCCCACAATGGGTCGGTGGTGGTGTGGTCTTTGGACCAACCCCTCGTTCATACAGTTACCGCCTTCCTAAGAAGGTTGGCCGTTTAGCATTGAAGTCAGTTCTTTCTCAAAAGGTTCTTGATGAAAGCTTAGTCGTTCTTGATGGCTTAGCATTCGATGCACCTAAGACGAAAGAATTCGCTGCAGTGTTGGCTGGTTTGAATGTCACTACTAAGACGTTAGTTGTCCTTGAAGACGACAACGTAACTGCTGCTTTAGCAGCCCGTAACTTAGCAAACGTTAAGGTTATTCCAGCCAAGAGCTTGAATGTCCTTGATATCGCTGATGCGGACAAGTTAGTGATTACCCAACCAGCTCTTTCTCAAGTAGAGGAGGTGCTCGCATAATGGAATCACGTGACATTATCTTACGCCCAGTTGTTACCGAAGCTACGATGGCAACTATGGACGACAAGCGTTACACCTTTGACGTTGACGTACGAGCAACCAAGACTCAAGTCAAGCATGCCGTAGAAGACATCTTTGACGTCAAGGTTGTTAAAGTTAACATCATGAATTTGAAGGGTAAGAAGAAGCGTCAAGGACGTTACGAAGGCTACACTAAGAAGCGTCGTAAGGCCATTGTCAGCTTATCTGCCGACTCAAAAGAAATCAAGTTATTCAACGAAGAATAAAATCTCAGATATAGGAGGGAAATAACGTGGCGATTAAGAAATACAAACCAACAAGCAATGGTCGTCGTAACATGACGAGCTTGGTTTACAAAGACGTCATCACTAAGACGACTCCTGAAAAGTCATTGCTTGATTCACAAAGTCACTCTGCTGGCCGTAACAACGCTGGTAAGATGACTGTCCGTCATCGTGGCGGTGGTAACAAGCGTCAATACCGGATCATCGATTTCAAGCGGATTAAGGATGATGTTCCAGCAACGGTTAAGGCTATCGAATATGATCCTAACCGGACTGCTAACATTGCATTATTAGTTTACGCTGATGGTGTTAAGTCATACATCATTGCACCTAAGGGCTTAAAGGTTGGCGCACAAGTTCAATCTGGTCCAGAAGCTGATATCAAGGTCGGTAACACTTTACCATTGAAGAACATTCCTTTTGGGACTGTCATTCACAACATCGAATTGAAGCCTGGTAAGGGTGGCCAATTGGTCCGTTCTGCTGGTACTTCAGCTCAATTGTTAGGTAAAGCTAACGACGAAAAGTACGTGTTAGTTCGTTTATCTTCCGGTGAAGTTCGGATGATCTTAAACGTTAACCGTGCAACTATCGGTGCCGTAGGTAACGAAGAACATGAATTAGTTAACGTTGGTAAAGCTGGCCGTAACCGTTGGGCTGGTCAACGTCCTCACGTTCGTGGTTCTGTTATGAACCCTAACGATCACCCACATGGTGGTGGTGAAGGTAAAGCACCTGTTGGTTTACCATCTCCTCTTTCTCCATGGGGTAAGAAGACTGTTGGTAAGAAGACACGTTCTAAGAAGAACAAGACTGAGAAGTTCATTGTTCGTCACCGTAAAGGTTCTAAGATGTAATCAACATCCGATACTTCGGATGTACAGAGACCTGGTTGTCATCGGCTTAACCGATGCGCCACAAGTAGAGGAGGTTTCATAATGGGTCGTAGTTTGAAAAAAGGACCTTTCGCCGATGCGCACTTACTGAAAAAGGTTGATGCGCAAAAGGATCAAGACAAAAAGGCTGTCATCAAGACCTGGTCCCGTCGGTCTACTATTTTCCCTAGCTTTGTTGGTTTAACTATTGCTGTATATGATGGACGGAAGCACGTACCAGTTTACGTTCAAGAAGATATGGTAGGCCACAAGCTTGGCGAATTCGTACCAACCCGGACATTCCGTGGTCATGGTGGCGACGACAAGAAAACTCGTTGATAAGGAGGATTTAACAAATGGCTGAACAAGTTACATCAGCGCAAGCAACTGCTAAAACAGTTCGTATTGCAGCTCGCAAAATTCGCCTTGTCATCGATCTTATCCGCGGCAAGAGCGTCGCTGAAGCAATTGCAATTTTAAAGTTCACACCCCGTGGTGCTTCACCGGTTGTGGAAAAAGTTTTAAACTCTGCTATTGCTAACGCAGAAAACAATTTTGATTTAGATCGTCAAGATCTAATCGTTAGCGAAGCCTATGTGAACGAAGGACCAACCCTCAAGCGGTTCCGTCCTCGTGCCAAAGGCTCTGCTTCACCAATCAACAAACGTACGAGTCACATTACGGTTGTTGTATCTGAAAAAGAGGAGGGATAACGCGTGGGTCAAAAAGTAAATCCAACTGGATTACGGGTCGGTATCATTCGCGACTGGGAAGCAAAGTGGTATGCTGAAAAGGATTTCGCTGCTTACCTGAAGGAAGACCTTCAAATCCGTAAATTTATCGAAAAGCGTCTCGTTGACGCATCTGTATCAACTGTTGAGATTGAACGGGCTGCAAACCGCGTCAACATCTCAATCCACACTGCTAAGCCAGGGATGGTTATTGGTAAGGGTGGTTCCGAAGTCGAAAATCTCCGTAAGGAATTGAACGACTTGACTGGCAAGCGTGTCCACATCAACATCGTGGAAATCAAAAAGCCAGACTTGGATGCCAAGTTGGTCGGCGAAAACATTGCTCGTCAATTGGAAGGCCGTGTTGCATTCCGTCGCGCTATGCGTGGAACGATGCAACGGACTATGCGTTCTGGCGCCAAGGGTGTTAAGACGCAAGTTGCTGGTCGTTTAAACGGTGCTGACATGTCCCGTGTCGAAAGCTATGCTGAAGGTACGGTTCCTCTGCACACGTTGCGTGCTGACATTGATTACGCTTGGGTTGAAGCGCACACTACTTATGGTTCTTTAGGTGTTAAAACCTGGATCTACCGTGGTGAAATTCTTCCCGAAAAGAAACAATCTAACGGACAAGGAGGGAAATAAACATGCTGGTACCTAAGCGAGTAAAGTTCCGTCGTGTCCACCGTGGTAAGCTTCGCGGCGAAGCCAAGGGTGGTAAGAGCGTTGCCTTCGGCGATTACGGTTTGCAAGCGTTGGATTCCAAGTGGATCACCAACCGTCAAATCGAAGCTGCCCGTGTGGCAATTACACGTTACATGAAGCGTGGTGGGAAAGTTTGGATTAAAATTTTCCCTCACAAATCCTACACTGCTAAAGGTGTTGGGGTTCGGATGGGTAATGGTAAAGGTACGCCTGATGGCTGGGTAGCCCCAGTTAAGCGCGGTAAGATTATGTTTGAAGTGGGTGGCGTTTCTGAAGAAACTGCCCGCGAAGCATTACGCCTGGCTGCCATGAAACTTCCCGTTCGTACGAAAGTTTTAGCACGAGAGGAAGTAGGTGGCGAATCAAATGAAAATTAAAGAAATCAACGAATTAACCACTGCTGAAATGCTCGATAAAGAAAAGAGCTACAAGGACGAATTATTTAACCTGCGTTTCCAATTAGCTACTGGTCAATTGGAAAACACTGCACGGTTGAAGCAAGTTCGGAAGAACATTGCGCGGATTAAGACCGCTCTTCGCCAACAAGAACTGAACAAGTAGAATACGATAAGAAGGAGGTCACTAATACATGAGTGATGCACGTAATAACCGCAAGGTTTACCGTGGTCGTGTCGTTTCCGACAAAATGGAAAAGACGATCACTGTCGTTGTAGAAACGACGAAGACTGATGCACGATATGGCAAGCGTGTCAAGTACTCCAAGAAGTACAAGGCACATGACGAAAACAACGAAGCCCACACAGGCGATATTGTTGAAATCATGGAAACTCGTCCTCTGTCTGCTACCAAGCGGTTCCGCTTAGTCGACATTGTTGAAAAAGCAGTAATCATTTAGGTGTCGTTTTATCGTATTCTGAATTAGAACTGAAGGGAGGACACTTACAGTGATCCAACAAGAAAGTCGCTTAAAGGTAGCTGATAACTCTGGCGCCCGCGAAATTTTGACCATTAAGGTTCTGGGTGGCTCCAAGCGTCGCTACGCTGGAATCGGTGATGTCATTGTCGCTACTATCAAACAAGCAACACCAGGTGGCGTTGTCAAAAAAGGTGACGTTGTGAAAGCCGTTGTCGTACGTACGAAGTCTCGTGTACGTCGTAACGACGGTTCATACATCAGCTTTGATGAAAATGCTGCAGTGCTGATCAAAGACGATAAGAGCCCACAAGGGACTCGGATCTTCGGACCAGTTGCACGTGAATTACGTGACAACGATTTCATGAAGATTATCTCATTAGCACCCGAAGTACTGTAATTAAGAAACGTTTAACAAGGAGGTGCCCACAGGAATGCTTATTAAAACTGGTGACAAGGTCCGCGTGATCGCTGGCAAAGATAAAGGCAAAGAAGGAACTGTATCTAAGGTCCTGAATGCTAAGAACCGCGTGATCGTTAAAGGTATCAACATGATTAAGAAGCACCAAAAAGCTACTCAATCAAACCCCCAAGGCGGGATCATTGATATCGAAGCGCCAATTCACGCATCCAACGTTATGCTCATCGATCCTTCGAACAACGAACCAACCCGGCTTGGCGTTCGAGTAGAAGATGGTCACAAAGTCCGTTTCGCTAAGAAGTCCGGCGAAACCATCGACAAATAATCTTTGAAAGGAGGAACATAATTTCATGTCAGCTCGTTTAAAAGAAAAATTCGTAAATGAAATTACCCCATCATTGGTGGAAAAGTTCAGTTACAGTTCTGTAATGCAAACGCCGAAGATCGAAAAGATCGTTTTGAACATGGGTGTTGGTGATGCTGTTTCCAACGCTAAGAACCTGGACGAAGCCGTTGAAGAGTTGGGTTTGATTTCTGGTCAAAAGCCATTGGTTACTAAGGCCAAGAAGTCAATCGCCACTTTCCGTCTTCGTGAAGGTATGTCAATCGGTGCTAAGGTTACCCTCCGTGGTGACCGGATGTACGAATTCCTGGACAAGTTAATCAACGTGTCATTGCCACGTGTTCGTGACTTCCGTGGTGTAAGTACCCGGGCCTTTGATGGTCGTGGGAACTACACTCTGGGTGTTAAGGAACAATTGATTTTCCCAGAAATTAACTTTGATAACGTTAACCGTGTTCGTGGTTTGGACATCGTTATCGTTACGACGGCTAACACTGATGAAGAGTCACGTGAATTACTGACTCAATTCGGTATGCCGTTTGCACACTAATAAAAGGAGGTTCACACAAATTGGCTAAGAAATCTCAAATTGCTAAGAACAAGCGTCCTGCGAAGTTCTCTACTCAGAATTATACTCGTTGCGAACGTTGTGGACGTCCACACTCTGTTTATCAAAAGTTCCATCTTTGCCGTATCTGCATGCGGGAATTAGCCCACAAGGGTCAAATTCCTGGCATGAAGAAGGCTAGTTGGTAAAACGGAATTTTAAACAAAGGGAGGGTAAACGTTAATGTCCATGACTGATCCTATTGCAGACTTCTTGACGCGGATTCGTAACGCGAACATGGTTCGCCACGAATCACTCGAAGTACCTGCATCAACAATTAAACGCGACATCGCTGAAATCCTGAAGCGCGAAGGTTTCATCCGCAACGTTGAATACATCGATGATGACAAGCAAGGCATCATCCGCGTATTCCTCAAGTACGGTAAGGATAACCAACGTGTCATCAGTGGTTTAAAGCGTATTTCAAAGCCCGGCTTACGTTCATACGTTAAGGCCGACGCTGTACCAAAGGTATTAAACGGTTTGGGTATCGCTATTATCTCCACCTCTGAAGGTGTAATTACTGATAAAGAAGCGCGCGCCAAGAAAATCGGTGGCGAAGTTCTCGCCTACGTTTGGTAAAACTTTTAAGAAGATAGGAGGTGCCTTACAGTGAGTCGTATTGGTTATAAAACTGTCAACGTCCCAGCCGGCGTTGAAGTTAAACGCGATGGTGATCAAGTAACGGTTAAGGGTCCTAAGGGTTCCTTAACTCGGACTTTCTCTGACTTCATTACGATGAAGATCAGCGACGGTGCAGTTGACTTTGATCGTCCAGATAACAACAACAAGACGCGGGCCCTTCATGGGACTCAGCGGGCTAACTTGAACAACATGGTTGAAGGTGTTGTCAATGGCTTTGCTAAGACCTTGAAGCTGGTCGGTGTTGGTTACCGTGTTCAAGCTAAGGGTAAGACCTTGGTATTGAGCGTTGGTTATTCCAACCCAGTTGAAATGGCTATCCCAGAAACCTTGGAAATTAAGGTTCCGGATAACACCACTATCAACATTTCCGGTATTAGTAAGCAAGAAGTCGGTGACTTCGCTGCTGAAATCCGTGCCGTTCGTTCACCAGAACCTTACAAGGGTAAAGGTATCCGTTACGAAAACGAATATGTTCGTATCCGTGAAGGTAAGACTGGTAAGTAACATTAACGCAGCTTAATGCTGATAATTCTACAAAGAGGTGACTATTTTGATTACGAAACCAGATAAGAATAAGACACGTCAAAAGCGTCATATGCGTGTCCGGAACAAAATTTCTGGAACTGCAGAACGCCCACGCTTAAACGTTTTCCGCTCTAACAAAAACATCTACGCTCAAGTCATTGATGACGTAGCGGGTGTCACGCTTGTTAGTGCCTCGACGTTAGATAGTGATGTGAATGGCGACAACAAGACCGACCAAGCTAAGGCTGTTGGTGTTTTAGTTGCTAAGCGCGCTGTCGAAAAGAAAATTAGCAATGTTGTGTTTGATCGTGGTGGGTACTTGTACCATGGCCGTGTTCAAGCATTGGCAGAAGCTGCTCGCGAAAACGGGCTGAAATTTTAACAGTAAGGAGGAATAACCACACATGGCAAAATTTATTGATCCTGACAAGTTAGAGCTTGAAGACAACGTCGTTGCTATCAACCGTATCACTAAGGTTGTAAAGGGTGGCCGTCGTCTCCGGTTCTCTGCTCTTGTCATCGTCGGCGATAAGAACGGTCACGTTGGCTTTGGTACTGGTAAAGCTCAAGAAGTTCCAGAAGCTATCCGTAAAGCCGTTGAAGCCGCTCGTAAGAACCTGATCGAAGTACCTATCGTGGGAACGACCATTCCTCACGAAGTTCTCGGTTCATACGGTGGGGGCAAGATTATGCTCAAGCCTGCCGCTGAAGGTTCCGGGGTTACTGCTGGTGGCTCAGTTCGTTCCGTCATGGAATTAGCTGGTGTCGCTGACGTTACTTCTAAGCGTTTAGGTTCTAACACGCCAGTCAACGCTGTCCGGGCCACCTTTGATGGTTTGGCTCAGTTGAAGCGTGCTGAAGAAGTTGCCGCTCTCCGTGGTGTCTCTCTTCAACACTTAGCTGAATAAGGAGGGGTATTAAAATGGCTCAATTAAAAGTTACTTTAATTCATAGTGTTGCTCACCGCCTCCCTAAACAGCGGAAGATTGTGGAAGCTTTAGGTTTACACCGTGTTAACAGCACGGTTTTACAACCGGACAATGAAGCTACCCGCGGTGCGCTTTTCCAAGTTGCACATTTAATTAAGGTTGAAGAAGTTAAATAGTTTTCATATCATTAAATAAGGAGGTGCGCAATAGCATGAAGTTGAATGAATTAAAACCTGCTGAAGGCTCACGGAAGGTTCGTAACCGGGTTGGCCGTGGTGATTCATCTGGTAATGGTAAGACCTCTGGTCGTGGCCAAAAGGGTCAAAAGGCTCGTAGCAAGACTCGTTTGGGTTTTGAAGGTGGCCAAATGCCATTGTACCGTCGGATCCCAAAGCGTGGGTTTACCAACATTAACCGTAAGGAATTTGCTGTCGTAAACTTAGCTGCTTTGAACGTCTTTGATGATGGTGCTGAAGTGACTCCAGCTACCCTGGTTGAAGCCGGTATCGTTAAAAACGAAAAGTCCGGTGTTAAGATCTTGGGTAACGGTGAGTTAACGAAGAAGTTGACGGTGAAAGCCGCTAAGTTCTCCAAGTCAGCCGCCCAAGCTATCAAGGCTGCTGGTGGTAAAACTGAGGTGATTTAATGCTATCAAGCTTGAAAAACGCCTTTAAGATTAAAGACATTCGTAAAAAAATTCTCTTTACTCTATTGGTTTTGATTGTCTTTCGGTTGGGTACTTATATTACCGTCCCCGGCATTAACGCAAAGGCACTTCAAAGCGTTGCGTCTTCTGGATTGGTTAGTATTTTAGATACCTTCAGTGGTGGTGGGTTAACAAACTATTCCATCTTTGCGATGGGGGTTTCACCATACATCACTGCACAAATCGTTATTCAATTGCTACAAATGGACATCGTTCCGCGTTTCGTTGAATGGAGCAAGCAAGGGGATACTGGTCGACGGAAATTGAATCAAGCCACACGATACTTAGCGATTGCATTAGCATTCGTTCAATCCATCGGTATCACGGCTGGTTTCAGTGCCTTAAGTTCACTGAAATTAGTTCAAAATCCAAGCGTTGCAACGTACTTATCAATCGGGTTAATTCTGACTGGTGGGACGATGTTAACCACTTGGATGGGTGATATGATTACAGATCGTGGGTTAGGGAACGGGATTTCAATGATTATCTTTGCGGGTATCATTGCTCGGACCCCAACTTCTGTTTACAAGCTTTACCAAACTTACTTTGTCGACGCCGATAAGGGAACCTTGTGGAAGAGTGTTATCTTCGTCTTAGCTTTAATCGTCTTGGTTCTGGTCATTGTGACCTTTACCACCTGGGTTCAGCAAGCCGAACGGCGTGTCCCTATGCAATATACACGTCGCGTATCTGGTTCGCCAGATAGTAGCTACCTTCCATTAAAGGTTAACGTTGCCGGGGTTATCCCCGTCATCTTCGCGAGTTCGTTTATTGCCACGCCACAGACTATTCTGATGGCGTTCCAAAACACCCACTCTCAAGATGCTTGGTACCAAACCTTAACGGATGTCTTCAACATGCAAACGTTCGATGGTGCCATTTTGTACACTGTTCTGATCATTGTGTTCACGTTCTTCTATGCGTTCGTGCAAGTTAACCCAGAAAAGTTAGCTGAGAACCTGCAAAAGCAGGGGAGCTACATTCCTGGTGTTTGGCCTGGTCACGAAACACAATCATATGTTTCCAACTTATTGATGCGTCTCAGCACTGTTGGGGCACTCTTCCTTGGATTCATTTCCTTGATTCCGTTATTAGCCCAAAACCTTTGGGACTTAGATGAGTCAATTGGTTTAGGTGGTACCAGCCTCTTAATCGTCGTTGGTGTTGCTATCGAAACCATGCGGCAAGTTGACGGATTAATGATGAAGCGCGAATACGTTGGCTTTATCCAAGATCCAGAACCAGCTTAATGAGTTTCCAGCGGGTGTGTTGATCTATTTAGCACACCTGCTTGTGTTTTTCGGGCAAATTTTCGAATAAGGAGAACGAACATGACAGCAATGAATTTGATCCTCATGGGTTTACCAGGTGCCGGTAAAGGTACTCAAGCCGAAAAGATTATCAAGGAGTTCCACTTACCGCATATTTCTACGGGAGACATCTTCCGTGAAGCGATGAAGAACGAAACTGAAATGGGCTTGGCTGCTAAGAAGTTCATCGATAAAGGTGAACTGGTACCGGACGAAGTGACGAACGGCATTGTTCGTGACCGGTTAGCTCAGGATGATACCAAAGACGGGTTCATGTTGGATGGGTTCCCCCGTTCCATTGTTCAAGCCGAAGCGTTAAACACGTTTGGCCCTGAACTGGATCGGACCATCAACGCCGTGATCAATATTCACGTTGAGCCAGATGTCTTGGTTGAACGCCTTTCTGGTCGTTATATCTGCCGCAACTGTGGGGCAACCTACCATAAGCTGTACAAACAGCCTAAAGTTGAAGGCACTTGTGATGTCTGTGGTAGTCATGACTTCTATCAACGGGAAGACGATAAGCCTGAAACGGTGAAGAATCGTTTGGCAGTGAATTTGAAAGCAAATACACCGCTGATCGAGTACTACACCAAGAAGGACTTATTGTTCACTGTTGATGGTGACCGTGACATCGATGACGTGTACGTCGACATCGAAAAGATCCTGAAGAACCTGTAGGAAGTGTCATACTTCTTGCGTCTTCGTGAGAATTATGGTAAGCTTATTCAGGTTTAGCCTGTAAATGGCGCGCTGTCGCAATTCACAGGTGCTAGGTGGGGGCAAGTTGTTGTCTCTACCGCTTTTACGTGTACTTTACACGCAATTAAAAGGGAGGTACTTTCGTGGCGAAAAGCGATGTCATCGAAGTCGAAGGTAAAGTTACCGAAACATTGCCTAACGCAATGTTCCGGGTCGAATTAGAAAACGGTCATGAGATTCTCGCTCACGTTTCCGGTAAGATTCGGATGCACTACATCCGGATTCTGCCTGGTGACCGAGTAACTGTTGAAATGTCACCGTATGACTTGTCTAAAGGCCGGATTACTTATCGGTTTAAGTAACCGCCTGGACAGATGTAGGAGGGATATTCATGAAAGTAAGACCATCAGTTAAGCCAATGTGCGAACACTGCAAGGTTATCAAGCGTAAGGGTCGAGTAATGGTTATTTGCTCAGCCAACCCTAAGCATAAACAACGCCAGGGTAAGTAATTTCAATTTATAGGAGGTGCACTTAAATGCCACGTATTGCTGGAGTGGATTTACCACGTGATAAGAAAATCGCTTACGGTTTAACTTACATTTTTGGTATTGGTATCAACACCGCGCACAAGATTGTTGCGGATGCTGGAGTATCAGAAGACGTTCGGGTTCGCGATATGACACCTGATCAAGAAGACAAGATTCGTGCCGAAGTTGACAAGTACAAGGTCGAAGGTGACTTACGTCGTGAAGTTAGCCTGAACATCAAGAACTTGCAAGAAATCGGTTCTTATCGTGGAATGCGTCACCGTCGCGGTTTGCCTGTTCGCGGCCAACACACCAAAAACAATGCCCGCACTCGGAAGGGTAAAGCCGTTTCCGTTGCAGGTAAGAAGAAGTAAAGGAGGGTTATCACTTTATGGCTACTAGAAAAACTAGTCGCAAGCGTCGGGTCAAGAAGAATATTGAATCCGGTGTTGCACACATCCATGCTACGTTTAACAACACATTAGTTATGATCACTGACGTTCAAGGGAACGCTATTGCTTGGTCATCAGCTGGTGCCTTAGGGTTCAAGGGTAGTCGGAAGTCAACGCCATTTGCTGCACAAATGGCCGCTGAAGCCGCTGCTAAAGCATCACAAGAACACGGTGTTAAGTCCGTTGAAGTTGCTGTCAAGGGTCCTGGTTCAGGACGTGAAGCTGCTATCCGGGCAATCCAAGCTGCTGGTATCGAAGTTACGGCTATTCGTGACGTTACGCCAGTGCCTCATAATGGTACTCGTCCTCCAAAGCGCCGTCGGGTTTAACGTGAGCGTTTCATTAATGAGGGCAACCTTCATGATGGGATTGACTTATAGGAGCTCAACGCGGTTTGAAAGGGGTAAACGATAAGAATGATTGAATTTGAAAAGCCTAACATTCATAAAATTGACGAAAGTAGCAACTACGGTAAGTTTGTTGTTGAACCGTTGGAACGTGGTTACGGGACAACGCTTGGCAATTCCTTACGTCGGATTCTGCTTTCATCATTACCTGGTGCAGCTGTTACCAGCATTCAAATCGACGGGGTTCTGCATGAGTTTTCGACTGTCGAAGGAGTCGTAGAAGACGTCACGCAAATCATCTTGAACGTTAAGAAGATTGCGCTGAAGTTGAACGGTGCCGACGATCAGGAAGAAACGATGGAGATCAACGTTAAGGGACCTGCTCAAATCACTGCTGGTGATATTGTTGCTGGTGCCGACGTTGACGTTTTGAACCCAGATCTGTACATTGCTACAGTTGCAGATGGGGCAACGTTCCACATGCGAATGACTGCAGATAAGGGCCGGGGATATGTCTCTGCTGACGAGAACAAAACTCGTAACACTGATATGCCAATTGGTGTCTTAGCTGTGGATTCCATTTACACCCCAATCGAACGGGTTAACTACCAAGTAGAGAATGCACGGGTTGGCCAACGGGCTGACTACGATAAATTGACCCTGGATGTTTGGACGAATGGTTCAATTAATCCAAGCGAAGCCATTGCTCTGGCTGCAAAGATCTTGACCGAACATTTGGCTATGTTTGTCGACCTGACTGACGAAGCTAAGAATGCGGAAATCATGGTTGAAAAGGAAGAAACTCACAAGGAAAAGATGCTTGAGATGACCATCGAAGAGCTCGACTTGTCCGTTCGTTCTTACAACTGCTTGAAGCGTGCTGGTATCAACACGGTCCAAGAATTGAACAACAAGACTGAAGCAGACATGATGAAGGTTCGTAACTTGGGTCGCAAGTCCCTTGAAGAAGTTAAGGCTAAGTTAGCTGACTTAGGTTTGTCACTTCGGAAGGAAGACTAATTTTAGACACTCAAAGGAGGGTTTCTGGTTATGAGTTACCGTAAATTACAACGGACTAGTTCTCAACGTCGTGCCTTATTACGCGATTTGACCACTAGTTTAATCTTGAACGGCCGCATTGAAACGACCGAAGCACGCGCTAAGGAAGTTCGCAAGACGGCTGACCAAATGATTACCTTGGGTAAGCAAGGCGACTTACACGCTCGTCGTCAAGCCGCTGCTTTCATCCGTAACGTTGTTGCAGATGTTAAAGAAGATGGCGACGATGTCGTTGTCACTAGTGCTTTACAAAAGGTATTTAGCGAATTGGCACCTAAGTACGCTGATCGTAACGGTGGTTACACGCGTATCTTAAAGACGATGCCTCGTCGCGGTGATGGCGCTGCTATGGCCATCTTGGAATTTGTTGACTAATTTTAGTTAGACAGTTCAAGGAGTGATCACGTCCTTAAACGTGGTGAATCGGTTACAAATTAATCACTAGAACTATGTGGTATAGAGCGCTATGATGATGGGGAATTCTTTCCGAGTCTAGCTTGAATGGGGGCATATGCCTCAGCGCCGCTGGTTTGTTAGTGATTTTTTTTGTGCCGATTTTTTGCGTTCTCAGGATTTTTGGGCGCGTGATGACGGAGGCTTTCACAATCTGGTAACAAAACTGGCGGAACACTTCGGTATTGTCCAAAACTTTGATATAATTAGCGGTGACTTTTTCACTAGGAGAATTAATAACGCGGATGGCAAATATCATTGAAGTGAAGCATCTTTCATATAAATATGGCGAAGAACAACGGCCGGCGTTAAAGGACGTTAGTTTCGACGTACACGCTGGTGAGTGGTTAGCCATTGTCGGGCACAACGGTAGCGGCAAATCGACCTTAGCGAAGTCCCTAGACGGTTTATTGCCGTTCACTGAAGGTACCGTCACTGTGGATGGCGTTAAGCTAACGCCGGAAACCGTTTGGGACGTTCGGAGTAAGATTGGCATGATTTTTCAAAATCCTGACAATCAGTTCGTCGGTGCGACCGTTGAGGATGATGTTGCCTTTGGACTGGAGAATCGCCAAGTGCCACGGACTACAATGTTGCCCCGTGTTAAGGCGGCACTGGCTGAAGTTGGCATGGCTGACTTTGCTCAGCGTGAACCCAGTTCACTGTCCGGTGGGCAAAAACAACGGGTGGCGTTGGCTGGGATTGTAGCTATTGCACCAGAAATTCTGATCCTGGATGAGGCAACCAGCATGTTGGATCCCCGGGGACGAAGTGATATGTTGGCGCTGGTTCGTCAGCTACGAGAACGGCAACATCTGACGGTTATTTCTATCACGCATGACATTGACGAAGCCGCCGGAGCTGACCGCATTTTAGTTATTGATGATGGGCAGCTGATTGAAGAAGCGCAGCCGGCGACAATTTTTGCGCGGGGGGCAGGTCTCATTGAGATGGGGCTTGATCTACCGTTTACAGCAAACTTAAAACAGGCCTTGCAGCAGCGCGGCATCACCCCCCCAGCGGGGTACCAAACGACGGCGGAAATGGAGGAATGGTTGTGGCAATCTCTTTCGAACACGTAACCTATACGTACCAGGCTGGCACACCCATGGCCCACACCGCCATCGAAGACGTTTCCTTTTCGGTGCCCGATCACGGCTACCTAGCCATCATTGGGCATACTGGGAGTGGCAAATCGACGCTGATTCAGCAGCTGAATGCGTTGTTCAAACCCACTGCCGGGGAGATTCACGTGGATGACTTTACCGTGACGCCGAGTACGACTAACGCGGACCTCAAGCCGTTGCGGCAACACGTGGGCATGGTGTTTCAGTTCCCCGAAAGCCAGTTATTTGAGGAGAACATTCGCAAGGATATTGCCTTTGGGCCCCAAAATTTTGGCATGAGTGAGGCGGATGCTAATGCGTTGGCCGACGAAATGTTAACCACAGTGGGGCTTGACGCAAGTTACGCTGAGCGGTCACCGTTTGAACTTTCTGGTGGACAGATGCGTCGGGTCGCCATTGCCGGCGTTTTGGCGATGCGGCCGCGGGTGTTGGTGTTAGACGAGCCGACCGCGGGACTCGATCCCCAGGGGCGGCAAGCGATGATGGCGTTGTTTGAGCGGCTGCACCGAGAACAGGGGCTAACAATTGTGTTGGTCACTCATCAGATGGAAGACGTCGCCCAGTATGCCGAGCAGGTCGCCGTAATGCGTGAGGGCAAGCTTGTGAAGTATGGCCGGCCACAGGAGGTCTTTGCGGACCCCGATTGGTTACGCGCCAATCAGCTGGATGTTCCTCGAGCGGCTCAGTTTGCGCAGCGGTTGGCCCAGCGCGGCTTAACGTGGGACCCCTTACCCCTAACGGCTGAACAGCTAGCTGATCAAATCGCGGCACGGTGGCCAGCAAAGGGGGCCGACCATGTCTAAATTTATCTTTGGGCGGTATTTGCCATTGAATTCGGTCGTTCATCGACTGGACCCCCGGGCAAAGCTGATGTTGAGCTTTTGTTATATCATTTTAGTTTTTCTGGCGAACAATCCCTTGAGTTATGCGATTTTGATTGCGCTGACGATTGGGTCGATTCTCGCGTCTAAAATTAGTTTGGGCTTTTTCCTGCGGGGGATTCGGCCGTTACTGTGGTTGATCGTCTTTACCGTGATTTTACAGCTATTGTTCAGTCCGGTTGGCGGGCGTACGTACTTTCACTGGGCCTTTATTAATGTGACCCAGTTTGGCCTGATCAATGCGGGCTATATTTTCATTCGTTTTTTGCTCATTATTATGATGTCAACCTTGTTGACGCTGTCGACGCAGCCCCTGGACATTGCGACCGGCCTGGCTTCTTTGATGAAACCCTTGCGGTGGGTTCGGGTGCCCGTGGATACGCTGGCCATGATGCTGTC
Organism: Levilactobacillus mulengensis; assembly: GCF_003946045.1. GTDB lineage: Bacteria > Bacillota > Bacilli > Lactobacillales > Lactobacillaceae > Levilactobacillus > Levilactobacillus mulengensis. Next base: position 108,730 of record NZ_RHNW01000006.1, on the reverse strand, counting down.
GATTGCGCTGCGGTTCGTGCCGACGTTGATGGATGAAGCTGAGAAGATTATGAATGCGCAGCGGGCCCGAGGGGTGGACTTTGGCGAAGGTGGTCTATTTAAACAGGCCAAGTCCCTGATTCCGTTGATGGTGCCCCTGTTTATGAGTGCCTTTAACCGGGCCGAAGACCTCTCGACGGCGATGGAAGCGCGGGGGTATCAGGACAGCGAGCACCGCACGCAGTATCGTATTTTAACGTGGCAGAAGCGAGACACAATCACGTGGTTATTATTTTTACTTGGATTTGCGGCGATTCTCGCTTGTCGTCGTTGGTAGGAGGATCTGATGCAACGCTATAAAGTAACTTTTATGTATGATGGGACTGACTTCGCTGGTTTCCAGCGGCAGCCGCACAAACGCACGGTGGAGAGTGTGCTGACGAAGGTCATCAATAAAATGGCCAAGAATCCCACTCCCGCCATCGTCATCTACGGGTCAGGGCGGACCGACGCTGGTGTCCATGCTTTGGCGCAGGTGGCCCATTTCGACTTTCCCTTTGACATTCCCGCGGAGAACATGCGCAAGGGCTTAAACAGCATGCTACCGATGGATATGGAGGTCACCAAGGTCGAGTTGGCCGCACCAGACTTTCATGCGCGCTACAACGTGTCAGGCAAGCGGTATCTTTACCGGATGGACATGGGGGAGTTCCGCAACCCGTTCAAACGAAATTACACCGGCCAATGGAAGTTTCCCGTTGATCTGGAAAAAATTAAGATTGCTTTGCAGGATTTAATTGGGGAGCATGATTTCACTAGCTTTGTGGCCTCCGGGGCACAGACGCGAACCTTTGTCCGGACTATTTACGAGGCTACTTGCCACATCGATCAGGCCAACAATGAATTGGTCTTTGAATTTTATGGCAATGGGTTTATGTACAATCAAGTGCGAATCATGGTCGGCGTCCTAGTCGAAATTGGCTCCGGGACGCGGCCCGTGCATGATATTTTACGTTTGTACGAAGTCAAGGACCGCAAGCAGGCTCGGCGAACGGTCCCCGCGGCTGGACTATATTTGAAACACGTGTATTATCAAGGAGAGGACCCGGCGCATCCGACGAAATTACCCCAACATCAGCGGTAAATTTCGTTCGGGGGACAAACAATCATTGACTTTATGGGTAAAACTTTGTATTATGGTTGTTGGTATTGTTTGCCCCACGATAAGCCCCGGAAAGTTTACTTGGTGTCAGACAAACACAGATTTATGGAGGAATTTAACGTGCGTACAACTTATATTGCAAAACCTAGCGACATTGATCGCAAATGGTACATTGTCGACGCAACCGACGTTAGTTTAGGTCGGCTTGCTTCAGTCGTTGCATCTGTATTACGTGGTAAGAACAAGCCAACGTTCACCCCTAACGTGGACACTGGTGATAACGTAATCATCATCAACGCTAGCAAAGTCGCTTTAACTGGCCGTAAGGCTACCGACAAGATTTACTATCACCACACTGGTTTTCCTGGTGGCTTAAAGTCACGGACTGCCGGTAACTTCCGGGCCGAAAACCCAGAAAAGTTGATCGAAACTTCTGTACAAGGCATGCTTCCTAAGAACTCCTTAGGTCACCAAATGGCATTGAAGCTTCACGTGTATGCTGGTGAAGACCACAAGCACGAAGCACAAAAGCCAGAAGTATTAGACATTACTAACCTTATCTAAGGAGGAAAACCAAATTGGCACAAGTTCAATATCGCGGCACTGGCCGTCGTAAAAACTCCTCTGCTCGTGTACGTTTAGTACCCGGCTCAGGCAAAATTGTTATGAACAACAAGGCAATCGAAGATTACATTCCATTCGCAAGTATCCGTGAAGTTGTTTTACAACCATTCAACGTTACGGAAACGCTCGGTAACTATGATGCATTAGTTACTGTTCGCGGTGGTGGGTTCTCCGGTCAAGCCGGCGCAACTCGTCATGGGATTGCTCGGGCATTGCTCGAAGTTGACCCAGATTTCCGTGGCCCATTGAAGCGTGCGGGTCTCTTGACTCGTGACGCTCGTATGAAGGAACGGAAGAAGCCAGGTCTGAAGAAGGCACGTAAGGCTTCACAATTCTCAAAGCGTTAATATTTCGATATTTACGATTTGGAAATCCTCACCATTCAGTTGGTGGGGATTTTTTTGTGCAATGCGGTCAACCGTTTGGGAGGTCAGTGGCCTGACTGGAAATGGGTATTGTTTTCCCCGCGTGATTGTCTTAAGCTGGAGAGAATAGCGAATAGGAATGGGAAATTATGGAAAAAATTACGCATTCAAGATTATTTGATACATTGTCCAAAAAGATGGTGTGGGGGTTCATCTTCCTGATTACGATTGGCACAGTGCTACTGAGTCTGCCTATCGCCACCAACGGGATGCGCGGCACCGCTTTTATTAACACCTTATTTACGGCGACCTCGGCCACCTGTATCACCGGGCTCACGGTCGTCAACACGGCCGAACACTGGTCTTTTTTTGGTCAGGTAGTCATTTTAGGCCTGTCCGAAATCGGGGCCTTGGGGTACATGACCTTCGCCGTGCTCCTCTTTAACATCATTCGGCGCAACCTCGACCTGTCGACGCAGCTGATGGTGAAGGAATCCCTGAATTTGGAAAATTTGAGCGACACCAAGAGCGTCATGAGATACGTTGTCGGCCTCTCTGCGCTCTTCCAGCTTGGGGGTGCGTGTTTACTCACGTTTGACTTTATTCCGCGCTACGGGTGGAAACGGGGGCTGTACGCGTCCGTCTACCATGCGGTGATGTCGTTTTGTAACGCCGGGTTCGATATTTTCGGGAATAGTCTAATGGGCTTTCGCGATGACTCGTACCTCCTGATTGTCACGATCATTCTGATTATTGGTGGGGGACTGGGCTTCTTGGTGTGGCGGGACCTCCTGCTGTATCATGAACGCAAACGTCTGAGCCTGAACTCGAAGCTCACGCTAGTCACGACCGGCACGTTGTTCGTCGTTGGGTTTGTCCTATTGCTGATCACGGAGCGGGACCTCTCGTTGTTGCCGAAGAACACGTCCTGGTTCAATCGGACCGTCAATACGTTGTTTCTCAGTGTGACGCCACGAACCGCGGGGCTGATTACCTTGCCAACCAATGACCTGCAGTCTGGGAGTATTTTTTTGATTATGATTCTGATGTTTGTCGGCGGGACGCCCGGATCGACTGCCGGGGGGATCAAGACCACCACGTTTGGGGTCTTGATGCTCCAAAGTATTGCCCAATTACGGGGCAAGAAGGACGTTGAATTCAGTCGTCGGCGTTTTAGTCAAACCAACATTAGCCGGGCGCTATTACTGGTCTTCTTGGCCAGTGTTGTGATTGTTGTGGCCACGCTGATCTTGACGCAGACGGAGAAGATTCCGAAGGGCTTTGGGCTCGAGTACATCGTGTTTGAAGTGCTGTCGGCGTTTGGGACCGTGGGGCTAAGCCTGGGCTTGACCCCGCATCTAACGGTGATTGGCAAACTAGTGATCATGATGCTGATGTTTGTCGGTCGGGTCGGCATTTTCACGTCGCTGTATTCACTGTCTAAGCGGCAGACCAAGGTCAACCTGATTCGTTATCCAGAAGAAAACATTTTAATTGGTTAGGAAGGTTTTACCATGACAAAGAAAAGTTTTGCGGTCCTGGGGCTCGGTCGGTTCGGTCAGAGCGTCGTGCAAACGCTTGTGGAGGCGCATCAGGACGTGCTCGCAGTGGATGTTCGTGAGGCGCCCGTCAACGAGATGATGGACATTGCCACGCAGACCCTGATTGCGGACACCCGCGATGAGGACGTCTTGCGGGGGCTGAACATCGACACCTTCGATTACGTCATTGTCGGCATCGGCAATAACATGGAAGCCAGCATTTTGACGACCATGCTGACCAAGGAACTCGGCGCCCAGAAGGTGATTGCCAAGGCCGAAACCAGCGACCACGGCCGCGTGCTGAAGCGTGTGGGGGCGGATCAGGTTATCTTCCCCGAACGCGACATGGGGCACAGCATCGTGCGTAAGCTCCTGTCGAATCACATTTTGAACTTTATTGATCTCAGCGATGAGTACACGCTGGCCGAAGTCGTGATCACCGACCCGAACTTTGTGAATCAGGACCTGGTCAAATTAAATCTGCGGCAACGCTTTGATTTGACCGTGATTGCGATTCAACACGGCCACGCCATCAACATCTCCCCGCAACCCACGGACATCGTGCAGCTGCATGACGTGCTAACGGTGGTCGGACCAATTGCGAACGTTGAGAAGTTGGATGAGACGTTAAAAAAATAGCCCTATATATAGAAAAGTCACGTGTCAAATAACCGGTTAGCGGCTATCTGACACGTGACTTTTTAGTTAGGATTAAAGTAAATGAATCCCGTTGGCTTCACATTTATCGATCATTTCTTGAGGCCACAGGGCAGCTTGGACTTCACCGACGTGGGCCTTACCCAACAATAACATGCAGAGACGGGATTGACCGATCCCACCACCAATGGTGTAAGGCACCTCTTCGTTCAAGACCATTTGGTGATAAGGGAGGCTGAGGCGGTCTTCGGCGTGGGCCAGCTTCAGTTGGCGCTTCATGGAAGCAGCGTCGACCCGGATGCCCATGCTGGAGATTTCGATGGCTTGTTGTAACGGTTCGTACCAGAACATGATGTCCCCGTTTAATTGCCAGTCATCGTAGTCGGGTGCGCGGCCGTCGTGACGTTTGCCACTCTTTAAGGCGTCCCCAATCTTCATCAGGAAGACACAACCGAGTTTCTTGCTAATGGCATTCTCGCGTTCACGGGGCGTCATGGTTGGGTACATGTCTTCCAATTCTTGCGTCGTGATGAAGTGAATTTCGTCTGGTAAGTGGTGCACGGCTTCGGGGAACTTGTACCAAACTTCGTGTTCCATGTGCTTGATCACCTTGAAGATGGTCCGCACCGTTTGCTTCAACGTGGCTTCGGTCCGTTCTTCCTTGGTGATGACCTTTTCCCAGTCCCATTGGTCCACGTAAGCGGAGTGGAAGTTGTCGAGGTCTTCGTCTTTACGGATGGCGTTCATGTTGGTGTATAGGCCTTCATGCAGGTTAAAGCCGTAACGCTTAAGCGCGACCCGCTTCCATTTTGCCAGGGAGTGGACGATTTCAATCGTATCGTCGGCGCCCATGTCGGCCATGGTGAAGGACACGGGTTTTTCGATGCCGTTCAAGTTGTCGTTTAACCCAGTGGCTTTTTCCACAAACATCGGGGCGGACAGGCGAGACAGGTTCAGTTGCTTACCGAATTCTTCTTGGAAAGTTTCCCGGATGTAACGAATGGCAGTCTGTGTTTCCCGAACGGACAATTTTGGATCGTATGATTTTGGAATAATTAAATGCATAAGCTTTTTCTCCTTCTTGGGGCCTGATTTAAGATAAAACAAAAAGGTTTTCCATCCCTTGTGTAAAATCAAGGGACGAAAAACCTTTTCGCGGTACCACCCAAGTTGTCGATCCAAATGATCGGCCAGCTCAATTAGAGTACAAACATACTCCACCGATGGTAACGTACCGGTTAACGGCTTACCCTAGCGTGACAGCGTCATTTCAGGAAGCAACTAAGAAAGTGTTTTTCGGAAAAATCAAGCACTGATTGGGTTTGCACTAAGTCCCAACTCACTGACAGGCTGATTAAACTTACTCCTCTTTCCTGCGTTTTTTATCTTGTGGCATTAATACTAGCACCATTTTGAAAATTGTAAATGCCTAAATTAGAATTTAGCGAGATTTTTTCTGGTTGGTCCCTCATCAAATAAACGGCACTAGTAGAAGAAAATGATCGGCCAAAAAATGTTGATTTTTTTGAGAACGGTGCCGCGACGGGGGTGAAATGGGGGTTTTGATAATTAAAATTATCAGAGTTTAAGATTCCCTGTAGGCGGGTGAAAAGGTCTAGACCCATCGTTAGTTGGCAGGGTATGCTGGGGATAATTTAAAAGAGTAGGGGATGACCAGCATGCACGTTGAGGACTTATTCATCATGACCGGCCAGTTGAATGGTGCGGCCAAGGCGTTGGAATTTGGCAGTACCGTGACCGAGCGGATTCACCCGCGGGAGGTTCCCCATGAAAATGACCGATGAGCAGTTGAAGGCCCTGATTCGCACGATTATTGTTCAGCTACGGGCCGCCGGTGTTCACGTGCGCGTCACTAGTCATCGGACGCCCAGCCTGTATTTACACCTGGACCATGATGTGTTGAAAGAGATTCGCATCAGTGATCATCACATGGGGCAAAAGTCCAAGCACCGGGTGGGGTATGACATCCTGATTGACCGGGACCGTCACCGCAAATATTCCGCGGCAACACGGTGTGTGGAATACGGTGCGAACAATGCGGCAACGGTCGTGACCAAGGCGATTGCTGACCGGGATCACAAGGTACGGGCGTTGGGGCCGCGGAATTATCAGCGGCTGGTGCAACTGGCCCAACGGCATCCCCAGCTTCCCCACAAGGAGGCGGCGTTTGAGAATAAGCTCAGTACTTTTCTGGATATGGCGCCGGTCGGTGGGGGACGGCGGGAACGACCGCGGATTTAGCACCGCTTTCTGAGAGATTAATGGCGTCAATTACTTCTCGGAAGCCTTGCCGGCAAAATCATGATCTAAGCCTATGGTTATCCGCTTTCATTCGATTTTTCTATTGACATTCCAACCAAATGTAACTAAACTATGATAATTGGTTTAATCAAATTCTCATTAATCATTTGGAAGGAGGGGTCGACTTGGGACGACCAAAGCAACTCTTTATTAAGAAACAGGTGCAGACGGATTTATACAAGAAAACGGGTCTTGAAAAGACGCTGACGGCGTTTAGTCTGACTACCATGGGGATTGGGGCCATCGTGGGGTCTGGGATCTTTATCACGCCCGGTTTGATTGCCGCCAACTATACCGGACCAGGGGTCATGTTGTCCTACCTGATTGCCGTTGTCGTTTGTGCGATGGCTGCCCTGTGTTACTCCGAGTTCTCCTCAACTATTCCACTTGCCGGGAGCGCGTACACCTATGTTTACGCGGTCTTTGGTGAGTTTGCCGCCTGGATTCTGGGGTGGGCGCTGATCTCTGAATACCTATTCGCGGTGTCCTCGGTGGCCGTGAGCTGGTCCTCTTATTTCCAGAACCTCTTAGCCGGTTTTGGTTTAAAACTCCCACCGTTCCTGCAGGCTGCGGCCGGGACCGCTGGGGTTAAGGGCGGCGGCATCGACGTCGTGGCCCTAGTCATCACCATGTTGGTGGCCTGGTTGCTCTCGAAGGGCATTCGGGAATCGGCCAAGATCAATAACATTATGGTGATCGTTAAAATCTTAGTCATTTTATTATTTATTGGTATTGCTATTTTTTACGTTAAACCAGCGAACTACAATCCGTTCTTACCCTTTGGAACGAGTGGTATCTTCAAAGGGGCGGCCGTGGCCTTTTACGCCTACATCGGGTTTGATGCCGTGTCGACCGCTAGTGAAGAAGTTAAGAACCCTAAGCGCAACATGCCGATTGGGATTATCAGTTCCCTCTTAGTGGCCGCCGTTTTGTACGTGAGTCTGTCGGCTGTGTTGGTCGGCGTGGTGCACTACACCAAGCTGAACGTGGCCGATCCCGTGGCCTTAGCGTTGACGTTGATTCATCAAAACTGGGCGTCCGGCGTAATCTCCTTTGGGGCCATCGTGGGGATGACGACCGTCTTGATCGTGATGTCCTACGGGGGCACGCGGCTATTATTTGCTATCAGCCGTGACGGTTTGTTGCCAGCCTCACTGAAGAAATTGAATCCGAAGACGCACGTGCCCGTGGCCAACACCTGGATATTCGGGGCCATTGCCAGTGTCTTTGCGGCCGTGATTCCCATCGATAAGATTGCGGAATTGGTCAACATCGGGACGTTGTCGGCGTTTGCCATGGTTTCATTGGGAATCGTCTTCCTCCGTCACGATGAACGGTTTAAGAACCTGGACACCTCGTTTAAGGTCCCCCTGTATCCGTACCTGCCAATTGCCTCATTCCTGGCGTGTGTCTACCTGATGACGCAGCTGCAGCCCTTTACCTGGGAAGCCTTTGGCGTCTGGGTCGTCATCGGCCTGATTGTTTACGTGTCTTATGGGTACCACCACAGTCGCGTCCGAGAAATTTCACAAGCCGGGTAACGCTTTCATTTTTCGTGGTAGAATAGTCATAGACTTATCGAGAGGGATGACTTGATGCGTTACCTAGCAAGCCCAAGTTTAGATATTCGCCAAAATTTGGCGATTGAAACGTACCTGATGGAACACGCCGATTTGACGGAACCCATCCTGTACTTCTATGTGAATTCACCGTGCATCATTGTCGGGCGTTATCAAAACGTTCTGGCAGAAATCAACCAACAATACGTGAAGGATCACAACATCATTTTGACCCGGCGGACGTCCGGTGGGGGCGCCGTGTACGACGATCTTGGCAACGTCAGCTTTAGCTTTATCACCAAGGATGATGGGGATGCCGTGGGTAACTTCAAGCGGTTCACCGATCCCGTGATTAAGGCCCTTCATCAAATGGGCGCGACCGGTGCTGCCATGACGGGGCGCAATGACCTGACGATTGACGGCAAGAAGTTCTCCGGCAACGCCATGCACGTCGAGAATGGTCGGATGTTTTCTCACGGCACCCTGATGTATGACGTGGACCAGTCACAGATTGCCCACGCCTTACAGGTCCCGGCTGATAAGTTGGCGACCAAGGGCATCAAGTCCGTGCGGAGTCGGGTCACTAACCTGAAACCTTACTGTGCGCCCGAGTACCAACACTTAACCATTGAAGAGTTCCGCGACACCTTGGCTAAAGAAATTCTGGGTGTCAGCGATTTAAGTCAGGCCCATCAATACGAGCTGACGGCGACCGATAAGGCTGGGGTGGAGGCCTTAGCCGACCAGTACTTTAACAATTGGGACTGGATCTACGGGAATGATCCGGCCTATTCGTTGACGCGTCGCCAGCATTTCCCAGCCGGCACCGTCGAGTTTGACCTCGATGTGGACCAGGGAAAAATCAAGGCCGTTCAGATTCACGGGGACTTCTTTGGCCAATTGCCGATTGAAGAGGTTACCCAACAGTTGACGGGAATTCCGTACACGCCGGCTGCGATTCAGGCGGTCTTTGATCAGTTGGATGTGGCTAGTTACTTTGGCAAGATTCCGGCCACTGACCTGGTCGATCTCTTGGCCAAGCAGCCTCAGGCTTAAGTGAAAGACGTCATCGAAGCGTTACTGTCGCGACGGTAGCGCTTTGCTTTTTTCTTAAGGTTCCGCAGAACTTAGGTCACGTTAAGACTTAACCCCTATAATGGTCAAGTCGATTATAAATAGAATCCGCCAGCCGTGACAATTCCGGCTGGGCTGAAAGGGTGGGTACCAAACCATGGAAATGGAAAAGCGGCAACGGCCGCGTCGTAAGAGACATCCAATTCGTAATATTATCATCATCTTGATCATTGCTTTAATCGGGGGTGGCGTGGCCTACGGGATGAAAAAGTACCAAGGCATCAAGGACAGCGTCGACCAGACCTACAAAGCCTCCGGGGTTAAGAAACTCCGGAACGTGAATCAGGTCCTAAAGGATAAGGAACCCGTGTCGATTCTCCTGATGGGGACGGATACCGGGGCTCTTGGCCGGACGTTTGCCGGGCGGACGGATAGTATGATGGTGGTTACCATCAATCCGACGACCAATAAGACCACAATTACCAGTCTGGCGCGGGATACGGCGGTCAACATTCCTGGTTACGAGGACTACGGGATTTCCAAGATCAACGCGGCCTATGCTTACGGAAAATCCAAGACGGCGATTACGACCGTGCAGGACATGTTGAACGTCCCAGTCGACTTCTATGCCATCATCAACATGGGTGGGATGGAAAAGATCATTGATGAGGTTGGCGGCGTGACGCTGAAGCCAACCCTGACCTTTAGTTACGGGGGTTACTCGTTTAAAAAGGGCGTACAGACCCACATGAACGGGAAAAAGGCCTTGGCCTACTCCCGGATGCGTGACGATGATCCACTCGGTGATTACGGGCGGCAGACGCGGCAACGGAAGGTCATCATGGCCTTACTTGGCAAGTCGAACTCAATTACATCGCTGTTAAATCAAAGCTTTATCAGTTCGTTATCCAAACAAACACAGACGGATCTGACCTTTAACGATTTGACGGCGCTGGCGACGAATTATCGTAAGGCAATCTCTAGCGTCAAGACGACTCACCTGCAAGGGACGAGCGAAACGATTAACGGCCAAAGCATGGAAGTGGCCTCAAAGACCGAGCTTCAGCGGGTGACGAATTATATTCGGAGCGCCCTGAGCTTGGCCCACAAGTCTACGGGGACCATTGCCCAGATGGACGCCACGTCTGGCACGACTGGGACCACGACAACGACCAGTTCTGACAATGGTGGCACGGGCGATTCCGGTAACGGTGGACCTGGTAACGGCTACTAAGTCAATAAATGAGGCACGACAATCCACTGGGGTTCTCGTGTCTTTTTACGTGAAGGGAGTTTTTGTGATGAGAGAGTTATTAGTGACCGGTGGCGCGGGCTTTATCGGGGCGAATTTTGTCCGATACGTGGTGGCCCACCAGCCCGACGTTCACGTGACCGTTTTGGATAAGCTGACCTATGCGGGGAACCGCGCGAACTTAGCCGGCTTGCCGGCCGACCGGGTGACCTTGGTGGTGGGGGACATCGCGGATGCCGTCGTCGTTGACCGGTTGGTGCGCGGCGCGGATGCGGTGATCAACTATGCTGCCGAGAGTCACAATGACCGCTCGCTGTTAGACCCGGCACCGTTTATGCAGACCAACATTATGGGGACCTACACCTTGTTGCAGGCTTGTCGGCAGTATGCCGTACGGTTCCATCAAATTTCCACCGATGAAGTCTACGGGGACCTACCGTTACGTCAGGACTTGCTCGGGCGTGGTGACGGGGCTGGTGAAAAGTTCACGCCCCAGTCGCGCTACGACCCCAGCAGTCCGTATTCGGCTTCCAAGGCCAGTGCCGACATGTTGGTGCGGGCCTGGGTGCGTTCGTTTGGACTCAAGGCGACAATTTCTAATTGTTCCAACAACTACGGACCGTATCAGTACGTGGAAAAATTTATTCCCCGTCAAATTACCAATATCCTGAGTCACCGGCGGCCAAAACTATACGGGGCCGGTGCCAACGTCCGGGATTGGATTCACGTGGATGACCATTCGCGCGCCGTTTGGACCATTTTGACACGCGGCAAGCTGGGGGAAACCTACCTGATTGGCGCTAACGGGGAACACAGCAATCGCGAGGTACTGGGGACTATTTTAAAGTTGATGGGCCAACCAGCCGATGCCTTTGATTATGTGCGCGACCGGCCGGGACACGATGTTCGGTACGCCATCGATGCCAGTTATCTCCAGCAGTCGTTGGGCTGGCAGCCACGCGTGACCGATTTCACGGCGGGCTTGCGGCAAACGATTGCCTGGTACCGGGCACACGAAGCGTGGTGGCGCGGGGATAAGGGCCAGGTGGAAGCTGATTACCGGGAGAATGGTCAGTAAAGCATAAAATATCTGACAGGTGCTTGCCGTCTCTGAGTAAGTGCTTGCTTAATCATGGTATACTGAGCAAAACATACTGGTGACCGAAAGGAGGCAGCGCCATGACTGAATCACAAAAAATTGAGCACCTTCCCTATGAACTTGATCCTCAAGAGCGGGATGAGGTTCTACGCTACTTGAATATGCCAGGTGGGGATGAAATCTTGAAACGTGACTTACTGAAGTATTCTCCCGATGAGGTAGATGCTCGTAATCTTGAATTGCTACGGCAACAGATGATTCACACCAAATTAATTTTCCCACATCATTAAATCCATCAAAAAATACGTCTCCGCCCAACAAAAGGGTAGAGACGTATTTTGCGTTAGCCTACTAAACGTTAGTAACCGCGGCTGACGTCGACGCGGTTGACGGTCAGTTGACCATCGGCTTCCCAGCTCTTCAGGTTATCACTGAGGTAACCGAAGATTGGCCGGATGTTATCGACATCGAAGCCAGTTTGATGCGGCGTGATCAGGACGTTCGGGTAATCCCACAGCTTGGATTCGCGGGGAAGGGGTTCCGTCTCGAAGACATCCAAAGCGGCATTCAACACGTTTTGGTAAAGCAGCGCGTGCATGAGGGCTTGCTCGTCGACGGACTTCCCACGGCCGACGTTGACAAAGATCCGCACGCCATTTAATTTTTCAAAGTAATCGGTATTAAAGTAATGAACGGTCGCCGGTGTGGCGGGCATCGCATTGATGATGACGTCGGCATCCTTGACCAGCGCAGCGTCATCTGCCAGGCTCACTGTGCCCTGAAAACCAGAGACGCCATGACCAGAACGGTTAACGCCAAATGGGTAATTGCCAAAGCCGTTCAGCAGCTCGGCGATGTGTTGGCCGATACTCCCCGTACCGTAGATGACGACCTTCTGGTTAGCCAGTGTCGCCAGGTCAGACCGCGCGGGCACCTGCCAGAAATGACCGGCCTGGTTCTTGACCGCATCGTTAAAGTCACGCAGAAAGTAAAGTAAATAACCAATCGTCGACTCCGCGATGGCCGCAGAGTAGGCGCCACTTGCGTTGGTGACTTGAATATTGTGGGCGTTAATCCAATCGAGGGGCAGATAATCAACGCCTGCGCTAATGGTTTGAATCCAGCGCACGTGATTCTGCGGGTTTTGCAGAACGGCTGGACCGTGTTGCCCCCAGCCAAAGATGATGTCAATATCCGTGGCGGTTTCCCAGTCACTAGCGGGAACCACGTCGACGCCCAGGGATGTTAGGGCAGTGATTTGCGTTTGATTTAAGGTTGGAAAGGTTAATAATCGTTCTGTCATGTAAAAAACCTCCTTCGACGTTTGCCGTCCCCTCCATTTTAGCACGAGTTTGCCAGAAATCCCGCTAAAACAGGGAGAACGCTTACATAAATAGCACACATTGGTTAAAGTGTCACGGAGACTAACAACTTAATTGCACACAAATTTCGAATGTAATCCATTAACTTTAGGTAGATTAGCGCCCAACCATTGCTTATTGACTTATCACTCGATATAATAGAGCCAAGACAGCAATTATTTATTTACACTAATAACGTTTGGGGAGGTTAGAAAAATGTTAAATCTTGGTCTGGATATCCTGGGCCTAGCGCGATTCCAATTTGGAATGACCACTGTCTTTCACTTCTTCTTCGTTCCATTTTCAATCGGCTTGGCCTTTGTCGTCGCCGTCATGGAAACCATGTATGCGATTAAGGGTGATGAGGATTACAAGAAGATGGCGCAGTTCTGGGGCAAAATGTTCCTGTACAGCTTCGCCGTTGGGGTGGTTACTGGTATTATTCAGGAATTCCAATTTGGGATGAACTGGTCTGAATACTCTCGGTTTATGGGGGACATCTTCGGGGCACCATTAGCCATCGAAGCGCTAGCAGCCTTCTTCATGGAATCCACGTTCATCGGGATGTGGATGTTTACCTGGGACCGCTTCAATAAGTGGGTCCACACGCTCTTTATTTGGTTAGTTATGTTCGGGTCTTCACTTTCCGCATTATGGATTCTGGCTGCCAACAGTTTCATGCAGAACCCATTGGGCTACATCATCAACCAACAAACGGGCCATGTCCAAATGGTCAGTTTTGGGGCTGTTTTGAGTAACCCCCAGCTGTGGAGTGAATTTCCGCACGTTATCTTCGGCGCTTTTGTTACCGCTTCCTTCGTCATTGCCGGCTGTGCCGCATGGCGTCTGCTGAAGAAGGATCACGTGACGTTCTACCGCAAGTCTTTGAACGTGGCGCTGGTCATTGGCTTAATCTTCTCCCTGGGTTCCATTGCCAGTGGGGATATTCAAAGTCGTTACTTAATCAACAACCAACCGATGAAATTTGCCGCTATGGAAGGGCTCTATAAGGACTCGACCAATAAAGGTGAATGGTCAATGGTTGCTGGATTCGACAACAAGCAACACAAGACGACTTGGTCCGTTGATGTGCCGTATGTCTTGAACTTATTGAGTTACCACAAGACAACTGGGACCATCAAAGGGATGAACACCATTAACAAAGAGTTACATGCCAAGTACGATAAGAAATATGGCAATGACATTAACTACTACGTGCCAACCAAGACCTTGTTCTGGAGCTTCCGGATTATGTCTGGGGCGGGGGCACTGTTTGCCTTGCTCGCGATTGTCGGGTTGTTCTTTAACCGCAAGAAGTCGCAGCTGATTATGAATCAACGCTGGTTCCTCTACATCATGGGTCTGTGCCTATGGCTCCCATTTGTAGTCAACACAGCTGGTTGGTTCATCACTGAATTTGGGCGTTACCCTTGGGTCGTCTATGGCTTACTGACCATTGCCGACGCGGTTTCGCCAAATGTATCCGTTGCCTCGCTGCTGACATCAAACATTGTTTACTTCCTGATGTTTGCCGGCATGGGTCTGGTCATGATCGTTCTGTGTCACCGGACGTTGAAGGCTGGTCCTGATACTGAAAATACCGATGGGTATGCGGCGGGCGATACTGACCTTGATCCGTACTCAAAGGGGGCGTTCAACCATGACTAGCTATCAACTGATCTGGTTTATTTTAATCGGCGTGCTGTTTAGTGGGTTCTTCTTCCTAGAAGGGTTTGACTTTGGTGTGGGGATGCTCGTCAAGAGTTTTGCCAAGACCGAAGCCGAACGTGACGTTGTGATTCGGTCAATCGGACCGCACTGGGATGGTAATGAAGTCTGGTTGATCACCGCTGGTGGTGCCATGTTCGCGTCATTCCCAATGTGGTATGCGACCCTGTTCTCCGGGTTCTACCTGGTGCTGTTCTTAATCCTGGCCGCCCTGATTTTCCGGGGAGTCTCGTTTGAATTCCGGGCCAATATGCAAACGGCAACCTGGCGAAACTTCTGGGAGTGGGCTTCCACGATTGGGAGCTTCTGCGCCGCCTTCCTGTTTGGAATGCTGTTCACCGCTATGATTGCCGGGATGCCAATCGATAAAAATGGGGACATGACCGCGCACTTCTTCGACTACGTCAACCTGTTCTCCATCGTTGGTGGGGTAGCGGTCACCGTCTTATCTCTGGTTCACGGGTTAAACTTCATTCGGTTGAAGACGTCCGGTGAATTACGGGAACGGGCCTTGGCCTGGAACAAGATTCTGTACCCCGTCCTATTTGCGGGTGAAGTGTTATTTGCCATCCTGCTATACTTCTCAACCGACTTCTTTGCCAAGAAGCCACTGACGACTACGGCAATCGTGGTTGCCTTGGTCATCTTCACTTGCTTGGCTTACTGGGGTGTGCTGGGGAACCACGAGTGGCTGTCCTTTATCGGCAGTGGTTTGTCACTGGTCAGTGTGGTTGTTCTGATCTTCAATGGGTTATTCCCACGGGTCATGGTTGCCAACAATCCAGCGTACTCACTGCTGATCAAGAACTCCTCTAGTTCACCTTACACGCTGCACCTGATGACCATCTTGGCGTTTAGCATCCTGCCAATCGTCTTGGTCTACTTCATCTGGAGCTACTGGGTCTTCTACAAGCGGTTGGCTTCACCTAAGCAAAACGCTTAATTTAATTTTAAATGCATCTGTTTGGTGCTATGGTCCTCACGACTTTTCCAGCCGTGGGGATTTTTGGTTAAGCCAGTCTTTGTCAGCGAGGACCGAGCTGGTGAAAACTGGGCCTGGCCGTTTCCGTTCCCGGCGGCGCGCTCAAGGTGCCCTGCTGTGGGGCCGGTTCCAGCCGAAGGGCGGGCTTCCACCTCAACTTTGAGCCTGGGTGCGGTCTCAAAGGTTGTCCCGTGGGCTAGGCTGGGACAGAACCCCAGCCAAGGCCATCGACACAGCGGGGCACCTTGGCTCGCCTCTGGTCACTTCTACGACCGGCCCAGTTTTCCCAGCTCCGGCGGCTGAAAGTGGTTCAACTTAGTGTGGTGTGGGAGTGTTTCTTAGGAAGTGACATGGGTTGTGTTGAGGTTCGTTCCCGGCGGCGGATTCAAAGTGCCCGGCTATGGGGCCGGTTTCAACCGAAGGACGGGCTTCCACCTCAACTTTGAGCCAAAAGGCGGTCTCAAAGGTTGTCCCGTGGGCTAGGCTGAGAAAGGACCTCAGCCAAGACCACCGACACAGCGGGTCACTTTGATCCGCCTCTGGTCACTGACACTGACCTTGCCGGCCTGGTTTTCACCAGCCCTGCGTCTGACATTGGTTTAATCCAGTGGTAGTCGTTATTGACTGTGTTCTCCTGTATATTAGTGTGTACATATTGAGCCCGTCTACGAGTAAGCTAGTCAGATGGCAGGAAACAGCTGAACGATTGTTGCCACAACCGGTTAGCTTGGCGGTTGTTGTCAAGTGAAGCCGGAGGAGGTCAAGGAGCGTGCCCGTGTCGGTGGTCTTGGTTCGGCTGCTTTTTGCCGGGCCTAGAGCACGGACCGACCTTGGAGATTCACGGGGTGGGTGAAGCTTCAAGGCGAGACCGAAGACCGGTCTTTGGCTTCGGTCGGGTCCCAGGGGCGCGTTCCTTGGCTTCCGCAGGCGAGAACGTCAACGCAAAACTACAAAAGCCAATCAGTTGTGACCAACTAAATTGTCAAAAAGATGTTGGTTACAACTGATTGGTAGCGCTTAGATACCTAAAAAATGCTATCATGGCAGTATGAGTTATCACTTGTTGTGAGGGGGCTTTATTTTGATTGATTCACGAGTTTTTAAATTTCCAGGTGTGAAACCGGCCGCAGTGATTGAGGCGGTACTGACGGTGATTCAAGCTATTATGATTATTATTCAGGCGCAGTACTTGTCGGCCGCAATTGTTCAGCTCTGGAAACAACAGCCGATTGACACGATTGTCGAGCCGTTGGCGGTGTTTGCGGTCGCCTTTCTGGCGCGTCATTTGCTGACACTCTTAAAGGATTGGCTCATGTATCCGTTTGTCGAACGAACGACTAAGAAATTGCGGAAGGACTTTATGGCCAAGCTGTTTGACCTGGGCCCCAGCGTGGTGGCCGAGAAGGGGACCGGAAACGTAGTCACCATGGGCCTGGAAGGTATCGACAAGATTCAAACCTACCTGATGATGATCATCGGGAAAGTGCTGGACCTGTCGATTACGCCCTGGCTGGTGCTGATCTACATCGCCTTTATCCAGTGGAAAGAAGCGCTATTCCTACTGGCTATTTACCCGTTGATTATTATCTTTATGATTATCTTGGGACTCGCGGCCCAGGCCAAGGCCGACCGGCAATACGCCGGCTACCAACGGCTATCCAATCACTTTGTGGATACGCTGCGGGGTCTGCCAACTCTGAAGCAGTTAGGCTTGAACGAAAAGTATGCGGACAACGTTTATCAAGTCAGTGAGGATTATCGTAAGAAGACCATGGCGACGCTGACGATTGCCATGACGTCAACGTTTGCGTTGGACTTTTTCACGACGCTGTCGATCGCCATTATTGCCGTTTTCTTGGGTTTTGGCTTGATGAATAATTCGATTCAACTCCTGCCAGCATTGGTCATTTTGACCCTGGCACCAGATTATTTTGCCCCAATTCGAAACTTTGCTAACGACTATCACGCGACCCTGAACGGGAAGAATGCGTTGACGGCCGTGCTGGATATTTTACAACGCGAAACGCCGAGCGACCGGGAGCTCTTACCGGCCCGCGAGCCCGTGTGGACGGCTGACGATGACGTGCGCTTTGATCACGTGAACGTGGCCTATGGCGAGGATGCGGCGACGTTAAAGGATATCACGTTTGATGTGCACGGCTTTCAAAAGGTCGGCATCATTGGGGCCTCAGGTTCCGGGAAGTCGACCCTGATCAACACGTTGGGTGGTTTTCTGAGCCCCCAAGATGGGCAAATTCACGTTCGCGGAACGCAGGTGCCACACCTCGACCAGAAGGCCTGGCAACGCAGCTTCGTTTATATTCCACAGGCGCCGTACCTGTTCCATGCCAGCTTGCGGGACAACCTGGCCTTCTATGCGCCGGATGCAAGCGAAGCGGCCGTTACTGCCGCTGCCGCCAAAGCCGGGTTGACCAACTGGATTGCCTCCTTGCCAGCCGGCTTGGACACCCAGATTGGTGAAGGGGCCCGGGGCGTCAGTGGGGGCCAGGCCCAACGGATTGCGTTGGCCCGGGCCTTCCTGGATGATTCACGGCGGGTCCTGCTATTCGACGAACCCACGGCGCACTTGGATATTGAAACCGAAGTGGAACTGAAACAAACCATGATGCCAGTCTTTGCGAATCATTTGGTCTTCTTCGCGACCCACCGGCTTCATTGGATGAATGAAATGGATTATATTTTAGTGATGGACCACGGCGAAATCGTGGAGCAGGGGACCCCTGCCGAGCTTCAGGAGAGAAACGGCGCCTACGTTCGGTTGCGGTCTGAAATGGAAGGAGCGACGACACGATGAAGGGATTTTTTGCGACATTTAAGCACGATCACTGGGTCATGCCGTACCTGCGGCGCTACCGGAAACTGTTGGCGCTGGTTCTATTCCTGGGCTTCATGACCTTCTTCTGTGGGGGCGCGCTGATGTTTAACTCCGGCTACCTGATTAGCCGGGCCGCCACCCATCCGTATAACATTTTGATGATTTACGTGCCCATCGTGCTCGCCCGGGCCTTTGGGATTGGCCGGCCAGCCTTCCGTTACGCGGAACGACTGACCAGTCACAACTGGGTGCTGCGAATCGTTTCGGACTTCCGGAAGCGGCTGTATCAGGCCGTGGAAAAGCAAGCGGTCGCCATTCGCCAGACGCACCAGACGGGGGATGTCCTCAGTATTTTAGCCGAAGACATCGACCACATTGAAAACCTGTATCTGCGGACGGTCTTTCCCCTAGTGATTGGTTGGCTGCTATATCTATTCGTGGTCATCGGCATCGGCTACTTCAACTGGGCGTTTGGCCTGTTGATGCTATTACTGTTGGGTGTGATTGTCATCTTCATGCCGTTGTTGTCCGTGACGGTAAACGGTCGCCGCGAGTTCCAAGCACGCCAGGTGCAACGGAATTTTTATACCAAACTGACCGATTCCGTACTGGGCTTGGGCGATTGGCTCATTTCTGGTCGGCGGACGGCCTTCCTAGCACAACAGGACCAACCCATCGATGAGATTGCCACGCTGCGACGGGCCGATCACCATTTCCAGTGGTGGCGGAACTTTGCCATTCAGGTCGTCTTCGGGGCAGCAGTTGTGCTGATCGTTTGGTGGGCCGGATTGACGTTTACCCACAATCAGGCCGAGGCCAACTGGGTCGCCGCCTTTGGGTTGGCACTGTTTCCGACCGTCGAACCGTTCTCAAGCATGAGCCAAGGGGTCAGCGAGTGGCCGGTCTACAAGGATTCCATCGAACGGGTCAACCGCTTGGATGAAAATGAACCGGAACAGGCGCCACAAACCACGATTGACGGGGCGCCGACGCTACAACTGGACCACGTGGCCTTCACGTATCCGGGGGCCGAACGCCAAGTCATTGATGATCTCTCCCTCGAGCTCCATCCGGGTGAAAAATTAGCCTTGTTGGGTCCCAGTGGGACGGGGAAGAGTACGTTGCTCAAGCTGATTTTGGGGGACGAAACGCCGGCTAGTGGTCAGGTGACGCTCAACGGGGTGCCGATTGCCCAGCTCCAGCAGCAACGGGCGCAACTCTTTGGCGTGCTGGATCAGCAGCCGTACCTGTTCGACACGACCGTGATGAACAACGTGCGCTTGGGGAATTTAAATGCCACCGATGCGGATGTTCACGCGGCCGTCAAAGCCGTTGAACTGGATGATCTGATTGGTCGGCTACCTCAGGGCTACGACACGGAAGTTCAGGAGGCCGGTAGCCGGTTCTCTGGTGGGGAACGGCAACGGCTATCCTTGGCGCGGATTCTCTTGCAGGACGCGCCCATTATCATTTTGGATGAGCCAACCGTGAGCCTGGACCCGATTACCGAACAACACCTGCTGGACACGGTCTTCAGCGTGCTCCACGACAAGACGATTATCTGGGTCACGCACCATTTAGCCGGCATCAACCACGTCGATCAGGTCCGCTTCATTGAAAACGGCCGCTTCGACATGCAGGGGACGCCAGTCGAACTGTACCGTGGCAATGCCCGATTCAGGGCGTTGTACGACTTGGACCGCGGAAAATAAAATGAGTATACAAAAAGGGTCATCCTCACGCGGGGATGACCCTTTACTAGTTTCGTTGATTAGTGATCACGCCGTAGGAGCATGGTCGTGAGTTTTTCCAGGTCGGCCTGGGCCTCACCGGCTGGCAATTGTTGAATCAGTTCCAACGCCTTTTCCGTGTGGGCCAGCGCCAATTGGCGAGCAGATTCGATGCCGTGGTACTGGGCGACCAACGCCTGAACGGCCTGGATGTCGGCTACCGTCATGTCCTTTTTCTTACGCAACAGGTGGTGGAAGTCGCGTTTAGCCTGGGGAATCGCTAGAATTAGTGGCAAAGAGTAGACGCCGGAACGCAAGTCTTCCAGAACCGGCTTCTGAGTTTTGGCCGGGTCGCCCGCGTAATCCAGAATATCGTCGAGCATTTGGTAGGCGCAACCAATGGCAATCCCAATCTCACGGGTGATGGCCACCACGCTGGCTGGTGCACCGGAAAGTTTGGCACCGGTATAGCAACTCAGCGCAAACAGCTCGGCAGTCTTGCCGGCGACTTCGTTGAGGTAGGCGTCAACCGTAATATCCTCGCGATAGTTGAGGTCCATTTGGTGGAGTTCTCCCTGCAGGATGCGGTGCATGGCGTCGATGTGTTCCTGCACCATGTGCCGGTCGGCCGTGGCCTTTAGGACCTGGTTAAAGTACACCGTAAACATGAAATCGCCGGCATAAATGGCATTGCGTTGGCCATACTTCATCTGAATCGTGCGGACGCCACGCCGGGTCGGGGACTCATCGATGACGTCGTCGTGAATCAGGGTCCCGACGTGCAGAATTTCTAGTGCCGCCGCGCCAGCCTGCAATTCCGCCGGCGTGCCCTGGTTCCCGAATTTAGAGAATAGGTAAAAGTATCCAGGACGCAACAGCTTGCCGCCAGATTTTAACAACGCTAATATTTTGCTGTGGATGGGTTGGTTATCCAGCTGAACCGCCCGAAAAAGGTAGTCCTGTAGCGCATCCAGTTGCGGTTCTACTTGTGGAAATTGCCGCCAAAGTTGTCGATCCATTTTGCACCTCGCTATGTATGTTACGTTAAAATTTATCTTACCGGCATGTGGAAACGTTGTCAAATAAAGGTTACTCTGTTGTTTGAATTTGTTAGGACGATTGGAGACCGAGTCGAACCAAATTCGCAGAAAATGGCGTGAAATTAGGGATTGCCGGGGTGGACGGTGAATGACGTAACGCTGGTGGAATCGTTAGGGGTAAAAACTAATTTGTGGGGGACTGAGTGAGCGGGCTAACCCACATCCGTGGCGGTTGAACTCACCGCAGGTATGGGCTATTATCAAATTGTGGCTAAACTAAGTGTTAACATCGCCTCCGGGCTGGTGAAAATGGGCCGTGATGCTGTGGGCTTACTTTGAGCCTCTGAGAAGCGAGTCTCAAAGATAGCAGTTGCCTAAGCGGGAAACCCGCTAAGGCAACTCCCACGGCTGAGCCCATTTTCACCAGCCCTGCGGCTGACACTGGTTTAGCCCGTGGGCTTGCGATTAACGTGGGGTCGTGGCACATCCGTTTCCGGCGGCGCGCTCAAGGTGCCCTGCTGTGGGGTTGGTTCCAGCCTGAGCGGCAGGCTTTGTTAGCTGAATCTACGTGTTCATTTTTTGTAGTAGGGTGTCGCACGACAAAATGTTTAGCCTACATAACTCTCGGCCTATTCGGCAGTCTCGTGTCCGCACTAAGTCGGAGGCCAAATCATTATAGCATTGAAACTTTTAAAAACTCAGGAGGAATCCGTATGACCGTCAGTACCTTTCTCGAACTCGTTGAAATCAAAGCCAAAATTGCGTCTGTTTGGCCATTTTTATTGGGTGTCATTTTTGTGCAGGCCAACTATCAACACGTGAATTGGGGCGTTACCGCGTTGTTTTTCGTGGCGATGTTGCTCTTTAACATGGCCGTGGATATCAATGATAATTATCAGGATTACACCAAGGCGGGCAATCAGGCCGCCGAGTGGAAGAAGTACACCAACATCATTGGGGTCCATCACCTGGCCGTTAACCGGATTTTTGCCTTGATGGCGAGCATGGCGGTCGTGGCGGGGGTCATTGGCCTGTACCTGGTCTGGGTGACCGGCTGGCCGTTACTGGTCATGGGAGTCTTTTGTTTCCTCGTGGGCTACCTGTACGCCGGGGGGCCACGGCCCTTATCTGGCACGCCTACGGGGGAGTTCTTTGCCGGTTTTACCATGGGCTATATGATCATGCTGATCACGGTTTATTTAAACCTTTATCAAACGTCCGCTTTCACTTGGCCGCTCATGGGTCGGGTTTTACTGGCTTCCGGGATTGCCGTGATGGCCATTGCCGCGTTATTGCTAGCTAATAACATCTGTGACGCCGCCGAGGACCTGAGTCTGAACCGCAAGACGATTGTCTACTACTTGGGCAAGCAGGGGGCCTTATGGCTGTTTGCCAGCTTCTACGTGATTGGGTATCTCTCATTGATTGTCAGTGTGCTGCTCGGCGACCTGCCCAAATGGTCGTTGCTGGCGCTGATCAGTGTCCCCCTGATTGTCCGCAACGTGCGTGGACTGTTTCGCGTTCAAGTGAAGAAGGAAACCTTTATTTTGGCCGTCCGGAGCTTGGGAATCTTAGCGTTGGTGACGGTTATCTCGGAATTGCTCGGCCTGTGGTTGGGTTAAGCATTCCTAAATGTCTGGTCAGGTTGCTGTTTTTTAAGCGGCAATCGGGTAGAATAAAAGAAATACTTTTTGGAGGTCAAAGACGATGAAAATTTTAGAAGATCGCATTCGACAGGACGGGACGGTTTTGCCCGGTAACGTGCTGAAGGTTGATAACTTTTTGAACCACCAAATTGATCCCCAATTGATGGACCAGATGGGGGCTGAATTTGCCCGCCATTTCAAAGATGCCGGCATCACGAAGGTGTTAACGGTCGAATCTTCTGGGATTGCGCCCGCCGTCATGGCTGGGTTACATTTACAGGTTCCCGTTATTTTTGCCCGCAAGCACAAGAGCCTGACGCTACAGGATAACCTGTACACGGCCAAGGTCTACTCGTACACCAAGCAGGTCAACAATGACATTTCCATTGACCGGCGCTTCCTGTCGCCCGAAGACCGGGTGCTCATCGTGGATGACTTTCTCGCAAACGGCCAGGCCGTTCAGGGATTGTTCGATATCGCTGCAACAGCGGGCATCACGGTCGCCGGCGTCGGTGTCGTCATCGAGAAGCGCTTCCAAAAGGGCCACCAAATGGTCGTTGACGCCGGCGTCCCATTGGTGGCTTTAGCTAGCATCGCTTCCTTTGCGGATGGTCAGGTCATTTTTGCCCAGGATTAGGCGCATCTAACTTGTTTAATCGCTTGGGAAACTTTAGAATAAAAAGTGAATGGTTTTAATCTTTAACACTAACGGAAAAATTAATTTTAGGTAGAAAGTAGGGAGTAAATTGGCGAACACGGTCTTATATCCTGGAGATACTGTTGGGGTGATTGGTAACAGCGCTAACGCGGCAATGTTGGTAACGACGGCCCGGAAAATGGGGTTGCGTGTCGGGGCGTATGGCGCTGACGAAACGAGTGAGGCGCTACAATTAGCAGACTTCAAGGCAGTTGGCACCGCGAAGGATCGCGACAAACTCCAGCATTTTGCTGAGAGCTGTGCGGCCATCGTGTACGATTCGGACCGTGTGGACACGGACGTCATCAAATTTTTGGCGCAGTTCACCCGGATTCCACAGGGCGCAGACATGCTGGAAATGATGCAGGATCGGTTGTTGGAACGGGCCTTCTTTGATCAGTTAAACGTGAACGTGGCACCGTACGCCACGATCATCAACTTGGATGACGTGTACCAATCCGTCAATTCCATTGGCTATCCCTGTGTCTTAAAGCCCATTCAAAAGGAATGGTCCCACGGCCGTGAGTTAGTCATCAAGACGCAAACGGATATTGCCAAAGCGGCAGGGTTACTCGACTGGGGAACCTACATTTTGGAATCCCAAATTGCTTATGATCGCGAATTCTCAATCATCGTTGCCCGTGATCAAGAGGGAAACCAACAAGCCTTTCCAATCACGGAAGTGCAGTCGGTCAATGACCGTGCTCAGAAGACCTGGGTCCCCGCTCAACTTGATGACGACGTGGCCAGTGAAATTCACCGGATCGCGGGAGAGGTCGGCAAAAACGTCAACTATGTTGGGGTGTTTGAAGTCTCCTTCTACCTCACCAGCAGTGGGGCAATTTACGTGAAGAAGATTGTGGCCGCACCTAGCGAGACGGGATACGTCTTCAGGGATGCCGCTACGGTCGATGAATTTGAACAACATATGCGTGCCGTTTGTGGCTTACCCTTGGCCCAACCAACGATCCTGACGCCAGCGGTCACGGCCAACTTTACGGCCAGTCAGCTGACGGCGATCCAGACCCAATGGCAGATCAAGGCCAACTGGCACTTCACGTTCTATCATCTGCGCAAACCCGCCGATGATGACGTGGTAGGACACATTTCCGTGCAGGGGACAGCGGTCAAGCCGCTGCTCGACCAGTTAGACGACACCGCCATCTGGTCCACCCCAACCGACCCAGCAGTCGACTAAAAGTGAAGAAGCCAGCAGGTCTTTGTCCGCGCCTTACCGGGCGGCGAAAATAAACCGGAACGCGGTGGGCGGACGCCTGAAGCCAAAGGGCGGTCTTCAGACTCGCTTTGAGCCTCAAGAAGCGAGTCTCAAAGTCGCCAATTATCTAAACGGTCAAAATCGACCGTTAAGATAA
Organism: Levilactobacillus mulengensis; assembly: GCF_003946045.1. Taxonomy (GTDB): domain Bacteria; phylum Bacillota; class Bacilli; order Lactobacillales; family Lactobacillaceae; genus Levilactobacillus; species Levilactobacillus mulengensis. The sequence goes on along the minus strand of NZ_RHNW01000006.1, from coordinate 83,703 downwards.
TTCCCACGGCTGAGTTTATTTTCGCCGCCCTCCCGGCTGACAAGCGGTTGACTTGTTCACATTCAGTTGACTAGCGGCGGTTGGGATGACCACGTGGCGTGACGCTGGTTTTAAAGCCAGTATTAGCCGCAGGGGGTGTGAGAATGGGCTTAGCCGTGGGAATGTTCTTAGCGGCGTTCTTGGCCGGTTAGAACATTGATATCTTTGAGACACCTGGGTGGCTCAAAGTAAGCGCGGAGACCGCTCTTTGGCTCCGGGCGTTCGCCCACAGCGTTCCGGTCCCATTCTCACGCCCCCGGAGGCGCAATCAACGACCAAATTAAAACAGTGACATGGCGCATCTGATCACCCGGCTGGCTGATTGGGTGCGTTTATTGGTGTGCACGGCTTTTTAACCGTTAAAATTATGGCAGCGGTCCCCAAAATTTCTTTTGAAATATCGGGGAGACTTCCAGCAGAACGTATGTTTTTTTGGTATACTATTCAAGACTAATTACAGAGAGGACTGTGTTCACGGTGGCAGGAGAAGAATTGTTAACTGGCATGAACGATAAGCAAACGGAGGCCGTCCTTCAGACGGAGGGACCGCTGCTAGTATTGGCGGGTGCCGGTAGTGGGAAGACCCGGGTGTTAACGCACCGGGTCGCCTACCTGATTGAGCACAACAACGTGATGCCGTGGCGGATCTTGGCGATTACCTTTACGAACAAGGCCGCTAAGGAAATGCGCGAACGGGTCATCAAATTATTGGGACCGGATGGCAACGACGTCTGGGTTTCCACGTTCCATGCCCTGTGTGTGCGAATCTTACGGCGAGATGCCGATAAGCTGGGGTACAACCGGGCCTTTACGATTGCGGACCCCGGGGAACAACGGACGCTGATCAAGCGGGTCTTGCGGCAACAAAACTTAGACGTCAAGAAGTTTGATCCCCGGTCCGTGTTAGGGGCCATTTCAAACGCCAAGAACGCCTTACAAACACCAGCAATGATGCGTGAAGCCGCTGGGAATCCCTTTGAAACGACGGTGGCAACGGTCTACGAGAGTTACCAACGTGAGCTGCAGGCTAACCAAGCGATGGACTTTGACGACCTGATCATGTTGACCATCAAGCTCTTTAATCAAGATAAAGAAGTCTTGGGCTACTACCAAGAAAAATTCAAGTACATCCACGTCGATGAATACCAAGATACCAACGATGCCCAGTACACGCTGGTCAACCTGTTGGCTAAGAAGTACGGTAACCTCTGTGTCGTTGGGGATGGGGACCAAAGTATCTACGGTTGGCGGGGGGCCAACATGGAAAACATTTTAAACTTTGAACATGATTACCCCGCTGCCCACGTCACGCTGCTGGAGCAGAATTACCGGTCGACCAAGACCATCTTGAAGGCGGCCAACGACGTGATTCAACGCAACGTTAACCGGAAGAAGAAGGATCTCTGGACGGACAATCCGGAAGGGGAAAAGATCTCGTATTACCGGGGTCAAAATGAAAATGACGAGGCCCATTACGTGGTCGCTAAGATTCAAGAAGAACGTGAGCAACACAACCGCGGTTACGGCGATTTCGCCATCTTGTACCGGACCAACGCCCAATCCCGGGTGATTGAAGAAACCCTGGTCAAGACCAACATTCCGTACACCATGGTCGGGGGTCACAAGTTCTACGACCGTAAGGAAATTCGTGACGTCCTGGCCTACCTGACGTTGGTGGCCAATCCAGCCGATTCCATGAGCTTGGAACGGATCATCAATGAACCTAAGCGGGGCATTGGCGCTACGAGTGTCGAAAAACTTCGAGATTTTGCGGAAATGAACGACTGGACCGAGCTAGAAGCCACGCAAAACATTGCGTTGGCCACGAACCTGGGCACCCGGATTCGCAATGCCATGGAGAAATTTGGGATGACGATGAAGGCCGTGCAAGATAAGGCCGCCACCATGAGCGTTTCCGAAATCACCAATGAACTGTTGGATCAGACCGGCTATATGGCGGCTTTGAAGGCCGTTGCTGCCAAGAATCTCGAGGCGGAGACCCGGATTGAAAACATTCAAGAATTCCTATCCGTGACGCAGAAGTTTGATGATGATTGGGATAACGCCGATCATGATGAAACAGAAGAACGACTGGTTGAATTCCTGGCCGATTTGGCCTTAGTCTCCGCGCAAGATGATGTTGAAGAGGAACCTGCTGAGGTGACCCTGATGACGTTGCATGCGGCTAAGGGACTAGAATTCCCCGTCATCTTCCTGATGGGACTGGAAGAGGGGATTTTCCCCCTGTCCCGGGCCATGCTGGAAGACGACGAGCTGGAAGAAGAACGGCGGTTGGCCTACGTGGGGATTACCCGGGCCCAAACCAAGCTGTATCTGACCAATGCTTACTCGCGGATGCTGTACGGTCGGCGCCAAACCAACCCGCAGTCTCGCTTCGTGACCGAAATTGATCCCGAGTTGCTGCACTTAGACTACAGCGAAACGCAATCCGGCTTGACCCCAAGTCGGCGGGATGTACCATTTGCCCGGCGGACGGCTAGCGCGGTTGCCAAGCCATATGCTGGCAAGACCGGCCGGGTCAGCGAGCCAGCTGGCACCGGTGCCGGTGAAGTTAGCTGGGGCGTCGGCGATAAGGCCAGCCACAAGAAGTGGGGCATCGGGACCGTGGTTAAAGTCAACGGAACCGGTGAAGATGCCGAATTGGACATTGCCTTTCCAGAACAGGGTGTGAAGCGGTTGTTAGCCGCTTTCGCCCCAATCAAGCGAGTCGAAAAATAAGTGTGACATGGGAGGAATTTGATGACTGACAAACCCATTAAAACCTTAACGGCGGAGCAAGCCGCTGCCGAGGCAGCAGAGCTCCGGCCCCAGTTGCTTACCTGGGGTAAACAATATTACGATGCGGATGCACCAGTGGTAGCAGACGACGTATACGACCGCGTTTATGCCCGGTTAGTCGCCTTGGAAACGGCCTTTCCAGAAATCGTGACGCCGGAGTCACCCACCCAAAAAGTTGGGGGCACCACGCGGGGCGACCTGCCTAAGGTGACCCATGAGATTCCCATGCTGTCGTTGGGAGATGTCTTCTCCATTGACGAGCTCAAGGAATTTGATGAACGTCTTCGCGGCAATGTTGACGAGGACTTTGACTATAATTGTGAATTAAAGATTGATGGCCTGGCCATTTCGCTGCGGTATGAAAACGGTGAATTCGTGCAGGGCTCGACGCGGGGCAACGGGCAAATTGGTGAGGACATTACGGCCAACTTGAAGACGATTCCGTCCATTCCCCAGACCCTGAGCCGGCCACTGACGATTGATGTCCGGGGCGAATGCTACATGCCTAAGGCAGCCTTTCTCGCGCTGAATGAGCGACGGGAGGCGGCCGGCCAGGCACCCTTTGCCAATCCCCGGAACGCGGCGGCGGGGAGCCTGCGCCAACAAAATACGCAGGTGACCGCCGACCGCAAGCTGGCAACCTTCATGTATAACATCGCCGACTACGAGCCGTTAAACACGCGGAGTCAGAGTGGCTTGCTGGATGAACTGGCCGAACTCGGCTTTACCACGAATCCAGCCTACCAGGTTGCCCACAACATGGACGACGTGGCGGCCTACATCGACCGCTACCAGGGACAACGGTCCGACCTGCCTTATGGGATCGATGGCATCGTGATCAAGGCCAACTCCTTGCCGCTTCAACGGGCGATTGGGGCGACGGTCAAAGTGCCTCGCTGGGCGATTGCCTACAAGTTCCCACCTGAAGAGGTTCAGACGACCGTCTTAGATATTGAGTGGACGGTCGGCCGGACGGGTATCGTGACGCCAACTGCGGTCATGACCCCCGTTGCCTTGGCTGGGAGCACGGTTGCGCGGGCATCCCTGCACAACCCCGATTACCTGACGGCCAAGGATATTCGATTGGGCGACACGGTCCTGCTACACAAGGCCGGGGACATCATCCCCGAAATTTCTCAGTTTGTGGCGGCTAAACGCCCAGCGGATGCGGAACCCTATCCCATTCCCACGAACTGTCCATCCTGTGGGGCGAAGCTCGTCCACCTGGATGAGGAAGTGGCGCTACGGTGCATCAATCCGCGGTGTCCAGCCCAATTAGCCGAGGGGATGAATCACTTTGCCTCCCGGAATGCCATGAACATCGCCGGCTTGGGTCCGCAGATTGTGGCGCAACTGTTTGACCGTAAATTGGTCGATGATGTGGCCAGTCTTTACCGGCTGACGACCGACCAATTATTAACTTTAGATAAATTTGGGGAGAAGTCAGCCCAAAACCTCTTGACAGCGATTGATAATAGTCGCAATAATTCATTAGAACGTTTGCTATTTGGCTTAGGGATTCGCCACGTGGGCGCTAAAGCCGCGCGGTCAATTGCGGCTGAATTCGGTGATATTGGCAGTCTGATGGCGGCTGACAGCGAGAGCATCTCTGCCATTGACACGGTTGGTGGCATCATTGCTGACAGCGTCGTCACCTATTTTGCCAGTGATCAGGTTCGTGAATTGATTGATGAACTCCGTGCGGTCGGGGTCAACCTGACGTATACCAGTGGGGCGGCAACGCCCGTGGATACAGAGGGCCAGTTTGTTGGTCAGCGCATCGTGTTGACCGGGAAGCTCCAAGAACTGAGCCGACCAGAAGCGACCGCCTGGCTCGAGCAACACGGGGCCACGGTCACGGGGAGCGTCTCCAAGAAGACGGACCTACTGATTGCGGGTGAAGCCGCCGGTAGCAAGCTCACCAAAGCCCAGTCGCTCAACGTTCCAGTCTGGAACGAAGCGCAACTACAGGCAGCGATGAACGAAACGAAATGATGACTTTAGGAGGAAACAAGTCGTGAAACGGTTACGAACCTTTATTGCGTTGGCCGCGGTGCCGTTATTTTTGGCCGCGTGTGGCAATTTAAGTAGTTCCAGTATGTCCGGAACTTCCGGCAACAGTAAGTCCGGGGGAACCCAATTAACGGGACAAAGCAGCGATGGTGATTACGAAGGGGTCATTAAGAGTGGCCACTACCAAACGAGTAAATCGCGTGGGGTAACCAACAGTCAAGACTCTGGGAACACGTACAACCTGAAGAGCTTTGAAAACGGGATGCTGAACGTCTCGAAGAAAGTCTTCTCCACCAAGAAGTATTTTTTCCAAGAAGGCCAGCATCTGACGGCTTCGACCGTGCAGGACTGGTTAGACCGGAAATCTAAGTCGAATGCCACCGGGTTAAATCCCGCCAGCAACGGCTCCACGTCGGCTACTGGTCGGAATCCAATTTACATTCAGGCCTTAGAAGAACAAGATTACATGACCCAGAAGAACAACAAGCTGAGTCTGGGCGGGGTCACGATTGGGATTGCGGTCAACTCCGTGGATTACTACAAGAAGACCCAGTACGGGTCTACGTTTGAGACCAAAATCAGTAAGGCGGCTGGTGAAGCTTACGCTAAGAAGGCGGCTGACACCGTCCTCAAGCGGTTGCGGAAGAAGTCAGTCCTGAAGAACGTGCCAATCGTCATTGCCATCTACCGGCAAGCTTCGAACGATAGCTTGGTCGGGGGCGATTTCATTGCCTACTCGAACAACAAGGCGGGCGCCACGAGCGTCTCCAGTTGGACGGCGTTAGGCGAAAAGAATTACGTCTTTCCCGTTGAGAGTGGCGAGAGCAGTCCTAACAGCAACGATGAAAGTTCCTTCTCAAACTTCAAGACAGAAGTGCAAAACTTCTTCCCGAACTTGAGTGGGGTCACCGCACAGGCCCATTACAATGGGAAATCGCTGACGGGGATGCACGTGAACATCCAGACGCAGTTCTACAGTCAAACGGAAATCATTAGCTTCACGCAGTATCTCCAGACGGCCGCACAAAAGTATCTGCCATCCGGGGTGCCGATTGACATTACGGTGTCATCGACGGACGGCGTGCAGAGCTTTTTGAACCGGACCACCGGCTCGAAGAAGTTCACGAGTCACGTCTTTAACAGTTATTAAAAAATAGGGGTCGTTATCCTGTTCACCACATGACGAGGTGAGGGGGTAACGGCCCTTTTTTTGAAATTTAACGTGACAGCGACCGCTTGCCTGAAACTGGTGGCGTTTCCATGGAAGTTTTCTTGTCATAATCTTTGGCGTCCCACGGATATATGGTAGAATGTTAATGTATGTTTACCCTGGGAGTAGTCCGGAGTGAACGGTGAATTGCGGATAAATTAGAAAGAGGGATAATTGATGGCTAATCGAATTAATCGAGAACAAGTTCAACACGTTGCCGGCTTGGCAAAGCTTGAATTTACGGATGCCGAGTTGGACGCGTTTACGCCTCAACTGGACGACATTATCGGTATGTTTGAAACGCTGAGCGAAGTTGATACCGATGGTGTTGACGTGACCAGCAACGTTTCCGACCAAATCAACGTCATGCGTGAGGACGTCGCCGATAACTGGGGACAAAGTGAAGACCTGCTGCACAACGCACCAGACGCAGCTCGTGGCTTCATCAAGGTACCTGCCATCATCGATGAAAGCGAGGATAACGCGTAAATGAATTATTTTGACAAGGATCTCGCTAGTCTACACGCCGACCTGGTTGCCAAGAAGCTTAGCGCTAAGGAATTAACGCAAGCAACCTTCGACAACATCAAGGCAACCGACCCAAAGATCGATGCTTTCTTAAACTTAAACGAAGACGCTGCCTTAGACCAAGCAGCAAAAATTGATGCGCAGGGAATTAACGCCGATCAACCACTGGCCGGGATTCCCATGGGACTGAAGGATAATATCGTGACCAAGGGCTTAACCACGACGGCCGCTTCCAAGATTTTGGCCAACTTCAACCCCGTCTATGACGCTACGGTCGCTGAAAAGCTGGCCGACGCACAGATGATCAACGTGGGGAAGACCAACCTGGATGAATTTGCCATGGGTGGGTCAACCGAAAACTCTGCCTTCAAGACGACCAAGAACGCTTGGGACCAAACCAAGGTTCCCGGTGGTTCTTCAGGTGGTTCTGCGGCCGCTGTTGCCTCAGGCCAAGTGCCCGTTACGCTAGGTTCAGATACCGGTGGCTCTATTCGTCAACCAGCTGCCTTCAATGGGATTGTCGGGATGAAGCCCACGTACGGCCGCGTTTCTCGGTGGGGTCTGATTGCCTTCGGGTCTAGCCTGGACCAAATTGGCCCAATGACGCGGGGCGTGAAGGATAACGCCACAGTTCTGAGTGCCATCGCGGGTCATGACGACCACGATTTGACCAGCTCAACGCAGGCAGTGCCTAACTTCGCTGCCGACCTGAATGACGCCACGAGCGTTAAGGGCATGCGAATCGGTTTGCCAAAGGAATTCTTGGCCGAAGGGGTCAACGAAGACGTCAAGGCTGCCATCTTGGCTGCTGCTGACACCTACCGTAAGTTAGGTGCCACGGTCGATGAAGTTTCCTTACCACATAACAAATATGGGGTAGCGGCTTACTACATCATCGCCTCCTCAGAAGCCTCTTCTAACCTGCAACGGTTCGATGGGATTCGTTACGGTTACCGGGCTGACGACGTGAAGAATTTGGAAGACGTCTACGTGAAGTCTCGTTCCGAAGGATTTGGCGAAGAAGTTAAGCGCCGAATCATGTTAGGGACGTTCTCCTTATCCGCTGGATTCTATGACGCCTACTTTATCAAGGCGGCCAAGGTCCGGACGGTCATTATCAATGACTTTAAAGCGGTCTTGAAAGACCACGACTTTATCATGGGTCCCGTTGCACCAACCACGGCCTTCGGTATCGGTGATGAAATCAAGGATCCAATCACGATGTACATGAACGATGTCTTGACGATTCCCGTGAACTTAGCCGGGCTCCCAGGACTATCCTTACCTGCTGGCTTCAGCAACAACTTGCCAGTCGGTATGCAACTCATCGGTCGGCCATTTGACGAAAGCACGCTCTACAAAGCGGGTTACGCCTTCGAACAAAACACTGACTTTCATTTAGAAGTACCCACGTTAGGAGGCCAAAACTAATGAACTTTGAAACAACGATTGGGCTGGAAGTCCACATTGAGTTAAAGACCCATTCAAAGATCTTTAGCCCATCACCAGTTGCCTACGGGGCCGACCCTAACGCCAACACCAACGTCATTGACTGGGGTTACCCAGGGGTTCTGCCAACCACCAACAAGGGCGTCGTTGCTGACGGTATCATTGCCGCCTTGGCCTTACACGCTACGGTGGAACAACACACCCACTTTGACCGGAAGAACTACTTCTACCCCGATAACCCGAAAGCTTACCAAATCACGCAATCCGACAAGCCCATCGGCCATGATGGCTGGGTGGAAGTCGACGTTGATGGCGTGAAAAAGAAAATCGGAATCTCTGAAATGCATATTGAAGAAGATGCCGGGAAGAACACCCATGAACGGGACCACTCCTACGTCGATTTAAACCGGCAAGGGACGCCCCTGATTGAAATCGTGTCGAAGCCAGACATCGCTTCTCCAGCCGAAGCCTACGCTTACCTGGAAGCCTTACGGCAACGCATCCAATTCACCGGGATCTCCGATGTGAAGATGGAAGAAGGGTCCATGCGGGTCGACGTCAACATTTCCGTGCGGCCAGTGGGTCAGGAGAAGTTCGGGACCAAGACGGAATTGAAGAACTTGAACTCGTTCAACTACGTGCAACGTGGGTTGGAATACGAAGAAAAGCGGCAACAACAAGTCTTGATGTCCGGCGGCGCTGTGCAACAAGAAACGCGGCGGTTTGACGAAAAGACTGGCGAAACCATTCTGATGCGGGTCAAGGCCGGCTCAGATGATTACCGTTACTTCCCAGAACCAGACTTGCCAGCCCTGAACATCAGTGATGACTGGATCAAGGAACTCGACGCTGCCATGCCAGAAATGCCAACGAAACGGCGCGAACGTTACGTCAACGAGTTAGGCTTGACGGACTACGACGCTATGGTTATCACCCAGACCAAGGAAATGTCTGACTTCTTTGACGCCACGGTTGCCTTAAAGGCTGACCCCAAGATGGCCGCTAACTACCTGCAAGGGGACGTTAACGCCTACCTGAACGAGAAGCAAGTTGACTTGCAAGCCACTAAGCTGACCCCAGCCAACCTGGCCGGCATGATCAACCTGATTTCTGATGGCACCATTTCCAGCAAGATGGCTAAGAAGGTCTTCAAGGCCATCACGGATGGTGAAGAACCTAAGGCTTACGTGGAAGCTCACGGTCTGGTTCAACTATCAGATCCAGCGAAGTTACAACCCATCATTGACGATGTCTTGTCAGCTAATCCACAGTCCATCGAAGACTTTAACAACGGGAAGAAACGGGCCGTTGGTTTCTTAGTTGGTCAAATCATGAAGCAAACTCATGGTCAAGCCAACCCACAAGTTGTTAACAAATTGTTGATGACGGCATTACAGCAATAGAACATTGGAGGCACATCATGCGTAAACGGGCACGGGTCATTTATAATCCGACTTCAGGACGCGAGGCGTTGAAGAAAGACCTAATCGATATTTTAGCGGTGTTTGAGCAGGCAGGCTATGAAACCAGTGCCTACGCCACGACACCCGCACCAAATTCAGCACGCGATGAGGCGACCCGGGCGGCTAAAGCCGGGTTCGAACTCGTCGTGGCAGCCGGGGGCGACGGGACCATCAACCAGGTCGTCAACGGTTTGGCTGGCTTACCTCATCGTCCGAAGATGGCCATTATTCCTGCCGGTACCACGAATGATTATGCCCGGGCGTTACACATCCCACGGGAAGATCCGTTGGCGGCGGCGAAGGTCGTGCTGAAGGACCAAACCATTAAGATGGACATTGGTCAGGCCAGTGATACCTACTTCATCAACATTGCGGGTGGGGGTCTGTTGACCGAGTTGACCTACGACGTGCCATCTAACCTGAAGTCGATCTTCGGGTACTTGGCCTACCTGATGAAGGGAGCAGAACTCTTGCCCCGCATCAAGCCAATCGAAATGGATCTGACCTATGATGGCGGTCATTTCCGGGGGAAGGCATCCATGTTTCTCCTTGCGCTGACCAACTCTATTGGCGGGTTCGAGCAGATTGTGCCCGACGCGGCGTTGGATGATGGTAAATTTACCATGATCATCGTGAAGACGGCCAGCATGCCGGAAATCTTGCGGTTGATGGGCTTAGTCTTAAACGGGGGTAAGCATATCAACGATCCCCACATCATTTACGAGAAGACCAGTAAGGTGATTGCCCGGCCCGTTGAAGACCGGATGATGATCAACCTGGACGGCGAGTATGGTGGGGATGCGCCGATGAAGTTCCGCAACCTGCGGCAACACATTGAAATGTATGCCAATCTGGATGATATTCCGGATTCGGCGGTCACCAGTGAATCTCCCGAATTGTTAGCGGCGGAGCAAAACTTCGTCAAGCAAGTCGAGAGTTTGCCGGAAGACCAAGACACTGATGTCTAGAGAGTAACTGGGAGGGATTTTGCGCGACGAATGAGCAGCAAAATCCCTTTCTCATTAAAGAAATTGAGGTTAATATGAAAACAAAAGCACCAGTAAGTAAAAACGAACGACTTGACGTGACCATCGCCGACCTGACTTATCAGGGGATGGGCGTGGCTAAGGTCGACGACTTCCCATTGTTCATCGAAAACGCCTTACCTGGCGAAGAGATCACCATCCAAGTGACCAAGGTTCAGAGCCACTACGGCTTTGCCCGGGCTATCTCTTGGCAAACGGAATCCGCTGACCGGGTCAAGGACGTGGACAAGACCTACCGGCAAACCGGTATCGCGCCGTTACAACACCTGGCTTACCCAGCCCAACTGACCTTCAAGCAACACCAAATCAAAGAACTCTTCAGCAAGGCCCACCAAGACGTTGACGTCGCTGAAACACTGGGCATGGCTAACCCCACCCAGTACCGGAACAAGGCGCAAGTCCCTGTTCGCATGATCAAGGGTCAGTTGGAGACCGGCTTCTACCGGCAACACAGCCATGAATTGATTCCGTTGACGGACTTCTACATTCAAGACCCCGCCATCGACGAAGCCATCGTGAAGGTTCGCGATTTGCTGCGTCAATTTGAAATTCCTGCCTACAACGAAATCAGTGACAAGGGTGTTATCCGCAACATCATGGTTCGTCGTGGTTACTACAGCCACGAGATGATGATCGTGTTGATCAGTCGTCAACAGAAGTTGCCTAGTCAGGACCAACTGGTCGACCAAATTCACAAGGCCTTGCCTGAAGTTACCAGCATTGTCTTGAACGTGAACGCCAAGAAGACCAACGTCATTATGGGGAATGTGACCCGGACGTTGTATGGCAAGCCAACCATTGAGGACACCTTGATGGGCTTGACCTTTGCCATTTCCGCGCGGTCATTCTACCAAGTCAACCCGCAACAGACTGAAAAGCTGTACCAAATGGCCATCGACAAGGCTGGCCTGACCGGGGCCGAAACCGTCATCGATGCTTACTGTGGTATCGGGACGATTTCCCTGGCATTGGCTAAGCACGCTAAGCAAGTGTACGGGGTCGACATCGTGCCCGAAGCCATTGAAGACGCTAAGGTCAACGCGCAAAAGAACCATTTGACCAACGTGGACTTCTTCGTGGATAAGGCTGAAGACCAAATGATCCAGTGGCAAGCATCCGGCATCAAGCCCGACGTTGTGGTGGTTGATCCCCCACGTAAGGGCCTGGCTGAAACCTTGATTGCCTCTACTGCCAAGATGGGGCCTAAGAAGGTCGTCTACGTCAGCTGTAACCCAGCAACACTGGTGCGTGACGTGGCCCGGTTCCAAGAACTCGGCTATGAAATCGACGGGCCAATTCAACCCGTTGACCAATTCCCACAAACCCCACACGTTGAATCTGTGACTGTGCTGGTTAAGAAGTAATTTTTTATCGACATCCGCTAGCTTAATTGCTGGGGGATGTTTTTTTGTCCCCAGTTAATTTTGGAGAAAATATCGGTTTACTGAATAATTCTGGTCAGCAATGACCCAATCCGACCGTTTAAGATGGCTATTAACCGTTTTGGGGGCAGTCTTTTGCTTGGTTGGGTATTTAGACCAATTAGGGGAATCGACCGCTATTTTGGCGATTTTTCGCAGGGAAAGGTCAAAATAGCCAGGAGATGAACAAATGTAAGTATCTAAATCTGACTATTGTAAAATCACGGTAAACGCGTAAAATGAATGCTGATTGAGAGATGTAATGATAGGTATAGGGCATTGAGAAAGTTGGGGAAATGATGTTTCAAGATATTAGTCCCAAGGTTTTTGACAATCACTATGAGCAACGGCGCGCGCCCCGGGATAGCGATTACGTTGTGATCTATGACAATCGACAAATTATCCTCGGCCCCGAGCAGCGGTTGCCAAACTACCGCGAGGCCGTCCGCCAGTGGCAGCTTTCACCGGCGCAGATGACCTACTTGTTCAGCGTCGATGAGACGGGGTTCTACCTGGTTGGTCAGCGGGTTGCCACGACGGCCGCGTATCAGTATCAGTCCGTCGCTAGTTTTCAGAAGGTTGAACCGGCCTGGTTGGGCTTCGCTGGTGCGACCGCGGCACATCTAGCCTGGTGGTATGAAACCAATCGGTTCTGCGGGCGTTGTGGGCATGCCATGCGACCGGACGAACAGCAACGGGCGCTGACCTGTGGGCATTGTGGCTATCAGGTTTTTCCACGGATCTCCCCAGTGGTGGTCGTGGGCGTGACCAAGGGTGATCAGATCCTATTGACTCAGTACGCGGCTGGGTATAAGCCCTACACCTTGATCTCGGGATTTGCTGAAATTGGTGAGACGCTGGAGGATGCTGTTCGCCGTGAGGTCCAAGAAGAGGTCGGACTGCACGTCCACAATCTGCGTTACTTTGGCAGTCAACCATGGGCGTTCTCCGAGTCGCTACTGGTTGGCTTCTTTGCCGAACTTGACGAAGACGTGACCATTGATTTGGAACGCGACGAGTTGGCCCAGGCCAAATGGTTCGACCGCGATAAGATGCCGACCGATGGTGCCAAATTTATCTTGGCCTATGAGATGCGCAAAGCCTTCCGTGATGGCCGCGTGTAAGCAAAGCATTTAGTCGAGACGAAAAAGCAGCCCTGGCGAGTAATCTGCCGGGGCTGTTTTAACGAAACCGTTACTTAGATGAGTGGTCCAATTGGGCCCTTAATTGTTGCTGGGCGAAAGTTAAGACGGCTTTTTGACGTTCGGGGGACAGCTGCGAGAAGATGGCTTCAAAACAAACATCGTTTTCTAACAGGTCGTCACCGTAACGGGGATCAATTGCGGATTTATGTACGCCTAATGCATCCGCCAGTCGCTGAACATTGCCAGGGCTGGGGGTAGAACGTTGGGCAAAGTAGCCCGAAAGCGTCGAGGTCGGAATGTCCGTTTTTTCTGCCAGTTCTGCCTGGGTCATGTCCCGACTAGCTGCTTTGAGGTTTTGGGCAATAATCCGCCGAATATTGCGTTCAAATGGAGATAATTCATGGCGGGGCACTACGTTCACTCCTTTTAAAATTAATACTAAGGTTAAATTTCACTTATTATCGTCATTATAACGAATTGTGACTAGACAAGCAAACAAGAAACTCCTATCAATCAATAATTGACAAAACGAATAAACTCGTTTAATATGTGGAAGTGATTGTAAGGAGGATTCCGTGATGGATAAGCTGCAAATTACACTAGAGGCTGCACGCCACAATGCGGGATATTCACAAAAAGAGGCGGCGGCCTGTCTAGGTATCCATTACCAAACGTTGGCTGCTTGGGAACGAGATAGCTCAAACTTGGGAATTAAAACCATTGAACGTTTGTCCCAACTTTACCAGATTCCTAAAAACTATCTGTTCTTTGGCAAGAAGGCTGAATTTATTCAAACAATCCGACAACGTGCGGCCAAAGGATAAGTTAAGGGTCATTTATTCAGGGGGGAGTCACCGGGCTGATCCGGTTAATCAAACAGGCTTAATTAATTATCGCGAGGGATAGCCCTGGCGATTTTTTTCGGTAGTAAACTTTTCTGGTGGCTGATGATTGATGACCAAACATTATTGGGTAGGGTTATCCTCCTTTCACCAGGATTAAGGACTATGTGGCTGACAGGGATGAACAATGTGATCACCAACTTAATGCTGGAACCAATGAGTTACTGATTAACTTGGTGTTGATGTGATGATAGCTGATTCTCACGGAGAAAGCTACTTTAATGCTTAGGTGCCGTAAAATTAGTCGTCCCTGAACCATTTATCCCAATGATTATTGACAAACAGTGATACTGTGGCTAGACTGAGAAGGTTAGGTGCGTTGTCCACTTGCTGGAATGTGGTGAAATGCACCGACAAATTGGCTGCGGTTGTGGTCGGTAGGGGATGGAACAGATGAAGAAGAGTATTGTGGGATTGTTAGTTTTCGGCGGGTTAATCGGGGGTGGCCTGGTGCCACAGACGGCGCACGCTGACAAGAGTTATCAATTGAATTGGGTGCATTCGCGAGCATATAATCCATTTAATTTTCGCAAGTCGGGGTACAAGCATTACGCGTACACCTTACATAAAGTTAGACATAACCGTTATCGTTTGAAGCGGGCGTATCGTTTAGGGACTATGAAAAATAAGGTGGTTTATCAGGTTAAGGGCATCTCACTGGGAGACAAGCACCCGACTGAATACGAATATGTGACTTACAAAGGTAAGGGCGCCTGGGTCAATGAAAAATACTTAACCTATTACAATGGGCGGAAGAAACAAACGAAGCGTAGTTCCGAGACCAACAGTCAGTTGACGACGCCAACAACGTCTTCAACCGCAACCACCATGCCATCGACGACTACCAAGCCTACCAAGTCGACCGCGGCCACTAAGACCGCGGGGAGTAAGACCCAATCAAGTCAGACGACGCCGACTGCTACCAACAACGCTAAACTCTACATCAAAGACACCAAACATGTGTCCTGGAATGATTGGCTAAGTCTGCCGGATCTAAAGGGCGAGGTCAATGGTTTAACGTTCTATTACGTTGATGATGTACCTTACGATGAAGACGGCTTTCCTTACGTCACGCAAAGTCTATTTTCAGTGCCCATGCAGGTCAGCATCATGAAGAGCGACTTCACGCCGGCAACCTATAAGGCCATTACGGACAAGTGGGATACCTACTATGTTAGTGAGAAGCATGCGTTGTTCTGCCCCACCAACACAGAAGTTGGTCAGAAGATTCGGGACAACATGCCAGACTAGTTCGCTGCTGCCTGAGAGAAACTGGCTGACGACTGCTAGGAACGCTTGGTAACAAATTCGTACTTGAAGACCAAATTTACCAGAAATCGACCGGATTTTTAATCCAGCCGATTTTTTTGAAAAAATTTTTTCTAACAAAATGAGGGGCTTTAACGTCCGTCCCCTGAACTAATTAATTTCACAAGTAAAAATGAAAACGTTATCAGAACGGGCTTCAATTAAGTAAAACGGTAAACCCGGAAAGTGAAACTTTTCTTGCAGGATTCTGCACAAAGGTGCACGTTTTTGAACAGCGGTTCAATTCAGGGGTTTACAAATGTGCAGGAATTGGGTATGCTATTGGTGATAAATGAAAGGGGTTTCATATAATGACATTAACGAAAGCACAATTAGCAAAATACATTGACCACACTAACTTAAAGGCAGATGCAACTAAAGACAGCATCAAAGAAACTTGTGACGAAGCAAAGAAATTTGACACGGCTTCCGTCTGTGTAAACTCCTACTGGATTCCGTTCGTTGCTGAGCAATTGAAGGACAGCGACGTTAACCCAATCGCCGTTGTGGGCTTCCCACTCGGGGCCATGGCAACTGATAGCGAAGTCTTCGAAGCGCAAAAGGCTATCGATGACGGCGCCGAAGAAATCGACATGGTGATCAACATTGGTGAATTAAAGTCTGGTAACAATGATGTTGTTGAAGCTGACATCAAGTCATTGGCCGACGCTGTTCACGCCAAGGGTAAGATTTTGAAAGTTATCTTGGAAACTTGCCTGTTATCCAAAGACGAAATCGTTCTCGGTTGCAAGTTAAGCGAAAAGGCCGGCGCAGACTTCGTGAAGACCTCAACTGGTTTCTCAACTGCCGGTGCCAAGGTTGAAGACGTTAAATTGATGCGCGAAACTGTTGGCGACCGCTTAGGCGTTAAGGCTTCTGGTGGTGTTCATAGCTGGGACGAAGCCGTTGAAATGATCGATGCCGGTGCTAGCCGTTTAGGTGTCAGTGCCACGGTTGCTATCTTGACTGGTGCACCAGCCGAAAAGTCCGGTTACTAGAATTTAATTTGTGAAAGCGGGTAAATAAGGTATGAAGTACAAACGTATTTTTGGCTTAGTAATTGACTCAGTTGGTGCCGGGGCCGCTCCCGATGCCGCTAAATATGGCGATGAAGGCGCAGATACGCTGGGCCACATCGGCCAGCATTTCGCCGGCAAATTAGCCTTACCAAACATGGCTAAGATTGGGTTATCTAACTTGCGTGACACCCCCATCGAAGGGGTTCCCGTTGCGGATAATCCTAAGGCCTACTACGGTAAGATGCGCGAAATCTCAGCCGGTAAGGATTCCATGGATGGTCACTGGGAAATGATGGGCTTGCCAGTTCGTAAAGCACTGAGCACGTTCCCTAACGGCTTCCCAGCCGACATCATCGACAAATTGGAAGCGTTCTCTGGCCGCAAAGTCATTGGTAACCGGCCAGAATCCGGGACCAAGATCATTGCTGAATTAGGGGAACAACAGATGGCCAAGGGCGACTTGATCGTCTACACCTCTGGCGACTCCGTTTTGCAAATTGCTGCCCATGAAGATGTCATTCCTTTGGCAGAACTTTACAAGATCTGTGAGTACGCGCGTTCATTGGTCAACGGCCCAGAATACTTAGTCGGCCGGATCATTGCACGGCCATACGTTGGCCCTGACAAGGACCACTTTACCCGGACCGCTAACCGGCGTGACTTCACGTTGGAACCAACTGGCGAAACTGACCTGGACCGCTTACAAAAAGCTGGTGTCCACGTCGTTGCCGTTGGGAAGACCAATGATATCTTCTCCGGTCATGGGATCGACGAAGGCTACCATAACGAAAGCAACATGGACGGGATGGACCACGTCGACCACGTCATGGCAGAAGACTTTACCGGTTTCTGCTTCATTAACTTAGTTGATTTCGATGCTATGTATGGCCACCGGCGCAACCCAGAAGGTTATGGGCAAGCACTGATGGACTTTGACAAGCGCCTCGGCACTGTCTTAGACAACATGCATGACGATGACCTGCTGATGATCACCGCTGACCACGGGAACGACCCAACCTTTACAGGTTCCGATCACACTCGTGAACAAGTGCCATTGCTGGTTTACTCACCAAGCATCAAGCAAGGTGGGAGCTTAGGCGTTCGTTCACCGTTCTCTGACTTTGGGGCAACGGTCTTGGATAACTTTGGCGTGGCTGGCAACGATGAAGGCCACAGTTTCTTGGCAGACTTGAAATAGGTAACCACAACCATTTTAGGAGGAACTAATCATGAGTAACCATATTGAAGCTAAAAAGGGCGACATTGCTGACACTGTTTTACTTCCCGGTGACCCATTACGGGCAAAGTACATTGCTGAAACCTTCTTAGAAAACCCAGTTTGCTACAATAAGGTCCGGAACTGCTTTGGCTACACCGGGACTTACAAGGGCAAGCGTATCTCCGTGCAAGGCACTGGGATGGGGATTCCTTCAATTTCCATTTACGCCAACGAACTGATTAGTGAATACGGCGTAAAGACGTTGTTCCGGGTAGGGACTTCCGGTGGGATGAGCCCAGACGTTCACGTTCGCGACGTGGTCTTGGCCCAATCCGCTTCAACGGATTCTTCCATTATCCAAAACACCTTTGGCGCAGGGATGTACTACACTCCAATCAGTGACTTTGGTCTGTTGGACACCGCTTACCACGTGGCCCAAGACTTGAAGATCCCAGTTCGGGTGGGGAACATCTTAGCCGAAGATCGGTTCTACAACGACGAAATGGATCGGCAAAAGCTGATTGATTACGGTGTGATTGCCACTGAAATGGAATCAACGGCGCTCTTCCTGTTAGCTGCGAAGTACCATGTTCGCGCACTTTCCGTCTTGACCATCAGTAACCACTTGATTACCGGTGAATCAACGACGCCAGAAGAACGGGAAAAGTCCTTCAACGATATGATCAAGGTTGCTTTAGACACAGCCGTTAAAGCGTAATGAAGTGGCGGGTGCGGACTAAAGAGACGCGCCCGCCTTTTCTATTAGGTAATGAACCAGAGGGTGAATAGCTAAGTGGCTACTCAAACTATCCTGGTGAAGATAATTTGGGTAGGTCAAGGGTGAAACACTCTTTGGATAGTTAGCGAAAAGTATCAGTGCCGGGACCGTGGCGCTCGGAACCGGCGGCTGATAGGAACAGAGCGCCTGGTACACAGACAGCCAAGTGATTATGGCATGACTGTGAATCAGACGGTAGGTATTTGGCTACGAAAGTGAAAATGGTAACGTCGTTGTTAGTGACCAGAGGTGGGTCAAGGTGACCGGCTGTGTCGATGGTCTTAACTGAGTGATTTTCTCAGTTTAGAGCATGGGACGACCTTTGAGACCGGACTATGGCTCAAAGGCGAGGTGGAAGCCCGCATTTCAGGCTGGAACCGGCCCCACAGCAGGGCACCTTGAACCCACCGGCGGGAACGACCACATCGTCGTGTTTTCACTATTCGTCGCACCAAAGAAAATAAATAACCAATAATGAGGAGGAAATGGGAATGGCAGAGACGACCGAACAGCGCTTGGCCCAAGGACTAACCGTTGCCAAGATGTATTACCAAGCTGATCAGAGTCAAAGTCAGATTGCCCAACAGTTGGGGATTTCCCGGCCGACGGTTTCCCGGCTCCTTCAGTTTGCTAGAGAACAAGGCTTAGTGCGAATTCAAATCGTGGACCCCGTGCAGGACGTGCAGACGCTGGAAGATGCGTTAGGTGCGGCCTATCACGTGGAGGTTCACGTGGTGCCCACGCAGTTGACCGCAACTGGTGACATTTTAAACGCGGTGGGGTCGTATGCCGCTCGCTATCTCGAAGACATTGTGCAGGAACACGATGTTATCGGGATTGGTTGGGGCAAGACCATCTACGCCATTGGCTCCAATTTACAACCCGATACCCTGACCGGGGTAGAGGTCATTCAACTTAAGGGGAGTGTGAGTTACTCCACTGAGCACACCTACGCTTACGAGAGCATCGACGCCTTTGCCAATGCTTTTCACGCGGTGCCGCAGTACTTACCACTGCCCGTCATCTTCGACCACCAACAAACTAAGGAATTGGTGGAGAAGGAACGGCACATTCAGTATCTGCTTGAGTTGGGCGAGAAAGCCAATATCGCGATTTATTCTGTCGGGACGGTCCGCAACAATGCGTTGGTCTTTCAGCTGGGATACCTGCAGGAACCTGAAAAGGAATCCTTACAGGCCCATGCGGTGGGGGATATCTTCTCGCGCTACATTGATGAAAATGGTGAAATCGTTAATCCACAGCTGAATGAACGGACCATCGGCATTAATTTAGAAAGCTTAAAGCAAAAGGAACACTCAATTCTGGTGGCGGCCGGGGATGCCAAAGTCCCCGCCGTGAAAGCAGCCTTACTGGGCGGCTACCCGAATTGCCTCATTATTGATCAACACGCAGCAGCACAACTACTTAAGGACACGCCGAAACAGTAGCGACGTTTATCCCAATTAGAAATGGAGTGGCTGAAACATGAGAATGGTAGATATTATTGATAAGAAACGTAACGGTGGCGAATTAACTAAGGAAGAAATCCAAACCTTCGTTGATGGGGTAGTTTCCGGTGAAATTCCAGATTACCAAACCAGTGCCTTCTTGATGGCAACGTACTTCAACGACATGACCGACGCTGAACGCTCAGAGCTGACCATGGCCATGATGAAGTCCGGGGACCATTTGGACTTATCCAGCATCCCTGGCATTAAAGTCGACAAGCACTCGACCGGTGGTGTGGGTGACAAGACCAGTATTCCATTGGCGCCAATCGTTGCCGCATTAGGAATTCCCGTTCCAATGATCTCTGGCCGTGGCCTGGGTCACACGGGTGGTACTTTGGATAAATTGGAAGCGATTCCAGGATACAAAGTTGAAATCAGTGAAGACGAATTTAAGAAGCAAGTGAAGGACCAAGGTTTGGCTATCGTTGGGGCTACTGGGAACATTGCCCCCGCCGACAAGAAAATCTACGCGCTGCGGGACGTCACCGACACGGTTGACTCCATTCCGTTGATTGCTAGTTCCATCATGAGCAAGAAGATTGCTTCCGGGACCGACGCCTTAGTTATCGACGTTAAGACCGGTGCGGGTGCCTTCATGAAGACCTTGGACGACTCACGTGAATTGGCCAAAGCCTTAGTGGGTATTGGTAAAGGGGTCGGCATGAACTGCATGGCCATCATTTCCGATATGAACCAACCTTTGGGGAACGCCATTGGGAACGCCTTGGAAATCAAGGAATCCATCGACCTCTTAAAGGGCCAAGCACCAGCCGACATTACCGACTTAGTCTTGACGTTAGGGTCTCACATGGTTGTCATGTCTGGGAAGGCTGACGACTTGAAGACGGCCCGGGCAATGTGTGAAAAGACCATCGAAGACGGCTCCGCATTGAAGAAGTTCGGCGACATGATCGAAGCCCAAGGCGGCGACCGGAGTGTCATCGAACACCCAGAAATCATGCCACAAGCCAAATACAAGATTGACTTGCCAGCCAAGTCTGACGGGGTTGTCAGCAAGGTTGAAGCCGATGAAATGGGTATCGCCGGGATGTTACTCGGTGGTGGCCGGCAAAAGGCTGACGACAAGCTGGACTACGCGGTTGGTATCATGATGAACAAGAAGATCGGTGACGCCGTTAAGACCGGCGACACGCTCTTGACCATCTACAGTAACCGTGAAGATGTTGATGACATCAAGGACATGCTTTACAAGAACATTGAAATTAGCGATTCAGCTAAACCAATTACGCTGATTCACGAAACGGTTCGGTAGTCAGAACCGCGCTTCATCTCCTACGAGCCAGTCGGCGTTCCTTGTCGGCTGGCTCTTTTTTGTTGTTGGGGTCCGCTCCCGGCGGCGGTCTTCGCTACCGCTGCTGTGGGGAACGACTGCGGCCTGAGAAGCGGTCCTCCGTCTCGCCTAGAAACCTCGCCAAGGGGCGCGAGTTTCCCAGGTCGTCCCGTGGTGTAAGGCCGAGAAAAAGCACTCGGTCTAACACCACCGACACAGCTGCGTCCGCGAAACCGCCTCTGGTCGCTAACAACGGCTGAAAGAGCCGGCTGGCAGAGGTTGATGCCGGTGCTGACGGCCGTGGCTGCCGTCCCTAGACTAGCATCGGTTCTTTGCTTGAGTGATTGTGGGAAACAACCGCTGTTTGAGAAGCGGGCTTCCACCTCGACTTTGAGCCTGAGGAGCGGTCTCAAAGGTCGCCCCATGGCCTAAGCTGAGTGAGGGACCTCAGCTAACGCCATCGACACAGCAGGTCACCTTGATTCGCCTCTGGTCGCTAACAACGGCTGAAAGAGCCGGCTGGCAAGGGTAGTGGGTGATGATGCGGGTACTGACAGTTTTGGTTGACGTCTCTGAACTAGTATCGGTTCCTTGCTTGAGTGATTGTTGGGACCGACTGTGGTTAAAAGGCAGCTGGTAAGGTTGTCATAGCTATTGGAAAATAGCATGAGTAGTTGGTATTCCCGAAGAACTAGGGCTGCGGAAAACTTTACGTGAATGATGGTCCAAACGTGTTGAAAATAGGTGGTCCGTGTTAGTGACCAGAGACGGGCCAAAGTCACCAGCTGTGTCGATGGTCTTAACTGAGTGGTTTTCTCAGTTTAGAGCATGGGACAACCTTTGAGACCGCCCCCCAGGCTCAAAGTTGAGGTGGAAGCCCGCCCTACAGGCTGGAACCGGCCCCACAGCAGGGGACTTTGAGCCCGCCGCCGGGAACGAAGGGACAACACGTATTTTCATTATCCCGGTGGATGGGTTACTCACTAAATTTTTTTGAAAAAAGTTAGCCAATATCAGTGACACGGGCCCCTTTTTTGTTTACACTTTAGGTTAAATCAGTCATCTTAAGGTTAGGGGATGTTACCGCCATGCTGGACAACTTATTAGCGGTTATTCGCGAAGAAAACTTATCAGAACAGCTTTATCACAGCCTAGTGGGGCTAGAGATTGAAGAGCAGCGAATCGACCAGCATGGCCGGTTGAGCCGCCGCCCACACCCTAGCCAACTGGGGTCCCGGACTTTCCATCCGTATTTTCAAACGGACTTCACCGAAAGTCAGTTGGAGGTCATCACCGACCCCAACCCCAATATCGGGGGAACGTTGGACCAACTCGATACGTTACAAACGGTGGCGTACCGCTCACTGGAGGGCGACGACCGCATCTGGCCGTTGAGCATGCCGCCGGTGGTGGACGACACGGATCTACAGTTTATTGCGGATCACTTTGACCGCCCGGCGATTCGACCGTACCGGGAGTACTTGGTCAAGAAGTACGGCCTGCAACACGGCTGTTTGACCGGAGTCCACGTCAACTATAGCTTGCCGGACCCCGTCATTCATCGGTTGTACAGCCATTACACCACCGAATTCAGTTCGCTGGTTGCCTTTAAAAATGCGTTGTACTTCCGGGTCGCCCAAAATTTTGTGCGCTACCAATGGTTGTTGACCTACCTGTTCGGGGCCAGTCCCATCGCAGAAAAGGGCTTCTTCGAGACTGTGCCGGCGGATTTACAGGAACCCGTGCGTAGTATTCGTAACAGTCCTTACGGTTTCGTCAATTTTCCACAAGAACAGGTGACCTATGCCTCACTGACGGCGCATTTAACGCAACTTCAGGACCGTATCGACGAGGGCACTTACTTCTCTGCCCACGAATTTTATGGGCCGGTGCGGCTCAAGGGACGGGCCAACGCGCGTGACTTCTTGACCGGGGGCATCCAATACCTGGAACTCAGAGACTTTGACAACACGCCGTTCACACCCAACGGGGTCAGTCGCCACGCGATGTACTTCCTGAAAATCTTCATGTTGTACCTGCTGACCCAACCGGAGCCGGAAAATCTAGCAGAAACGCTGGCGGCTGCGCGGACCAAGAACCAGACGGTCGCGTTGGAGAACCCCCTGACGGCCACGCAGTATCAGCTGGAGGGGGAGCAGATCTTCCATGAAATGCGGGAGATGGCCCAGTCCCTACAGACGCACATTGAGCAGTGGGACATCATCGACGACCTTGAGGAAGTCCTGACGCATCCCGAGTTAACGCCGGCAGCCAAGTTGTTGACCCACGTGGAGAATGGTAGCCTGATGAAATTTGGGCAAGCCGTGGCACGCAAATGGTATCACGACCGCATCAATACGCCGGCCTTGTTGCCACAGCTTCAGCAACTCTCTGATCACGCGCAACGATTTGTGATGACCGCCTTGCAAGCCGGCATCCGTTTTTACCAGGTGCGTGACGAAAATGGCGCCGACCTCCTGATGTTTACCTTTGATGGCAT
Source organism: Levilactobacillus mulengensis (assembly GCF_003946045.1). Classification (GTDB taxonomy): domain Bacteria; phylum Bacillota; class Bacilli; order Lactobacillales; family Lactobacillaceae; genus Levilactobacillus; species Levilactobacillus mulengensis. The sequence continues at coordinate 60,062 of NZ_RHNW01000006.1, read as the reverse complement.
CACTCAGGTGTTGGAGGACCGGGATACTCGTGTGCCCGACGCCGAGGCCCGCTTGCGACAACTGTTCCCTGATTTACCGGCGTTACCAGCGCCCTTACATTACGAAAACTAACGAAAAATGGCTCACACAAGTTTAGCGCTTGCGTGAGCCATTTTGTTTAATTAGTGGTTTTATGACGTTGGTGCCAGAAATAAATTGGCAGGCCAATCAGGGTGAGGAGCAGCCCGGTGACGGCGAGGCCCGTTTCGGTGATCAGCGTGGTTGCCAGGATGAAAATCCCCCCAACCAGCGCAATCAGCGGAATCACGGGATAACCTGGGACCCGGTAAGGCCGGTTGAGCTCGGGTTCCGTCCGCCGTAATTTGAAGACGGCGATGAAGATGAGACAGTTGAAGACCCACATCACGAACACCAGCATATCTGTTAAGAGATCAAAGCTCCCCATAAACATCATGATCAGGGCGATGACGAACTGCACGCTCCCCGCAAAATAGGGCACGTAGGTCCGCCGGGATAATTGGCGGAAGTATTTGGAAAAGGGCAGGCTATCTTCCTCGGCCATGGCGAAGGGTACTCGCATCCCCGTCAGCGTGTAGCCGTTGATGGCGCCGTAGACGGAAATCAAGATGCCAATCGTGACCAGCTTGCCGCCAAATTGGCCGAACAGTTTCATGGATGCATCGGCCGCAGCGTTTTGATTACCCGCAATCAGATCGATGGGCAACGTCTTTAAGAACACCAGGTTGACCAGCGTATAGATTAGGGTGATACCGGCCAGGCCAATGATGATGGCCCGGGGCAGGTCGCGCTCGGGATGCTTCATTTCCCCGGCGATGTTCCCGATGCTGATCCAGCCGTCATAGGCAAACATCGTCGCCAACAGGCTGGAGCTGAAGGCGCTGCCCCAGTTGAGGTGGTCACCGGTGGTAATTGGCCAGAGGTGAATCGTGGCGTTGGCCGGCGCAAACAGGCCGATCCCGACGATGACGATAATAGGAATCAATTTAAAAATTAGGGCAATCGACTGAACGGACCCGCCGACCTTAGCGCCTAAAAAGTTTAAGCCAGTGATGCTCAGACCACACAGAATGGCGACCGGTAACTGCCAGGCGCTACTCAGATGAAATAGGGCGACCCATTGCGTCCCAAAAATAATCGAGAGGGCCGCGATGTTTGCCGGGTAATAGACCAATAGCTGCGCCCAACCCATTAAGAAACCCACAGGCTTGCCGTAGGCGTACTCCAGGTAACGCATGGCGCCCCCGGTGCGGGGAATCGCGGCGGCGAGTTCGGCACTCGTCAGACCCGCACAGATGGTCAAAATCCCACCCAAAATCCAAGCAGCTAGCGTCATGTTAGCGGAGTGGTTGGCAGCCACCACGCTAGCGGTCTTGAAGAATACCCCACCACCGATCACGGTTCCCATCACGGTTGCCAGGGCAGTAAACGTGCCGATTTCTCGACGTAGTTCTTTTGCCAAAGTCTTAGACTCCTCTCTTCTCTCAAATGACTGATTTTACCATTATAGCACTTAAATTTAGCGTTGTGTGCAGTTGAAGCAGAGATATGTGAAAGGATGTCACGACGGTGAGAAAGCGATTAGACGAGCAGGGAGGGGGTATTTAAGCAGTTATACTTTTGTGGGAATATTTAAGGGGCAAGTAGTCATGGCAGACGAAATGATTAGGTGAATACTATCTGACAGTGAAATCGAATTGTTAGTGACTGCATTGGCGGTGAATAGGCAGGGTTCACTGGTTGGGGATGGTTAACGTTACAGTTATACCAACTACAATACCGTTTGTACCGGGCTAAACACGTGTCAGCCGCAGAGATGGTGAAAATTCACCTGTTAGAGAAGTGACCAGAGGTGCGCCAAGGTGCCCAGCTGTGTCGGTGGTCTTGGCTGAGGTTCTTTCTCAGCCTAGCCCACGGGACAACCTTTGAGACCGTACCTCAGGCTCAAAGTTGAGGTGGAAGCCCGCTCTTCGGCTGGAACCGGCCCCATAGCAGGGCACCTTGAGCGCACCGCCGGGAACGGAGGTAACCAGTATATTTTCACCATTCCGGAGGCGAATGCTTTAGCCCAGACAAAAAGGTCCGCCACCCCAGGGGGCAGCGGACCAAGTGACGCTCGAATTAATTGTCAGAAAAATTCTAGTGGAACGCCATGTTCAGCAACAGAACAATCAGGATACCCACGATGGAAATCACAGTTTCCAGCACGGTCCAAATGCTCAGCGTTTGCTTAACAGTCAAATCGAAGTATTCACGGAACATCCAGAACCCGGCATCGTTCACGTGAGAAGCAGCTAAGGAACCAGCACCAATGGCCAGAACCATGAGGGCAGGGTCAACACCGGATTGGGCCATCAATGGGGCAACGATACCAGCGGCGGTCAAAGCAGAAACCGTAGCGGAACCTAAAGCCACACGGAGGACAACGGCGACTAACCAACCTAAGATCAGTGGGGACATGTTAGAGTCGATGAAGAGTTTGGCAACTTCTTTACCAACACCACCGTCGATGAGGACTTGCTTGAAGGCCCCACCACCACCGATAACTAACAGCAGCATAGCGATAGACTTAACCGCGTTTTCCAAGGTTGCCATGATGTCTGAGGTCTTACGTTTCCGACCCCAGCCCATGGTGAACATTGCAACCATCAGGGAGATTAACATCGCGATGGCTGGGTCACCAATCAAGGCAACGATTTGGTCCAACATGGAGGCGTTCTTGGTAGGGGTTGCCCCACCGTCGACCGTCATCTTGTAGATGGTCGTGATGGCCATCAGGATAACTGGGAAGAGGGAAGTCAGAACGGACAGACCAAAACTAGGTGCTTCGGAAGGCTTGAAGGTCTTAACTTCACCCAAGGAAGACAAGTTCCCTTTACGAGCAAAGGCTTCTGGTGCAAATTTCTGAGCTAACTTGGTGAACATTGGCCCGGCAATAACGGCTGCAGGAATCGCAACAACTAAACCGAACAGGAGGACCTTACCATCATTGGCACCCAAGACTTGCGCGATGGCAACTGGTGCTGGGTGAGGAGGTAAGAACCCGTGGGTAACGGACAAAGCGGCTGCCATGGAAATCCCTAAGTAAAGGATTGGCACATCAGCTTCAACGGCAATGGCAAAGACGATAGGAATTAACAGAACCATCCCAACTTCGAAGAATAGCGCGATACCTAAAATAAATGAAGCAAGCATAATAGCTAATTGGAGGCGCTTCTTACCGAATTTGTCAATCAGTGTCGTGGCAATCACGTAAGCCCCACCGGCGTCGGCAACTAACCGACCCAGCATGGCCCCGAAACCAAAGACCAAGGAGAGTTCGCCAAGCTGGCTCCCAATCCCGGATTCAATCGTCGTGGCGATTGTCGTGAGGTTCATGCCTAACAGAATGGCTGTTAAGACAGAAGTTAAAATCAGGGAAACAAAGGTGTTGATTTTGAAACGAATAATGAGGACCAATAAGAAGATGACCCCGATAAGCAAAGCTAGTAGTTCCATAGGAAGTAAGCCCTTTCATTGATTGAATTTTGAAAAGCCAACGCATGATCCGTTGGCTTTTCAATGTAAGTACACACATTGTACGTTATAAAACCCAATTTGTATACCATAAAGTTTCAAAAATTTAAATTTCGTTGGCTAGTTTTCTGAAAAGACTAGACCAATTACTTTTTCTTGGTGTCTTGTTGGTGAACGTGAGTCCGTTGGTACTCAGCGATATTCTTGTATTCTGATTGTAATTGCCGACTAAGGCGAATGTAAATCGGAACCAAAGCCCGGTAAGCGTCATACGTTTCTGGGTTAGGGTGGTGCACGTTAGAAACACCGATGAAGTTCTTCACAGCGGAGAGATCATCAATCATCCCTAAGGCATACATCCCAAGCGTTGCGGCACCCAGGGCAGTCCCTTCAGGACTTTCTGGGATGGTAACGTCTTGTTCAAAAATATCAGCGAGCATTTGCCGCCAGAGAGCTGAACGGGCGAAACCACCGGTAGCTTGGATGCTAGATGGCTTGCCAACAACTTCTTCGAGGGCCAACATCACGGTGTACAGGTTGTAGACAATCCCTTCGAGGGCGGCCCGAACCATGTGAGCCCGTGAGTGGGTCCGTGTTAAACCGAAGAAGGAGCCACGTGCGTTAGCGTCCCAGATAGGGGCCCGTTCGCCACCCAAGAATGGATGGAAAATCAGACCATCGGAACCAGCAGGGACCTTCGATGCGATTTCAGTTAAGAGATCGTAGGAGTCAACGTGCATTTGTTCAGCGGTCAACTTTTCTGGAGCAAAGAGTTGGTCACGGACCCAACGGAAGACAATCCCCCCGTTGTTGACTGGTCCACCGACAACCCAGTGATCCTTAGAAAGGTAGTAGCAGAAGACCCGGCCCTTAGGGTCAATCTTCGGCTTATCAGTGACGACCCGAACGGCACCGGACGTCCCGATGGTAACAGCCACAACACCAGGCTTGATGGCGTTAACGCCTAAGTTGGCGAGGGGACCATCGGAAGCACCCATGATAAAGGGAGTTTGTGGGTCCATACCAATAACACCAGCGTAATCAGCTTTCATGCCAGTGATTTGGTCAGTTGTGTCGACCAATTTAGGTAATTGGTCACGGGTAATCCCAGCAACTTCCAAGGCTTGGTCGTCCCAGTCCATCTTAAAGATGTTAAAGAGACCAGTGGCATTGGCAATAGAGTAGTCTTCTTGGAGCACGCCGAATAACTTGTATAAGACGTATTCCTTGATACCGACGAACCAACGGGCTTGGTTAAACAAGTCCGGTTGGTCATTGCGCAACCAAATTAATTTACTGAGCGGTGTCATAGGGTGAATTGGCGTCCCGGTCTTTTCGTAAAGTTGCTTACCCACACCGTTTTCGCGTAATTCATCTGCATACTTAACTGCCCGGTTATCAGCCCAGGTAATTGCCCGAGTCAGCGGCTTGTGGTCTTCATCTAAGAGAATCAGACTGTGCATAGCAGCGGAGAAGGAGACACCTTGTAACTTGCCATCCTTCAAATCTGCCTTCCGCATAACAGTGGTTAACCCATCGATCATCGCAGAGAAGATCTCATCTGGATCTTCTTCAGCCATATCGGGCACATCTTGATAGAGGGGATACAGGTTGTTTGAATAACCTTGCATCTTACCCGCAGTATCATATAATACGGTCTTGACACTGGTCGTACCAATATCGACCCCAATCATGTAGTCCATAGAGCTCTTCCTTTCGTGTCGCTAATTAAAAATTATTTGCCAGCCTTGTCCATGGCGTGGCCACCAAAACCGTTACGTAAAGCTGAAACAACTTTACCAGTGAAGGTGTCATCTTGCATAGAACGGTAACGCATCATTAATGACAAAGCGATAACTGGCGTAGGTACATGGCTGTCCAAACCTTCTTGAACAGTCCATTGGCCTTCACCAGAAGCATGCATGCGGCCGGCGATATTCTTAAGTTCAGGATCCTTGGCGAATTGTTCTTCAGCCAATTCCATGAGCCAGCCCCGGATAACAGAACCATGGCTCCAAACCTTAGCAACGGCTTCGTTGTCGTAGTCGAACTTGGAAGCTTCGAGAACTTCGAAACCTTCAGCGATGGCTTGCATTTGGCCGTATTCGATACCATTGTGAACCATCTTCAAGTAGTGACCTGAAGCAGCTGGGCCGGTGTAAAGGTAACCGTCTTTTTCAGCAATGTCGTCGTATAATGGACGAATCGTTTCGAAAGCAGCCTTGTTGTCCCCACCAATCATGAAGTTACCGTGTGAACGTGCACCTTCCATACCACCTGAAGTCCCACAGTCAAAGAAGTCAATGCCCTTGGCCTTCAAGATTTCGTTGTGACGAAGAGAATCCTTGTAGTAAGAGTTCCCACCATCAATCAAGATGTCGCCCTTGCTGAGCAACGTGCTTAATGATTCAATCGTGGAGTCGGTTGGCTTGCCGGCTGGAACCATAACCCAAACAATCTTAGGTGAAGGTAACTTGGAAACCATGTCTTCTAAGCTATCGGCGCCTTCAGCACCTGCAGCAACTGCCTTGTCGACAAAATCCTTGTTTAAATCAAAACCAACGATTTCGTGGTTGTGATCCATAGCGTTTTCTGCGAGGCTAAGACCCATTTTACCTAAACCAATTAATCCGAGTTTCATGAAATAATCTCCTTTGCATGATGCGAAATTTTTCTGACAACGCTATTATATGTAAAAAAGTTTCACATTTCAAGGCTTTTGATGTAAAATGTTTACAAAAAGTGAAATAAGTTGTTGCCACGTGGCAGATTTTAAAATGGTAATCGCTTTACACCGCGGGATTTCGGCGATTTACGACAGTGAAACTTTTTTACCAAAAAATTTTGTGATTCACAAAATTGGCTAAAAAGTTCAACGTCGCTGTCAGCATACCGGGATCAGACAGGGATTGGCAACCGGCAGGGGATGGGGATTCCTGGTTGGGTGACTGACCTTACTTGCCGCCGCGATTCAATCGGTCAATCGTCCGGGTGCTGGATACCTAAGTGGGTAACCGGCTTATAGATTAGACCGTCTATTGTAGATAAAATAAGTTTTAAAATAAGGGTATCGAAGAAAGGGGTCGGCGATCATCGCACGCTCAACCATTGGTAAGATTCGGGGAATGTATGATCAACTCTCTCCAACGGAAAAGAAGGTGGCGACACTGGCACTGGACAACGCCAGCGTTGTGAGTGAAATGACCATCAAGGAGTTGGCCAGTGCCACCGGGGTTTCCACGGCCACCATCTCACGATTTGTGAAACGCATGGACTACGCTAACTACCGGGAGTTCACCATGGCCTTGGCTCATTTGGCCATCGAAGACACGCCCCAAATCAGTTCCTTTCCAGAACTGGGCGAGGGGGATTCCCTGTCGACCATTGCGAACAAAACTTTTCATTACACGATTCATTCATTAGAAGCCACGAACGAGGCGTTGAGTGAACACGAGCTGGCCCGGGCAGTCCTCAAATTGATTCATGCCAACTCGGTCACGTTCTTCGGCCTTGGTGGGTCCTCGATTGCCGCATTAGATGGTTTTCACAAGTTTTTGCGGACCTCACTGAACGTGGCGTACTATCCGGATTACGATATCCAACTGATGCAGGCCGCTAAGTTGGGAAAGGATGACGTCGCCATTATCATCTCCCATTCTGGCCGGAATCATGAAACGTTGAAAATTGCGGAAGAGCTAGAGCGCAATGATGTCACGATGATTGCCATCACCAGTTATAGTGGGTCACCATTGGCGCAGGCCGCGGACGTTTCCTTCCTATCATTGACGGATGAAGTGAACTACCGCTCGGAGGGGATGTACTCGTTACTTTCCCAGTTGGCCATTCTCGATAGCCTGTTTATGATGACCGTGTTGCGAATCTCTTCACGAACCGATCAAACGCTGACCAAGGTCCGTGATGTGATCGAACAGACCCGGCACGAAGATTAAATAGCTAAATGCAGAGGGGCCGGGAGTTTTTCCCGGCTCCTTTGACGTCCACGCAGTCAACTAAAGTGAAGAAGCCAACGACCAAATTAAAACCAGGGACATCGCGCCGTGGGTTAGGTTCTGGCGGCCGGCATGGTATAATAAAAGTTAAATTTAGTGGCTACTAGTGCCGGGTAAGGTGGTGCGATGGCTAAAGGAGAAACGGTGACTGACGGTGAAACGAACTGAGTACAAACCAATTTATGAAAATACGTACCGCCGTCGGCATCATCGGCGTTGGTGGTGGGGCCTCGGCCTCTTGCTGGTGTTGGTCGTCGCCGTTGTTGGCTGGAGTCAGTGGCAGGCGCACCAGAAGCGGCAGTTGGAGAACTACCCGGTGCGGGGGATGACGATTAACCAGGACAGTGGCTACCTGGATTTCCAACAGCTGGCTAAACATACGGACTTCGTTTACCTGCAGGCGACGTCCGGGGCGACCTATACCGATGACGACTTCAGCGATAACTATTCGCGGTCGCAGGGGGCCGACCTCAAGGTGGGGGTTGCGCATACATTCAGCTTTACCAGCTCGGCTGCGCGACAGTACCGTCACTTCCACGAAACGGTCGGTCAGGATACCGGGACCTTACCAATTATGGTGGCGGTCAGTTATTATGGTAAATATAATAGTAGTAATACGGACATGGCGGCACAGGGTCAGAAGCTCAAAACGCTGGTCAGTCGTCTGAAATGGTACCATCAAGGGGTCATTATTTTCGCCAACAAACAGGTGTTGACCCAATTTGTTCGGCCGGTCTTACCCAGCGAGGATTATTGGATTGCCGGGGGCAAGTTAGCGGGGCACGATTCGCAGGTCAAATTGATCGAATATGATGCGGATGGCAGTGTGACCCAGAATGGTCAGGACCAGCCCGTGGCCCGGTCCGTGTTCAACGGGAACCAGCGAGCGTGGGCGAAATACGCGCCATAAATTTAGGCATATGAAAAGGACCTGGGGTCAAGTATCCCAGGTCCTTAGTTATGATTAGGCGTCATCTTTATTTGGCGAAATAGGTTGCATCGTGTAGGTACAATCATCGGCTTCATCAAAAAATGAAATTGGTTGGCGTTCGTTGGCGTGAATGGTTAAGTGATAACCGAATTTATCCTGGAACGTCAATTGCTGTTCATTGAGGTCCTGAACCCGGACTTGAAGCTGGTGATCATCAATCTGCACGTCAAGATTAGGACTAATTTCGAGCCGGTGGCGACGCTGGTTGTGGGGGTCAATAAACTGCCACGTGCCAACGTAAAAGAGTGGCGATGTGCTTGGTTGTGGGTCTTTCTTCTTGCGCAACGAAAAGCCGCCAGTCAATCCGGCAACCAGTGAAATTCCAAATAAGGCAATGTCTCGACCTTTCACCGGTAATCCCTCCCTTGAATTTAAGTTTCTTCCTACAATATAACATTTTTGACCGGGAAACCTGTACTATTTCCCTCAGATTTCAGAAAATTAATCCGAAAGCTATCGCCAGACCACGGGGACTGTTAAAATGGGATTAGCGCTTGGCTGGGCAAGAGAAATGCCAGCGACACGCCCAGTAATCACCGAGTGCTGGTCACGGGTTTTCACGCACGGGCATGGTAAACTTGAAGGTAAGCGTGTTTTGTGGTGATGATTCGACTTTACAAGGCTGTGCAAGCGCAATATAGGTTGATTGTGTTTGGCTGACAATGATTAGAAGAATTATGCAATGGCACGACACCTGCGTTTCAATTATAGAAATAGTAAAGTGAGTCATCAGTGTCAGTGACCAGAGGCGGGCCAAAGTGCTCAGCCGTGTCGGTGGCCTTGGCTGGGGTTCTTACCCAGCCTAGCCCACGGGCCGACCTTTGAGACCGTTTCTCAGGCTCAAAGTCGAGGTGGAAGCCCGCCCCTTAGGCTGGAACCAGCCCCACAGCAGGGCGCTTTGAGCCCGCCGTCAGGAACGGCAATTAAGCACAATTTAACAAAAATCAAAATAATTCAAACAATTTTGGAGGGATTCGCATGATTCGTATGGGGACGGTAGGAACCAATTGGATTACGCAACAATTCGTCGAGGCGTTGGCGCTGAGTGGCCGGTATGAACTGGCTGGCGTTTATTCCCGGCACCAAGACACCGCCGATGCGTTCGCAGCCAAGAACCAGGCGCAGACCAGTTACACGGACTACGAGGAAATGCTGACGCAGGCCGATTTGGATGCCGTCTACATTGCCTCGCCTAACAGTCTGCACTTTGATCAGGCCATGGCCGCGATTGCTCATGATATTTCTATCGTGGTGGAGAAGCCAGCCTTCAGTAACCGCCAGGAAATGGTGGCGATTCAGGCGGCTTTGGCCCAACATCCTGAGGTGAAATTCTTCGAGGCAGCTCGGCACGTGCACACCCCTAATTTCCAGGCGTTGTCGAAGGCCTTACTGGGCTTGCCCACGATTCAAGGGGCTGCGCTGACCTACATGAAATACTCGTCACGTTATGACCTGGTGTTGGACGGCGACGTCCCCAACGTGTTCAGCCGCCAATTTTCTGCCGGGGCGCTGCAGGACTTGGGGGTTTATCCCATTTATTTGGCCGTGGCGCTCTTTGGCCAGCCGGAGCACGTGCAGTATTACCCAACGTTGATTGCGACCGGGGCCGATGGCAAGGGGCTGGCAGTCTTGCGCTACGTTGGCTTTGACATCACCGTTTCGTTTGGGAAGACCAGCAACTCCTACGCACCATCCGAAATCTATGGCTTGAAAGAAACGGTTTCACTGGACAGTGCGGGTGAGCTGACGCACGTGTCCGAACGCGATGCAGCGGGGAACGTCACGGATCTCAGCCAACCGGCTTTGGCCAACCCGATGCTGCCAGAAGTGAACGATTTTGCCCGGGTACTTGATGCCCCAACTGATCCCCAGAACCAAGCGGATTATCGCCGCTGGTTACAGTGGAGCACAACCGTGAACCAGGTGCTCTACAGCTTACGGGTCAGCGCCAACCTGCGTTTCCCAGCTGATGAGAACGACTAGAAAGGAAACAGCATGTTAAAACAATTTGAACAACATTTTAAAGATTTAGGTTACGAGGCACCAACCGCGATTCAAACGGCCGTTTATGACAAAATGGTCGGGGACCAAAACGTCCTGGGACTAGCACCCACGGGGTCCGGTAAGACGGTCGCCTTCACGCTGCCCGCACTGGCGAACCTGTTGCCGGGGGATGGGATTCAACTGATTGTTCTGGAACCCTCTCAAGAGTTGGCCATTCAGACCAGCCGGGTCATGCGTGACTGGGCCAAGTTACTCGACTTAAAGGTCGCCGCCTTAACCGGTGGGGCCAATGTGAAACGCCAAACGGAGCGCTTGAAGAAGCGGCCAGAAATCATCGTCGGCACGCCGGGTCGGGTCTTGAACCTGGTCAATGACCGTAAGCTCAAGCTGCATTTGATTTCCCTGATGATTGTCGATGAAGCCGATGACCTGTTAACGGGAGACACGTTAGACACTGTCCGTGAAATAGCCCAGTCAATGCCGGCCGACGTGCAGTTAGGCTTCTTCTCCGCCACCGATACCCCAATTTTGCACGAGCTGGACAAGTGGTTCGGCCAAAACGTTGAACGGGTGGACGTCCGGGACCAAGACAACACGCAGGGCCAAGTACGCCACGGCTTACTACAGGTCGGCATGAACAAGCGTGACCAAATGTTGAAACGGTTGCTGGCCATCCCGAACTTCCGGGCACTGGTTTTCTTTAAGCAGTCGAGCACGCTCCACAAGACGGCGACACGCTTCTACCACGACCACGTGTCTGCGGCCGGGTTGACCAGTGACTTACGGCAGGTCCAACGGGAAAAGGCCTTACAAGATTTCCGTCAAGGTCGAATTCGGTTGTTACTGACGACGGACGTTGCGGCGCGGGGATTAGACATTCCCAAGTTGCCAGCCGTCATCAACTACGATTTGCCAGATAAGGTCAACGAATACGTCCATCGGGTCGGTCGGACTGGCCGGATGGGTGAACCGGGTCAGGTAATCAGTTTAGGGGACGACCACGATTTACGTGATTTGAAGCGCCTCCTGAAGGAAACGGACTACGAGCTGGTTCCGCTCTACTTTAACGGGCGGGCCCTGGGGACGGAACGGCCAACCGCTGCCGCCGTACAGGCCAACGAAACGGCCAAGGCCGAACGTCAAGCCACGGCGAAACCAACCGCTACGGCCAAGGCTAAGGATGGGACCAAGGCCAGCGCCAAGGTGAAAACCAGTGGTGGTGCGAAGCCAACGGTCAAGGTGGAGACGCCTAACCCGAGCAAGAAAAAGAAGCACAAGAACCGGCACACCAAGAATAAAGGGATGCACAAGAAGTGGCGCGACCACGACGAAGCGAAGTAACGCTTTACAATTACAAAGATCCGTGTGAAAATTAATAACGGATCTTTTAATATGGCCCTATAGCACAACTGGATAGGGCACTCGCCTCCTAAGCGAATGATCCCGGTTCGAGTCCGGGTGGGGCCATTAGAAATGAATCAGTCAAAGCGTTCCGGAAACCAATCCGGCGCGCTTTTTGTTTACAGTGAGGGATATGCTAAACTAAAAGAGGGAATAAGCGTGGGTCAAGCTATGGGGATGCTGGATGCTCACGCGAACTTGGAGGAGGGGTCACATGTTCAAACGAGCCATGAAAGAGGCCTGGGGATTCATTGCACTGGGTGTCGTCTTAGATTTGATATTTGCGCCACTGAGCTTCTTGCTACACCACCATTCAGGCATCAGAATCTGGGAGCTCGTCGAAGATTGGTGGCAGACGGGCCATTCGTTGTCGACGCTAGGTATCATGGTCGTCACGGCACTGATTGCGTGGAGTCTGTTGGTTGCGATTATCTATTTCTTCTTGCGGTTAAACAATTGGTTGCGAAAGCGGGATCGGGTTAAGTAACTTAGAGAATTTAAAAAGTTAGGTTTGGATGGGGACTACTGACTGGTGGTGCCCATTTTTAGTTATGGATGATGTAAGGGGGAAACTTAGCTGGTGAAAATAGGTGAACCAGTGTGAGTGACCAGAGGCGAATCAAGGTGGCCAGCTGTGTTGCCAGACCGTTTTCAGGCTGGGGTCGTTGGGAAAGAGAAAGCCTAATGCCATAAATGGGCAGAAGCTCTTGGAAGTTAGGCGTTGCTGCAAAGCCGTAGGAGGACAGGGATGGAGTCAGCTGTGTCGCTGGTGTTGGTCGGGGTTCTTTCCCGGCCTACAGCAGGGGGCGACCTTGGAGACGAGGGCTTCGGCTTCAAGGCGAGCTGGAAGCCCGTTCTTTGGCTGGAAGCGTCCCTCACAGCAGGCGTAATCCCTGTCAGCCGAAGGCGGCAAAGCACCAACCTAAGTTTCATAGCTTTCGGCTCCCCAATGGAACCGTTTTCCGTTATAATGGACGTAGCTAAGAAAAGTGAGGAGGAGTTTTCAATGGACACTACCGGATCAATGGACCCAAAGAAGTTTACCCGAATTTTAGTTGGGGTGGATGACTCACCGGACGCGCAACTGGCCTTTCGTTACGCGATGAACCGGGCGAAGTTTGACGACGCTGAGTTAGTGATTTGTTCCGTACTGGAATCTGACAACATGAATATCTACCAAGCTCTCAGCAAGGATTACGTGCATGGTCAACGCAGTGATTTACAAGCGCATTTACAGGAATATGAAAAATTAGCGCGGCGGTTTGGCATCACCAAGGTGAAAATTATTATCGGCGAAGGGGACCCTGGGGAGACGATTGTGAAAAAGATTATCCCCGAGGTTGAACCAGACCTGCTAGTTGTGGGGTCACTTTCACAATCTGGCGTGCGGAAATACTTTGGGAGTCAAGCGGCCTACATGGCAAAATATTCTCCAGTTTCCGTAATGATTGTCAGATAGCGTTTTCATGACTGTTTTCACAAACGAACTGTAAATAATATTCAGTTACCCCCTTGCAACTTGAAAATATTTTTCATACAATGGTTCTTATGCGACAAGATAATTCTGGCTGCGGCAGGCTGGTTTTATCAGAATCGAGCATAAGAAAAGAGAGAGAAATATGCAGTTCGTGATTTTATTATTGGGTATTTTACTGTTACTCTTTTTAATCATTCGAGTAAAGTTAAACACCTTCGTTTCATTAATCGCTACGTCTATTTTGGTAGCGCTTGGCTTAGGCATGAACCCCGCAAGTATTGCGGATTCCATCAAAAACGGTATTGGCAGCTCAATGGGCGAACTGATTATCGTTTTTGGGTTCGGGGCCATGATTGGTCGGTTGGTGTCTGACGCTGGGGGTTCTTACCGAATTGCCCGGACGTTGATCAAGATTTTTGGGAAGAAACGCCTTCAAGTTGCCATTGTGGTGGCGTCCTTCCTGATTGGGATTTCCCTGTTATTTGAAGTTGGGCTGGTTCTGGTAACGCCAATCGTCTTTGCGGTTGCGCTGGAAGCCGATGTCCCATTCCTGTATCTGGGGATATCCATGGCGGCCGCACTGTCTGCGACCCAAGGATTCTTACCACCACAACCATCCCCAACCGCCGTTGCGACGGCTTTAGGGGCTAACGTTGGGGAAATGTTAATGGTCGGAATCATTGTGGCCATTCCCTGTGTGATCATTGCTGGGCCAGTTTGGACCCGCGTGATCCGTCGGTTTAATCCAGAATTGTTTGTCGTTAAGAAGTCTTTACCAGCCTTTGGTGAAGTGAAGGAATTTGATTTGGATGAAACGCCAGGCTTCGGTCTGTCCGTCTTCACCTCCTTATTCCCAGTTGTCTTCATGATTTTGGCAACGATTTATCAAATGGCGGTCAATGGCGGAACGGCGCCGAAGAATCCGCACGGTTTGGATGCGGTCATCACGATGCTGGGGAACCCCGTCATCGCCATGGTCGTCGCCTTACTCTTTGCCATCTGGTCCATGGGTTTCCATCGTGGTCGCTCCATGAAGGAAATCAGTGGCACGCTGGAAGACGCCATCAAGTCGATCGCCATGTTACTGATGGTCATTGCTGGGGGTTCTGCCTTCAAGCAAGTTCTGATTGACGGTGGGGTCGGTAAGGCCGTGCAACAGTTGATGATGAACTCCACGTTCTCACCAATCCTGTTGGCTTGGCTGATTACCGTTATCTTACGGATTTCCCTGGGTTCCGCCACGGTTTCCGGGATGACGGCTTCCGGGCTGATCATGCCATTGATGCACTCACTGGGTGCTGACCCAGTCATGATTGCCTTAGCCATCGGGGCCGGTTCCTTAGCGGCTTCCCACGTGAACGATGCTGGTTTCTGGATGTTCTCCGAGTACTTCGACCTGAGCGTTAAGCAAACGTTCCAAGTCTGGACGACACTGGAAACCGTTATCTCCGTGGTTGGGTTGTTAATGGTGCTCTTAATGAACATGATTATTCACTAATACAAGTTATTGCTATTGATTAAAATCCCCGCAGCCATGGTTAACGTGGCTACGGGGGTTTTTTACGCGCATTTTTAGCTCTTTATGTCTTTTTCCATAACGTAATTGGTTAGGTGAATGCCGTCCCGCTCCACCTGTTGTGCGCGGATAACGCGATAACCTTCGTGTTCAAAGAAGGGGCGGGCGGTGATGGATGCGGCGGTGGTGTACCGGTCAGCGGAAACCGCTTGTTCCAGGGTGGCAATTAAGGCGTGGGCAAAGCCTTGGTGTTGGCACTGGGCATGAACGTATAATCGATCTAAATATCCTGTGGCGGTCATGTCAGCAAAGCCCACTATTTGTCCCGACTGGCAGGCAACACGGGTTGTGTGGGCCGCCAAAGATGTTTGCCAACGCGCTCGAGTCAGGGCATCGTCGGGACCAATCCAAACGGCTAGCTGTGCCGGCGTGTAGTCTTTCGCATTGATCGTTTGAATGGTTTGTTTGAATAACTGGCGAATTTCCGCGAAATCTGTGGCGCGATATGGACGAATCAGCATGGGGGAGTTACCACCTTTCTGGGATGACAAAAAGGCCCGACAACGTGTGCCAAGCCTCTAAGTTTATTCTTCTTCCCGGACAATGTACTTTGGCCGGTGTTTCGTTTCAAGATAAATTTTATTGATGTACTGGCCTAAAATGCCGAGGCAGAACAATTGAATCCCACCAATAAACAGCATGATAGCGACCAGGGATGGCCAACCGGCAACGGCGCCACCCACGGTCAACGCGCGAACGATGACGAAGATGATTCCAATGATCGACAGGAAAAAGGAAATACTGCCGACCCAGGTCGCTAGGCGCAACGGCGCATTGGAGAAGTCGATGATGCCTTCAATAGAGTAGGCAAACAGTTGACGCAGGTTCCAGTGCGTGGTGCCGGCCGCGCGGGGTTGGCTCTCGTAGGTCAGGTAGGTCGTCTTGAACCCGACCCAACTGAAGATTCCCTTGGAGAACCGATTGAACTCGGGCAGTGACGTGACCGTATCCACGAACTGCCGGGTCATTAACCGGTAATCCCGAGCGTTGGGTTCGATGCGAACGTCCGAAATCTTATTGATCACGCGGTAGAAGCTACTGGACAGAAACGCCCGTAACTTGCTTTGGCCGCGTCGTTCCTTTTGAATTGTCCCGACACAGTCGTAGTCGTCGTTTTCAATGAGCTCGACCATTTGCGGTAATAATTCGGGTGGATCTTGTAAGTCAACGTCCATCACAGCGACCATGTCCCCAGTGGTGGCTTGTAGCCCGGCTGCGAGGGCTGACTCCTTCCCAAAGTTCCGCGAGAACGACCGGTAATGGACCGTTTCGGGATGATTTTGGTGTAATTCTTTCATTTCCTTAAGGGTGTGGTCACTTGATCCATCATCCACGAAAATGTACTCCGGCTCAACCGTCGGGGTAGGGGTGTTCATTGAATCGATCACCTTGCTAACGGTTCGGTAAAATAAGGGAATAGACTCCTCCTCGTTATAGCAAGGAACGACCAGACTTAACTTTTTCATCGTAGACATTCCTTTCACACAACGTTACTATCTTACCTCAAAAGGCCGGGGCTGACCATGACAATTCGCTTAAAAGTGGGTGACAACGCCACAATGACACGAGCAAGAGTTGGGTGAACCCGCTTACAGTTGTGAAGTAAATTGGGTTTAATGGTCAGTGGGGCAAATTAAGTGGCGTTGAAAACAATTTTCGGATACGTAACTTACCGGATGATTTAGTTAGCTGAAGCTGAAGAGAGAACAGTAGGTAGAGAAGAGAATTGAGGGTGAGGAGTAGAGACAGACGTGAGCGGTGAGTGAGAACTGGCTCTACAGTCAGCCGTGAGGGCGGGAAAAATGGACTCAGCCGTGGGAGTTCTCTTAGCAACGGGCTGGGTTGCTTAGAGAACTGGTGTCTTTGAAACTCGTTTTTTGAGGTTCAAAGCAAGTTCGAAGACCGCTCTTTGGCTTCGGACGGCCGCCCAAGCGTTCCGGTCCGGTAAGTCAAGGACTGCCAGACAGAAATGAAAAAGACAGAGAAGTGAGCGAGAACTGGTGGATTCGGAGACAGTCAGCCGCGGAAATCTGTGACGGTCCTGTTAGACCGGTGGGCTTCCAGCCTTACAGGACGGGACGTCCTTTTAAACTCACGGGTTGGGTGAGGTTGAAAGGCGAGTGCGAAGACCGCCCTTTGGCTTCGGACGTTCCCCACAGACGGAAGTGGCTGACGGTCGCAGGCGGAACCAGTTCTCGCTCAGTGTAGCATTTGGGAGGAAAAACCGGAATTAATAACATGCCCGACACGCTTCTGCTATAATTGACCTAATCAACACCACTTTGGAGGGAAATGTTTGTGACAAAACCGATTAAAGTTATGACGGTGTTTGGTACCCGTCCAGAAGCCATTAAGATGGCCCCAATTATTTTAGCGATGCAGCAACGGCCGGCAGAATTTACACCGATTACCGTGGTCACGGCTCAACACCGGGAAATGCTGGATCAAGTGCTTGAAATTTTTAAAATTAAACCTGATTATGATTTAAATATCATGAAGCCCAAGCAAACGCTCAGTGACATCACCACGCGGGTCTTGACCCATTTGGATCATGTCATGACCGAGGCCCAGCCAGATATCGTGCTGGTCCACGGGGACACGACCACGACCTTCGCTGCCAGTGTGAGTGCCTTTTATCACCAGACGCTACTGGGCCACGTGGAGGCCGGCTTGCGGACCTGGGACAAGTACTCCCCGTACCCCGAGGAAATGAACCGGCAACTGACGGATATTTTAAGTGACCTGTACTTTGCCCCCACGGAATTATCCCGACAGAACCTGTTAAAGCAGGCCCATCCGGACGACCACATTTATGTGACCGGCAACACGGCCATCGATGCGCTCAAGCAGACGGTTGATGCTAATTACCAGCATGATGTCCTGACTCAGGTTGCCCCGGATCATCGGATGATCTTGCTGACGATGCACCGGCGGGAAAATCAGGGTGCACCCATGCATGCCGTCTTCAAAGCCGTGCGGCGGGTCGTTGAAGCCCATCCGGACGTGGAAGTCGTTTATCCGGTCCATTTGAGCCCGGTGGTTCAGGCGGCGGCTCACGAAGAGCTGGGCGGCATGGATCGGATTCATCTGATTGATCCCCTGGACGTCGTGGATTTCCATAACATGGCGGCGCGGAGCTACTTTATCATGACGGACTCCGGTGGCGTGCAGGAAGAAGCCCCCTCATTGAACAAGCCGGTTCTAGTTTTGCGGGACACCACGGAACGGCCGGAAGGGGTCACGAACGGAACGTTGAAGTTGGTCGGCACCGATCCAGCTAAGGTCACGGCAGCGATGGAAAACTTGCTATCTGACCAGGCGGCGTACGATCAAATGGCGCAGGCCAAGAACCCATACGGCGATGGTCACGCGTCAGAAAGAATTTTGGCCGCAATCGAAACGACCATCAATGGAGGAAATGCAAATGGCTGAGACGGCTTATGACCGGGCCGAAATCAAGACCACGGAACAGTTGTCAGAAATTATGCGGGATATTCATCAGGCCGCGAAGAAGCACAACGAACGTTTTGATTATAAAATCTTGCGCAACGTGCACTTTGCCAACAAGGTCAAGAATCCCGTGACTCAGGAAATGAACGAGGGTGATTCCTGGCGGGTCATGCAAATTGATAATTTACTAGTGACCTCGTTTGGTGTCATCAACGTGGAAAGCAAGTATTGGCGGGGGATGATTTTCCATGACCTCTCCGAAGAAATCTTTTCGTCTAGTCTGGACGACTTCTCGGCGGTCAATCTCAAGAACCGCGAGAAGGACCAGGATACCGCTGCAGCGCTGACTAACCGCTTGGACCGATTCTTCTTACCAAATTTATCGGAAGAAAACGAATCGCTGACGCAGGGCTACACCATGAGCCTGGAACAAGAGGGTCGTGGGCAACGTTCAATCACGCTACACACGGGCATCAGTAACCCCGCCACGCAGGCCGAACTCTCGTCGAAATTGTTAGTGCGCTACATTAATAGTGAAATTACGATGCACAAGCAATTGGAGAACAAAAATGACCGGATCATCGACTTTGTGAAGCCGTTAGTCTATTATAATTACTACGATCGTTACGACCGGACCAATTCGCTGGTCGTGGGGAATAAGACCAAGCTGAACGCCCACGACGCGTATAACTGTACGGCGGTCGCCAATTACGACGATTTAGCCACGTTCATCGAATCGTTCCGTCAGGCCAAGCGCGTGCGCTTCAGCCGTAAGACGCTGGAAAAGATGATTGGCACGTTGAAGTTCGCCGAGGATTACGGCTCATTCTAGTGGCGATGATCTTTAGCTAGAATGGGACCAATAGGCTATTGCGAGATAGTTGGAGAATTGGTAAACTGATAAGTCGCAGTCACAATTACTGGGACAAGTTACGATTGGGTATAGTGATTGATTTTGTGGACAATCAAGTTGACGATAAATAGATTACCAACAGAAAACAATTCGAGACACAAATAGAAGATGGTTTGGTCAGTGTCAGTGACCAGAGGCGGGCCAAGGTGACCAGCTGTGTCGATGGTCTTAGCTGAGTGATTTTTCTCAGCTTAGAGCATGGGACAACCTTTGAGACCGCACCCCAGGCTCAAAGTTGAGGTGGAAGCCCGCTCTTTGGCTGGAACCGGCCCCACAGCAGGACTCCTTGAGCCCGCCGCCGGGAACGAAGGATACCAACCAACCCATCTTCTAGAAAAAGGAGGTTCGAACACCTTGACCATTCAGTGGCGCAAACGGGGCGCGCAACTCAAGCACGTTTACGGAACCATCATGAAGCACTACACGATGGCCAACGTGTCCGATTCCGCCGTCGTTTTGGCCTATTATACGTTGCTGTCGCTATTCCCAGCCCTGCTGGTGCTAGCCAGTATTCTACCTTATTTAAATATTCAAACATCGACGGTGCTGGATAGCATTGAGCCGATGGTGCCCGAAAGCATTTTTGACATGCTGGAGCCCATTATCCATTCGTTCCTGAATAATCGGAGCGGGGGCGTGCTGTCCATCGGGGTTATCGTGTCCATCTGGTCATCCTCCCGGGCGGTTGCGGCGTTCCAACGAACCGTCAACCGGGCCTATGGCGTCGCGAAGAATCAAAACGCGTTCGTCAATCGGGTCGTAGCATTTTTCTGGATGGTCGTGCTGATTGCCTTTCTGTTTGCCCTCATGATCTTCTTTAGTTTCGGGCAAATCGTGTTGGAAAAGCTGACACCGTTACTTCACCTGCCACGGGCAATCCTGGCGTACGTTAACGCGTTGAAATGGCCCTTTACGTTTTTCGTGGTCTTCGTCGTGTTGATGATTCTCTTTTACTTCGTGCCCAACGCTAAGTTAAAATGGCGGTTCGTGTGGCCCGGGGCTCTGGTCGCCACGGTGGGTTGGTTACTCCTCTCGCAGGCGTTCTCCATCTATGTGAAATACTTCGTCCACAATATTGATAGCTACAAAACAATTGGAACGTTCATTTTCTTAATGTTCTGGTTAGACTTCACCGGATTGATCCTGATGTTTGGGGCCGTGTTGAACGCGGCCATCCAGGAGTTAATCGTGGGGGCTATCGAGGAACAAAAGGCGTTGGCCATCCCCAACCTGTTAAGGTATCGAAAATATCATTTAAAAAACAAAGAGAAATAAGCAAAGAGCCTCCTACCAACAAGTTTGTCGGTGGGAGGCTTTATTTGTGCGTATTAATATAATTGTGAGACATAGAATCAAATACGGATAGAAAGTAAAACAAAGACCAGCAATTCGTGGATAGCCACCAAAGCCGCCTAAAGACCACAAACGTCAGTGACCAGAGGCGGACCAAGGTGACCAGCTGTGTCGATGGTCTTAGCTGAGTGATTTTTTCTCAGCTTAGAGCATGGGACAACCTTTGAGACCGATTCTCAGGCTCAAAGTTGAGGTGGAAGCCCGTTCCTTAGGCTGGAACCGGCCCCACAGCAGGGCGCCTTGAGCCCGCCGCCGGGAACGAAAAAGTTAGCTGTGTTTAGCGTGGTAGGTGTCCACGAGCTGTTGGGCCATGGCGTCGAGTTGGTCGATAGCGGCCTGATCCGGTGCCAAGTTAATTTTAACGGGAGCTGCACCGCGAATGGCGCCAGTCTTCTGGAAGGTGGCGTCAAAGTGATCCACCGTGGTGTTGTAGTATTCGCCATAGAAGGTATCGCCGGAACCGGCCACGCCGTAAATTTTATCGGTCAGGTCGATGGCTTGGAGGTCCTCGTAGAAGTCCATGCCTTCGTCGGGGAGGGAGCCCTCGTCGTAGGTATAGGCACAGACCACACAGATGTCGACGTTTTCAAATTCGGCAGCGTCCGTTTGTGAAATCTCTGTCTCGGTGACCTGACATCCCAGGTCTTCCATTTTTTCCGTGACGATGTCCGCAACGTCTTCGTTATTGCCGGTGATGGTGGCAAAGACCACTTGTGCTGTTACCAAAGCGCTCACTCCTTATTTTTAGATCGACTGGTCAATCGGTTGGGACCGCCAGCAAGTTGTCCCAATTATAGCAGGTCACTGCGATGGTGACTAGGAATCGTTGTGGCGGCCAACCGTGATTGCCGCGAAAAGATGATTGACTAACAAATCTGTCGCTCTGCTTCCCACACCCCCCGGTGAACTGGTAAAATAATGCCAAGAACAGCAAAATGTTTCTGAAATTGAGAAAAGGATGTGAGGGTTAATGGCCGTCATTACCATGATTGAGGCCCAAAAACGTAGTGGCCGGTATAATATTTACATTGACGGCGCTTACGCGTTTCCGGTGAGTGAAGGCGTGCTGATCGATTTTCGCCTATTCAAGGGCATGGAAGTTGACCAGCAATTAAAATCTCAGCTGGTGGATGCCGATAACGTGTCCAAGGCCTACAACCGGGCGCTGGATTATCTGTCGAATCAGCTGCGCACGGAAAAAGAAGTGCACGACAAGCTGGTCACCTTAGAGATTCCGGAACCCACGATTGACGCGACGTTTAAAAAATTACGCGAGTTGCATTTACTAGACGATGCCCATTACGCGGCGAGCTACGTGCGAACCATGATGCACACGGGTGACAAGGGTCCCCGCGTGATTCGCCAGCATTTACGGCAAAAAGGAGTCGGCGAGAAGCTGATCGACGATGCGTTGCTCCTATACACACCAGAGGACCGCTTGACCGTGGGGACGGCCGTGGCCCAGAAGCTGGCGAAACGGTATCACCGCCAGGCCTTTGGCACCCAGCAACAGAAGATTCGCCAGGGGCTGATGAGCCGCGGCTTTAACAACGATGAGATTGGGCAAATGCTGGAATCGCTGGACCTAACACCAGACGTCGACCAGCAGCACGAGTTGTTGGTCAAACAGGGTGAAAAGGTCTGGCACCGTTACCGGACGCTCAGCCCATCGGAACGCAAGTATAAAACGAAACAGGTCCTGTATCGCAAGGGATTTCAGCTCGACGACATTAGTCAGTGGCTGGCTGATTTAGGGGAATCGGCCGAGTAGTTTTTAGGCAACAACCAAGCACTAGGAGTAAGGGGATGTTGAGATGCACAAGAAGACTTTAGGGGCCTTGGTGGCATTTGGCATGGTTTTGGGAATCGGGGGTGGCCTCGCGTGGTGGTTCAACGGGCTGGCGGAGACGCATCCGCAGCCCGCAGCCGTTAGCAGTAGCTCTTCGGTGGTTAAGCCGAAGCCCAAGCCGCAACCAAAGAAGCCGGCCAAGAAAAAGACGGCACCCAAGCAAACAGCGGCCTCCCGAGAAATCGATGCCATTTTACGGGCCAACCGGTTCGTGGGGACCGCACTGGTCATGCACGGGGACAAGGTCATCTACCAGCAGGGGATGGGCTACGCGGATGCCGGCGAGCAGAAAAAGAACGGCGTCAACAGCGTGTACCAGCTGGCATCCGTGCAGAAGTCGTTTACGGCCGGTCTGATCATGAAATTAGCCGCGGCCCAGAAACTCTCACTGACGGATCCGCTGTCCAAATACTACCCGCAGATCAAGGGGTCCAAGCGCATCACGTTGCGGGACATGCTGGATATGAAGAGCGGGCTGACACTGGAGGCCTTTCCGGATACCTTGAATTCGGAAAATGGCATGATCAAATTTATTTTGTCCAATATCATTAGTCAGCCGCGAGATATTGGCAAGTGGAACTATTCACCGGTCAACTTTATGTTGCTGGCGGGAATTATCCAGCAGGTCAGTGGGGAAAGTTACCGTCAATACTTCACGGAAAATATCATTGAACCGTGGAACCTGAAGCACACGGGTTTTGTGTTTAAGATGGCCCACCGCCGAGCCTTTTCTCAGGGGTATCAAAACAATAACCAGGCGGACGTTGATACCAACTACGACGCCAAATACCCCGAATCCCGGGCATCGATGTTCTATCAATTTGGGACGGGCCAGGTCTACATGTCGGCCCACGACCTCTTCGTTGGTGAGCGGAACATGTTACTGGGTAAGCTGTACCCAGCCAGTGACGTCAACGTCTTGCTGGCACCGGGGACGGCCTCGATGTACGGCGGGGGCGCCTACGTTTACCCCGGGTACATCCGGGTCCACGGCCTGGCCTACGGGTACGAGGCGACGGCCCTCGTCAGCAAGGACGGCGAGGACGGCGTGATTCTCCTGAGTAATTACTACCGGGCGAACCAACTGTCCCAGACGCCAGCTATTCAGATTTGGAACCTCTTAGAGGCGGGCCAATTGAATCACTAACTGAACGCAACGTCAAAGGACCTGACTGCCCAGAAGTGGGCGTCAGCTCCTTTGACGTTGGGTCGGCAACCGTTAAGCTTTAGGCCGACTGCCGTAAGCCCGCTTGGATTTGTAGCCAGCGGCGAGAAGCTTACGCATGTCCGCGATGTGGCGTTGCTTGGTATCCTCGGCCAACAGTTCGGCGACTTGTGGAATCATGGGTTCAAAGGTACTAAGGGGAGCTTGAGCCAAAAGTGTTCACCTCGTTTAATAAATTGGGTGGTGCGAGTTTCTGATTGGCATTAGTATAGCATTGTTGGGTGAGGGGATGGTTGGCGGCAGGGGTCGAGGTGAGTTGGCGAAGAAAGGAAAATCTGTGTCGGTGAGTAGAAAATGGTTACTGTAATTGGTGTTCACATGACACAACTGATGAGAGCAGAGTGTGGCCGGGAGAAACAAGTGTCAGCCGCAGGGCTGGTAAAAATGGGTTGGTTAGGACAATGTCAGTGACCAGAGGCGGGCCAAGGTTACCAGCTGTGTCGATGGTCTTGGCTGGAGTTCTTTTCCAGCCTAGTCCATGGGACGACCTTTGAGACCGATTTTTGGCTCAAAGTCGAGGTGGAAGCCCGCCTTTTGGCTGGAACCGGCCCCATAGCAGGGAACCTTGAGCCCGCCGCCGGGAACGGCCAATACCGCGTCCCGGCCCATTTTCACCACCCCGGAGGTGATGCAGTTGATTAAGTTAATTTTACTGGGGGCAGGTGCCATTCCACAGGTTTTGTCGTGCATAATCGGTCTGAACCTATTCAAAGAGCGCCAAATCTGGTATAATGTTGAGTGAATTTTTATAGTTACCCGTTACTTTTGGAAAGTAGGGTTTATACATGACGCGCGAAGCTAGAGGACCTAAGGAAGGCGACTTCATTACGATCAAAAGCTACAAGCACGACGGAAGTTTGCATCGAACTTGGCGCGACACTATGGTACTCAAAACAAGCGAAAACGCCCTCATTGGCGTCAACGACCATACGTTGGTCACTGAAGACGATGGGCGGCGGTGGGTGACACGAGAGCCCGCAATCGTTTATTTTCACAAGCATTACTGGTTCAACATTGTTGCGATGATTCGGGACAACGGGGTGTCGTATTACTGCAATTTGGCGTCCCCGTATGTGATGGATAAAGAAGCGCTCAAATACATTGATTATGATCTCGACGTGAAGGTCTTTCCGGATGGTGAAAAACGCCTGCTCGACGTTGACGAGTATGAAGATTTCAGCCAACGGTGGCATTACGGCGAAGAGACCGATCGCATTTTAAAGGCCAACGTGTTGACCTTGGTCGATTGGATTAATCATCACAAGGGCCCCTTTTCCCAAGCCTATGTCGATCTCTGGTATCAACGGTATCAGGAGCTGCTGCGGCGCTCGAATGATTAGTAAGAGTTGTCTTCCGTACCACCAGGAGCAAGTCCATTCGTGGCTCGCTCCTTTTTTCTAAATTGGGATACGGGGCGAATTGCGCGTTGGTTTCGCCTCCGGGTCGGTGAAAATAGGCCGGAACGCTGTGGGCGCCGCCCGGAGCCGAAGGGCGGTCTCCGGACTTACTTTGAGTCGAAGAGCACGTCTCAAAGATAGCAGTCCTCTAAGCGGTAAACCGCTAAGAGAACTCCCACGGCTGAGCCTATTTACACCGACCCTCCGGCTGGCATGGGTTTAGCCCCGTATCCGAATGGGTTCAGGATATTGTGTTTCTAGTCCGTAGGCTAAATTTGTGTTAAACGAATACAATTGTATCAGTGAGCATAGCAAAGGAATGTAACACGGTGTTTGGTTCCGACGCTGTTTTATCAATTAATTGACTGCACATGGTCAGAGTCATCGACGGTTAGACATAAACAGTAACAACAAAAACAAAAAGTACATAATCATTGCGGTTTAAACTAGTGTGAGCCGCAGGGCTGGTGAAAATGGGCCAGTCGTGGCAGTGACCAGAGGTGAGCCAAGCCGACCAGCTGTGTTGGTGGCCTTGGCTGGGGCATTTTCCCAGCCTAGTCCACGGGACAACCTTTGCGACCGGTCCTTAGGCGCAAAGTTGAGGTGGAAGCCCGCTTTACAGGCTGGAACCGGACCCACAGCAGGGCCGCTTGAGCTCACCGCCGGGAACGGACGCGACGAAGGCCATTTTCACCAGCCCGGAGGCACTGCAAGAACACTAGTTTAAACCAGGAAGGGGCAACCGGGATGAAATGGGTCGCGAATTCAAAAATCATGTTTTGGTCACTAGAACTGTTGATTGTGGCGGCACTGATTTGGGTCTGCACGCAGATTAGTTTTTTGTTTTCACCAATTGGCATTTTTCTCTCAACCATCTTTGCACCACTACTCTTATCGGGAATTCTGTTTTACTTACTGAACCCGTTGGTCAAAATTTTGGAAAAAGTCCGTTGGAAGAAATTTCACATTAACCGGACCGGGGCTGTGGCCTTGGTGTTCTTACTCCTGGTCCTGATTCTAGTTGCGGGTGGCATGTGGCTGATTCCGCGGCTGGTGACGCAGGTGACCACGCTGGTGAGCAATATCCCTGACTTTGCCAAGTCGACCGAGGGGGTTCTGCGCAAGGTGATTGACCAGCCGGCGTTTAAGAACATCGATTTCTCAAAATATCTGAGTCAACTACAGTCGGCCCTCTCCAAATACGCTCAGAGCTTCATGAGCGGCCTTACCAGCGGAATTGGTGCCATTATTGGGACAGTGACCACGGTGACCGTAACAGCCGTTACAGTGCCTGTCATGCTGTTCTACATGCTTAAGGATGGCGACAAGCTGATGCCGGCCATTCGCAAGTGGCTGCCAACCAAGCACGGCGACCAGACCGCGGAGCTGCTGAGCCGGATGAACACGACGATTGCCCGCTACGTGGGTGGTCAGATTATTGAATGTGTCTTCGTCGGGAGCTTCACGGCCATTGGGTACTTCTTCGTGGGTGAAAAATATGCGCTGTTGTTGGGATTGTTCGCGGGCCTGTGCAACTTGATTCCTTACGTGGGCCCGTACATTGGGATTTTACCAGCGTTGATCGTGGCATTTACCAGTAGCACCAGCCTGGTGATCTACGTGATCATCGTGGTGGTCGTTGTCCAACAGATCGATGGCAACCTGGTTTACCCCAACATTATTGGCAAGAGTTTGCAAATTCATCCGTTGACCATCATCATTATTTTGTTGGCCGCGGGAAATATTGCCGGGCTGTTGGGTATGATTTTAGCTATCCCATTCTATGCCGTGGTTAAGACGATTGTTCAGTATCTTTACAGTATTTGGCGCCTGGAGCATTCCGAGCGCAAAGCCCTTTAGCGGGGCAAAATTTCTCAAGAAAAGTGTAACGTTTGCGGTTTGAAGTTGACGTCACCGCTGAATATGCTACTATTTAGATTGTTATTGGAATTTTTTAGCGACCCCCTCAGGGACTATCGAGGGAAATTAACCAGATAAAGTAGGAGAATCTACATGAAAAAAGTAATTACGTACGGAACGTTTGATCTGTTGCACAAGGGTCACATTCGGTTATTGAAGCGGGCTGCGGCCTTAGGCGATGACTTAACGGTTTGCGTGTCTTCCGACGAATTTAACGCCGAAAAGGGCAAGCGGGCTTACACGTCATACGAAGACCGTAAGTACATCTTGGAAGCCATTAAGTACGTGGACCACGTGATTCCTGAAACCACTTGGGACCAAAAGATTCGCGACGTTCAAGAAAATGACATCGATATCTTCGTCATGGGTGACGACTGGAAGGGGAAGTTTGACTTCTTGAAGGACTACTGTGAAGTTATTTACTTACCACGGACGGAAGGCATCTCCACGACTAAAATTAAGCACGACTTAGGCCTTTCAGACGAAAAAGACTGGCAGGAAAAAGAGTAGTGTTGGTGATAATCCTTAGTCGTTGACTAGGGATTTTTTCTTAGAGAGCGTAGACGGAGGCAAACGAATGCAACAGATTATTTTTCTAGTGACGTCCTTAAACGGGATGCACAAACCAAACTTCTCACAGCAGTTGTTACAGGCCGTGCGGAAAGGGGTGCCGGTCAGTGTCTTGGTCGCGCTAGTTGATTTTGAAGCGACTTGGCAGGTCCGGGACTACCTGAATCGCTTGGCTCAAAAGAACCCCGATGTGCAAAACGTGAATTTAATCACGTTGGCCGACCTGTATCAGGATGAACAAGGGTTGAAGCTGACCAGTGGGGAACGCAACGAGCCGGTACTGACGGACTTTGACGAACGACTCTTTGCTGACAATGAAGAACAAGTGAAACGCTACTTAGACGCGGGTCATTTAGTGGCGGAATTACGCCAATTGAACGACGAAACGCCAATGGTCTTGCGGCAATATCAAGCAGACCAATTGAAACAAATCGATACTTATGGATTGGACGGGAACGTTGTGGGCATCGAAAAGATTGCCGATGAGGTTGCCCAGACCAGTTACATCTTAAACGCCAAGGGAGAAGCTGTCCTGCGGTTTGTCCGGCATGAACGGCCGGTCGATCAGGTCTTTAACCTGAGCAATTCGTCAGCAATGTTAGCCACGGAATTTGCGGATGCTAAGCAAAACGCGGCGACGGCCAACATGACCAAGCGACAACGGAGTAAGGCCGAGGCCGCAACGATTGACCACACCTCAATCGTGTCGACCACCGAAACCTATTATGGGGTTCTGGCGTACTCCAACTACCGGCGCTTTGATAATTTGTATACCTTTTATCAAGCCGTGTTGAGTCACCTGTTGACACCGGACACCCAGCTATACGTGGACTTGGCCGTTAACGCCGAGTTATCCCCACAGATGCCGAACCAGCTGATTTTTAATTACTAAGGAGTTTTTCCATCGTGCGTGCGATTTTATCTGGATTACATCATAAAAAGAATTTACAAGAACTGGAACTTGAATTGATCGACGTGCCGGAACCCTTCGATGATCTGGCGGTAACCTTCTTGGAGAAGAACACCCAGGCGTCGATCACCGTGCCCATCAGCAAGGTAGTCAGCGCCGAGGTCGTGCAGATTCGGGTGGATGCCAATGCGCTGCAGTTTGCGGCAGAAGGCCAGAGTGAATTTAGCTGGGAACTGTATTTAAACATTCGCCAGCAGAATACGCGGGGCTTGGTCCAGGTCGAAAGTGAATACCTGAGTGACCGGCACCAATTTACCCTGACCAGTTATTACCAAGTGAATAGTGATGCCGAGGGGATGGCGCTGTTTAACATGCACACCCAACAGGCGGAGACTGAATTCACGATTAGCGCGATTAACTTGCAGGATGACCAGTTACAGGTTATCGGGCAAAGCCGCATCAACGGGCAACCCATCGAGAACCAACGCCTGGTCTTAAAGAATGAGCAACAGGATAGTTCTGCGGAATGGCCAATCGCGCACATGAGCCTACATGGGCTCTTCACGGCGTCGATTCCGCTGTCGGACTTGGTCAAAGACACCAAGCAACAGCTGTTTATCCGCTCAACGGTGGCTGGTCAGGACCTGGAACAACGGGTCGTATTGGCCAAGTCGTTAGCTGGGCAAGTGACCCAGGCGGTGACGCCAGGGCATCGCTTGGTCGTCGTTGAAAAGCGCTTTGACAACGGAATTCGGGTGCGGGAAATGGCCGCACCAACGCTGCCACAACGCGTGGCGAATGCCTCTAGCAAAGTCGGTGGTGTCACCAAGTTGTTCTCCATGTTAATGGACAAGGTCAATTTGGCATACATGCGCCGGTTATTCAAGCGCGGTCACCGGGCATTTGAGCAACCAACCATCATCTTCGAAAGTTTTGGTGGGCGGCAGGTCAGTGACTCGCCATACGCCATTTACCGGCTGTTCGTCCAACTCTATCCTGGTTTCAACTTTGTCTGGTCGATCGACCGGGAACAGAAGAAGTTCTGTAAGGAAAATGACATTCCATTTGTCATTCGGCGGACGTCCAAGTGGGTACGGACGCTAGAAAAGGCCAGCTTCTGGATTAGTAACGCGCGGTTCCCATCCTGGGTGCGCAAGCCAAACTACGTGACCTACATCCAAACCTGGCATGGGACGCCGTTGAAGAAGTTGGGCCTGGACATTGAAAATGTCTCCATGCCCGGCACAACGACGGCCAAGTACCACGCCAACTTCGTTCGTGAAGCCAACCGCTGGGATGCGTTGGTTTCACCTAACGATTACTCGACGCGGATCTTCCGGTCAGCCTTTGGGTTTAACAATCAGATCTTAAAGGTCGGTTATCCGCGAAATGATGAACTGATCAACAGTACGCCTGAAGACGTGACTGCGCTGAAGGAACGGCTGGGGATTCCGCTCGATAAGAAGGTCGTGCTCTACGCGCCAACTTACCGGGACAACCAGTTCGCTGAGAAGGGGAAGTACACCTTCGAGCTGCCATTCTCCCTGGATGACTTCCGCAAGCGATTCGGCCAGGATGCCGTTCTGGTTCTGCGGATGCACTATTTGATTTCCAATGCCCTGGATATCAGTGGCTACGAGGGTGTCGTCTTTGACCTCTCCAACCACCCAGATATTTCCGAGCTGTACCTGATCTCAGATATGCTGATCACCGATTACTCGTCCGTCTTCTTTGACTTCGCTTACCTCAAGCGGCCAATCCTGTTCTACCCGTACGATTACCACATGTACAAGGACGAACTGCGGGGCTTCTACCTCGATTACGAAAAGGACTTGCCGGGTGAAATTGCCCACAACGAGCATCAGTTGTTGGACTTGGTTTCCGACAAACTGAAGACGCCGGACATGAGCGGTAATCAGAAGTTTATGGACTTCTACCGGCGTTTCTGTGCGATTGATGATGGGCTCAGTTCCCTGAAAATCGTCAACTACGTCGTTCAACAAATCGAAAAGAACGTCTAGCTTTGGCGAGCTAAACCTGTCGTTGTCCGCGTCTCCGGGCTGTTGAAAACTGGGTCTGGTCGTTTCCGTTCCCGGCGGCAGATTCAAAGTGCCCGGCTATGGGGTCGGTTACAGCCAAAAGGCGGGCTTCCACCTCGATTTTGAGCCGAAGAGCGGTCTCAAAAGTCGCCCCGTGGGCTAGGCTGGCAAAGAACGCCAGCCAAGACCACCGACACAGCCGGTCACTTTGATCTGCCTCTGGTCACTAACAACGACCTAGCTGGGCCCAGTTTTCCCCAGCCCTGCGGCTGACGCGGGTTTAACCCGCCAGCTGGCGGTTCTTTTGCGGTAGCTGGGGCGACTAGATTTGTGCGGGTTTTGCCGAAGTGGTCAGGTTAACTGGCTGTGAATTTTAAAATGAAATAAATAAAGCTGAATGCACTCGCCAATTATGGTTGAGGGCATTCAGCTTTTTCGTTTGATTGAAATTTTGATCATTGATTTGGTAGCTAAGCAATTGACTAACGTAGAAAGTCGTTGGCCTTTTTGACAAATTCATCGTTGAATTGAAAGACACCGGCGTGGCCTGCGTCTGGGTAGATGACGAGCTCGCTATTTTTGAAGGCTTTGGCCAGGTTGTAGCTGTTTGGCTTAGTGGGGACCATGGCATCGTGATCACCGTTCGCAACCAGTACCGGCAAGTCCAGCTGGGAGAAATCGATAGCTGACTCCGTACTCCATTTGTTGATGGCCTTCAGTTGGGTTCGGTAGGCGCTCCAGCCGATTGAACGGTCACGGTTGGTTTGCCGGGCCTTGATGCGGGTTAAGAACTTGGCAGCTTGTTGCTTGCCGTTGGCCGTCCGGGTGAAGAAGAGGTAGGTTTTCACATCCTTGAAGGTGAAAATGGCTTTGACCAGGGAACGGTCAGAAATCTTGGTCACATCGCCAATGCCTTGGCCGCCACGAGGGCCAGTTCCCGTTAGCAGAGCCCGCCGAATCAGGGTCGGTTCCTGGTTGATGACTTCTTGCGCCACGAAACCACCCATTGAAAAGCCAAACAGGTCGACTTGTTTGAGGCCCAGCGCGTGGATAAATTCGCGAATCTCCTGGGCCATGCCTTGGATGGACTGGGCAGCTTTACCGCCGGAACCGCCGACACCTTGATAGTCGGGGAGAATCAGTTGATGCTCTTGGGCCAGGCCATCCACGACGGTCGGATCCCAGTTGTCGAGATTACCTGACAGGTGAATCAAGCCAATGACTGGGACGGTGGCAGGTGTGCCGATTACACGGTACGCAAAGGTTTTATTTTCCGGTGTGACGAGTGTTTTCGTTGGTGTGTCAATGTATGAAGTCATGATGAGCAGGTCCCCCGTTTGGTTTAGTAACAGATTTTCGATTTGTGATTAAGGTGAGTGTACCGCATGTGGTAACAAAAATCAATAATTGTTACTTATGAAATTAGACTGAATTAAAAAAGCTGAATGCGTTCACCACGTTAGGTGAGGGCATTCAGCTAAAAGTTATGTTGGAAAATAGGTTAGTGGCCAGAGAAAGCTACATGGCTACGGACTAAGACGATAGGAGCCGAGAGGGTGGTCAAAAATAGATGCCGTGTGGGCAGAATGTTTACGTGACCTGACTCGTAGAATAAGTATCAGGCAGGCGAAGCAGCTGACTATTTGCCGTAGCTGGTGGCTTGGTGGTAGGCGTGGGCGGTCAAACGATTGGCCTGTTCCGCCGTGATCCCCGTGCTGTCAAAGTAGTGCTGCAAAATAATCCGGTACTGGCGGTGAACCAATTTTAAATCAGGCCGCTTGGTGTGAACCAATTGTTGCTGGGCACTTTGGGCTGCCTTTTTCGCAGAGGCGGATTGCTTTAAATTTTTAACCAGGTAGGTCACGTTCTTGCTGGCCTTCTTGGATTGCGGACTGACCGGTTGATTGGCCGTGCGGCTGCTGGCCAACGACTGTTTCATGTTGGCGGTCAGGCTGGTGACCTCGTAGTATTGATTCTTTTTTAATTGCACGTGATCGTAGCTCAGAAACAACAGATTGTTCAGGAGCAGGGCAATCACGGCCAGTCCGGCCCCACAGAGGATAACGGACATGGTTGGTCGCAGTGGCTGGCGCTTGTTTCGGGCGACTAATAAGCCGACCAAACCACCCAAAACCACCAGGGCTCCCACGGCAAAGACAATTTTAATAAGCATGGCTTCAGTAGACGCCGACATAGTTTCACCCATTTCTAAATAAGTTCGTTCTAAAATTAGTTGTGGCCGGTTAAACAGGCCGTCCATTAAAACATTAATGGCATATCTACTATGATACCACACGCTAAGGGGGAGTTAAGTTAAAGCACGATTATTTTAGGCGATAAGTCATCGGGTACGGGGGTATTTGTCGGAGTAGAGGGTTCGGATGATGGTCAGTTGTGTGGGTGGTTGATTGGGGGAGATAATCGGTCACGAAATCGCAGCGCTAGTCTGAGTGACCAGAGGTGGATCAAGTTCCCCGGCTGTGTCGATGCCCTAAGCTGAGTGGGTTGCTCAGCTTAGGGCATGGGTCGACCTTGGAGACTGGTGGTTTTCCAGGCTCCAAGGCGAGGTGGAAGACCGTTTCTCAGGCTGGAACCGGGCCCCACAGCAGGGGAACTTGAATCCACCGTCGGGAGCGGCGGGTTGCGTCGTGGTTTCGCGCAGCCGACTAACAAACCGTGAATTGTCGGCCTAAATGTGTTAAAATTACTAGCTGTGACGTTTACATTAAAAAACGATAACTTAAAATATAAAATAACTTTTGTGAGGAAAACTAATGAGTGAAAAAACTTTAGCGTCAGCGGTTGATAAGCGCCGGACGTTTGCCATCATCTCTCACCCCGATGCCGGGAAGACGACGATTACCGAACAGTTACTGCTGTTTGGGGGCGTCGTGCGTGAGGCCGGTACCGTTAAGGCCCGGAAGAGTGGCAACTTTGCCAAGTCCGACTGGATGGAAATTGAACAGAAGCGGGGGATCTCCGTAACGAGTTCCGTCATGCAATTTGATTACCAAGGCAAGCGGATCAACATTTTGGATACCCCTGGGCATGAGGATTTCTCCGAAGATACCTACCGGACCCTGATGGCCGTCGACTCCGCCGTCATGGTGATTGACTCTGCCAAAGGGATTGAACCCCAAACCAAGAAACTGTTCCAAATTTGTAAAATGCGGGGCATTCCCATTTTTACCTTTATGAACAAGCTTGACCGGGATGGTCGGGATCCAATGGACCTTATCGCCGAACTGGAAGATGTCTTGGGCATCGAAGGTTACCCGATGAACTGGCCAATCGGGATGGGGAAGGAACTCAAGGGGTTATACGACCGGTATCACAACCGAGTTGCCCTGTTCCGGCCCGATGACGAGGACCACCAATACCTGCCACTGCAGGCCAATGGTGAGCTGGCCGAACACAACGACTTGGAAGAAGACGGCTGGTACCAGGATGCGCGCGACAACATGGAGCTGATTGGCGAAGCCGGGAATCAATTCGACGAAGCCAAAATCGCCAGTGGGGACCAAACGCCCGTGTTCTTCGGGTCTGCCTTAGCCGACTTTGGGGTTAAAACATTCTTGGAAACGTATCTGGAATACGCGCCGAAGCCTGCCAGTCACCATACTGAACAGGATACCGACGTGGCCCCAACCGACCCCGAATTCTCTGGCTTTGTCTTTAAAATTCAAGCCAACATGAACCCACATCACCGGGACCGGATTGCCTTCGTGCGTATTTGCTCGGGTGAATTTGACCGGGGGATGGACGTCATTCAGGAACGGACCGGGAAGAAATTACGGCTGTCCAACGTGACCGAGTTCATGGCTGATACGCGTGAAAACGTGGAAACGGCCGTGGCTGGGGACATTATCGGGCTGTACGATACTGGGAACTTCCAAATCGGTGACGCTATTTACACCGGGAAGAACAAGATTAAATTTGAAAAGCTGCCCCAATTTACGCCAGAACTGTTCGTCCGCGTGTCTGCGAAGAACGTGATGAAGCAAAAGTCCTTCCACAAGGGAATCAACCAACTGGTTCAAGAAGGGGCCGTTCAACTGTACACGTCTTATTCCACCGGGGATTACATCCTGGGTGCCGTGGGGCAACTGCAGTTTGAAGTCTTCCAATTCCGGATGCAAAATGAATACAATTCTGAAGTTATCATGGAACCCATGGGCAAGAAAACTGCTCGTTGGATCAACCCTGACCAATTGGACGAACGGATGTCTTCGTCCCGAAACCTGCTGGTCAAGGACAACCATGGCGAGCCGTTGTTCTTGTTTGAAAACCACTTCGCTGAACGGTGGTTCAAGGACAAGTACCCAGACGTTGAACTGACTTCCAAGCTCTAAACGGGTTAAACGGGTCGTTGCCTACGCCTCCGGGTCGGTGAAAATAGACCGTGATGCTGTGGGCGCACGTCTGGAGCCGAAGGGCGGTCTCCAGACTTACTTTGAGCCGCAGAACACGTCTCAAAGATAGCAGTTGCCTAAGCGGGAAACCCGCTAAGGCAACTCCCACGGCTGAGTCTATTTTCACCGCCCCTGCGGCTGACACGGGTTTATCCCGTTCGGTAGTGGTCAACGGTGACTTGTGTCGTTTACTTTTAAATTCTATTGTGTCCCAGCCATTTCATAATTTGAGGTGGTTGGGATTTTTTGGTAGAATTCTGCCAATTTCACTAACACAGCCGGGCACCTTGGCTCGCCTCTGGTCACTAACAACGACCTAGCTGGGCCCAGTTTTCTCAGCCCTGCGGCTGACACGGACGGGTTTATCCCGTTCGGTAGTGGTCAACGGTGACTTGTGCTAATTAACGTTAAATACTAGTGAATCCCTGCCATTTCATCATTTGAAGTGGTGGGGATTTTTTAGTAAGGTTCTGCCAAGGTCACTGACATTGGTGGTCAATTTTCCCAGCCCAGCGGCTGACACGGGTTTGGCCCGTTCGGCAATGTTCACTGGTGGCCTAGGCCATTTAAATTAAAATACAAGTGAAGCTCATCCATTTCGATTGTGAGGGGGCTGAGCTTTTTTGTCCCTTTTAACGGTCAGTTCACCGCCTGTGACGTCCCCAATCGGTCTAGTCTAAACCCACGACTATTCCTAGCAAATCAGCATTTCCGCCGTTACCTCCTCATTTTTCGAAGGATTCTCTTCGGATTTTGCGTGAAAGCCCCGTCATAAATTCAGTTCTGTTACACTATAAACGAAATAATAATCTTGAAAATTGATGATGCCCCACAATCGTTTGGGGGATGGAGAGGAGCGATTGCGATGAAGTTCAGAAGATGGTTCGGTTTTTTCTTAGGGCTGAGTTTGCTCGGCGTGGGTGGGATTACCGGTTGTGCCGATGCGGATTATGACCAGGCTTTGAAGACGGCACCGCAGGGGATTTCGCTTGATAACATTTTTACACCGGGGACGACGAGTAATAACCAGGCATCCGTGGTGACCGCAACGAATCCGACTGTGACGGGGACGCAGGCGGCGAAGATCAATAACGGCAAGAAGCAATTTGGCGCGCTCTGGTCCACGACGGACAACGTCTTCGATTTGACGCGCAATCAATCCGCGTCCATGTGGCTGTACTTTGGAAACACGGGCAAGAAGGCCGCTGATGGGATGGCCTTTGTGCTCCAGAACGATGACAAGGGCTTAGCGGCCACACCAACGTTTGGCAAGACTATCTCCGGGGAAACGCTGGGCGTGTGGGGCGTGGATACCGATAAGAAGCAGACCACGCCGGATAAGTTGGCGGCGACGGCGATTCAAAACAGCTGGGCGCTGGAGTTCGACACGCATTTAAACACGTCCACCAATTACGGCAACACCGGGGATGCGGACTCTTTTGACGTCGGGATTGCCGGTCCGCACATTGCCAACAACTATCCCGCGGCCGTGGATAGCTACCAAATGGTGCGGACCTCCACTTTACTGCCTATTTACAGTGTCGGCTACTACGCCACGCAGGACCACGCTGGCGTGTTGAAGGGGGATTACACCCTACTGTCCAACGGCTCGTGGCACCATTTAACGTTGGACTGGCAGGCCAAGTCGCAGCAGCTGACCTACACCTTTAATGACAAGGACCCGGTCACCGGGAAGGCTCAAACCGGTGCCAGTGAGTCGGCCAAACTCGACCTGACCGAGATCGACCCCCAGGGGACGGGGCAGGTTCGGTGGGGCTTCACCGGCGCGACGGGGGACAGTTATGAAAACAACCTGGTCGTGATGGAAGAGGTGCCCGGGCTGGTCGATGCCCAGGCGACGGCGACCCTGACGGACACGACCGCCGGCAAAGAAATTGGTGACGGCGACGTGATGAAGGGGCAGGACAGTTTTAAATTGGACTACCAATTGGATTACCTGACGGGTAAGCAGTCCTGGCAAGATGTGCAGGCGCATTTGCAAGTGCCCGAATACCTGGACGTGACGGCCGGGAAGATTACTTACGCCGACGGCACGTCAACGGTGGTGGATGTTAGCCAATTAACGGCGAACCAGTTAACGGTCAAATTGACCCAGGCCCTGTCGGCCAACAATCAAACGGCCCACGTGACCTTGACGGGGAAGGCGGCCAATTTAACGGTGCCGGTCACCGTGGACGCTGCGGCGAGTGGCTTCAGTGCCGTCAACGGCGTGGTCTCGGCGGAGACGACGGTCTTTACGCTGAACCCGACGCTAGAACTACTGGCGGCCTCTTTGTCCGGTAGCAGCGGTCAAGTGGAACCCGGCGAAGCTGCGACCATGAAGGGCCTCGTGGTGGTGCCGGAGGGGGTCGACCTGGCCAACCGGGACATGACGATTCATTCGACGCTCAACGGCAAGGCGCGCACCGATTTTAAGATCCCGGATGGCACGGACCCGTCCAGTGGTCGCTTTAATGTGACCGTGGCGGCCACGGACCTGCAGAGCGGCAAGAACACACTGGTGACCACGGTAGAGGACCCTTACGGCAACGTGTCTAACGCCGTGACGTATACGATCACCGTTAACCGGCAGCTGGTCTTTAACACGGTCGCCGAGAAAAGCTCATTTGAGGACACGACCCTGACCGGGACCCAGCAGAAGGTCAAACGAACCCTGGACTGGCAGGTCGAAATTTTGGATACGCGGGAAGCCGGTGCTAAGTGGGCCTTACAGGTGACCAGCACGGACTTCACGCGAGCAGACGGTCAGAAATTGGCGGGCACCCTGAGCTACTATGATGGGGATGACCGCACACCCATCAGCGACACGCCGATTGCGGTGAGCCAGGGGGAAGCGACCGGTAACGATGACCTGACGAACGTGGTTGATGACTGGGATGAGGATAACGGGCTGTTGCTCGAAGTGAATTCGGCGGCCCTGCAAGGCAAGTACAGTGGAACGGTCACCTGGTCATTGCATAACGTGCCCGAATAGTGAAGGACGCACACCTAGCGTGACGACAGTGGTCGTGGCGCTTATTTTTATGGCGGCCAATCCCTTAACTTGGCAAAATGTCCCGGTAGGAAAATAAAAGGTGGCTAAACCAGCTAGGCGTGGTCTATACTGGAAAGGCACTAATTATTTTACGTATAAAAGGGGTAGATGTTAGATGGAAGACACACAGACATTACGGTTTTGCCCGAAGTGCGGTCGGGAAAATGTCGAGCACGGCAAGTTCTGTCCGCAATGTGGGCAGTCACTTACGCAAGCGGCCCAACCGGCTGGCGCCAAGCAGGCGATTCAGCCACAGGCACCCGTGACGCCCGCTAGTCAGTCACGCGCGACGCATAACGATTCGACGACGGGACAACGGACGGCGCACGCGGAGACGGCCCACCACAGTGGTAATCGGAATTTGATTTTAAACTGGGAGAATCTGGAGCACGTTGGCGTCTGGATTCGCAACAACTTAGTGACGACCGGGATTGGCGTCTTCCTGCTGTTCCTGCTCTTCACGTTTGCGGCGGCCCACGTTGCCTGGTGGACGATTTTGCTATTATTGGTCTTGATTTACCTGATTGCCGGCAGTTATGGGACCGACGCCACCAGCTTTGAACGAAAGGTTAACCGGTATTACCGTGACCAGGATTACCGGTCAAATGTGAACCAAAACCTAAAGGCCAAGCAGAGTGATCTGCAGGCCAAGACGGCCTCGGCCATTAAGCAGGCTATGCCGCAATCAGCAACGTCCGCGGCTGCCACGGAACAACCCGCCGCTGGTCCAACGGCCCAATCGACCACGACCGCGCCAATTGCCAAGGGTCACCTGGGCATGGGCGTGACTGAAGTCATGGTCATCTTGGGTGCGTTGGCGGCGTTGGGATCCGTTTACGTGGGGCCTTACCTGCAGGCCTCCGCCTCGTTCTTTGATTCCTCTGCCGGGTTGACCCTGGCCAATTTGCTCAAGCTAGGGAGTTCGGCTTCGGAATTCTTCGGTCAAGACTCTAGTGCCGGGGTGTGGCTCGTGGCCTTAACCGCTGCGCCAATCGTTGCATTGGTCTTGGCGGTCTTACCTAGCCGGACGACCCGAATCATCAATGTTGTGGTGGCCATTGTGGTCGATCTGATCTTTGGGACGGTCTTCGGGTCCATTTACAACGGTATCGGTGGTGGCTATTCTGGGACGTTTGGCGATGCGGGCTTCGGTCCTAGCGCCTGGGTCTCACTAGGTGGCTGTGCCGTGCTGACCATCTTCGCCCTGATCTCCGCGTTTAAGCCGCGGAAACCTTAATGATGAACAAATAAAAAGTTTCGCCAATCGATTAGGATGGCGAAACTTTTTTGCTTCCACAACTTTTTTCAAAAGGGGGATGCGGGGTTATTTAGTGGTTTCTAAGGTGGCTACCTGCGCCTGAGCGGCTTGCGCCAGGATGTTCAGGTAGTTGAATGGCCGGTCAAAGTTTGGTTGGAACAGCATGTCGACCATGGCCAGGTCATCAATCGTGTTTTCATTTTGAATGCAGACGGACAGGGTGTTCGCCGATTGTGAGACGTCGTACTTACTCATCAAAGCGCCACCGAGAATCCGCTTGCTGTCTGGATCGTAAACCAGGGACATCAGCACGGGTTCCGTCGTTGGCATGAACTCTGGCCGGTAGTTGTCCTTGACGATAACTTGTTCGGCGTTGATGCCCTGTTGCTTGGCGGCGGCTAAGGTCAGTCCGGTGGAAACGATGGTCCGACCGTAAAGGGCTAAACCAGAGGAAGATTGTGTCCCCATGTACTTAACGGTGGGGTTAACCAGGTTCTTGCCGACTAAGATACCTTGACGAACCGCGTTGGTTGCCAGGGGAATGTAGGCGTTTTGGTGGGTCGGGTTATAGTGAACTGCTGCACTATCGCCGGCAGCGAAAATGTCGGGGTTAGATGACCGCATGTAATCATCCGTGATGATGGCGCCATTCTTAGCCATGTCAACTTGCCCCTTGAGCAGGCCGGTGGTGGGCCGGAAGCCGATGCAGAGGATAGCTAAATTGGTATCGTAGCTCCCCTTGTCGGTCTTGATGGTCACACCGTCACCGGTATCCGTAAAGCTTTGCACCGTTTCGCCCAGCGCTAATTGCACGTGGTTATCCCGGTAGTCCTGCTCGATGACGTCGGTGAATTCTTGGTCAAAGTACTTCGGCATGACGCGGTCCATGGCATCGATCAGGGTAACATCGTGACCGGTGGTGGAGTAAGCTTCGGCCAATTCGGCACCAATGTAGCCGGCACCGATAACCGTGATGTGCTTAGCGTGCTTGGCTTCTTCGATTAAGGTTTGGGCGTGGTTCCAGTTCTTGCAAAGCTTCACATGGTCGCCGTCAATCCCGTCAATCTTAGGGATGATGGGCCATGAACCGGACGTCATGACCAGCTTGTCGTAGCTTTCAGTGGTCTGGGCATGAGTCGCCAGGTCTTCAACCGTGACCGTCTTTTGGTCGGCGTCGATGGCCAAAACGTTGTGGCCCATCTGCACGTTAGCGCCTAAGCCCTTTAGTTCTTCGGGGCTAGAGTAGAACAACCCTTGAGGGTCCGCCACCTTGCCGCCGAGGTACAGGGCGATTCCGCAAGATAAGAAGGAGATATTATCATTCTTTTCGTAAACGGTGACTTCTGCATCGGGGTGTTCCGCTAAAATTTGCTTAATGGCAAAGGTTCCTGCATGTGTACAACCAACAACTGTGACTTTCATGGTGGTGCCTCCCAAAACAAGATTTTTTGAAGAGTCCTTCACAAACACGTCCATGTGAAATCCTTTTCAATTGATTACAACTCTATTTTAGACAATTCATCGAGAATGTCAACACTTTTCTGAAAGTGTTACCATTTTGTTGACAACGGGGATTGAA
Source organism: Levilactobacillus mulengensis (assembly GCF_003946045.1). Lineage (GTDB taxonomy): Bacteria > Bacillota > Bacilli > Lactobacillales > Lactobacillaceae > Levilactobacillus > Levilactobacillus mulengensis. Next base: position 19,138 of record NZ_RHNW01000006.1, on the reverse strand, counting down.
CCCGAAACTAGTCTTGCTTAGCGAAAAGCGGTAAACTATAGAGCGTAGATTTACCTGTAAGTTCAGTGGCGAACACGGGTGACAGAACCACGCCGCGTTGGCCACTCACGGACAGGACTTATTTGAAGGAGTGACTAATTTAATGTCAAAAGTAGCCAAGCATCTCTCAGCCTGCACCTCCGTCTTGGTCGGTAAAGCCGCCACGGTCGATGGGTCCACGCTGATTGCTAGAAACGACGATACCTTTTTACCCTTAACGCCCCAACGGTTCTACGTCCATCCCGCAGAGCATGATCAGCCTAAGCGGACCTGGGTCTCCAACCAAAACGGCTTCACGGCACCAATTCCTAGCGACGGTTACCGCTACATGGCAACGCCCAACGTCGAAGTCGACAAGGAAGGGGTCTACGCCGAAAGCGGGTTCAACGAAAAGAACGTGGCGATGAGCGCTACCGAAAGTGTTTACGGCAATCCTGCCGCCTTAGCTTTCGATCCGCTGGTGGCCAATGGTCTGGCCGAAGACTCCCTGCAAACGATGGTGCTCCCTTACATTAACTCCGCTCGCGACGGGGTGCGCTACCTGGGGAACCTGATCAAGGAATACGGCTCACCAGAAGGTAACGGCGTGCTCTTCTCCGATCACGACGAAGTTTGGTACATGGAAATCGTCACGGGACATCACTGGGTTGCCCAACGGATTCCGGACGACGCCTACGCGGTGACCGCGAACCAAGTGGCCATCCAACAGGTGACTTTCGATGATCCAGACAACTTTATGTACTCCGAAGGCATCCAAGAATTCGTCACGACCAACCATTTGAACCCAGACCAGGACGGCTGGAACTTCCGTCACATCTTTGGGACCAGCACCGAAAAAGACCGGCATTACAACACGCCACGGGTCTGGTTCGGCCAACACGTATTGAATCCTGAAATTGAACAGGATCCCCAATCCAGCGACCTGCCATTTATCTGCCGGACCAGCCACAAGATCAGTGTGGAAGACGTGGAATACATTTTGAGTTCCCACTATAATGAAACCCAATACGATCCACTGGGCCCTGGCGACGGTGCGGACAAGCTGAAATTCCGGCCAATTGCCATGAACCGGACGCAAAATTCTCACGTGCTCCAGTTACGAAACGACGTGCCGGCTGACCGCTCAGCCATTTTCTGGTTGAACTTTGGGGTGCCTGCCTTCAGTCCTTACGTACCATTCTTTGCCAACGCCACCGATACGGATCCGTCGTACAGCCAGACGCCGGTCCACTTGGATGACGTCAGTGCTTACTGGATGTACCGCAAGATGTCCATGATTGTGGAATCCCATTATGTGCAGTTCATCGAACAGGATACGGACTACGTGACGGCCGCTAAGCAGGACTTACGGACCCACGTGGCCACGGCCTTGGCCGGTGCTAACGACCTGACTGGTGATGCCTTGACCGCCTACCTGACGGACCAAAATCACCAGGTGGTCGCCGACATGCGGAAGGTCACGACGCAGTTGACCAATGACTTGATTGAAAAGGGCCTGACGCTGTCACACTTGACCTTCAACATGGACAAGAATCTGTAAGACGGTTCAGGGCTTGCGTTTGTCAGTTCGTTCCCGGCGGCGGGCTCAAGACGGCCTGCTGTGGGGTCGGTTCCAGCCTGATTCTCAGGATTCCACCTCAACTTTGAGCCTGAGAAGCGGTCTCAAAGGTTGTCCCATGGACTAAGCTGAGTGGAAAACCTCAGCTAAGACCATCGACACAGCTGGCCGTCTTGGCTCGCCTCTGGTCACTGACATGGTGGCGTCTGTGGCGTTACTGGTTCTACGGCCTGGTTTTGGTTCACAAGTTTAGCTGGACTGATTTAAAAATAACTATCTATAGAGCGTCTCTTCCTGGACAATCCGTCTGGTGAGATACGCTCTATTTATTTGTCCTCAGATAGGAGATAAGCGGGCTTCTAACGACTGCCAGATACCACTTTAAAACAAGTCTATAATATAAAACGTCAAGACTCTATAAATCTTCACATTTCTCTCAAAGTCTACGCAAAACTTTTCGTCATAATAAGATTATAGTAATTGATGCGATGATTCATTTAGTTAACGGAGGATTTCATGATGAAGAGAAAAGAGATGAAAAAAATCAACTTAACGGCGCAGCAGGGGTTGACGGCGAAACAGGCCCAAGACCAACTGGCTGCGACCGGGGCGAACGAATTGATCGCCGCAAAGAAACCCGCGCTGTGGCAGCAGGTAGCGCGCCACCTGAGCGACGTTTCCTCACTTGTGCTATTATTTGCCGTCGGCTTAGCCAGTTACATGGCGCTCTTTCAGGGTGGCGGCTGGACGAAGACGATTGTGATTGGGTCTATCCTGGTGATCAACGTGATCATCGGTCTGTACCAGGAAGCCTCGGCGGAAAAGGCGTTGGCGGCGTTACAGTCCATGAGTCTGCCCACGACCACGGTTCGGCGGGACGACATCGCCCAGACGATTCAGGCTAAAGACGTGGTGCCGGGGGACTTGGTTCTGCTAAAAGCTGGTGACCAGGTACCAGCCGATGGTATCGTGCTCCAAAGCACCAATTTAGCCGTGGACGAAGCCGTCTTGACCGGTGAAAGTGTGCCGGTCACGAAGGAAAAAATCGTTGACCCGGATGGCGCAACGGAAGCGCAACAGGTCTTTTCCGGAACCGCCGTCACGGCAGGTACGGCCATCGTTCAGGTAGTGACGACCGGGATGGCGACGGAACTGGGTCAAATCGCGGGTTTGTTGAACAAGACCAAGAAACGGGCTACGCCACTGCAAGGCCGGTTGAACAAGCTATCCGCGTGGTTGACGACCTTTGCGGTGATGGGCGGGATGGCCATCTTTGCCCTCAGCATTTGGATGCAAAATCAGGGGCTGGCTGACAGCCTGATGATTGGGATTTCCCTGGCCGTGGCGGCTGTGCCAGAAACGCTGCCGATCATCGTGACCATTAGTTTGGCACACGGGGTGAAGCGGATGGCTAAACGCAACGCTATCATGCGCCGGGTCAACGCGGTGGAAACGATTGGGGGCGTCGACGTGATTGCCTCCGACAAGACGGGAACGCTGACGCAAAATCAGATGACGATTACCCGTTACTGGACACCCAACACGAAGAACGCCATGGCGGCGGACACGTTAACGCCGGCCGGTGAAAAGATGATGCGCTACCTGGGATTGGCGACTAACGCCGAAATTCAGGAGGTCGCGGGTCAGGAACAGACGATGGGTGACCCCACGGAACTGGCGATTGTGCGCTGGTTAAAGGGACACGACAAGAGTCGGCAACAGTTTGAAAAGCAAGCACCGCGACTGGCGGAAGATCCATTTGACTCCACGAAAAAAACGATGGCGACGGTCCATCGGTTAGCGGATGGCCAACAGCTGGTCATCGTGAAAGGCGCCTTCGACCGGTTACCAGTGGCGTGGCAACCACAAGCCCTCGCCCAAGCCAAGGCTGTTCACGATCAATTTGGCCAGCAGGCCTTACGGGTCCTGTCGGTGGGCTACAAGGTGATGCCAGCGACGGCAACGCACGACTGGACGGAACTGACCAAGGACTTAACGTTTGCGGGGCTGGTGGGCATCATTGACCCGCCACGGCCAGAAGTGATTCCGGCGATTCGGGAAGCCAAACGTGCGGGGATCAAGCCGGTGATGATCACCGGGGACCACATGGTGACGGCTGAAGCCATCGCTAAGGAAATCGGTTTGCTGACGCCGGGACAACTGGTGATGTCAGGGGACGAGCTCCGGACGCTGACGGACGACGAGCTCGCCGCACAGATTCAAGATATCGCGGTTTATGCGCGGGTATCGCCGACGGATAAGATTCGGATCGTGCAGGCGTGGCAAAATGCCGGCAAGACCGTGGCCATGACCGGGGATGGGGTCAACGATGCTCCCGCCCTGAAGGCCGCCGATGTCGGAATCGCCATGGGAATTACCGGAACGGAAGTCTCTAAGGGAGCCGCCGACATGGTCCTGACGGATGACAACTTTGCCACGATTATCTCCGCGGTCCGGGAAGGTCGGACGGTCTACCAGAACATTTTGAAGGCCGTTGAATTCCTAGTGGGCGTTAACTTTGCCCAAATCTTCCTGATGGTGGGCGCGGTCCTGATGGGCTGGGGCGCACCGCTCTTGGCGGAACAACTCCTGTTGATCAACGTGTTAGCCGATGGGATTCCCGGCTTCTACATTTCCCGTGAACCGGGCGAAAAGGAAGCCATGGAACAGCCACCGGTGGCTAACGACGAAAGTCTCTTTGCCAGAGGCTTGGGTAGTCGCTTGGCAATCCGGGCGGTCACGTTTACCTTCCTGACGCTAGGCATCTACGCGATTGGCCGGTTCGGCCTCTCCGCGGGGCAAGCCACGATGGGGATGACGATGGTCTTCCTGGTGCTCGCGGTTGGTTCGATGGTCGACATCTACGCTATCAAGGACCGTCAGCCGCTGACACGGCAAAGCCTCATGCGTAATCCCGTGTTAAACGGGGCGATGCTCCTGGCCGTAGCCTTGGTCATCGCTATCGCCACGATTCCGGGCCTACAAAGCATGTTCGGCCTGGTAAGCTTGCCAGCAGTGGCCTGGGCAATCGTGATTCCGGGGATGTTTGTTCCAACGATTGTGTTAGAAATTGCCAAGCGCTGGCAACGACGGTCCACGAACACGTGGGTCGCAGAAATTGACTAGGGCAACACCGTAACTGAATGGGTCGAGCCAAGACACTCACGCGACCAATAACTTGACGATTGCTTGGAGGAGTAAACGGAGACGTTTGGAAGCGCGTGGGGGTCATGGCAAGCCACATTCGGCAAGCAAGCTAAACCTAAAGCATACGCCGCAACGTATGAATCGGTTAGACACAAAAATAGCGGTCACCTCTCAACAAAAATGAAAAGGTGACCGTTATTTGTTTAGGTTTATATAATTCAGCGCTTAGTAATTGTGCTGAACACACATTAACCACAGGAACCAGCGCAATTGAACTTGGTATGATCAGTGTCAGTGACCAGAGGCGGATCAACCTGCTCAGCTGTGTCGATGGTCTTAGCTGAGGTTTCTCACTCAGCTTAGTCCATGGGACGATCTTTGAGACCGCTCCTCGGGCTCAAAGTCGAGGTGGAAGCCTGAGAATCAGGCTGGAACCGACCCCATAGCAGGCCAGCTTGAGCCCACCGCCGGGAACGAACACTGAGAACCGAGTTCGAATTAAGCGTAAGCGACGAGGGCGAGGCGGACGTAGCGCGCATTAATGTAAGCATCCGGCCCAATCTGATACCAGACCAACTGCTGGTCATCCACGACGCGGCCGCGAATATCCAGGGCCTCACCATGGTCGAGCTGACCGGCCGTTTCGCCATAAGGCTCGTGGTAAATGGACACGGCCTTGCCCGGCACGTAATCGACGGTGCCAATGCGTTCAAAGGGTTCGGGATGCCACCGGTCGGGTTCGGGCAAGCCGAGGTCGATGAACTGGTGCTCCCGGCGCACGGTTTCCTTGGCCGAGAGCCACTGCTCGCCACCGAGGTTGTACCAAACGTCGCCGTTGGTCAGGGTGATGATCATGAACAGCCGCCACAAAGAGTCCGTGGGGAACTGGTACCCGTAAGCCTGGCCGTTGGGACCATCGAAAACCTGATGGTCGGCCTGCAGAAAGACAAATTGATGGACCCGCTGGACCATTTGCCAGGAATCCCGCCGGTAGTAGTAAACGACCTGGCCGGGGTGCTGGCTAAAGGTGCCACGTTGTTGGCCCTGAGCCTGAAAAATGTGGTAATTTTCAACGGCTGGGGGGGTCAACGAGAAGGCCGTTCCCAGGCGTCCGCGGAGAATTCCGGGGAGCTCTAGTAACCGGCCGGTATCGTAATCGACCAGGTAGCTAATGATGGGTTGCCCCCAGTGCCGAACGTAGACCAGGGTGGTCAGTCCGTATGCTGAAATGTAATCCTGAGTGAACCCGTGGACATCACGGAGCGCGTACCCCGGAATTTTAGGAAAGCGGAAGTTGACCGGCTGGTTGAGGGCGCCCGTGAGGACCAATGCGGGTTGCAGCGGCTGATCTTGGTCATCCACTAAGCGGACGACCAGGGTAGCCGCTACCTGAGCAGCCTTCGCAACCGGTTGGGGTGCGGCCTGCGGTGTCGGTGAGACGGGTGTTGGGGCTAAGGGCAGGGTCGTGGCCCGGGGTTCGGGTGTTTCTGGCACAACCGGCGCGGGGGCTGGCCGTCGCCGTGCTTGGGCGTGCCGCGGCCGCCGCTTGGGTGCCTGATTCGGTTCGATCACCCGTCGTAACCAGTCAAAAAAAGCCATGTCCCTTCACCTCCTGAAGTTTCCATTAAAATATTAGTCTATAGCATACAGTATACCGCATTCTGGCGGTGCGTTGCAGGTCCTTTTGCAAAACGCTTCCAGAGATTGGTCGTGGGGACGTTAGGCAGCAAAAAACGGCGACCCGCAAGTTGCGAATCGCCGTTAAAAATGGACTTTACTTTTTATCCGTCGTTGGTTCGGCTGCTGGTTTAGCAGTATCCGTGTCAGCGGCTAAGACAATCTTGCCGTCTTCAATCTTGGCCACGAGGTTCTTCACGTCCGCGTGATCAAGGTAGAAGTCCGCAATCCGGTCTTCGATTTCTTCTTGAATGACTCGCCGTAATGGCCGAGCGCCCATTGCTGGGTTGTAGCCCTTCGCCACGAGTTGTTCTTCAACGGGTTCCGTAACGTGGATGTGGAGGCCTTGGCCCGCAAGCATCTGGTTGACGTCACCAATCATTAAGTCAACAATGTGCATCAAGTTTTCTTTGCTGAGAGAGTTGAATTCAATGATGTCGTCGAAACGGTTCAAGAATTCTGGCTTGAAGTAGTTGGTCAAATTGCCCAGAACGGAGTGGGTCGTACCCTCGGCAGCGGCACCGAAACCAACGTTGGCTTCAGCATCGCCGGTCCCGGCGTTACTGGTCATGATAATCAACGTATCCTTGAAGGAAACGGTCCGACCTTGAGAATCGGTCAACCGGCCGTCGTCAAGAATTTGTAAGAACATGTTCATGACGTCGGGGTGAGCCTTCTCAATTTCGTCCAGTAAGATCAAGGTGTACGGGTGCCGGCGAACTTGTTCCGTCAGCTGACCGGCTTCTTCATAGCCAACATAGCCAGGTGGGGACCCGATCAATTTCGAAATGGAATGTGGTTCCATGTACTCAGACATGTCAAACCGAATCATGGCCTCCTGGGAGCCGAAGAGTTCGTTGGCTAATTGCTTAGCTAATTCCGTCTTCCCGACACCAGTCGGACCAACGAAGAGGAAGGACCCGATTGGCCGGCCCGTGCCGTTCAACCCGATACGGTTCCGGCGGATTGCCCGCGCAACCTTGTCAACGGCCTCGTTTTGACCAATGACGTGCTTTTCCAAATCAGGGGAGAGGCTTTGCAGTTGATGTTGTTCCTTGGCTGCTAACTCACCCACGGGGATGGACGTCTTCTCTTCGACGATGTCCTGCATGTCCTTGACGGTAACCGTGGCCGACTGATTTTGGTCAGCGGTCTTGGCGTTTTCCTTAGACTTCTCTAACTTCGTGACTTGATCACGGTAGTAGGCGGCTTTTTCGTAGTCTTCCTGCTTCAAAGCAGCCTGCTTCTGATCCTCAGAGCTCTTGATTTTTTCATCAATGGCTTTGGGATCAGCCACGTTGATCGTTAAGTTCTTCCGTGAACCAGCTTCATCCAACAGGTCAATGGCCTTGTCCGGTAAGAACCGGTCTTGGATGTAACGGTCGGACAGGCGAACGGCGGCCTCAATGGCGTCGTCCGTGTAGTGAACGTGGTGGTAATCTTCGTACTTCTTTTGGATGCCTTGTAAAATTTTGACGGCTTCATCGGCACTTGGTTCATCAACCGTGACGGGTTGGAACCGCCGTGCGAGGGCTTGATCCTTTTCAATATCTCTGTATTCATTTAAAGTCGTGGCCCCGATGAGTTGGAAGTCACCCCGAGCAAGCGCTGGCTTCAACACGTTACCAGCGTCCATGCCACCCTCGGCATTGCCGGCGCCCATGATTTCATGGATTTCGTCAATAAAGAGGATGATGTCCGGATTGCTCTGAACTTCCTTCATCAATTGTTGCATCCGTTGTTCAAATTGGCCCCGAATCCCAGTTCCTTGAACCAGGGAAACCACGTCCAATCGAATAATTTGTTTGTTGGCTAATTTTTGGGGAACGTTGCCTTCAACAATCCGTTCCGCAAGGCCTTCGATGACGGCCGTCTTCCCAACACCGGCTTCCCCGATTAAAACGGGGTTGTTCTTGGTCCGGCGATTGAGAATTTCGATGACTTGAGCCGTCTCTTTGTCACGCCCAATAACGGGGTCAACCTTACCGTCCTTGGCCAGTTTGGTCAGGTTCAAGCCATACTGACTGAGTAGGCCATTGCCGTTTCCTTGGTTACCAGCAGGTTGGGTTGGCTGACCAGGTTGCTGCGCACCGGATTGCCGGTAGTCAGCTTGGTCGTTGTTGCCGCCTTGCATTGCCCGGAAAATATCATCCAGGTTACCAAAGCCGAATGGATCTTGTGCCATACGGCCACCTCCATTTCCAGAATCGTTTTGTTGCTGCTTCAGCAGTTGATAACAATTTTGGCATAGGTCAACTTGTTGCCGCTGCCCATTTACACTCATGTAAAGGTGAATCGTTGCTTCATTGCGGTGGCAATTTTGACATAGCATCTTGTCGTCTCCTTTCTTGCCTGGAATTCTCGTGGGAAACCCACGCAGGTCTGTGTGAGAAAAGTTTTGACCTTTCTTGACCATTGACCACATTATACCGCGTTCGACCTGCCGTGCAAGTAATTTGTTTCGCGACAGAATCAGCGGTAATCGTGGCGTTTCCAGCGAACAATTTTATTCTAGCACTCTCGGTAGTAGAATGCTAAAATCGACTCCTGATTTCTCCTATTTTTCCCAAACCGTGGTGAAATTTGGTGCGCGCTGGGGTTTCGTTCCCGGCGGTGAATTCAAGGTTCCCTGCTGTGGGGTCGGTTCCAGCCGGAGAGCGGGCTTCCACCTCAACTTTGAGCCATAGGGCGGTCTCAAAGGTTGCCCCATGGTCTAGGCTGAGAAAGAACCTCAGCCAAGGCCATCGACACAGCTGGGCACCTTGATTCGCCTCTGGTCACTGACACAGACGCACCAAATTATACGGTCGACGGCTACATTCTCGGCGGTGAGCTCAAGCCAGCCTGAGGAGCGGTCTTCCGCCTCGCCTATGAGCCTGAAAAGCGGTCTCATAGGTCGTCCCGTGTTCTAGGTTGGGAAGTGCCCCCAACCAAGAACACCGGCACAGCTGTCTGGCTTGGCTCACCTCTGGTCACTGAGAAAGGTGAACCAAATTTTACTGACGGTGGTGGTTGCATTGCTTTACATGTGTGTTATTGGTGGGCCGATGAAATAGGCGGAGACAGGTTTTGCTGATGAGTTGTTAAGATTTGTCAATAGAATGCGACTAGATGTTTAGCAGTAAATCGTGTGTGCTCCTATATTCTTACTCTAATGGTTGTCGAACTCTATATAGGAGACGCGATAAGTCGTTTGATTCTGAATTGGAGATGCGCGATAATTTAATTACCGTTTGTAAATACAAGAGGAACGCAGAAGTAACCTGTTGAAATATCCCTAGTATCTGTCACAATAGTTGAAGCAAACCTATCGTGGTGATTGCAAAAGGTTGGCCATGATTGAGGTAACGTTTCAACGGGAGTGACCAGCTGTGTCGATGGTCTTAACTGAGTGACCTTCTCAGTTTAGAGCATGGGACGACTTTGAAGACACGTGGTTTTCGTGGCTTCAAAGCGAGGTGGAAGACCGCTCCTCAGTCTGGAACCGGGCCCCACAGCAGGGCAGCTTGAACCCGCCGTCGGAAACGGTCAGCATGCTGAAACGTTAAGCGAACTTGTTTAAGGAGGAAAAAACTTTTGGCAAAAGATTTTACCGCGCTAATGAACCAACTAAAAGATCAGGAACTAGACGAATTCGAAGTCACCCCTGAAGAATTTCCCGCCTTTCAAAAAGCCTTCATGGCCTTTGAAACCCGGAAGCGGGTAATTGGTCAGGCCCACAAGGGTGGCAAATTAATCTACCGTTACGATGATGGTGGCAAAAAAGACGACGAATAGTGATTATTTGATGTAAGCGGTTCATGAATGCTTGTAATTTGCCTGCTAGATTGATATTCTTAGTAGGTAGGCGTGACTCACAAAATGGTTGTTTGGCCAATGCGCAAGGTCAGGGTGAGTCGTGTTTGGTAAGAAATCAACCTAAGCTTAAAGGAGATCGATCAATTATGGAAAAACGCGAATTTCGTGTCACTGCAGAAACTGGTATCCACGCACGTCCCGCAACTTTATTAGTTCAGGCTGCTAGCAAGTTCAACTCTGAAGTTAGCTTGCAGTACCAAGACAAGTCCGTTAACTTGAAGTCTATCATGGGCGTTATGTCCTTAGGTGTTGGCCAAAACGCCAGCATCACCATCACGACTGACGGTGACGACGAAGCCGATGCCATGAACGCAGTGGCTGAAACGTTGAAAAAAGAGGGTTTATCTGACTAATGAGAGCGATGCTCAAGGGAATTGCCGCCAGTGATGGGGTGGCTTGCGGCCGGGTCTACCGGTTCGTTGAGCCAGATCTCACCGTTAAAAAGCGGACAATCACTAATCTTGATTACGAATTAAATCGATTCCATCAGGCCCTTGAAGCAGCCGTCTCAGAAGTCGAGACGATTGAAACGCGTGCAACTAAAAGCCTGGGCGCTGATGGCGCCCAGGTTTTTAGTGCGCATCGGGCGATGCTCCAAGACCCAGATGTGATTGCGGCGACTGAAACCAAAATCAAAACGGAACACGTCAACGCGGAAGTCGCGTTCGCCACTGTGATGAACGACTTTGCCCAGAGCTTTTTGGCGACGGATAATGCACTGACCAAGGAACGGACGTCTGACGTTCACGACGTGGTCAAGCGGGTGACCGCCCATTTACTTGGGGTGAACTTACCTAATTTGGCGTTACTGAAGGAGCCAGTCGTAGTTGTGACCCACGATTTGAATCCCAGTGATACGGTTTCGGCGGCGTCCAAGTACATCCTGGGCTTCGTCACGGACCTGGGTGGTCGGACGTCTCACTCGTCAATTCTGGCGCGCTCACTGAACATTCCCGCGGTTGTGGGGACGCAGACGGGAACCCAGACGTTGATGGATGGCGATTCAGTCATCGTCAACGGGTCGACTGGGAGCGTCGTGATGGATCCCGACCAAGCAGAATTGGACACGGCCAAGCAGGCCATGCTGGACCGAATCGCCAACATGAAGCGACTAGCGACGTTGCGCAATCACACCACGACGAGTCGTGATGGGGTGGGGGTGACGTTGGCTGCCAACATGGGGACCGCCAGTGACATCCCGAACGTCTTGCACAATGGCGCGGAGGCCGTGGGCTTGATGCGCACCGAATTTTTGTATATGGATTCGGAGCAACTGCCCACGGAGGACGAACAGTTTGCCACGTACCGGCAGGTGTTGGAAAAATTAGCGCCACGCCCCGTGGTCATTCGGACCCTGGATATTGGTGGGGACAAGCCGTTGCCTTACCTGCATCAGAAGCAGGAAGCCAATCCATTTCTGGGTGCGCGGGCGATTCGCCAGAGCCTGGCCCATCAAAACATTTTTCGCAGTCAGTTGCGGGCATTGCTGCGGGCGTCGGCTTACGGCAATCTGCGAATCATGTTCCCGATGATTGCGACGCTGGATGAGTTTCGTCAGGCCAAGGCCATTTACGATGACGAGCGCTCGAAGCTCACCACGGCCCGGGTACCCATGGGCAAGATTCAGGTCGGCATGATGGTCGAGGTGCCAGCGGCTGCCATGTTGGCGGACCGCTTTGCCCACGAGGTTGACTTCATGAGCATTGGGACCAACGACTTGATTGGCTACACGATGGCGGCCGACCGGACCAACCAGGATGTCTCCTATCTGTATCAGCCGTACCATCCCGCGATTTTGCGGTTGGTGCAACGCATCATTACGGCCGGCCACGCGGCGGGAATTCCCGTGGCGATGTGTGGCGAAATGGCTGGCGACCCGATTGCGGTACCCCTGTTATTGGGGATGGGCCTCGATGAGTTCTCGATGGGTGCTGGGTCGATTTTAAAGACGCGGCAGCTGATTAGTCAGCTCAATGCCAAGGACCTCCAAGGACTGGTAGAAAGTGCCGTGAATTCGGCCGACACCAGTCAAGACGTGATTACCATGGTGCAGGCCGCAGTTCCGGACCTGCCCCAGGCTTAAACTTAACGTAAACTGTGAGCACCCGTGACCGAGAATAATCGGTTGGTGGGTGCTTTTTTAGTGCAACTGTCGGTGAAGAAACCCCTTAGCGGTCACGAGTTGTTGTGGTGAACACGCATTAAATTTCCAGCAACCCCCGTTGTTGTTTGCAATCACTTAGGCAAACCCATATAATTGTGATGATTGTACAATATGAAGGCTGCTGGGTGCCGGTCTGGACCACTCGCATTAATGAGTTGGTGTTGGTAAACGGGACCCGGGGCCATTTAAGACAAAACACAAGACGCAAGGGGGATTGGCAATGAACATCGGCATATTTACGGATACCTATTTCCCTCAAGTGAGTGGGGTCGCGACGTCCATTAAGACGTTGCGGGATCAGTTGGAAAAACAGGGTAACCAGGTCTACATCTTCACGACGACCGACCCGCACGTTGAGAAGAACGTGTATGAACGCAATGTCTTTCGTTTCTCAAGCATTCCGTTCGTCTCCTTCACTGACCGCCGAATTGCAGTTCGGGGGCTCTTTCAGGCCTACCAAATTGCCAAGGAGTTAAATTTAGACGTGGTCCACACCCAGACGGAATTTTCCATGGGGTGGATCGGTAAGTTTGTGGCGCGGAACCTAGAGATTCCCTGTCTGCACACCTACCACACGATGTACGAGGACTATTTACATTACGTGGCGAACGGGAAGATTCTGAAGCCCGTGCACGTGAAGCAGGGGACACTGGCCTTTTGTTATCACTTAACTGGCGTGGTGGCTCCCAGCGACCGGGTGTTGACCACCTTAACCGATTATGGGGTCAAGACACCGATTCGGGTCATCCCAACCGGGGTCAACCTGCACCAGTATGAGCAACCGGATACCGCTAACTTACGGCGGCAGTTGGGGTATGATCCCGACACCCCGGTGATTCTCTCGCTGAGTCGCTTGGCGTATGAAAAGAATATTAAGGCCAGCATCGCGGCTCTGCCCCGCATTTTAGCGCAGGTGCCGAATGCGCAGCTGCTGATTGTAGGTGATGGGCCAGCCAAAGCGGACCTCGAGGCGCAAGCCAAGGATGCCGGGTTGGACGATCACGTGACCTTTACCGGTGAAATCAATAACGATGAGGTCTTCCGTTACTACCACATGGCCAATGTGTTCCTGTCCTCCTCGGATTCCGAATCCCAGGGGCTGACGTACATTGAAGCGCTGGCGGCGGGCACCAAAATCGTGGTCATGACGAGTCCGTATACCGATGAACTACTGTCGAGTCGGACGCTCGGGGTGACATTTACCACCGAAGACGAATTAGTTGAGAACGTGGTTGATTACCTGCTTCATGGGGATGACGAGCAGGACCCAGACTTGCTGGCACGGAAGTTAGCAGAAATTTCTGCGGATACTTTCGGGCAGCACATCCTGGAATTCTATCAGGATGCGCAGGCAAGCTACGAGCAATCTCACGAGGATACCCCGGACTTTAGCGATTAGAGGAGTTATTGGATGTTAAAAATCAACATGTTTTCTGCGGCTGATTCCGTGAAGGGTCAGGGTGTGGGGAGTGCTTACAACGAACTCATGAATCTGTTGGCGACACGGTTGGACCAGGAGTTTGACGTGTCCGTAAACAGTTATCGACGGGTCGACCTGACTCATTACCACACGATTAATTTTTCCTATTACTTATCAACGTTCATGCCGCACCGTGGTCGAAAGATCGGCTACGTTCATTTTCTGCCGGAAACTCTGGAGGGGAGCTTGAAGATTCCCCAACCATTCCGGTCCATTTTTTATAAATACGTGATTGCCTTCTACAAGCGGATGGATCACATTGTGGTGGTAAACCCGACGTTCATTCCTAAGCTAGTAGCGGCGGGGATTCCGGCCGAAAAGGTCACGTACATCCCCAACTTTGTGAGTCGCAAGGAATTCTACCCGGTCGCTGCCGAGAAGAAACGCGCCTTGCGCCAGCAGTACCACTACGATGAGCAGCGGTTTACAATCTTGGGCATTGGTCAGATTCAGGAGCGCAAGGGCCTATTTGACTTTATCAAATTAGCGCGGAACAATCCGGACCTGCAGTTCATCTGGGCCGGGGGCTTCTCCTTTGGACGGATGACCGATGGTTACGCGGCGCTCAAGAAGGTCGTGGATGATCCGCCGGCCAATCTGAGTTTTCCAGGTATCGTTGACCGGGATAAATTGGTCGACTACTATAACCTGGCGGACCTCTTTTTGTTGCCATCCTTTAATGAACTTTTCCCCATGTCTGTACTGGAAGCGTTTAGCACGGGAACCCCGGTCTTACTGCGGGATCTCGATCTGTATCAGGCCATTATCGCGGGGGACTATCAGCCAGCGGCCGATTACGACGCGATGAATGCGCAATTACACAAGTTACCTCAGGACCCAGCAGCGCTGGAACATTGGCATCAACGGAGCCTGGCGGCAGCTGACCGCTACTCCGAGGGACATCTGGCGCAGATTTGGCGGGAGTTCTATACGCAGCAAGCAAAAGAGGGGTAACTGAATGTCACGACGAAATAAATGGGTTTTAGCGTTGATGTTACTCCTGGGGATCGCTATTTTTGCTTTTTCTCTCCGTGACATTAAATTTTCAGTTTTAATCAATGATTTTGTAAATATTAACTTCTGGTGGTTCGGTGTCGCCATCTTGTGTATGGTGATCTATCTGGGGCTGGAGGCGTGGATCGTCAAGGTGTTCATCTCCGATCGTATCGAAGGCTTCACCTTTAAGGATGCCCTCCGAATTCCCATGGTGGAACAGCTGTTTAACGGCATCACGCCCTTCTCATCTGGTGGTCAACCGGCCCAACTGATTGCCCTGATGCAAACGGGGGTCGATGCGGGGAAGGCCAGCTCGGTTCTTCTAATGAAGTTCGTCGTCTACCAGTCCATGATTGTCATCAACTTTTTGTTTGCCCTGGTCATTGGGTTTCACGACATTCAGGACAAACTCCACGCCTTAGTCTGGCTGGTCGTGTTTGGCTTTTCCATTCACCTGGCCGTCATCGTGGGGCTTCTGATGATCATGTTCTGGCATGCGTTCACCAAGAAGGCGGTCGGCGTGATTCTCAAACCCATGGGGTGGTTCATGAAGGCCGAACGTTTCGAGCGGATGTCGGCCAACGTGAACGGGAAAATCGATTCCTTTTACGCCGAAAGTGTCCGCATCAGTGGGCAGTGGAAGCTGATGCTGCGCGTCTTTGTGATTACCTTCTTCCAGCTGATGTTCTACTATTTGATTCCGTACTTCATCATGCTGGCGCTGGGCTACACGACGGCGAACATCGTCATGGTCACGAGTCTCCATATTCTCATTGTCATGGTGATCTCCCTGTTCCCGATTCCCGGGGGCTCTGGGGGCGCCGAATACAGCTTTGAAATGATTTTCCGTAGCTATATCTCATCGAATAGTAAATTGGTGCTGGCCATGATTTTATGGCGGCTCCTGACCTACTACTTGGGGATGTTAGCCGGTCTGGTGGCGATGGTGATTCGCCCAGATAAGGTGCGCGAAGAGAACTGATTTGTGAAAACTCTGAGTTTTTCGCGATTAGGGCGTGCCATAGTGGCTTAAGTTTGGTAAAATCATAGTGAAAGCTAGAAAGGGGACCAACCATGGAAGAATCTCAACTGATTGGCATCATCAATCGTTTAAAAGCGATGCAGGAGGATGCTACCGACGAGCCACAACCCCGTCGTTTTGAAAAAGAAGGCGTGGAACAGGCAACGGTCGTATTTAACCAATTGACCCACACGTACACGTTAACCGAACACAATCCGGAAACGACTTTTGAATTTGATAACATTGATTTAGTAGCTATCGAATTATTTGATTTATTGACGGATAATTAATAACAAAACTATGGTGAACATAGTTTTGTTTTTTTTAAATAAAAATATGGTGGCGGTTACACGGCTAGCGACCGACTGGTTGGTCCCAGAACGGTACGAGCACCCCGTTAAGTTGTGATGGAAACGTGAGCAAAACTTGAATTTTTTCAAAGGTTCCTTAATCAGATTGAAACCCCGCTGGTATTCGTTATACTGTAGTGATGTTAACTATTTTGTGGAGGCTGTCTCATGGCGAATTTTTTTAAACGAAAGATGAACTGGATAAACACCCGGATGGGCTTTTTCCTGTTGACCATCGTTCTATTTTGGGTAAAGACTTACATTGCCTATCAAACCGAGTTCACGCTGGGAGCAAAGGGGAGTGTCCAACAGTTTCTGCTGTTCATTAACCCCGTTCCGGCGGCGTTACTGATTTTCGGCATTGCCCTGTATTTCCGGGGACGGTTAGCTTATTGGCTAATGATGATCATTAATGTCCTGGAATCGACCTGGATATTTGCGAACGTGCTGTATTACCGGGAGTTCTCAGACTTCCTCTCCTTCGGGATCATGAAGGGGTCGAGTGATGTTGGGAACAACTTGGGGAAGAGTATGGCACAGATTACCCATCTGTATGATTTCTTTGTGTATATCGATATTATCGTTTTAATTGTGTTGTTGGTGACCCACGTCATTCGGATTGACCCGCGGCCGTTCAAACGGCGGTATGCGTTGTCGATTACGGTGCTGTCGTTTGGACTGATGTTTGCCGAATTCGGTATGGCCAACGCGGACCGTTCTGGCCTGCTGACGCGGACATTTGACAACAACTACATCGTCAAGTACCTGGGGCTGAATGAATATGCGGCCTTTAACGGGTATCAGACGCAGAAGGAAAGTGCCACGCGAGCGAGTGCCAATGCCAGTGACATGAAGAGTGTGCTGAAATACTTGAAGCAAAACCGGGTGAGCCCCAACGTGTCGTATTACGGCAAGGAAAAGGGCAAGAACGTGTTTGTGATTCACTTGGAGAGTTTCCAACAGTTCCTGCTCGACTATAAGGTCGATGGGAAGGAAGTTACCCCCACGCTGAATAAGTTCTACCATAACCAGAATACCCTGTCATTCGATAACTTCTATAATCAAGTGGCCCAGGGGAAGACCTCCGATGCTGAAATGATGCTGGAAAACTCGCTGTTTGGATTACCACAGGGGTCGGCGATGACGACGTACGGGACGCAAAACACGTTCCAGGCGGCACCAGCTATCCTGAGTCAAGAGGCTGGGTATAGCACGGCGGCATTCCATGGAGATGTCCCAAGTTTCTGGAACCGGGACAACACGTACAAGTCCTGGGGCTACCAGTATTTCTTCAGCTCTAGCTACTATACGGAGAAGCCCGGGTACTCAGTGGGGTATGGCTTGAAGGATAAGATCTTCTTTGAGCAGTCCGCTAAGTACATCGAGCAGTTACCGCAGCCGTTCTATGCTAAGCTGATTACGCTGACCAACCATTACCCGTACGAGTTAGATAAGAAGAACACGGATTTCCCAGCAACCAAAACCGGGGATAAGACCGTGGACCCATACGTTCAGACGGCACACTATTTGGACCAATCATTTGCTGAGTTCCTGACGTACCTGAAGAAGGTCGGTCTGTACAAGAATAGTGTCATCGTTACCTATGGGGACCACTATGGGATTTCCAACAATCACCGTCCAGCGATTGCGCAATTACTGGGGAAGAGTAAGGTCACGAACTTTGACTTGGCGCAATTCCAAAAGGTGCCATTCATGATTCACGTGACGGGACTGAAGGGTGGCATCAACCACACGTACGGTGGGGAAATCGATGTCTTGCCAACCTTATTGGATCTGCTCGGGGTGAAGAACACCGATACGATTCAGTTTGGGCAAGATCTGTTGGCGAAGAATCGCAATCAGACCGTCGCCTTTAGAAATGGAAACTTCATCTCACCGAAGTATGCCAAGATAGGGGGGACCGTCTATGATACGAAGACGGGGAAAGTCCTCACGTTGACGGCAGCGCAGAAGAAGGTTGTCGATCAGATGCAGAACCACGTGACGACGGAGCTTTCGTTATCCGACCGGGTCATCTATGGCGACCTGTTGCGTTTCTACACGCCAAAGAACTTTACCAAGGTCAACAAGACCGACTTTACCTATAAGTACAAACCAGCAATGGCGAAACTTGCTGAGGCGGAAAAACAGGAGAAGACGAGTGCCTTGGCTAAGAACAAGGGTAAGACGACTACGTATAAGACGGACGCACCAGAATTGAAATAAGCTTCATATAGAAGAGTTCCGACTACTCCTAGTGAGTGTGGTTGGGACTCTTTTTCTGTGTAAGAGGTGTCGTGCGTGGGTAGACCGATTCGGGTGACATCGATGAGGCATGGCCGAGAGTTTTAGGGGAAGTGGTGGGGGTACGCAGCTGGGGATGAAAATAATTTCAGTAAATATTCATTTTGCCCTTGACCAATGGCGTGGATATTGGTAAACTATTTTTTGTTGTCAGAAACGCAAACAAGCGTTGCATCGGCAAGGATGAAACGAGATTCAAGTAATTGAAAAAAAGGCTTGACGGTCTTGGCAATTCTTGATATAGTAGTAATCGTTGTTGAGAATATTTATTCAATTAGTTGCAGCAAACATCAATATTTATTCAAAAAGATGTTTAAAAACTTGTTGACATGATTTTGACAGCATGATATACTTTAAAAGTTGTCACGGAGCACTTGCTTCTTAGGACAACTTGGTAGACCTTTGAAAACTGAACATTGTTTCGACAAACCAAATATGTGTAGGGCGGTTTGATACTTGGTATCAAACCCAAACAATATTTGCGAAGTCAATTCGCTTTTATAACAAATAAAGTAACAACAATCGATGAGCTATTCAAGCATCA
>NZ_RHNW01000005.1 GCF_003946045.1 Levilactobacillus mulengensis | reverse complement strand
TAATCCATGTCTATTTTTGTACAGTAAAGGCCCGGCATGCCGGGCCTTTACTGTACAATTTAACTTTCAACCTTTAGAATATAACAAGTCCAAGATTTAGCCAAAACGCCCACGTTTTATAAAAGTTTTTATTAAAAGTCAATTTCATTTCTTCATCTCCTTCAAGTGTTAAATCTGTAATCTACAATTTGATTATAATATTATTTGTAATAGCGTATGTTCAATTAGCAACTTAAAAGTTAAGTCAATATGAAATCTGAAAACATTTAACTCAATTAACGCTAACGAAAAATGAGCAAATGTGGACTGCTTTTTTTGAAATTAAATCTAAAATCAAGGCGCAAGCGCCTAGGGTCAGACATGCTCCATGAAAGGATAATGTTTGCACTTACTAAGGCAACACGTCCCAATCAACGGGCTATAAAACAGTTAAATTCATGACTCAAATTGACCGACAACGCGGCAATCAAGACCACGTGTGATAACCAAAATAACGACAACATCGCCCTATTCTCAGCGATTTTTCTAAGCTATTACAAACACGGATACCGATACGCTACTCGCCCGTTACAACGAACAGGATGAACGCTTCTGCACCGACCACTTCACCAGCAATGAAAAATTAGTCCAAGACTTTATCGCTCACGCAAAGCGTAATGCTGAATATGACGTCAGATAGGTGATTCACTGCGGTATACTTAATCGTAAACAAGCAACGGTTCTCGCCGTTTTGAAAGAAGGTTCCCTATGAAAATCATCATCGCGCCCGCCAAGAAGATGGTCGTCGACCCCGATACCTTTGGGATTGACGCACTCCCCCAGTACCTGGCGCAAACCCAAGAGATTTTAAACCAGCTCCGACGACTCGACTACCCCGCAGCCAAGGCCTTGTGGCACTGTAGCGACAAGCTAGCGCGTCCCAACTTTCAGTGGCTCCAGGAACTCGACCTAAAACGCCAGTTGACGCCCGCCCTCTTGGCTTTCTCGGGGATTCAATACCAATATATGGCCCCCGACCTCTTCACCGCACCGGCATTGGCCTACGTCCGCGATAACCTGCGCATCCTCTCAGGTTTCTACGGCATTCTACGCCCATTTGACGGCGTCGTGCCCTACCGGTTGGAAATGCAATCGAAGCTCCCAGTTGCGGGTGCCCATAACCTGTACGATTTCTGGGGCGACCGCCTGTACCGTACGCTGGTCACTGGCCCAGAGCCCATCATCAACCTGGCCTCACAGGAATACGTTAAGACCATCACGCCCTACCTCCAACACCCCAAGCAGCTAATCACCGTAGTCTTTGGCAGCTTGGTCAACGACAAATTGGTAACCAAGGCGACCCTCGCCAAGATGGCCCGTGGCGAAATGGTCCGGTACCTGGCGGAACACAATGCCCAGACCGCGGCCGACGTCACCGCCTTTGACCATCCCGACTGGACCTTTGCGCCAGGCCGGTCGACCGCAACATCCTTAGTTTTCATCTATCAAAAATAAAAAACTAGAGGCCGTGGACAATTTGCCCACGGCCTCTTTCATTTGCCAAAATATTGGTTCAACGACTACCCACTAAGTACCCCTTAACGCTTTCACTGATGATCTGGGCCACCTGTTCCCGCGCTAAATAAATCCCAACGATGCCTAAGATAACAACGCCAACAGCTAATCCGAAGTGCCAAGCCCTTGCGTGGGCCGTCATAAACTTGGAAGTCATGCGCTCATCCCCTAATCATGATTGCTGCCAGTATACTGCGGTGAGCGCCGACCGGCTGGTGACAGAGCTGCGATCGTAAAGTGGTTTTCCCAAGCCTGACCATGCCGCCTACTTGCCCCCGGTCAACGCCAAGAACCCCTGCATCCCCTGTAGGTTCAGCGTTACCATTCGCTGACGGAACTCCGCCTTCGAGATGCCCAATTGTTTGGTGATGTACAGCCGAAAGAGGGTCAACGTGCTGTCAATCAGGAAATTCACGCCTAATTTGGCATCGGTCGCACTCAACTGATAATCCTGTTGGAAATTAGCCGCCAAGCCCGCCGCCACTCGGTGTTTGACCCGCCGTGACAGGAAACTGTAGTCGTCCGACGTCAGGATGAACGTATAAAATGTCGGCGCCTCATCAAAGTAGGCACTCAGCCGATCGAACCAAACGCCCGGGTGCCGTAGCGAACCATGCTTGGTGGGCTCCTGCAAGAGAAGTCCCAACAGCTGGTCGGCAATTTCCGCGGTAAAACTATCCGCTAAATCATCAATCGAGTCAAAGTGTAGGTAAAAAGTTTTGCGATTAATATTGGCCTCCGCCGTTAACTGTTGGACCGTAATTTCCCGAAACCGATACTGCTGGGCCAGCTTTCTGAAGGCCGCTCGCAGCGCTTGGTTAGTTCTCACAACTCGCCTATCCGTCATCGAATCCCTCCCGTTAGACCCCAGTTGTGGCGAAAGTGCGGCTTAATCCACAGAGTGAACGCATCTGTTGTGGACGACTCCCGGCCGACTCGGTATCCTTTAGCCACATGTGAGGCATATCCTTGCCCACAGGATACCACAGATTGGGGGCGTCGCCGATGATTCACGCAGAATGGCGATATTTATTTAAGCATAAATTACTATTGGTGGTGTTGGTGGTCATCATGTTGATTCCGTCTATCTACGCCGTCACCTTTTTGAAATCGATGTGGGACCCGTATGGCAAGCTTGCCGACCTCCCCGTGGCCGTGGTCAATCAGGACCAACCGGTCAGCTATCAGGGGAGGCGCTTAACGGCGGGCCACGACCTGACTCAGAATCTGAAAGACTCTGACGCCATGAAATTCACGCCAGTCGCCAGTGAAGCCAGCGCGCAACACGGCCTAACCACCGGAAAGTACTACATGATTGTGACGATTCCCGATAATTTTTCCCACAACGCGACCACGTTAATGGCCAAGACACCCCACCAGATGGTGCTCCACTACCAAACCAGTGCCGGCCACAATTTTACGGCTTCCAAGATGACGGCTTCGGCTGCCCAGGCCGCCGCCCAGGCCGTGGGTGCCCAGGTGACGCGGACCTACGCCAAAACGCTATTTACCGACATCCAACGCCTGGGTCGCGGCCTGACCACCGCGGGCACAGGTAGCCGCAAGCTCGCGACGGGCAGTCAAAAGTTAACCGCCGCCGATCGGCAAATTGCCCAGGGGCTGAACACCCTCGCCGCCAGTTCCGTCAAGCTAACCAACGGCGAGCACACCCTGACCAGCAAACTCAGTCAGTATGTCACGGGCGTCAAGCGGGCCCAGACTGGCAGCCAACAGCTGACGACTGGCCTCGACCAGCTGCTAAGTCAATCCCATCGCCTGATCACTGCCAGCCAACAACTTGCCAGGGGTAGTCACCAACTCAGTAGCGGTGTAACTGCCTACACGGCGGGCGCGACTCACCTCAATGCCGCGGCAGAGCAACTCGCTAGTGGCAGCCACAGCGTTCAGGCCGGTACCCGCCGATACGTAAACGGCGTCACAACCGTTAATACGGGTGCCCAAGACCTCAGCCATCACCTAACGACGTTGAGCGGCAGCATCCAGCAACTCAGTAGTAGCGTCGGCCAACTGGCAAATGGTAGCCAGGCCCTCGGCCCTAATTTTGCCAAACTGACCACGGGGAGTGCCGCGCTGACCAGCGGCCTCAAGCAGATTCAAGCCGGCCTCAGTAGCTCGCAAAGCCAGCAGGTCGCGTTAAAAACCGCCGTGAGCAAATTAGCCAGCAGTGCTCAGAGCACCACCGCTGTTAAAGCCGATGCGACCGCACTCCAGGCGGCACTCACCACCCTTGCCAGCGCCGATGACCACACGGCCCTGCAACACAAGGTGGCCGCGGCGGCCGACGCACAACATTTAACCGCCACCCAGAAGGCTGCCATGGTCAAAGCCGTCAGCGACACCGGCAACAATACTGCGCTCACCGCTGCCCAAACTGCTGCCGAGCAACTCGGCACCGACCTCGACAGTCTCGATGCCCAGGCCAGCACCCTCGGTGACCTGCAAGCTGGCTTGACTGCGGCCGCCAGCGCACAATCTAAACTCAACGATGGCCTCACCACTTTGACGACCAACGCCCAAACATTGGCTAGTGGTCTGCAACAGGCAAATCAAGTCCTGACGACACTCAATACGGGCCTGCAAACGCTACATGCTAACACACCGACGCTGGCCAGTAGCGTCAATCAGCTGGCCACCGGTGCCGCACAACTGGCCAGTGGCACGGCGCAACTCGCGACACAAGGGGGACAACTGACCAGCGGCACGCATCAACTCGCCACGGGGAGCACCCAACTGGCCACCGGGACCCACCAGCTAACCGCCAAGAACGCTAGCCTGACCACGGGGG
This sequence comes from Levilactobacillus mulengensis, assembly GCF_003946045.1. Lineage (GTDB taxonomy): Bacteria > Bacillota > Bacilli > Lactobacillales > Lactobacillaceae > Levilactobacillus > Levilactobacillus mulengensis. The sequence goes on along the minus strand of NZ_RHNW01000005.1, from coordinate 185,415 downwards.
CTGCGACTCTCGCCGGTGGTCTTGCCGGCCTGAACGGCCAGACGCCGCAACTCACCCAGGGCGTCACCCAACTCGCCGATGGGGCCACGACCCTGACGAGCGGCCTCACCACCCTGGCAACCAGTGGTCCCCAACTGACCACCGCCCTGCAAACCGCCACCGCGGGCACGGCCCAGGTCACGACCGGCGCTGATAAATTGGCCACGGGGGCTACTCAGGCAACTAGCGGCGCAGCGACGGTTCAGACCGGCACCACCAAGCTGGCGACCTCGCTGAATCAGGCTGGTCAGCAGGCTTCGGTGCACCCGTCTCAGTTGACCTACCGCCAATTTGCCCAGCCAACGACGACCACGCACACCGATCACGATGATGCACCGGACAACGGCACCGGCATGGCCCCCTACATGATGTCCGTTTCCCTCTTCGTAGGCGCGCTGGCGTTTAACTTGATGTTTGATATGTACACGCCCCGCAAATACCCGCGGAGTGGCTGGCGTTGGTGGCTGGGGAAGGCCTCCATCATGAGTGCCTTCGTGCTCGGCGAAGCGCTCTTCATGACCGGCCTGCTCGCAATCATTGACGGCCTGAATCCGATTCATCCGTGGGCAACCCTGCTGATGCTTTTGATCACCGGGGCGGCCTTCATGGGCATCGTCTACTGGCTAAATCTGACCCTCGGCAAGCCTGGTGCCTTCTTCAGCATGGTGCTCCTGGTGCTGCAGCTCGGTGGGTCGGCCGGCACCTACCCGCTCCAGATGACCAACGGCTTCTTCCAGGCCATTCACCCGTACCTGCCGATGAGCTACTCGGTCGCGGGCCTACGAGAAACGCTGATGATTGGCAACTCAGCGCTTCCTAATATGTTGGTCTTACTGGTCATTGCCTTAGCCTTTTCGGCGATGGGTATTCTGTTCTACGCACGGCGACACGGACGACTCAACGAGATGGATATTTCTGAAATTTAGCAAAAAGGATCAATCGGAGTCAAGTTCTCCAGTTGATCCTTTTATTTTGACTATTTTTAGCCCCACACTAACTATTCACACGTTCTAAAGAAGCCCAATTAACCAGCCTTTGACCGCCTAACTTCAAGTTTTGTGGCCCCACGCCAATCAAAATCTTCACAATTTCTTAATGCAGAAACCGCAAAACACTGGTACAATTTTTTTATTACGGAAAAAAGGTGGTCCCCAAAACAATGTCGTCTCTGAATCAAAAATATAATCATTTACGTTCATTAAAAAATCGCTATCAACGTCACTTACTCGTAGGGGCCATTCCGCTCCTGCTACTGTTAGGCGTCCTCTTGACCCTGCCCCTCTTCGCTGACCGCACGGCGGAAGCGGAAACCCTAACGATTGCTAATACGCCAACTGAGCGGGCAACCAGTCAACCGAAGCGGGTCGCGTATTTCCCAGCAAAGGCGACTGCGGCTGGTGAAAAGCCAACCCATAAGTTAGCCCTCACGACCGCAACCACGGCGGCAGCCAGCACAACCCCTAAAACCGCAGCCACTCAACCAGCCAAGGAAGCGGCTGAGTGGGGCTGGCCCTACACGGGTGGTCAACACGTCACCTCAACCTTTGGTGACCGCGACCTGGCGGACTCCCCGTGGCATGACGGCGTAGACTTCAACGCAGGCGTTGGCAGTAAAATTCGCGCCGTCCACGCTGGTGAAGTCATCTTCGTGGGTAACCCCACGAAGCGCGGCGTGACCGACGCCTATCCTTTAGGACTGGGCAAGGACGTCGTGGTCACCGAGTCCGCAAACGGGGATCAGGTTATCTACCAAGAATTTGCGATGGATCACCCGACCCATACCGTGCACGTCGGCGATACGGTCAAGGTCGGTCAGGTCATTGCGACTCAGGCGACCGGTCATCTACACCTGGGCGTCACCAACCACAAGAGCTGGGTCAGTGCCCAAAATGACTGGCAGAATCCCCACGCACATTCGTGGAAAAACCCCTTAAAACTGATTAAAGCAGCGGCCTAATTGGCCTAAAAAAGCAGTGATTTACCCGAGTTATTGGGAAATCACTGCTTTTCGTTTAGACTTTTTTCGCTGTTTCACATGAAACATTAGTCGCCGGACCAGCCCCACGGATCTTCACGCCACTGTTGAAGTGAGGCAAACTCAGCTGGGGTCATATCCCCCTCGGACCGGGCCACGTCAATCAACGCACTGTACGTGGTCAGGGGCGTCAAGGTTAAGCCGGCTGCCTGAAAATTCACGACACTATCAGGCAACTCGTAGGAGAAAATCGCGACAACGCCCAGAACCGTGGCACCGGTGGCTTGAACCGCCTTGGCTGCGGCCAACACACTGCCCCCGGTCGAGATTAAATCATCGATCAAGACGACTTGGTCGGTCGCTGTTAGCTGCCCTTCAATTTGCTTGCCCCGCCCATGATCCTTGGGTTTTGACCGCACATAATTCATCGGTAACCCCAGCCGGTCGGCCACCAGAGCGGCATGCGGAATCCCTGCCGTCGCCACGCCACCAATGACGGTCGCCGTCGGATACTTTTCCTGAATCAACGCCGCTAGCCCGTCCGCGATGGCTGCGCGGACTTCCGGATAGGCAATTGTCTGCCGGTTATCCGTGTAGATGGGGGCTTGCATCCCGCTCGCCCACAGAAATGGGTCGTTGGGTGCCAGGGTCACCGCACCAATATGCAAGAGGTCCGCCGCAATTTTATCTGTTACTGTCATCATTTTCCTCGCTCCCATTCCGTTAAGACTTGGTGATACGCCGCGACCGGGTCTGCTGCCTGGGTAATGGACCGGCCTACGACCAGACCATTACTGCCTAGCGCGGCCGCCCTAGCCGGCGTAACCACGCGCTTTTGATCATCGACTGCATCGGCGGCTAATCGAATGCCCGGATTGACGCAGAGAAAGTCCGGACTCGTGGCCGCATGAATCGCCGGGTCTTCCAGTGCCGAAGAAATCACGCCGTCTGCCCCGTTGGCTTGGGCGAGTTGGGCCAGGTGCGCGACGGTTGTTGGCAGGTCGGCGGTCACTAGCTGTTCGGCCTGCATTTGGGCTTCGGTGGTCGAAGTCAGCTGGGTAATCGCTAATAATTTGGCCGGGGCAACGCCAGCAGCCCGACTCCCCTGGTCTAACCCCCGACGGGCTGCCGCCAACATCGCCGCCCCACCGGCCGCGTGGACCGTGACCATGGCCACACCCTGCCGACCCAGTTGGCGCATGGCCTGTTCGACTGTGTGGGGAATATCGTAGAGTTTCAAATCCAGGAAAATCTGGAGACCCCGTTCACGTAATGTTCGTAAAATGCTGGGACCCGCTTCATAGAACAATTCCATTCCCACCTTGACCATCACCGGTTCCGATTCTGGAAATTGATCTAAGAAGTCGGTAACTACCTGCTGATTTTCAAAATCTAGTGCCACAATGACTGGTCGCATGTCTTGTTCCTTTCTCCAGAAAAAAATCCGGCTAGCCCTGTGTTGGACTAGCCGGATTTAGGCCCACTGCCAGCGTTTCTGGGGGGCATACCGTTCGTCGTTTTAGTCTCACAGGGCTAAGTTAACTGTTGTTTGTAATGAGTTTAGCCGATAAATCACCGACCGTCAACCATAAATTTCAGGTTAGCCGATTTACCTGGGAAAATAAATTCCCACCTAACCGTATCCAAAATAATTTTCTCCCTAATTATTTAGCGATTGGTAAACCCGTATAATTAATTTAATATCCGGATTAACGGTTGCTTTTTCCTGACGAGCATGCCATAATATTGCCAACGCCCGGGTAACCGGCAAAAATAACGAATGTCAGTGAACATTCATTTTGGAGGAACTGAATATATGGAAACCACGACGCAGAACCACGCGCTCAGTAAGCACCAGAAGTGGACGATTGCCTCAACCTCAGCAGGATTCGCCTTGGAAAATATGGATGTCATGTTTTTATCCTTTGCCCTTTCCTCAATCATCGCCGATCTACACATTAGCGGTGCCCAAGCTGGGTTGATTTCATCGATTACCAACCTGGGTATGCTGGCGGGTGGCATTTTATTCGGCATTCTGGCCGACCGCTACGGCCGGGTCCGCATCTTCTCACACACCATCTTCATCTTTGCCTTCGCAACCGCCGCCATGGCCTTCGCCAGCAACATCACCTGGATCTACATCTTCCGGTTTCTGGCCGGTGTTGGCGCCGGTGGGGAGTATGGTGTCGGCATCACGCTGATTGCCGAGAGCTTCTCGCGTAACAAGATTGGCAAGATGACCTCGGTTGCTGCCATCGGTGGCCAGATGGGTGCCATTCTCGCCGCGGTTGCCGCCGCCATGATTATTCCGACGCTGGGTTGGAAAGCCCTGTTCGTTCTCGGCCTGGTTCCCGTCGCTTTGACCTACTTCATCCGGCGCCACCTGCGGGAAAGTGATGAATTTTTGGCCGAACAACAGACTCCCAAGGCTGAACGCAAGCCGGTTCAGATCCGTGCCCTGTTCAAGACGCCGCAACTGGCTTACCAAACGCTAGCGTTGATGGTTATGGTTATCGTACAGATTGCCGGCTACTTTGGTCTGATGAACTGGCTGCCGGCCATCATGCAACAAAAGCTGGGCTTAACAGTTTCCGGCTCTTCCGTCTGGATGATTGCCACTATCCTTGGGATGAGTGTTGGAATGATGACGTTCGGGTCCATTCTCGACTACTTCGGTCCCCGGCGAGCATTTGGCATCTTCCTGATTGCCTCCGCCATCGCCGTCTTCAGCATCACACTGGCCTTTAACCAACTGACCCTGATTCTGGCGGGCGCCATCATCGGCTTCTTCTCTAACGGGATGTTTGGTGGGTACGGCGCGGTCATCAGCCGACTCTACCCCACGGAAATTCGCTCGACGGCCAACAACGTCATCGTTAACGTCGGCCGGGCAATCGGGGGCTTCTCCTCAGTCGTGATTGGCTTCCTGATGGATCACTACACGCTGACCGTCGTCATGGGCTTCCTGTCCGTGCTCTACATCATCAGTTTCACGGTCATGCTCACGATTCCGAGCCTACGGAAAATGGGTAAGGTCAACGAAGGCTAAGCGAATCATTTAACGCAATAACTAAATAAACCAGCAACGCCGAAACCTGGCCGTTGCTGGTTTTTCATTTAAAATCCACTAATCATGGGCCGCCAACCACTGCGTCAACCGTTCAAAATAAGCGATCGGCTCGTCAATGAAGGCCATGTGCCGGCTGTGGGCAAACAACGACCACTCTGCATGCGGCAGGTGATCGACCATTGTCTTGGCAACCAGTGGCGTGCTCAAATCATTGGTCCCACTGGTCACCAGTGTTGGCATGGTGATTTTAGCCAGCTTGGCCGTGTAATCGTAAGCCTGTAGCGTCCCGGTCGGACAGTATTCGTTCGGCCCCCAGGCCACGTTGTAAGCCGCGGTACCGGACCGCTTAGCTCGTCGTAAGAATTCAGGTGAATCGGCCGTCACGGGTCCGGCCGCATGGGCCAGCATGTACCGGTCATTCGCCGCCAAATACGCTGGCTCTGTATAATCGCCACTGGCTTCGGCCTGGGCAATCGCCGCTTGGTCCGCTGAAGCCATGAAGCGAATCATCCGGTGCTGCTCCTGTTGCCAGAGTTTGGCCGAAGAGAGCGTGCTGGCTAGAATCAAGCTTTGAATCCCCGCTGGCTGGTGGTCGCACAGATAAATGATGGCTAGCATGCCACCCCAGGATTGGCCAAGCAAATGAACGCGCTTCAGGCCCAAGTAGTCCCGCAATGCCTGCAACTCTGCCACCCAAGTTGACGCCTGCCACAGGCTATCGTCACCCGGCATAGAAGATTGCCCACAGCCTAATTGGTCATACATCACAATTGGCCGCCCGGTCTTCGCCGCCAGCTGATCAAACGCTTCAAAATAGTTGTGTGTCGACCCCGGTCCGCCGTGTAACAGTAACAAGGGCGTTGGCCCGGCCTGTAAGTCGCCGACCACGCGGTAATAGGTTTGGTACTCGCCAAACGGCATAAATCCTTCTTGAATGTCCATCTTCGTTCGTCAATCCCTTCTGGGCCACCATTCATTCGGCGGCAAATCCTATGTATCTCGGTAACTTAGCCTAGCTTACCACAACCCTGACCACCCTGTCGCAATGCGTCTAACCTAAAAACGCCCCCGCTTTCAGCATGGCTTCTCGCTGAAAATGGGGGCGTTCATCTATTCATTTGGATGTTTCACATGAAACATTACCGCCGGCGAATCTGTTGCATGTGGTCTCTAGCCTGCTTCATTTCCTTTTTGCCACCGAAGAACCGCTGAATTTTGGCGTTTTCTCGTTCTCTGGCGCTCATATCGCTGTAACTCATTTCCAGCTGGAGCTTGCGGTAGCTGGCTAAGCGTTCCGCATCTAGTTCACCCGCCGCAATGGCCGCCTGCACCGCACATCCCGGTTCCGTTTGGTGGGTGCAGTTGCGAAACTTACACTGGTCCGCCAGCGTGGTGATGTCCGCAAACGCCTTGGTCAGGTCCCCACCCTGGACTTGGAGCTCCCGCATCCCCGGGGTGTCAATGACCACACCGCCACTGGGCAACCGCAACAACTCCCGTGCCGTGGTGGTGTGCCGGCCCTTGTCATCGTCCGTCCGAATCTCTCGGGTGACCAACGTCTCGTGGCCCAGCAACCTGTTGATCAGCGTGGACTTGCCAACACCTGATGACCCGATAAATGACACGGTCTGATTGCCCGTCAGGTAGGCCTGCAAAGCCGCAACACCATCGCCCGTGGTGGCGGAACACGTGACCACGTCCACGCCCAGCGTCACGTCGGCCAACGCCGCCAATTTTTCAGCCACATCGGCACACAGGTCGGCCTTGGTCAGGACAACGACCGGCACGGCCCCACTATCCCAGGCCATCGTCAGGTAGCGTTCCAGGCGGTGCCCGTTAAAGTTGGCATTCAGCGACATGCAGATGAAGATGGTATCGACGTTGGCCGCAATCAGCTGACCAGCACCGGTTTTGCCAACAGCGGCCCGTTCCAGAACGCTCTGGCGGGGTAAGACCCGCTGAATCACAGCCAATTGGTCGTCCGGGGCCACGGTCGCCAGCACCCAGTCCCCCACCGTTGGCAGGTCCGCGGCGACCTTCACGGTGTGTCGAAACTTGCCAGCTAGTTCAGCAGCGACTGGTCCGGCGGCATTGATGACTTGGTAGGTTTCTCTATGCTGCTCGGTCACTCGGGCCAGAGTCAACGCTGGTTCTGTCGCCGCCAGTTGTACGACCCGTTCAGTTAAACCGTACGCTTGTAAATCGATTTTCAATTCGTTCAAATCCTCTCGTTCGTGACGGTACCCGAAAGGCTGACGACAAAAAAGGCGCAGTCGTGACTGCACCCCAAAAGATTTATGAGGGCGCAGATGTCCATTTCGTCGTTCAAGCATTTACGGGCACACTAAAGTCAGCGGTGTTTGACCACTTTCTTAGCAACCTGCGTAACGCCTATTGAACGACTGACATCTGGCAATTCCTCCGATATATTAGTTGTTGGTAGATTACCACGGAATGAGTTCCGCGTCAATTGACCGTTAGGTGACTACCCTAACGCCTGTAGATCCGCGGCTGAATAGGCATAATCCACGTGCGCCATCCCCGGCACCTCATCCCATGGAACGGGGTAGCCGGCCCCATGCGCGCAGAACACGGAGTCCGGCGTATTGGGGAGGTCGGCGACGGGCGCGTAGTCCTGCGCCGCCACGATTTCCGCCTGATTATGACACGGCCGATAGCCATCGACCAGGCATTCCAGTTGGCCCTGACCATGCGTGTAAGCCAAGACCTCCTGCGAGTACCCCTGCATTTCAGCGACGGGGGCGGTCCCGGTCAAAACGACCATGCCATTGGCACTAGCGGTGTCGTCCGGGGTATCAAACTGCCCATGGAGCCGCTGAATATCGTTCATCGCCCGGCCAACCTGGTCCTGACCAACTTCCAAGCGGAATTGGTACCAGGGTTCCAGTAGTTGGCAGGCACCTTGCTCGCGCAACATCATTAACCCCTGCCGCACGGCGCGCCACGTGGCTTCTCGGAAGTCCCCACCGACCGAGTGGACGATGCTGGCCCGTCCCGTCACCAACGTGATGGTCACATCGGTAAGTGGCGAACCCGTCAAGACCCCCAACTGCTGCTTGGCCCGCAGGTTGGTGAGCACCTGATGTTGCCAGTTCTTGCCCAGCACTTCTAGTGAACAGTCAGCGGCAAACGTTAAGCCACTGCCCCGAGGTGCCGGCGTCATCAAGAGATGGACCTCCGCGTAGTGCCGGAGCGGTTCGAAATGGCCAACGCCCTCGACCGCCTGAGTAATCGTTTCCTGATAGAGGATGCTCCCCTCGCCAAACCCAATATCCAGGTCAAACCGGTCATGGAGCATCTGTTGCAAAATTTCTAGCTGAACAGCCCCCATGATCTGGACACGGATTTCCTGAAGCTGGTTGGACCAGGTCACGTGAAGCTGTGGGTCCTCGTCCTCCAATTCCTGCAGCACGGTCAAGCAGTGATGCAGGTCGGCTCCCTGCGGATCCACGGTATAGGTCAGCACCGGCTGAATCTCCGGTGTCCGGGCCGCAACCTGTTGTCCCAAGCCCTGCCCCGGATGGGTGCCCGTGAGATTGGGAATCGCACAGACCTCCCCAGCAGCCACCGTGGGCTGAATCGTGAACTTACTTCCATTGTAGACGCGGAGCTGGTTCACCTTTTGCTCGTCTAAAATAACATCCTTGTTCGCTAACTCACCACCGGTCACCCGGACCCAGGTCAATCGTTCGTCCTGGTCGTGAGAAATCTTAAAGACCTTGGCCCCAAATTCAGCTGGATAGGTGTTTTCTTGCGTCCAGTAAGATAATCCAGACAAAAAGTCGTCTACACCGTCTAATTTCAGAGCTGCGCCGAAGTAACACGGAAAGACTTTTCGTTGTTGGATCATCCGGCGAACCGTGTCGTCGCTGAGGTTACCGGTCTCCAGATAGTCCGTCAACACAGCGTCGTCTTGCATGGCAACGTCCTCGGCTGACTCGTCTGGCAAATCCGTCCCCGAAAAGGCCACGCACCCGGCGGAGAAGGTCTCCTGTAGCTGACTTAAAACGCGGTCGCGGTCGGCCGTGGGGGCATCCATTTTATTCACGAAAATAAACGTCGGCACCTGATAGTGGTCGAGCAACCGCCACAGGGTGCGCGTGTAGCCCTGAATGCCGTCGGTGGCCGACACCACCAGGATGGCATAGTCCAGGACGCTGAGCACCTGTTCCGTTTGTGAGGCAAAATCCACGTGCCCCGGGGTGTCCAGCAGGGTGAGGTGCAGGTCGTCATGGGTCAAACTGGCCTGGTGAGAGAAGATGGTGATGCCGCGTTGTTTTTCCAAGTCGTCCGGATCCAAAAAGGCATCCCCGTTGTCGACTCTGCCCAGCTGCCGCACCGCGCCGGACTGGTACAGTAACGCTTCCGATAGCGTGGTCTTGCCGGCATCAACGTGGGCAACGATTCCCGCTACGATATGTTTCATGTTGGTGTTCTCCTTCTATAATGTTTAACGTTTCTTGTGTTTACGCCGTTTGCGTGCTTCCTTAAATGAAAGCACGTTGCCAGTCTTTTTCTGATGTTTCGGTTGGCTTGCCGTGAGGGCCGCAATCAGTTTATCGGCCGATTTAGGTGGCATGTACCCCTCATTTTGCAAAACGTTGGCGATCGCCCGCATCAGCTCCCGCAAACCATCCGGATCAGACGTTGCTTCCTGAATCCACTCGCCAAAATTCTGCCAAATGTCTGGTGTCGATTGCTCGAGTGAAATGACACATTGGCCGTACAACATATCCGCGATTCGCGCGACCATGTCAAGCGTATTTTCAGATGATTGCCACAGCGGTGAGAGGTGAAAGGCCTTTCTGAACAGCCACACCTGCAGGCCTACTACGACCCCAAAGAGGTGGGCGTCGACGGCTTCTTTTTCTTGCCATTTTCGCCCCGCATAGGTCATCACATGCTGTTCCTGTAAGTAGCTTCGCTGTGGATTCGGATCATATCTCCCCGCGAAGGTGTACAGTAACTCCTCGTCATCCAACAAGGTTGCTAATTCGTCAGCCGTCAGGTCGATGCCATCTGGCAGGCGCGCGCCACCCTCGTATTTGCTATCTACTCCACCTTGTGCTTGAATCTTTTCCACAAAAGCCTTGGCTGCGGTCGCGTCGTTAGGATCAATTCCCTGCGCAATCATGGCATAATAAATTTGCTTTTCCGGTCCAAAATTACTGTCGTCCTTGGCCCGTTCAATCGTTTCTGGTGCGAGGTCCACCAAATACCGTTGATACGTGCTGGCCCTCTTCGCGTTTAACCAGCCCTTCTTACCAGCAAAGCCCAGTAATTGACTCATGACCGGAATTGTCAGTGCCAGGTCCGCCGCCGTCAGATTTAAATTAGCAACGACGTCGTCCAAAACCCCGGCCAGCGCTGCCTTACTCCAGCTTTTGGGGGTCTTGCGGTATTCATCATACCCCTGCGTCACAACATACCTTAATAGCGTATCCAGCTGGTCTTCTGTCACACCTGTCGCTTGATTATGCGCCCATCCAGGACTTTCCAAGTACTCGGCTAACCAGCTTTGCGTGTAGCGCTGAATATCGTGTGCCGTGCGTTCCTGCCATTCTGCTAGCCACGGCTGATCAGGAATTGCGTTCTGCATTGGGTCCTGTATTGTTAGGGCATCCACATCGATCGTACTCCCATCCAGCCCCGTCACCGATTCGAATTCATTTAACAATTGACGAACCGCTTTTACCTGCAGCTGGCTTTCCTTAGCCTGCGCCCAAAATAACAAGAACGGTTTCAACACGCTGTAGTTTAGCTTCAAAATTATCAGGGATAGCGGGTCACTATCCTCTTGGGCCTGTTGCTTCAAAACGGTTAGTCCTTCTGCCACCATCTGGTTATCCCATTGGCTAGCATCAACGTGATTGACCGCCTGGAGCATCTTGGTAAAGGTAACCAAAACTTGCTTCACAATTTGCTCCGGATACAACTCCAAAACCTTATACGCCGTGGCGGCCCGAAAAGTGGGCCATGCCGTTTCAATGTCGCTACTTGTCAATACAATCCCCTCCCGAATGGTGAAACGTCGTTACCGTTAAAAGCCATTACGCCAATCTTACCGTAACTACCGATAGAATGCACCTGCTAAAGCCGGCCTAAGAAAAAAGAGAGTGGGACAGAAGGCGGTTAGCCGTTTTAAGCGGAACCGGGTGCCTTCTGTCGCACGTTTCGACCATATTCATGGGTACACAAAACGAGTCTGGGATTTTGTCCCAGACTCTACGAGGTCATTATCATTAGTGTTTCGCAAACTGCCGCGCTAATTTCTTGGTGGCGTAGTATTGATAATTGACGTGTTTCTTATTCGCAGAAACTTCTTGGACGACGGTGACCTTGTGTCCTTTGATTTTCGTCGTGGTCTTCCGATAGTAACCGGCCAGTGGCAAGGTAACGTTACGATTCCACGGTGCCACCTTCACTAAACCGTGATGCTTCGTTGCGTAGGCCCAACCCAGATGGCCTTTCTTCGTGCCGGTGAACGGTAACTTATGGGCATGTAGCGGAAACCCGACAAAATTTTTGGTGACGTTGGCTTGGAAATAGAATTGCTTGGCCGTGAACCGAACCCCGTTGTAGTAGTGATACCCGTCAATTTTCCCGGCATCCGCGTACCAGGTGCCGCGCAACTGTTTGGGAAAGGTCTTCAGGGTGGTCTTCGCTTTGCCCTGACCAGTGGTTGCTGGCGTCAGCGCGACGCCGGCAACGCCTAGCGTTAGGGTCAGGAGTGTCGCTGTCACGAGAGTCGTCAGTTTCATGGGAATTCCTCCAATTATTAATAATTATTTTTAGTAATTAAATCTGATTATTTCTTAGTCAACTTGGTAAAGACATCCGTGCGGGCCGGATTAAACGCCGTCAGCACGAGCTGGGTCTTTCCCTTAAGCCGCCGGTGCTTGAGCCAGATGCTCTGGTTGGGGAAGGCCATGTCGTTCAAACGATAGTGCGCCTGCCAATGGCTACGCGTCCCCGTCAAGGTGAAGGTCCGCTGATTGACTGGCTTGGTTTGCCGCAGCCGATACCGGGATTTATTCTTTGCGTGCAGCGCTTGGGTCTTCGTTCGACCGATCCGTTCCCGCCAGGTCGTGGCCGTGAAAATTTCTACGCCATAACTCTTGCTGTCGCGATAGTGGGTCACCCAGGTGCCACGCAGGGCCTTGGGCACGACGGCCAGCTTGGTCGCCGCGTTGGCCGGTGTTGATTGTCCCATACTGAGTCCGGCCACCATTAGGCCCGCTACGAGCAGGCCGCGTTGCCAGTTTCTTGTCATTAACTTGTCCTCCCCATTTCTGGATTAAATGTGCCCCTTAACTAACTCTGGCTAGTTGTGGAGGTCACGCTTAGTTTCAGAATACGCTTTCAAATTTTGGCGGTCAACGCTTATCGTTCGGGAGTTTGTGGCGGATACGCTGGTCGACATTTGGTGTCGGCTGGGTAGGACTTTATTGCGTTTTTGATTGGCGAACTATTAGCCCTATCAGCCACAAAACGCCATAAAAAATAGCCGGCATCACTGTCGACCATTTCATATTATTCGGTTTATGATGGTGCTGTCGTAATCGTCCAATTACGCGTTGAGGAATAACATTTCTGGGTACCAGCCGCCTTCATCCCTGAATCACATACCGACCAATAATCCCATTCGCTGACAGGTCGATACCCGCTGTCTGAATACCCCGAACCAACTGATCAGTCGCTGGCAGATTTTCCCATGCTGTCACATGCGCCAACATTTTTGGCTCAGCCGCTTTAATAAGCCGCTGGTACTTCTTGACTCGTTGTTGCGTCAAGCGCTCGGTTTCTCCTAGGAAGCTAAACATTTGGTGTAGTGTTGGCACGACCAACGAATACGCCTCACCAGGCAAAACCAATTGCGTAACAAAGTAATTGGTCAACACCCCCGTTACTGTGCGCCCAGCCCATGATAGCGGCGTCTTCCGATAGTCCTGGTAAGCTATCTTGGTAAAACTCCCCACAACTAATTTCATAAACTCAGCTGAGACACCTGCTGGTCGCTCCGACCATTGGGGACTAGCCAGATAGGAATTTTGCCATTCGCTGGTCTCCGACGCGATTTGATCCGTCATTCGTTGCAAAGGCATCGGTAGGGACGCAATTGACATCCCAAACGGCCATTTACTAGGCACTCCTGAAAACAGAACTTGTGGTTCGGGCAAGTGATATTGCCGAAACGCAGTCAACAGGTCTGCAAAATCCTTGGCTGCTAATTTTACTAAATGGCTAACTACCATAAAGTGTACTAACCCCTGTAAAATGTCCGTCACAACCATCCGAACCTCTGGCTGCTTGGGCGTCACTCTAACTAGAATCTCTAATGCCGCTTGCAGGTTGCTGAGTTGCCAGTCTGTTCCCGTAACCCCTTGCAAGGTCATTGCCATCCCTATGAATCGAATTGCTTCATGACAGACCTCTTCTGGATACTTTTGGACATCGCCATACTGCGCTGACAATTTAAATGCCTGCCACAGCTCTTCTATTGTTGTTTCTGTCATTTCTTGATGCCTCCACGATCAATGGCGCTTCTTCCGCCGCAATTTCTTAGCTGCAGCCAGCGATAATCCCTGACCTCCGGAATGCCGATTACGAACTGGTGGTTTTACTTTTTCAGCCGTAAATTCTCCTTGTAAAATAGCTGAAATGCTTGTCGCCTGAGGCACATTCAGCTCGCCTTGATCCATCAACAGATGTACCGTGCTCGTAAGAGTCAGTATCAGATTCTGCTGCACCTTTTCGTCATCAAGATCGTCCTGAATCCAGTCATAAACATCTTGCCAGCCTAAATCCGACCAAGCCTGTGGTGTCTCTAACGTCTTGGCGTAAATGGCATCGATCATCGACATCACATCCTCCAGCGTTTGCCCTGCCGTCGCTGACGGTGCCAGCGGATACTTTTGCCGCGAAAGCCAAAGTTGTAGTCCTGTCCGGACGGCCAATCGATGAACTTGCCGCGCTGTGTGCTTCTGCCATTTACGAGTACCAATTCGTTTGACATGCCGCTGAAGATAGCCCTCTTCTGGGTCTGGGTCGTAAATCTTCGCAACCGCTACCATCTGTTCTGGGTGCGCAACAACCTTGGCTAAATCATTTAGCAACGCTGTCTCCGTTTTATCCGGTTGTCCCTTTGGAAGCTCGTCATCGCTAAATGGTAAGTTCTCCGCCGGCAATCCAAGCATTCGCTGGATATCTAGAAGACTACCGACATCTTCCAAATTGAGACTAAATAAGAGAGCAACTAGTTCTTCATCCGAAATTTTAAGACGCTTAGTGTCTACACCAAACACCAGCAGCGCTGCGAGCACCTGCACCGTTACCTTGTCGGCCACAACTCCCGGCTGCTCAGCCGCGTCTCCCACAGAAATTGCCGTCACGCTATCAACAAATTGCTGCAGCTTATCACTAGACCAATCCGCCATCTGCTGAGCTCCTAGCACGGACATCGCTTGAAAAATATACACCACCGTATCAAATCCACGCTTCTCTGAAACGGTCACCAGTTTTTCGTAGACTGCTGACACTCTGAACTCAGGCCAAATTGTTTGGACTTCTGCTAAACTTATCATTTCTCTTATCACCACTTATAAAAGACTAGTGTCACATATGCTCAGTATATCATCTGGTCGTTAGTTGACCACTAAGCGCCTTACAAAATTAGCCATTAAAAATAGCCGACATCGCTGTCGACCACTTCATATTACTCATTCTATGATGGTGCCATCGTAATCGTCCAATCAAGCGTCGAGGAATAACTTCCCGTGTAGATAGCCTGACTAGCCATGTTCAATATTAATTTCTGCCCGTGATCCGAACTGAGCGAGCCCACTGTGATTCCAGGACCAGAATACTGAACGGTTTGTGCTTTGTCCGTTAACGGCATCGCCGAACTCCCATTGGAATAACTCAGGGTGGCGTCCAACGTGTGACTGCCATCACTGGTTCTAAACGGCGTTGCTTGACTCAGCGTGATTGTTGTCCCCGTCTTGGTCCGCCGATCGTCGGAAATGGCCAACAGGTCGCCGCCACCTTCAACTTGACCTTCAATGTCTTGATTGACGTTGACATAGGAGAGTGATCCAAAAGAGACATTCCCGGCCTTCGCCGTCAGCGTATTCGCTGAGAAGTTCATGCTTAGGTTTTGACTTTGGTAGGTGTCCAGCATGGTACCACCTGTTGTATCATCGTAGCCGTCTACTTTCACATTAGTTGTAAAATCTGTGTTCGTTGTCTCTAGTGATTGAAAATCAATTTTGTACTTATGTGTTTGTTGGCTACTAAAATCGATTCGATCTGATTTTAATGCAGTCCCTTGGACCAAATAGTAATCATAACCGCCAGAACCATTATCTTCGGGCTTTGCCGTATTATTGACTAACTTATCGTCAATGTAGAAGAACGTGCTGCCAATATTTTCAGGTACCTTAATCTTCAGGACACCACCTTGCAGCGTGGAGTCCGGGTTAGAATCCGTAATGGTCCCTGAAACTTCAACGTTGTCACCAGCAACAATGTTACTCAAGTAAGTGTCGGTGTTCCCAGTATTATCCGTCAAATCCGTAATTTTACTGGTAATTGACACCTTAGGAGATGTACTGAACATCACGTTAAGATTAGCTGTGTTCGTGGTAATCGTCTTTGAATTAGAGTCCGAAGCAATCGTCACTTCAGCGTAGTAGCTCGCACCATCGTCCGCTGAGGTCGTCGTTGGCGTCGTGTACGTCAGGCTGGTTCCACTGGCAACCTTAGTTGCGGTACTGCTGCCAGGAGCCTTACGGTACCAAACAACAGACTTAGGTGCTGATGGGAATGTCCCTTGGACCTTGAAGGTCGCGGTCTTCCCAACATCGACAGTTTGGTCATCCAACCCACCACCAATTTTAATATCAACGGAACCACTCTTAGTCGTGCCATCGTCGTTTTTAATGGTCCCGGTGATGGTCACTGTTCCAGACTTACCGTCTTTATTGGCCGTCACGGTCCCATCATCCTTATCAACTGAAGCCAAGCTTGGATTACTACTACTCCAAGTTACACTCCCAGTCGCATTAGCTGGCGTTGGTGTCGCATGCACATTGGTTGTCGCGGCATTATCTTGATTATTGTAAAGGTAATTGTCATCCGCCTTAACCGACAAACTTGTCGCATTGACGGGATCGCCTAAAGCCGTAACCGAAGCAACCCGCGAATAGTAATACATGCTCTGTGTAAATGGTGGGATGAAGAGGTAGTACCCAAACCGTTCTTGATAATACGTCGTTCCTGGCGTAGTTGGCGTAACTGTTAAGCTAGAACTCGTTGCCCCTTTGATTGATTGCCAACTCGCCCCTGAATCAGTTGACTGGTACCACTGAAAATGATTATACGCCAAGGCATTAAACCAGGTATCCATAAACGAATACCCAACCCCAGTCGTTAACGTCTTAGACGTCCCCGCCGCCGTATACTCATCTTGTGGCTGCAGCCGAAATCCTGTGCCCGTGTACCAAAATAAAAAACTACTAATATCTGGTGTTGGTGTGCCGTAGCCAGTGACCGCGGCTTCCGCAACCGGCGCACGCTTTGTGCCATTGAAAAATCCGCCAGCAACGAACAATGCTGCTAACATCAGCAACACCCGTCCTAATTTTTTCTTTGTCATAGCATCGTCTCCCTTTACACACGCGAAGAGTGCCCTGGCAGCCTTTTCCTGAACTAGCTGCCTTGACGTTTCCGTGTACCCACTATCTCAATTGACTCCATCAATTTAATTCTCAACCTAAAATTACTATGATAAAAAGTTCAACCAAATAGTGGTTAAAACCGTCACACTTTTCGGTCATTAATGCCTAGTCCATTATCCAATAAGTCCTGACGATCATTCGTTTACCAACCTAGTTTTTAGCAAACATCTGATGTCTATGTGAGATTTCGTTAATCAGCCATTTCTGGTGTTACAAATTAACAACTCTGTCTGATTTTATTATACTTTTTATTTTTAACAAATACCATTTTAATCGTAAAATATTTTAACGATTTAAGCGCAAAATAGCAGTTATTGCTTGACAAAAAGCGGTCAGCCCTACGCGTGGTAGGACTGGCCGTCTCTTTAATCAGCATGGCTAACGTTGTTTCACGTGAAACATTTACACACTAGGCACTGCTGCAAACGTCCAGTTCAACGTCGAGGTGTAGTGGCCGGCCTGGTAAGCGGCATATAGCAGCTTCAGATTCAGGTGCTCACCCTTAGCCCCAATCGACTGAACCGCTATGCCAGCCCCCGCGTTAATGACGGTTTGGGCAACGTTCGATAGCGGATAGGACAACGAGCCACTATCGTAGAATAAATCCGCCGCTAAGGGCCGGTCCCCACTGTAAAAGGGGGTGCTCTGTTGAAGTTGGACGGCCACCTGGTCGCGCCGGCGCCGATTGTCCCTAACGTCGAGCAGGTTCCCACCATCCACGACTTGGCCCGCCACCGTTTGCCCCAAGCTGGTTTTATCTAGGGTCCCAAAGGTAATGGGATGGGCCGTTGCGTCGATCACACCATCGGTAAAGTTCAGCCTGAGACTGGGTCCGCTGTAAGTCCCCAGTAGTTGATTGTTCTTGTCACTTCCCCGCAACCGCACGCCGGTGGTGTAGAGCTGGTTAGTCGTGATAGGTGAGGTGAAGTCAATTTCGTAGTCATAACTCCCAAAAATCACCTGGCTGAAATCAAGCCCACTAACCGAAAATATCGTCTCTGATCCGACTGTTTGTTTAGCAACTGCCTGTGGCACATTATTGAGTATAAACTTCACCTGATTACTTAGGCTACTAGGCAGTTCAAACGTCAATTCCCCGCTAGCCATTGTCGAATTAAGCCAATTGGCATCCGTGATGGTCCCTGTAATTTGGCATTCATCACCCTGCACGATGTTGGTCAGATTATGAGCAGTATCATCATTTCGAATTGGATTAACGGTCCCAGACAGTTGTTGTGCAGTGGTGGCCGCTTCCGACGAGGCCGTTGAATTCTTCATCTCACTGGTGATGGTGACTCGAGGCGCCGTGTCTGGATTGACCGTCAGTTTAGCCTGACGCGTCTTAATCGTCTGCGTCTGTGGTTTTTCCTGTTCATCTAGCATAGTAACCGTGACCTCAGCGTAATACAGGGCACCGTCGTCCTGAAGCGTGGTCGCAGGGGTCTGGTAATTCAGGCTCTGCGTGTTGGCCACAACTTTATTCTGACCATTAGCGTCAACCCGGTGCCAAGCGACGTTGTCCGGCTTCTGATCAATATTCCCCAGCACACGGAAGTCAGCCGATTGCCCTTCCGTAACTGTTTGATCTGCCAATCCACCACCCACAGTCAGTGTGACCGAATCACTCACGTCGACGAGGCCATCATTTTGGACGGTCCCTGTGATAGTTACCTGGCCGTCTTTGCCTGATTTATTTGCCGTGACCTTCCCCGTCTTAGCGTCCACCGCCGCGATTGTTGGATCACTACTGGTCCAGGTGATATTTCCCGTTGCGTTCGCTGGGGTCGGTTGGCCGTGAACGAACGTCGAGGCCGCCGCATCCTGGTTGTTATACAGGTAATCATCATCAATTGAAACTTTGATCCCACTGGCATCGATTGGCGCTGGTAAGGTTGTCACCGCTGCGACTCTAGAGAAATAGGTGCTCGTCACTGGCCAGATTGGCAGGACCGTATAATACTGAAATGTGGCTTGGTAATAAACGGTACCCTCTTGAGAAGGTGTCACAATTAAATCCGGCGTTGTCCCATACTTATCAGAGGCTTTATTGCCATCCTGCGCTTTAGTCCAGTTTTTCCCGCCATCAACCGACTGATACCACTGAAAATGATCCTTGGCTGTCAAATTAAATATTGCCCACATCGAGTGCGCCGTATCAGTCGTCAACAGCTTAGCGTTATTGACATAGGTATAGCGGTCCTCCGGTTGTAAACTAAATCCCGTATTCAAATAAAACCCAAACAACCCAAACGGTGCAGCACTGGGCGTCCCCTTCCCCGGCACGGTCGTAGTCGCCGCTTCCGCTTGCACCCGAGAACGTGGACGACGTAAGACTCCGATTGCCAACACCACCAATAATGCCGCCACCAGCAACTCCTGCCATTGTTTCCTTGTCATCCATCGTCGCCCTTTCTCCCCAAATCGATTTTTAATGAATCCATTATTTTGCTGGATTATAAGTAAATATTGTTGACCACTTTATCCCGATTTAATGGTTAGTCGCCCATTATTATTTTTGCAATAGTTACCAGTAGTCAACTTATCTAGCCCCATTATAGTTACAGTAATCATTAAATACCACCGTCAGGTATAAAATATTTTTATTATCTACAATTAACCGTTTTACTGCACAGAAAAAACGCGTACCCAGAGACAATACACGTTGCATCAGTTAATTTTGTTATTTTGAAGCTTATGCCAGTTGCTTTGAAAGTTCGGGGTCAAGTTATTAGCAACCACCGAACCCCTGGAGTAAACTCAAGGTATCACCTAAGCCAAAAGACTTAGGTGACGATGCGTTTTACAGGCTAAATCAGTGTCAGCCGCAGGGCTGGTGAAAATGGGCTCAGCCGTGGGAATTACCTTAGCGGGTCTCCCGCTTAGGTAATTGCTATCTTTGAGACGCGCTTTTCGGCTCAAAGTAAGCCCGAAGACCGCCCCTCAGGCTTCGGGCGGGCGCCCACAGCGTCACGGCCCATTTTCACCAGCCCGGAGGCGTAAGTAACAACTCGTTTAACCCGCGTCAAATGAGTCGCCGGGAAGCTTGAGCAGGCGCGGCTTGCTGAAGTAGTAGCCTTGCTTCAGCCGAATACCTAACCGCTTGCTCAGCACGCTGTCCTCGTGATTCTCGATGCCTTCCAGCACCAAGCGCAACCCATACTCTGCCGTTATGGCGCGCCAGAAATGAACCTGCTTCTGAATCTGGGGATCGCTGAAACCTTGATTGAAGTTTTGTAACGCAAATTTAACTTCGGACGCCAGCGGCAATAAATCTTGGATATCTGTGAAATAATTATCACCCGTGCCAACGTCATCTAGCGACAGTTCCATCCCCTGATCAATGAATTTTTTCAGCTGGGGAATCAGGTCTTGGACCGCATACTTTTGTGGTCCATCATCTTCGGTGAGCTCAACGACTAAACGCGTCGGATAAATCTGTTCCTGGCTTTTTGTGATAGCGGACGCAATTGACGTCGTCATTAATTGCTCACGGTTAACATTTACTGAACAATACCGAACCTTTGGCGACAGAACTTTCGTGGTTGCCACGAGCAAGTCTGCCACGATCTGTGGGTCGATAGCGGAAAAAGATTCCGGTAAACGCCAACCGTCAGGGGTCAATTGCTTCATCAAGAGTTCATAACCAAAAATTGTTTTCGTTTCCGTATTAATCTGTGGTTGCACAAAATACCGATAGATTGGTTCCAAATAATACTACCCCCTCATGAACAATTTGCATTGCTTTACCTTACTGAACAGTATACTATAATGAAGTCAATTAGTAATAGAAAGAAATGATTAATCTTATGAAAGTCGTCGTCATCGGCTGTACCCACGCAGGTATTGCTGCGGTCAAACAAATTTTAACTTATTATCCCGACGCTGAAATCACCGTTTATGAACGGCAAAACGCGATTTCGTACCTGTCCTGTGCCACGTATTTACATATTGAGGGCACCGTGGAAGCCCTTGCCGACGCCCGTTACGCCGAACCCGCAGACTTCATCAAGCAAGGCGTGAACATGGCCACCAACCACGATGTCATTCGCATCAACGCAAAGACCCACTGTTTGTTAGTCCAGGATTTAATTACCAAAAAAATCGAACGTGACACCTATGACAAGCTCATCATGGCCACCGGCTCCGTCACAGCCATCCCCGCCATTTCCGGCGTGGAGAATCCCAAAGTCCTGCTGTGCAAGACCTACGACGAGGCCCACGACCTGTGCACCTACGCCGCCGGTCAGCAGAGCGTCGCCATCGTTGGCGCGGGCTACGTCGGCGTTGAACTCGCCGAAGGCTACGCGACCGCTGGTTACCAAGTCCTGCTGATCCAGAAACCAGCGCACTTGCTCAACACTTACGTTGAACCAGCCATCGCGGACAAAATCACTGCGCTCTTAACGGCCAAGGGCGTCCGCATCTTAACAAATACGGTCGTCACCTCTTTTCAAGATGCCGAAAATAATCAGCTATTGATTGAAACCAATCACGACAGCTACCACGTTGACATGGCTGCCATTAGCGCCGGCATGATTCCCCAAACGGAGCTGTTGGCCGGCCAAGTTAAAATGGCTAAGAACGGCGCAATTTTGGTCGACGACTACCTGCAGACCTCCGACCCCGATATTTTTGCGGCCGGCGATGCGGTGCTCAGTCGCAATAATCCGTCGACCGGCGTCACTTACGCCCCACTGGTTTCCAGCGCCGTCCGACAAGGTACCGTCGCCGGCATCAACGTCGGCGACCGGCGTTTACGGACACTCGGCACCCAGGTCACCACGGGCATGCAGATTTTCGATAACACCATGGCCTGCACCGGGCTGACCCTGGCACAAGCGCACGCGGCGGAACTGAACGTCGGCCACGTCGAGTACACCGGCACCTACCGGCCAGACTTCATGCCGGACTCCCACCCCATCACGGTGGAACTGCTGTACGACCGCAATAACCGGAAAATTCTGGGCGCTCAACTTCTCTGCAAGCACGACGTTTCCCAGGCAGCCAACACGGTGTCCGCGCTGATTCAAAATGGCGGGACCATCGATCAACTAGCCTTGCTGGACATGCTGTTCTCGCCTAATTTCAACGAGCCGTTCAACTACCTAAACTTGGCGGGACAAATGGCCGTGGAACAGGAGAATGGCTACTGGCGGAGCTAAATCACAACTATACTGCATCAAACTAAAAAAGATCCGTTACTACTAGAGGCTAACTCTAGCTAGTAGCGGACCTTTTTAACATTTCAAATCAAAGTCACGTTAATTATACTGCACGGCCGAATTAAGTTTACCCCGATTACACAGATAAGGAATGGCCGTTAACGGAACAATCACCAACATCACTGGGTAAAAGAATTTAAGTGGGAAAACGGTTGGGAGAATTCCCCCAATGATGGGGCCAAGGGACATCCCAACGTCGCTGCCCAAATAGTAAGTCGCGTTTGCCAGCCCCTGCTCTTCTATGGGCGCTAACAAGAGCGACGTTGACTGGGAAACCGACACCATCACCCCAAACCCGACTGCCATTAAGCCGGCTGCCACAATCATCTCAAAGTTATTTTGCATGATGGTAAGTAGGATGATATACCCGATTGTGGCCATGATACAGATGGAAAACCAAACGCCAAATGAAATCGTATCGAAATAATTTTTCAGTAGCATCCGAATCACAATCAATGCCAGTGAGTAGCACAAGAAGAACAGGCTCACGGTAACGTTCAAATGGCGTTCTTGGACGTACATGACAATATCCGCTTGGGTAACGAAGTAGGGAATCGACAGTAGCGAAAAAATAATGGCCACTGGCAAAGCATCTCGTTGAATAATTTTGAAATGGTGATCTTTTGCGTCAACGATTGGTTTGGCACGATTATCAATGAATTGGATGGCAACGACCATCGCCACGGCACTCACGGCGGCCAGGTTGAGAATGAATTGATAGCCGAGCAGTTGATAGAGGCTGATGGCTAGGGCCGGTGCAATCGCCATGGCCAACGCGTTTAATAGACCGTAATACCCCATCGCTGCGCCCAGATGTTCGCGTGGCACTAAGAAGGCCATCCAAGTCGCTAGGCAAATGGTACACAGGACGAAGCCGACACCATTGACGATTCTAAAGGTTAATAGCCAAGAGACGTTGGCAGCAAACAGGTAGCCAAAATCACTGACCGCACACAAACTCCCCCCAATTAGGGCTAGCCGGTATTTAGAAATGCGATCGGTTAGGTTTCCCGCAAAGGGTCTTAATACCATTGACGTGAGACTCATAACCCCCACAATGATACCGGCAAAGGCACTATTAATCCCTAAATTACGCGCGTGCCCATTCATTAGTGGATTAACTGCCTGAATACTGAATTGATAAAAGAAGGTTGCTAACATGACGCAAATAATGTCTCTGGAAAAAAACGAAAATTTCTTGGTCAAAATCTGATCCTCTCTGTTGAAATCCCATTCAGCCAAACAAAAAAGGCGATTTTTAACCGCCTTTTTAACGCACACTTATGGCCGCGCAATGCCTTTAAACAGCTGTAGCACGGTTTGAGCATGTTCGTTACCTTGATAAGGTCGCTGACCAATATCTTTGATATTTAATTGGTCTGCCTTCACCGGTGACCATAGCTTTTCAGGCTGGTCAGTCGCAAAGTCGAGTAACGTTTGACTAATAAAATTATCACGATCAAGTTGTTCCTGACTAGCATCAGGGGCAGCTTGGCCGACGATGCCATACATATCAGTCCCATGATAAGCGGGTGACCCTTCGGCCGGCCCCACACTTAATTGATAAACGCTCCCACCTGCTTGCGCATGATCGTGAGCTTCCCGAATAGCCGGTAAGGTGAAATTATAATCCGTAAAGAAGCGGGTCCGAACCTTAAGGGGTGACGCTTTGCCGGCACCGCAATGTAAGGCGATGGCCTCAGCTTGTTTGCGTGGAATGTGGCAATCGTAAACCATTTCATCAATGACGGCCTCAATCGTTTTGGGGTCGACATTGTCTGGCATGTTAGCGGCATACCAACTTGCTTCGGCCGTGGTCGACGTGAGGATTAGATCAACATCCTTATGCTCCCCACTTTTAATTACATCAGCAGGGTGTGCTTTTAACACGCCATTTGGTAAAAATTCATCATCGACGATACCGATTGACAGGGTATTTAAATTACCGCGTTTCAAAACGTCCGTTGGTAAGACTTGATTAACAGCATTCATCAAGGATTTAGGCTCAACCGTTAATAGTTGTTCTGGTGACGTTAGCTTTAACGTTTTTAACACCTTATCCGCCAATTCTTCCGCCCACCAAGCTGGAATATAACGGGCGGCATAACCAGAAAATGCGGCTAATCTCTTGTACAAGCCGTCTGCCTCAGGGACCGCTAAGAGCGTCAACAGTGAAAATGAGCCGGCACTATGACCCGTAAGCGTTACCTGGCTGGCGTCACCACCAAAGTCCCCAATGTATTGTTGAATCCACTTTAGGGCGAGGACGATGTCTTGCAAGCCTAGGTTACTGGCGTCCTTAAATTTCCCACCATATTGGGACAGCTCGAGCCAGCCAAGGGGTCCCAGGCGGTAATTAATGGAAACGCCAATCACCTTGCCACTAGCAACTAGGCCCGATACATCTGACGTGTCCTGGGAGTTAGCACCGTACGTCCAGCCCCCACCATGGATATAAACCACGACTGGCAGTTTTTCTTGCACATTATCTGGCGCCCAGATATTCAGGTTTAAGCAATCTTCACTTTCACCCTTGTCGGCATTTAAAAAGGCCGGATCCGTTAACTGCAGTGACACTGGGCCGCTTTGGCTATAGTCATGGTTGGGGTCAAATGGCACCAGTTGGGCCTTTTGGAACCGGTCGGCCGTACCATAGGGGACGCCAAGCCATTCCTGAACGTTATCGTTTTTTGAGTTAGGATGTGACATGTCAAATTCCTTCTTCCGCATTTTTCGTTGCTCTAATTCGGTATGTTTTCATTGTAAACTGTCCCGTAACGTTACAGTCAAGGGGAAGTTTCTAAAATGACGATGACCGGCCGTCTGTGTTGGGTTCTTCTTGGTTATTATCACTGGTGATGCCTAAAAAACTAGGGATAACGCCGTCCTTGCTGAACAACGTTATCCCTAGTTTTTGATTCGACCATTACTTGTTAAAGTGAGCTGCTAGTTTCTTCGTGGTGTAGTACGTGCTGTCAACGTGTCCGCCAGAAACTTCTTGAAGCACTTTAATCTTCCGGTTCCTGTAAGTCTTGTTTCTAACCCGGTAGCTACCTTCTAATGGCAGTGTCACACTCTTATTCCACAACCCAATGTGAATCGTACCGTGCTGCTTTTTGGCGTAGATCCATAAGCCGTTGTATTTATTCTTGTTATTGGGGAATGGCAGCTTGTGCGCGTGCAATGTGAAATGAGCAAAGCTTGTATTAGTGTCATAGCGCATAGCCACCTTTTTAGCCTTGATTTTCATGGCATTACCACGCTTTCCTGCTGACGTATACCAGTTATGCCGAAAGGCCTTGGGAAAGGTCTTCAGGGTCGACTTAGCCGCTGCCTGCGTGGTATTGCCGGGCAACGTGACGACTCCGGCGATTCCCAATCCAGTGGTGACCGTGATGAGGGCTAGTGCTTGGGTTAATTTCATTTTTCTCTCCTCCAGTTTATGTAATCGTTACAGGATTAGCGTACACCTCTGGCATGACACATGATGTCGTTTGAAAAAATTACCTGCATTTCATTAAAAAACGCCAGCTCCGGCACTCGCCTGAAGCTGACGTCATGTCTATTTTTCAAATAATGCCGGATTGATTCGCCGGTCCTTAAAGTAAAACTCATGGTCATGCGCACTGACTGGCCGGAGCACGTGGCACGGGTTGCCCACCGCTACCACGTTGTCCGGCAAGTCCTTGGTGACGATGCTCCCCGCCCCCACGACCACGTTATCGCCAATCGTGATGCCCGGGAGCACGATGACCCCGGCGCCCAGCCAACAGTTGCGGCCAATGTGAATCGGCATGTTGTACTGATAGTTCCGGGAACGTAGCTCGGCGTTGATGGGATGGCCGGCCGTGGCCAGCGTCACGTTGGGCCCAATCATGGTGTGGTCGCCGACGTAGATGTGGGTGTCATCGACCATGGTCAGGTTGAAATTGGCGTAGACGTTGGCGCCAAAATGAACGTGATGCCCACCAAAGTTGGCGTGAAATGGCGGTTCCACGTAGCAATTTTCCCCCAGGTCGGCAAACAGCTCATGGAGAATCTGTTGCTGCTTCGCTGGCTCGCTCGGCCGGGTATGATTGTAGTCATAGAGCCGGTCAAGGTAGCGCTTCTGTTCCACTTCAATGGCGGGGTCGTCTGGCAGGTACAGGTCACCAGTATGCATCTTGTCACGGTTAGTCATCAGGGTCATCCTTTCAGATTTGATACCGCTATCATACCATATTCCCTTGCCCGACAAAAACGCCCGACCACAAGCAAAAGCCGTGTGGTCGAGCGCTCATTAATCATCGTGTTTCACGTGGAACATTAGCTATCTTGGCGGGTCGCTGCCAAATCAATTTCACGGATGTTAACCGCTTGCGGCATATCGTAGATGAACTTCACGGTCTGCGCCACGTATTTGGCATCCAACGTCAAGCCACCCATGGTCTGCTTCCAGGCTTCGTAATCCTTTAACGCCGCAGCATCGGTCACGTGAGTCAACAGTTCTGTCTCCCCGGCACCGGGGGCTACCAACGAAATCCGGACGTTATCGCCGGCGACTTCCTGGCGAATCGTTTCGGACAGGCCGTGGACACCGAACTTGCTGGCCGGCGCCGGTTTAAAGATAACGATTTTAATTTTCTGGAGGGCATCGTCTGCCTCAAGGAAGCCGGCGTCGCCGTTAAACAGACTGGCCACTTCATCGATCTGGGCATGACTGGCGACAGCACGTTACACGACCGCTATGATTTTCTGGCAGAGCACGAGGCTCAGTTGGAAGCCAAAATGGCGCGACCCCAACATCCCCTCGACTTTTTGCGCTGGAAAAAGTGGTATTACAAAACGGCGCTTCAGACCGGTACCGAGAGCATTCACTACCTCCCCGGCACCAACCACGTCGACCCAGTCCTCCACGCTGCGTTCAACCGACTGGTGGCAAATAGGACGCAGCCAAAGGATTTGGGGGCACTGTAAAAAACACCTGTTACCCATTTTTTCAGAGTAACAGGTGCTTTTATTTAGCTTGTAAATTCTGCACTAACAATCGACCAACGGCCTTAGCCGAGAACGGATTTTGTCCAGTGATCAGCCGGTCATCCTGTACGGCATATTCGCGGTAGGCCCGGCGTTTCAGGAAATGTGCCCCCCGCTTCTCCGCCTCAATCTGATTAAAAAATGGCACAACGCGCTGCTTGCCAGCCAGAATTTCTTCTGCCTTGGTGAAGCCCGTCACTTGATGATCAGCAATCAGATAATCGCCAGCCGCCGTCTTAATGTTCAATAGGCCAGCAATTCCGTGACAAACGGACGTGACGTAGCCCCCATTGGCGTAAATGCTGGCAGCTATGTCCTGCAGCGGTTGGTTGTCGGGGAAGTCCCACATCACCCCATGACCGCCGGCATAATAAATAGCTGCATAGTCCGCCGGATCAATCTGTTCTGGTGCCAGCGACGTCGTGAGTGCTTTGCGCTGAAAGTCAGGTGTGGCGTACATTTCCATGATTTCGGCGTCGGTATATTTCATACTCCGCGGATCCAACGGGACAAACCCACCACGCGGACTCACGTAGTCGACCACATAACCAGCCTGCTCCAAAATCTGGGCAAACTCGGTTGCCTCACCTAGCCACAAGCCGGTTGGATCATCCGTTTGGCCGTAGTGTAACGTATTCGTTACAACGATTAGAATTTTCTTCATAGTTGTTGGTTGCATGTCATAATCTCCATTACGTGGTCCAAGAGCGTCTTCAATTGATCAATGGCAGTGGTATCGTGCGTCAGGTAGTAGAAATTTTTCGTCCCTTCACGGCGATAATCCACCAATTTTGCGTCCCGTAAAATTTTTAAATGGTGGGAAACTGCTGGCCGGGACAACCCAGTGACTCCCACTAAATCAGTAACCTGTAGACCCTGATGAACCACTTTTTCGTCCAACAAGGCAATGATAATGGTTTGCCGCTTTTGATCACCCAATGCCACGAGAAAATCGCTGGATTGGGTAAATTCATGCTTTAATTTTATCAAACTTGGCAAAGTGAATCGCCTTCTTTAGTTTATTATTTTAAACCATTAAAGCATGTATCAATCCGCTTGTCAACTGAATGTATTCACCAATTAAAAGGTTGATATTTTTAAACCAATATTCTATAATGCCTTTTATCCGTTTAAAAATATAAACCATAAAAGAGGCTATTTTCATGACAAAAACTATGCGTGCCGCTCTAATTACCCATTACCGTCAGGCCGCGCCGGTCATTCAGCGCGTCCCCATACCCACACCAAACGCCAACGATGTCCTGGTCCAAATCAGGGCTGCTAGCATCAATCCGATTGATTTAAAAACGATGGCCGGCGGGCTCAAATTCTTGTTGCCTTATCAAGTGCCACTGATTATCGGCAGCGATTTTGCCGGAATTGTGGTCGCAGTCGGTACCCATGTGACTGACTTTCAAGTCGGCGATGCTGTTTACGGCCGTCCCCGTAAGCACCGCATTGGAACCTTTGCCGAATATCTAGCTGTTGACCAGGCTGATATCGCATTGAAACCCCACAACCTCAGTTTTACCGAAGCCGCAGCGATTCCCCTGGTGGGACTGACCAGCTATCAAGCACTTCACGACCTGTTGCACCTGCGACCGGGACAGCGCGTCCTGATTCAAGCCGGCGCCGGTGGTATTGGGACGGTGGCAATTCAGTTGGCCAAAACACTAGGCGCCAAGGTCACGACCACGACTAGTCAGAAAAACACGGCGTTTGTCAAATCACTGGGGGCTGACAAGATCATTGACTACCATCATGAGGACTTCGCAACCACCTTGTCAGGTTACGACGCGGTGTTCGACACGCTGGGGGGACCCAACCTGTTGCGGGCCTTCCAAATCGTGAAACCGGGTGGCCGTGTCGTCAGTATTTCAGGCCTGCCGGATGCTAAATTTGCCCGGTCGTACGGATTGCCATGGTGGAAACGCCAGCTCATCCAGTTGGCAAGTCACCGGCTAACCCAAACGGCTAGGCGTGCTCACGTCTCGTATCATTTTCTATTCATGAAACCCAGCCACGCCCAATTAACGATTCTCACGGACCTGATTGCGCAAGAACGCCTGCGCCCCATTATCGATCGAACCTTTCCGCTGACTGAACTGCCTGAAGCGTTAGCCTACTCACATCAGGGACATGCGCGCGGCAAGATTGTGGTAACGATGGCTTGACGGGATTATCGTTGTTGTCGGCGCCAACCGTGCTACTTTTCAGGCGAGATTAGGGTCTTAATTTCACTAAAAAAACAGGCAGTAAATTTTATGATCAAGTTAGCCACCAAGCTTCCGTTGAATACTAAGCGGTTACATGAAACATTCGAGTCATCTTATGATTATTGTAAGACTCACATCACCCTAAAAATTACGTGACAAAGGCCCAATCCATCTACATGAATTGGGCCTTATATGTGTTTAGAAATTTTATTGCCGATAGCGGTAGACAGTGCTTACCCACCCCATAGACACCGGACTGCTTAGATCACAATGCAAATAAATTAATCTTCAATGTCACTGCCATTGCAAATCAACGTATAGTACGTCACACCACCAACTGCGTACAAACTGTCAAAGACGTAAATTTCGCCACGATCATCATCATAACCACTTAAGTTCTGTGGCTGATGTAAGTTCTTCAATGCCAGGCGGTACTGATACGCACCTTTCTTCCCAACACGGGTAGTCTTAACGCCCTTCATCTTCGTGTTCAAATAAAGATAGCGCGTAGCTCCCTTAACCTTGGTCTTTACGATTTTTGCTTGACTGCTAGGCTTACCACCGAAAGCCCCATCGCTATTCGTTCGTTTATTTTGGTGAATCAACTCAACGTACCCATTGCTTGTGATGCGCACGATTTGTTTCACCTGACTATCACTTTCTCGAGTAGCTTTAGCACCACCCAAGTACAGATCACCATAACTATAGGTTGGCATATAGGCTGGCGCCTTGACCTTTTTGAATTTCTTTAACGCATACGAAACGACTCCAGAAGCTAAATAGCCCTTCTTGGCGCCCACATTCACCAACCCATAGTTCAGG
The DNA here is from genome assembly GCF_003946045.1 of Levilactobacillus mulengensis. GTDB lineage: Bacteria > Bacillota > Bacilli > Lactobacillales > Lactobacillaceae > Levilactobacillus > Levilactobacillus mulengensis. Next base: position 155,296 of record NZ_RHNW01000005.1, on the reverse strand, counting down.
TTTCCACCGACTAATGCGAGCTCATTCCCCCATTGCCCCTTCGCTAACTTATGCTTAGGGATAATCCATCCCGACATAATCGTCCCTTTGGGCAACGTAATAACTTTCGTATACTGTGTATCAGGCTTGCTTGTCTTGTAATATGTAACAGTCGCTTTAGCTGCTCGCTTGGCCTGATAATAGGTACCAATATTGAGAAATGAGCGTTCGACACTCACGCCACCGATTTTAACCGTTGACGTAGCAGCTTGAGCTGTCATCCCGCCAATGCTGATCATCGCAAATGCAATAAATCCCAATACCCAACGTATCATCTGTTTTTTCATTTGGTTATGTTCCTCCCTAGAACTAAATGTATCATCAATTAATGGTACCACTTATTTTCATATAAGTGACCCATTTACCAACCAGCATAACCAGTAAATCGTGTCATTCATCCTACCAATACTCACTTTTCTCACAACTTTGAAGACATTTAGCTCCCCATCTTTAACCGCATTTTGCCCGATCTTTTTCATTATTTTGATAAATTTCTAATTTTAGCATACTATTTCTCCACTCGAATGTTCCACATGAAACATTCACTCTACTTTAGTTATCTTGATTCTAGTGAAATTAGCACCTAAAAACACGTACGCTATTCTCCTAATAGTACATCAAAGGCCCAATCCACGCAGATGAATTGGGCCTTTATTTGGTCAAAATTGCTATCGCTTATAGAGATAAGTCGTGTGGTTATCAACTCGCGGATACATCTCTAACGCCTTTTTCCCATTATGACGAACTAGCTTCAAGTAGAGGATAGAGGCATATGCAAGCTTACTCTTCGTCTTGACTGCCGTTGGATAAATCTCGTATCGCTTGGTCTTGTAGCGGTAGTCAATGTCACGAATTTCTTTCTTTAGAAAGTGAATGGTCTTGGACTTCCGCTTCCCTTGAAAATCCACTTTCTGTGAATACGTATGCTTTTTGAACGAGTAGCTCCAGCGCACCTTTTTATTACTCTCGCCATTGTACTCGGTATATCCCTTAGTCCGCCACGTCCCCCACAATGGCTTAGGAATGGACTTGTACGTCTTGTAGTTCTTGGCATTATTAGTAGCGGCGCTGGCTGGTTGAGAGACTGAAGTCACAGCTCCAACTAGTCCTAGGCTTAAGACTACTGCTAGTACTAAATGCTTGATTTTCATGATTTCCCCTCCAATGGGTTACTTAATAGATAGAATCTACTTCCGGTAGAAATAAGTCATCTTGGTGCCGCCAATTGGGTAAAGGGCCAGAGCTCGTTTCCCATTACGACGGACTGGCTTTAGCGTTAAGTATGATGCGTAGGCCTTCTTGGCATCGGACATCTTCCCGCCTGGAAAAACGTCGTAAACCTTTCTTTGCTTCTCATACCACATACCACCGATTTGATTCTTTGGGAAGTGGATGGTCTTAGACTTCACACTACCACCTTTAAACTTCATGATTAGGGTATATGAGTTCTTATTAAATTGATATGTAGCATTGGACTTGATTCCCTTACGATATTTAGTGTATCCCTTGGTTTGCCAAGTACCACGCAAAGCTTTCGGCATAGTTTTATATTTACGAAAATTTTTATTACTAGTGGTCACGGCACTCGCTGGCTGTGCGGCTGATATAGTCGTAGCCATCCCCGCAACACCAAAACATACTGCGACAGCAGCTACAAGATGTTTAATTTTCATTGTATATCCCTCCATCTAGAAATGATTGTTACTTACCAACTCACGCCATAATTATAGCACAACGTTAACTGTCGAAATGTAAAAATATTTTCGTACTCATATTCTACAAATAGAGAAATACTTAGCTTTCTTACTTTTGAATGGCACATTAATTCAAAAAATGAACTTACAATTAATCGCCCCCACATCCGTGGGGAATACTAAGGTTAGATGGACTTACACCTTTAAAAAGAAGGATCACCCCCGCATCCGCGGGGAATACTACTGATATATGACTGTGAGTAGCCCATCTTCAGGATCACCCCCGCATCCGCGGGGAATACAACTCCGTAAGGCACGTAAGGCCGGCAAGCCAAGGATCACCCCCGCATCCGCGGGGAATACCGTTCAAGAAGAACACCAAGGGATCAACGATTGGGATCACCCCCGCATCCGCGGGGAATACACTAAACAAACGCCGCCACACCGCACTTTGAAAATCACAAAATCCCGGTTTTCAATTAACTTCTACCTAAGCATACAGCAGCCCTCCCCCAGCCACAATCAATTTTTTTGCCGCTATAGCGAAAACCTTAACCACTTTACACCAACATCAATTCCCAGCGCTTAACCTCAGATTTTTTTACCCTAGCAGCGTATACTTAGAGTAGTTAAGGTACCATTTTTAGGAGGAGCTACATATGAAACTTAAGAACATTTTAGTTACTATAGGTGCAATTGGACTCGGATTAGCCCTAACCGGTGGCGTCACAGCAGCGGCTAGTACCAGCTATGTCAACGCCAAATCTGGCAATTTTTTGATAGCTAAGAAAAAAATTGTTCTTGCTAAAACCAAGTACAAAAAGGCCTTCACTATCCCCAAAGGTACCATCGTCCAAATCAGCGGTGTCACCACACTTAAAGGAAAACGCATCATGGATATTCAAATGGATACACTCAGTTACCATTTGCGAAAGAGCTATGTTGGAAAAAACGAGACCTCGACGCGAGATATCGTTATGAAAAAAACTGATTTTAAAAAAGTCTCAGTCCCCCAGTATCTCCGGTACTACAGTACACAAAAATCCTATCCAGAAAACATTGGATTAAATGCGACTCAGGATGGCAACCTCTTTGCTGGACTGAAGTATCCAGACGCCAGCAACGAAAGCACGGCTAAAGCCGCTCGCATTCACGTCAGCAGTGATGGCTATCTCGAGTACTACGCTAACACTGCTGTCTTTAGCGTAGGCGTCGACCCCAAACCCACGACTTCCATCAAAGTTACCAAAGCCGCACTCCCTTCAGGCAGTGGAAAAACCTACCTCTACACCAAGCAAGCCGTTCCTAGCGCAATTGGTAAGCGTGTCAGCAAGTCTGGTAGCGCTCAGTATCTAACAGTAATTAAGCGTCAGTATACAACTTATACGACAACTTACGCCCCTGAGCGTAATAAGGACGTAACCAGCAGCATCCGAGTCTCTTGCGGCTATCTGGTAAACGGCACGCATTACTACATGCCGACTGCTATTTTCTACCCTCAAGCCAACTAATCTTATTTGTAAAAGGCCAGTTCTCACGCAGAGAACTGGCCTTTTGATTCGCTCCCACACCTGTGGGGAATACATGGATTCGGGAGCATCTTCATCCCACGTGTCGGGATCACCCCTGCATCCGCGGGGAATACTACAATCTTAAAACCTATCCGACTTATACCTGGGGATCACCCCCGCATCCGCGGGGAATACCTGGCTCCTAACTGAATTTCGGGATTGTCCTCAGGATCACCCCCGCATCCGCGGGGAATACGCTAAGCAAACGCCGTCACATCGCACTTTGAAAATCACCAAAACCCGGTTTTCAATTAACTTGTGTCCTAAGCATACAGCAGCCCTCCCCCAACCACAATCAATTTCTTTGCCGCTATAGCGATATATTTTTCCAGCCCGCGATTTCCCTATTTTCGACAGCTTCCCAACAATTTTAACAGCACCCATCCCCATAACTGCTATACTAATAACTGTCTTTCAAATTCCATAACGGCATAAGGAGTTCCAGTATGAATAAAATTTTACAAGAACAGTTCTTCGTCGATGACCTTTCCGACGACCAGAAGACTGTTATCACCAATATCAACGACTACATCAAGCAAGGCCTGAACGGCGACACGGCTTCCGTTGCCGTCATCGAAGGCGCGGCTGGGACCGGGAAGTCCGTCGTTTTGATGGAATTGGTCCGTCAGTACATGACCGACCGCCACTACCGGACGTCACTGGTGGTCAACCATCCCGAGCTGTACAAGGCCTACCGGGACCTGGCCGAATCCATCCCCAACATGAAGGCCAGTGAGATTCGCCGGCCAACCTCTTTGATCAACTACGCGCAAAAGAATCACAAAAAATACGACATCATCTTCGTGGATGAAGCCCATCTGCTTTACTCCAAATCAGAACCCTACGCGCACTACCGCGGGCAAAACCAGTTAACCGACTTGATGGCTTTGGCCAAGGTCGTCGTGGTCGTTTACGATTTCGACCAGGTCTTCCAGTCCAAGATGTACTGGGACCGGCCACTGCTCGACAAGACCATTGGCAATCATCCCCACAAGCAATTTAACATGAACTTCCAGTACCGGATGGTCGCCAGCGACGAACAGGTCGACTGGATGGACGATTTGACGGCCGAAAAGCCCCTGAAGCCCTTCCCTGACAACAGCGACTTCGAATTTAAAATGTTCGATACTGCTGGCGAGCTGTTTGAAAATATCAAGAAGCGCAACAAGGAAGTCGGCATGAGCCGGGTCGTTGCCACCTCTGGTTTCCCTCGAATCGATGGACGCCACAACGTGGAAATGGATTCGTTCAGCCTGCCTTGGGACGAATGGGACCCGCAACGGACCCACTGGGCCAAGCGGGAAGGCTCCATCACCCAGGTCGGCACAATCTACACGCTGCAAGGCTTCGACCTGAACTACGTCGGCATGATCATCGGCCCCTCGTTCGGTTACGACAAAGCGACCGACACCATGACCATTATCCCCGAAAAATATTCTCACAAGGAAATTTTCAAGAAGCGCAAGGATATGAAATTCTCACGCGACGAGTACAAGGACTTCATCGCTAACGTCCTCAACGTGTTGATGAAGCGCGGGAAGTACGGCCTGTACTTGACGGCCTACGATGACGACCTGCGTCAACGACTGTTGGAATTGGGACAAGAGACCAAGTAATTCACAGTTAAACGAATAGCCCCACTGCGTTTTTTCTACGCAGTGGGGCTATTTGATTACTAGTCTAATCTTAAAGACCACTTATCTTTCAACGACATAATTCTTATTAGCAGTAATGTACCAACCATTACGCAAGACTAATCGTGTCGTTAAATGATAACGTTTGATTTGCTTAACGCGCAATACCTTACCCTGCCGATAATGCTTAACGTCGCCTGTCAAACTCATTTTCTTATATGCATCAACGCCCTTAGTGGCAATCACTTTAACCGTCTTGGGTGTCGTTTGATAGTAGGTATGAACCCAGAATTTCTCATTGGCCGTAACATAGCCAGTCTGACCGCGGCGTTCCGTTACTTGACTGAGCCATGCCTGTAATCACAAACTGAGCACGCTTTAGTCGTGATTGACGAGGATAGTAGAACTTTCGCGCACGTTTCGTAAAGTTAGGCGACTCATACAAACCCAGCTTCTTAACAGCAGTCACTGCTCGATCTTTCTTACTCAGTGAAGCCGTTGTATTCGCCGTATTCGGTTCACTACTAGTACTGTCGTTACTACTGGTTTCATCCTTACCGGATACAACACTCGAGTTAGCTGGTGCAACTGGTACTGTTTTATAAACCAGCGTAACTTCCTGTGCATCTGACGTAAAAGTTCCCGACAGCGAGCCGTTGATGGCCTTCACAAATTGATAACCTTGAATTTTTTGCGGTGTTATGGTGTAGTCTGCTCCCATGTCACCTGGAACTGATTGATCTGTTTGTATCGTATTTCCCGCTTGATCGACGAAGTGAACTTTCACTGGATTTCCCGGCGTTTTATCTGGCTCCCAAACATAGGTCTCGATATTCTGTGGATTCTTCGCACTATCTTTTCCATACAGTGCCATAAGCTGAGCAGGCGAATAACGTACTTTACTGGTATCTGTAGAGTACAGGTCTTTGACATTTTCCCATTTTCCTGTATATGGCGTCTTCTCATTATTATTCGGATCGATCGACCAGATATCAGGTAAATCTGCATTCGTTAAGTCCTGATTAGGCCCTAACGTTAGCTTAACAATCTTCAAGTTCTCATAGTAGTTGTCAAACAAATTATCTAATGGTATCTTAGGCTGCCAACCTGAGATATTAACCGTTAAACGACAGCTACCTGGTGCACCAATCATATCATCAAATCCAGTTTCCTTAACATCATGATTATTTTCTTCATCGCTGGATATACCGACATTACTAACGTTTAAGTGGGATAAATCCAATGTGAGTGGTTGACCTTGAACACCAACATCATCAAACATTTGGCCCATGTCATTAACCTGACTGGTATCTAGCTTATCAAGTCCTACAAACTTTTTGACTCGCTCATTACCGCAAAACATGGCCCGCATATTATCTACATGGCTAGTGTCAAAGTTAGACACATCAATAACTTCTTGATCAGCATCCAAAAACATATACGACAGATTCGTTGATTGGCTGACATCTAAATTCCCTAAATTTTTAATTTGAGGACCAGTTCCATTCTCAGTCGGTTCGAACGCATTAAGTTGCGCAAATAAATACGAAGCATTGACTGGTGCTTTAACTTTTCCGTCCAATGAAATCGTCTTTATCGTTAAACCGCTGTCTTTCAAGTTTGAAATAAGATCATAGAAAGGTGACCACCAATACGTCTGAGTTCCTATTGGTCTTTCAACTTCTGTCTTCGATGCCTCTGGCAGTGTGCCTGTGCCAACATGTAAGACACCATCAGATGATACCTGCCAGTGGCAAGCGTCAGCACCATCTCCCATAACACCACTTTGCGTTGCAGTTGCATCCGCGTGTGCGACTACTACCGTCGGACTACTTGCTATACCCGATAGATTTCCCAGAACCTGAGCACCACCAAAAACGATGGCTGCTGTTAAAACAATCCCAACTACTCCATGTTTCATATCGTACAGCCCCCTTGAAATATAATTAAGGTCTTAATTACTACCTAATTCATTTCCACACATCGAAATATTTACCTGCGCAAACACCCTATATACACGTCCAGTATAACAAATAATACGCCAAATAATTTAGGATAGGCTAAATTGTTTGAACCCATTTTCACAAATACTTTTAATCATGATATGGACGTTCGATTCTAATGGTGAGTGACTATTAAAAAGCATGCGCTAACTAACCCATCCAAGGTTATCGCACACTCTTTCTAAGCAGCTTTTCATATTTCGCCAAGCTCATTCATCCAAGACAACAATCACAATCTCCATCGCAATCTCAAAAACAACGATTGCCAGCAAGACCACCACTGCCAGAATAACCAGCCACCACTGCCGGTGACGAACGCCATAGACGATAGCAAGAACTAGCAGAATCAGTACAAGTACCACGACAAACATCATGGGCGACTCCCCCCTTTTTATTCAATCTATTATTGTTTCAAATTGTACACCTATTTACCAATTATCAATCGTTAATTTTTCCAATTTCGATTACCTCGCCCTTGACTGTAACGTTACGGCATAGTTTAGACTGAGTCTATCTTGAACAAACAAAGGAGAACGCTCATGACAAACGAAACCGATACCTTAACCGCTGAAATTATCGCTCTGGAAAAGGGTGCCTTGGACAAATGGTTCAAGGGGGATACCTCTGGTTACCTCACCCTATGGTCACCGACTAACTTTTCCTACTTTGACAGCTCTAAGCCGCACCGTGTCGATACCTATGCCGAAATCAAGCAGTTTGTCCTGGCTAATGTTGAGGGTAAGCTCTTCGCTGACTCCTACGACTTCGAGGACCCCCGGGTGCAGATCAACGGCGATATGGCCGTCCTGACCTACCAGCTGTACGCCAAGACCTCGCTGAACGACATGCGCTACAACTGCATCGAAGTTTACGAACGCGAGGGTGCCGACTGGAAAGTCATCCACTCCACTTGGGCCTTCATCCGGCCAATGGATATGAACTTTGGTCAAACGAAAACTTTAGTCTAAACCATCACAAAGGGCGTTGCAGAAAATCCTGCAACGCCCTTTTCGTTTATCCATTCTGTTGATGCCAGGCTTTAATCTGCGCCAACCGGTCCTTGAACCGTTGCTCATGACCTTCACTCGTTGGCAAATAATATTCATGTCCCTCCAAGGAAGGCGGCATGGTCTTCATCGTCGTCAATTTGTCCTTGGCGTATGCGCCAGCTCATAGCCCTTGCCATACCCTAAGCCTTTCATCAGCTTAGTTGGGGCGTTGCGAATCTGGAGCGGCACGGGATCGTTGGCCGTCTGCTTCACGTCCTTGGCCGCCGTGAGCCGCGCCTTGTAAATGGCGTTGGACTTCGGGGCCAGTGACAGGTAGGTCACCGCCTCCACCAGGTGGATGTCACACTCGGGCATCCCCAGAAACTGGCAGGCCTGGAACACATTGATGGCCACGTTGAGCGCATTGGTATCCGCCAACCCAACGTCCTCGCTGGCAAACCGCACCAGCCGCCGCGCAATGTACAACGGGTCTTCGCCGCCCTCCAGCATCCGCGACAACCAGTAAATGGCCGCGTCGGTATCGCTGTTACGCATCGACTTGTGCAGCGCGGAAATGATGTTGTAGTGCTCTTCGCCATTTTTGTCGTAGAGCACGAACTTTTTCGTGATCAATTGACTCAGGTCGGCCATGGTGACCGTCGTGGCCTGCTCGCCCTTGTCACCGTTTAAAATGGCCATTTCCAAGACGTTCAGCGCCATGCGGGCATCCCCGTCCGCAAAATTAGCAATGGCCTGAATCTCGTCGTCACCAATCTTAATGGTCTGCTTGCCAAAGCCTTCAGGATTGTGGAGCGCATTTTCAATCAGTGTGACGATGTCGGCCTGCTTCAATGCCTTGAGCACAAACACCTTGCAGCGCGAGAGCAGGGCCGAGTTGATTTCAAACGACGGGTTCTCCGTGGTCGCACCAATCAGGATGATGCTCCCGCGTTCGACGTACGGCAAAAAAGCATCCTGCTGGGCCTTGTTAAACCGGTGGATTTCGTCCACAAAGACCATGGTCTGCTGACCAATCTCGCGGTCCAGTTCGGCCTGTTTCATAATCTTTTTAATCTTACTGATGCTACTGTCGACCGCACTGAAGCTCAGAAAACTGGACTTCGTCTTGCGGGCAATGATTTCTGCCAGGGTCGTCTTCCCCACACCCGGCGGCCCCCAGAAAATCATGGACGACACTTGGTCATTTTCAATAATTTCACGTAAAATCTTGCCCGATCCCAGTAAATGCTGTTGCCCCACGAACTGGTCCAAGTCCTTGGGCCGCACGCGACTCGCCAACGGCGTATTCTCCGGTCGACCGGCAAAAAGTGATTCTTGTTTCATAGCACATCCACCCCACTTTCAAACCCAATAACTGACTCACTATCTGCCATACTAAACTATGACGTTACGTGACAGTCAATGAATTAGATGGATTTTTTAGCAAAAAAGTTGTGGACCCTAAAAGGCCCGGCACATGCCGGGCCTTTACTGTATCCAATTAACATCACTCAAGCCGTCGTCGCCGGTCTCACCGACTGCAGTTCCCCTTGCACCACCAGCCGCTTGGGTTCGCCGCGTTTCGCTGAGGCGCAGGTCACCAGCGTCACTAATTTCTGCCCAGGGACATCGTTGATGACGCTCACCTGGTGGCGGTCGATCATCCGGACCCGAGTCACGCGGTAGTGGTAGACCTGGCGCTTATCCGTCAGGTAGACGGCGTTGCCCTTGCGTACGCCCTCGAGAGGCGAGAACAGAAGGCGCCGGGGCGTCATGTAGTGTCCGGCCAAGGCATAATTTCCCTGACCCATGCGTTGGTCTGCCTTCAGCGTTCCCGCGCCTCGGACCAGGACCGAATTACTCACGCCGATGCCGATTGGTAAGTCCAGTCCCACCGCGGGAACCCGCACCTGGCCCACCGCACCGTATGAGCTTCTACCGGTCAGCTCACGCAAGCCGTAGCCACCTACCGTGAGGGGATTCAGCTGTGCTGTCTTCGCGTAGTTAAACGCGTCCGGTTGTTGCTTGGATTTCTGGGTCGCGCGCTGGATGCTTGCGACCGTCATTTCCCGTTTCGCCGCGTCACCCAGCTGCTCCACCGAGAAGGTCTGCGTCAGGGCCAACAGGATCAGCCCAGCCCCAATCACAAACATCGCCAGCAACCAGAGGGCGCCCTTCTTGGAACGTCGTTTTCGTGTGGCCATTTAGCTTCCCTCCCTTGCTTGGCGGTAGCGGCGGTAACCCAGCCACGCGCCGCCAATGACGAGTGTTGCCGCCAGAATCAGTAAAACAATTTTGTACCAGTCCCACACCGTTTTCCCTTGCGGAATCGTCTGGGTCTCGTTTGGAATCCGCTGGCCGGTGACCAGGAGCCGATGGGTGTTGATCATGTACGGCGTGCAGGTCATCAGCGTGACTTGATTCTGGTTCGCCGTCCGCAGAATCGGTTGGCGGGTGGCCGCCTTCACGGTCCGAATGGTCGCGACCTCATACGTCATCAGCCCGTAGGCATTTTTCAAATAGAACCGGTCACCGCGTTGGAGCCGAGGCAAATCGGTGAAGAGTTTCGCGCTGGTCAATCCCCGGTGCGCTGTGATCAGACTATGCTGATTGCGCTTGCCTTGCGGGATATCCGTGCCGTGAACCAGCCCGGCATACTTCTGTAAAATGGGGTCGCTGGTCCCGGAAAACACCGGCAGTTCCACGTCAATCTTAGGAATTGCCACCAGCGCTAGGGGTGTCGTGTCAATGAAGCGGTCATTTTCATCCTTGAACGGGTCATAGGCGGTCGTCTGATTGTCCGTTGCCTGCCGCTGTAAGGCCTGTTTGAGGACTTTGCGCTGCGTCTTACTCGCCGTCCGTAACTGGCGCTTATACGCCACCAGAACCCCCTGCTGACGCCAAACGGTCACTTGGTTCCGGACGGCTGGGTAGCCAATCAGGCCCAGGCCAACGCAGAATAGTAAAATCATGAGCCATTTACGCATGAGGGGGTTCCTCCCTTCTTTAATTGTCTAAATGGTTAATCAATCTATGCTGAACGCTTTTGCCGGTAGTACAGGTAGCCGGCGCCACCCATCAGGAGGGCCCCAATGAGCAGGAAGAGCCAGATGCCCATGCCACCAGTCGTTGGCAGCGCGTAGCTTTCGTTCTTAACTTGCTGGATTCCTGTGTCCTCACCAATCTTAAATTCGGTTGCAGACTTTAGTAGCGCGTAACCAGCGGGGGCTTGCGTTTCGACCAGGTTGTAAGTCACGTCGCCATTTCGCTGGTCATAGACGTAAGGGACGCCGGTGAAACTGAATTTTCCTTCTTCGCCGGACGTTAATTCAGTAGCCTTGTCTTTATTGGTTACCCATTTTACAAACGTTTGATCTTTGAACACGGCCCAGAAAGTTCTGCCTTTCTTATCAATCTTCTGGACCTTAAACTTAGCACCTTTCAAACCTTTTTCGCTATTAGCGTCAATTTTTTGAAATTCAGCGCCGCCTAAAATCAGGTCATTTTTGATGCCGATCTTATCCTTGTCAATATTAAAGTGGGTGTCATCTGGCTGAGCTTCTACTTTAATGATATTACCATTCTTATCAACCTCAAAGATTAAAGAAAGAACCGTATCCTTGGTGTTTGTCTGCTTATACCACGGTTGTTTCCGGTTTGAAACTTCCTTCAGCTCATATTGGGTTCCTACGGATAGATTTCCGAATTCAATGTCACCATTTTTATCGGTTACTAGAATCCGCGTTTCCTTATTTTCCCCTACCTCTTTCAACGTAAACTTAACCTTACCTAATGGTACGTACGTATTTCCGGTTGGATTCTTTGGGTCGAGTCCAATTTTGTGAATCAGTGGGTCAACGTTCCGAGCAATCAGGTTCTTAGGGTATAGGTGAACGGGGTCCTTATCGTTCAGGGGTAAACTGATGAGCATAGGTGCTGAAATTTTCGTCAGATTCTTAACGGGTGCCCACGTTTCCATAATCAGGTAGAACCCACTATTTTCGATTTCTGAAAACGTTAGGATGCCACTGTTGTCACTTAACGTTTGTTTCGCAATGCTCTGCAGATTGTGCTCCTTTACGAAGGCTCGTTGCGCCTTGAGCACAGCAGCTGGATCTGTCTGCTTACCAGTAATTTTGTCGACTAACTCTTGCCGCGCTTTTTCAAAATCTTCGTGACTCGTTTTACCATTAACAATATTTTCATTCGCAAGATATTCGGTCATATCATAGATTCGATAGGTCACTGAGCCAAACCGCTTGGCATCATAGGGATTAACCCCCTCCATAACGCCCAAGTCATCCCCAGTGTTTTCAATTTCCTTTTCCGCTTCATTGTCCATCTTGTGCAATTTTATCGTCACTTTTTCCGGCACATTGGACTCGGCAGCGTGGGCAATTGTTTGTCCGCCCAGCGCCAAGCCACAAACGGCAACCGCCGCGAGCACCAGTTTTCGTAATTTTGTGATTTTCATAGTTATTCTCCTCTAGGGTGTGTGCGCCAAATGGCGAGTGCCGATAGGGTGAGCATGAGCCCAACAATGATGAACCAGATGATGCCTTGGCCCCCAGTGATGGGTAAGCTGTATTCTGGGTCATTTTCAACTTGCTTGGATTCAATCGGCCCAGTCTGTTTATCCTTTGAAATTGTAAATTCAGTAGGTTCGCCAATCGTGTAACCATCTGGCGCCTTAGTTTCAATCAACGTGTACGTGCCAGTCTTGAGACCTGTAATCTTAAAGTTTCCGTTGTCGTCGCCCTTCAGTACGGTTGCCTCATTTTTGTCCGCAACCTCGCCCGTCCGTTTACCATTCGTATCAAACTTCAGGTAGTTACCGGCTTTATCTTGAATGATAAACTCAGCTCCGGTGAGTAACTTCTTGGTGGTGCTATCAATCTTTTCGAACTGGTAAACGCCCTTGAAGTAGTGTGTGATTACTTTATTCGTCTTCTTCGGCCACTTGAGATTGGTCCCAGAATCAAATTCGATTTCAGCCTCATTTTCCAACGTCCCAACAAAGTCAGAATCAAGTTTCACCATCATTTGAATGGCAAACGAGTTACCATCAAAGATCAGTTCTTCAATTTCTTCCTTGGATAACTTATAGGTGACCTTGCCATTAACAATGGTAATTTCACCACGTTTTGCCTTAACCGGAGTGCCATCAGTATTGAAAAGGTTAATATTTTTTTCTTCAACTGTCACGCCGGCAGGCAATTGATCCCACATCGTAATCGCGTTGGGTTTAGCAATAGAGTCATTCGGAATATTGTAAGTGGGTTGATAGATCGTGTAGTACAGGAAGTCGGTGTCGTCTTTGTCCCGGTCGATTGTCACACCATCCCGGTCGTTATTCTTTGGATCAATTTCTTCGTTCGAGTGAACTGTCTTGTGTGGTTCTGGCTGTTCCAGTGGCAATAAGAAGCCACTAGAGAAGGACTGCCACGTGAATCCAAACTGACTTTTCAGCTTGAACAGCTGCGTTGTCCCAACCATTGGGAATGAAACCGCGCCGCGTTCATAATCAGCAGAACCCAGGTAATCGCCCCAATCGGCGTCTTTGTAATCAGGATCATCTTTCGGAAGCCCGATACCAATACCTTCGTACCAGCCATGATCACGATATTCAACTTTTGAGTTGGGCGACAATTCTCCCTTTAACTCAGACCTGGTCCCAGCCCATTCATTTTTCTTATCTGCTCTACCGTTTAACGAACCAAACGTAAAGTAGTTCTTATACTTGTCATTAACTGCCTTAGGAAATTCAAGTGCCTGACTCCAATCCGAGTTGGTAAACGTCATGTCGATATTGAAAGACTCAATTCCTTTGTAGACCAGTCCAGAGTAAAAGTTATTTGAAAAATCAATGTAGCTTTTACCATAACTCAGTGGCGTATCGAGATCCGTATGGTATTTAATATCTGAAATCTCAACAATGACTCCCATCGGATACTTCAAAGAGTCATCTTCAGTTGACGTCGTGTACATCCCCACATTGTCATAGTAAACAACGATGGTGTCTTCACTACTTGGATTTGCCATGTTTTGGTTGTCAATAGCCACAGCATAAGCGATTTCTCCATTTTGGGTTCCCGTCCCCCTCTTCTGGTAAGAGGAGTGGTAGCGAGTTTCAAAATAGTTAAATTCTTTGATGGGGTCCCCACCATAATATCCGCCGGAGGAAATACCATCCTGTCCCATTACTTTCGTTATAAGTTGTGTATTATCCTTTTTTTCTAAAAGTGTTCCACCGATAAGCAATTTATCTGACCATTGTTCCATTTGAACTTGGCCACGACTAATCTTAACCGACTCAGTGGGCATATTCGGCAGTTCTTGCGTCTGGTTCGTAGTTGCCATCCGTGCCTGAACTGCTTCATCTTCCTCAGCTTCTATCACATCTTCTTCACTGTCAGTCGTCGCTGACTTCTGTGATTGCGTCTTACCAGTAGTTTGCTGATTTGACCGCGCATCCTTGGTAGTCTTACTGTCGTTTGACGTTGTCGCTTTCTTTGTTGATTGTTTAACTGATTTCTTCTTCGTTTTCGTGTCGGACTTCTTTTCCGTTTTCGTGTCTGACGTTTCGTCTGCAGCCTTTTTGGTGTCGTCATTCTTTTCCTTTGCTAGTTTTGCGTCCGCTTCACCTGTTTCTGCTTTAGTTTCCGTTTCGGCTTCTTTAGAAACAACCGCAATTTTCTCTAATTCATATTCTTGCTCCGGGTCAGCAACGTTTAATTTCAACTGTAAGTCTTTACTGAGTGGCGCCGGCGTGACCTTCACCGGTACAACTAAATCTACCGTCTGATCCTGGCTTTGGTCATTCTTGAAAATCAATTGACGCTTCTGGTCAACCATTGCTGTAACTTCCTGGTTTGAATCTACAGTGATTTCTCCAGTCATCAGTTTGGCATTGTCCTGGTCAGCTAACGTCACCATCGTCTCCCCAGCGGGAAGCTTGACGGTCAGCGCCACTTGCAGGTCCTGTGCCTGGTGACTAGTCAATTTTTTAACAACTCGCCCCGTCTGGTCTTGGAGGGTTGCCTTTTCAATAACGTCATTTCGGTCTTGCGCTTGAATGCGTAGGTATGAGGTCAAACCTAGGACACATCCTAGCACTGCAATAATTGCTAATAGCTTCTTCATGAGGCAATCCTCCCTATCCCTGTGAGTCGCGAGCTGTTTTCTTTTTTCGAGTGATTTCAGAATATCAGTGATTTGTGAATAACTTATGAACATCATATGTATTTTATTATATTATTAATACCATTGCTATGTTACACAATGAAAGTGTTGTGGTGATTGCTAAACTGTTTTAACTGCTATCTCCATTGTTATCACAATCATAGTTCGCCCCATACTTAGAATCTCTGACTAGCTTATTAAACAAAAAACAGCAAAGCCAAATTCACTGACTTTGCTGCCTTCTACGCATTCTTATTTAATGAACCGCGCATTCGCCGTCACATACCCGCCAGCCACGCGGTAACGCAAAGTCCCATGATCAGAGTAGTCCCAACCGTGAACTTTTAATTGCTGATGGCGACGATAGTGATGCGTTGCCTTTTTGAAATTCACATCCTGGTAACGCCAAATCGTGTGCTTCGTGGTAATTTTTCGCGGATAACGTCGCTGGCCGTTCTGCACCCATTGCCGATTAGCCGTCACATATTGGCCATTCGTCAATTGGAAACGTGTCGTTAAATTGTGCGTGACAATCCGTTTGACTTTCAACTGCTGACCCTGCCGATAATGCTTACGTTTCTGGGTCAAATTGGCCTGCTGATACCCATTTACGCCTTGCGGATTGATGACTGTAATCACGTCTTTACTGCTAGTCTGCGATAAATAAGTCGGCGTCACATACTCTGACCGTGTCGTCACGTACCCTGTCAGTCGATAGGTCTTTGAATGATGGTTAACGTCTCGGACCTGATACCGCGCAACACCGTGTTTTGAAGTCGCTTTACCAACGACCACAAACTGCGGTTGCCGCGTTCGCGGTGCCTTATCATACCAGGTAATCCGATTCCTCTTGGTAAATGTCGGCCGCCGGTAAAGCCCAATTTTCTTAATCGCATCGAGGCTACTGCCCTTGAAGACTTTATCGGGGATAGGATTAGGGGTTACCGTTCCAGTACCAGGTAACGACGGTGCTGGTGGTGTCACTGGCCGTTTGACTGGCTCCCAGACATAGACTTGTTTCCCAGTTGGCCGTGCATCCCCCATGTAGGCATTGACCAAATCGTCACTGGTTGCGTAAGTTTTCCCCTTGGGATTTTCCTCCGTACCAGCGCCGACAGCCTCCCATTTGCCTGTGTAGACCTTATTCGCAGTTATGTTAGGCAGTTGTGGGCCCGAAGAATATTCACGTATCTTAACAAAACGCACGTTAGGCCCTAACACCAACCGCGAGAGGTGGTTGTTCTCAGAAAACATACCGTCAGTTTCCGTATATCGATCACTTGCTTGATCATACGTCATGGTAAATCCGGAAATATCTAGGCTGGTTAGACTTGTATCACTATTAAACATGAGATAGAGTCCATTCGTGTAGTCCTCCATGTCACCATAAGTTCTGACAGCATTTGCTGTATCGAAGCTCGATAAATCAAGTTTTTTTAGGCTCGTACATTCTTGAAACATCTGATTGAAATCTGTACCGTTTCTGGTGTCAAACGAAGAAACGTTTATGCCTTGTAAATTAGTATCTCCGTCAAACATAAAACTAAAGTCAGTAACCTTAGATGTATCAAGTGTGGACAGATCTTGCGTAACAAGACCCGTTGCCCTTTGGAACATAGCACGCATGTTAGTCACACCACGAGTATTGAGTCCACTAAGATCTAAATTATTTAACTTTTTAGTGTCACTAAACATCCCCGACATGGACTGGACGTGACTGCTATCGAATTTTCCACCAAATTTGATACTTGCTAGATTATCTTCGTTAGAAAACATATCATCCATAAGTATAACCTTTGATGTGTTGAGTTTAGACACATCTATTTGAGTCAAATTATGCATACCACTAAACGTGCTACTCATGTCAGTCACATTTGAAGTGTCAAACTTCTCTAGGTTCAGCGCTGGCATGCCAGCTCCTGAAAACATTTGTCTCATATTAGTAACGTTATGCGTATCAAATTCATCACCCAAGACTAGACTGTTACTTTGATTTAAGCCACTAAGCCCAGCAAACATCTCCCACATAGTCGTCACATTTTCAGTATTAAAACTTGATAGATTCAACACCTGTAACGAACTATCTTCCAGAAACATTCCTGACATATCTGTAACCTTTCCCGTGTTGAGACTAGATAAATCCAGTGCCTGAATTCCAGGACAGGTTGAAAACATCCTCGCCATATTGGTAACATTTTCTGTATCAAAACTAGAAAGGTCAAGTGTCGTTAGGAACCAAGAATTCGTAAACATATCTGACATGTCCGTAACACTTTTGGTATTGAATTTCGATAAGTCTAAAGACTTAAACTGCGTGTCGTTAAACATGCCAGCCATGTTGGTGGTATCACTCGTATCTAGATTCTCTAAACCATTAAGCATTACTTCTTGATTACTGACTGACGGGAAATCTGCGAACAGTCTTTCTGCACTCTTACCAGTTTTAATTTTACCAGTCAAATTAACAGTTTCTAGATTGCGCAATTTAGCTATATCAAAAATAGCACCCTTAAGCTGCAATTGTTTACCAATAGCCTGTTGAATAATGCCATCTTTACTGCCGCCCCCTTCTCCTGGGCCACCCTCTGGCAAAATTCCACCACTACCACCATCAATCGTTAACGTCTTCCCATCTGCCGTTAATTGCCACGTACAGGTTCCCAGGGTGCCACTGTAATCCGTATTTGCAGCCCGCGCAACCGTCGTATCGCCTGTTACCGACGTTTCTGTCAGTCCAATCGGTACACTGATGCCAATCGCTAAGCTCACCAGCAACACCGCTAGCCTTCTCCACAACATCATGTAGCCTCCTACTCAGATTTATATTAGTTTACTGTCTTTGTTAATTATATCATCAGGAATATGAAAGCGCATTCTGAATATTAACTTTATGTAATATACACGGTTCGCATCATTCCGTTATTGGCAGTGGCAACAAGCCAATACCATTCCTTCAAGCAGGTTCAATATTTACTTGAGCAAACGGAATTAACGCTCGTCATATCAGTTTTTTTGTATGCACTTTATCTATCAACCTAACCCCAATATAGATGATTCCACCGGTTAAAAAACTTAGTATGCATCTATTAAGGGCAACAGGTGTACACTGGAGGCAAATAAGACTAGACAGACTTGCCACGCAGGAAAAATTTTCTTTGTTTTCAACCTTAGGCAGAACAATATCACACTGGCTACCGCAGCATTATGACTAGTACACCGCCGATAGTCACCCTAACTAACCACCTTCATGTATTTAAGTAAATCGGGGGCGTCACCGCATTAGGGTCGTTAGCTGACTTCTATGTATTTTTTATAACCGTTGCCACGTAAATTTAGAAATCACTTCTGGTCGGGACGATAACCACTCGTCCTATTCGTAAATTTCGAATTCTTTTATTTCCAAGGGAGATCATCTTTATGAAAAAAGCCATTCAACTTGTCGCTGGAACAACCGCGGTGCTTGCCGGTACCATTATGACCAATAATGTGCTTGCAAACGCCGCCACAACGCCAACCACCAACAATACCGCTACTGTTAATCAAGCCTCACAGGACGATTTAAACCCGCAAGTCGAGACCTCAGCCGATGTTCAAACTGCCAGCAGTGCCGCCGCTACGGCTGACGCAGCCGCTGAGACGGCCAAAAATAACGTTGTCGCCGCTTCTTCAGCGGCTACTGCAGCTGCGGCCACGGCTAATCAACAGTCACAGGCCGTATCCGGTGCCCAAAAGACGCTTAGTGACGCGACCACTACCCAAAGTTCAGCCGCGAGTTCTAAATCAGCGGCCCAGTCAGCGCTAGACACCGCTAACCAGACCGCCCAAACGGCCAACGCCGCCAATAGCCAGGCTGTCTCCAATAGTTCAGCGGCTCAAGTTTCCATCACCGCCGCTCAAAAGGCCGCCAACGCTGCGGCAGAGGCTCAAGCAGCCCTCGCCGCGCATCAATCAGACCTTTCCGCAGCGACGTCATCCAATGCTGCTTATTTACTTAAAATAACTGCATACTTACCTAAGAAAATAGACCTCAGCCAAGACACTAGTGTCTTAGAACAAACCGTACTCATTGACTTGAAACAGCGTTCTGAAGACTGGGCAGAAGTTGTCCACGACGACAGCGCCCATTTACAAAGAGAAAATGATGCGATTGCTTCAGGAAATACGTATGATCTCCAAACCGAGTTACACACGACTGATCTTGACACCGCACAAATCATCCGCAAAGACCTACAAGACCTAGTCGCAATTGAAGTCCCAAGATCAGCTCAGGCCCTAGCTAACTATGAAGCGTACGCAGCCCTGCTGGCATACCAAACTGCCGCCGACAGTACCGCTGCCGATAGCTCCACAGCCGCTTCCGCCGCGCAATCAGCCACGGCCAGCCAGCCGAGTCTCGCTGCCACCGTTACCAAAACCCAAGCGGCGGCTTCGAACGCTAACCAAGCCGCGAGTGCCGCTCAAGAAACATTTAACACCGCGTCAAGCGCGGCTAGTGTTGCGGATACCGCTGTCACTACAGCCAAGAAGGCGCTTCAGGACGCCCAAGCCGCCAGTGACACGGCTAACCAGAATCTGAGCGATGTCCAAGCGAAATTAAGTGCGGCGCAAGACACCCTCAATCAGGCTAATAAGACTAAGACCGCGGCTGACCAAGCGCTAGCTACCGCTCGTCAAAAGGCACTGGATACCGTGATCACCACAGGCGATACGCACAGTATCGGTAGTCAGCCTGGCACCACGACGCCTGCCCAAGTGGCAGCCTCGGAAACTAATGCTGGCGCGACCACCGTGACAGCTGACGAGCCTTCGCCTGAAACTACCACAACGGTTGAAAAATCAGCTAATCAAGCAACTACAACGTCGACCCCAGCAGCGGTAACGACGACTAACTCCTCGTCGGCAACCAAGCACCGCGCAACCTTGACGATCTCACGTTCTGGGAATCATCAGGGAGCATCCGTCCTGACCTTTATGACTAACCAGGGTCAAGCGGCCTTGGGCGTAGTGACCGCCGTTATTCCAGCTGCCACGCATGCCTTTACCCAGGTCACTGGTGACACCGTTGCGCAAGCTGCGACTACCGCGGCCACATCCCCTGTTCAAAACACAACTAAGTCTGCTAAGCAATCCAAGTCAGCCAGCACCAGCCCAACTACGCAACAAGCAGGCGCGGCTGATACGACTTCAATTGCGGATAAGAGGACCGATACACAGCCATTCTACCTCTGGGGTGCCGCTATCGTTGCAGCAGGTGCCTTCGCTTGGTTCTTTGGTGAACGCCGTCGTCGGCATGATGAGGATTGATTTGGCGTTATTGGTTGAATCGATGATTTTGAAATGAACGTTCTATAGTGAACAAAAGCCCCTCTAGGTGGACACGCATGTAACAACGCATGTCTGACTAGAGGGGCTTTTTCACAATAAAAAGGGCCACCCCAACTGTTGTTGAGCGACCCTGTTGCTTTCTATAATGACGGATTGCGCATTTCGCCTAATAAAACTTAGGTATCAATCCCAAATCATCTGCCCGGATCATTTGTTCACCCGCACGAGACCATAAGGCAAGTTCCTGATTCAAACTTTGACGATTGAACTCCAGTGCGTCCTCTGCGTCCTGCCCATCTTCAGCACGATTGGCTCCCCGACTCCAGGTACAGCTTGGCACCTGAACGTCTTGAATTTCATCAAATGTTAGAGCACGCTTTAAGGTAATCACGTGCTCCCAGTCTTCGCCGAAATCATACGTGTATAAAATTTCGTTCTGCTGTAAATCCGGATAGACATAGGCTTGGCTGGCTAAAACTTGCTCGCCGCTGATATCCATATCGTCCACATAACCCACGTATTCTCGGTCTTGTTGATGCTTTGCTCGAAAACTATACAGATGGGAATTGGTCCAGCCAAAGGCCAATTGCAACAACACGTGGAGCTGGTCATAACGAATTGTCACGGGAACGATTAACTTCCGTGAGACTGCCGGTTTAACGTCCTTTAGTTTGACTAAAATTTCTAGTGCAGCAATTTCAGACATGTAGTCACGTCTCCTAATTTTTGTTTATTCACCTAATACCCGTTCCATAATTTTCAATATATGGCATTCTATCTAGAAAGTCAATTGCCTCTGGACTCATTCAGGGGCAATTGACTCTGGTTTGAAGTTGTTAAGCTACCTTGTCTAAAATAGTGATTTTCTCTTCTAGAGATGACCTTATCTGCTTAATTTATCGTACTTGCTTTGAGCCGATTACCAAGGCACAATACCATCGATATCCGAAAACGTACCAGAATCAGTTAACGCATCAGAAGTGGCCAATTCCACGGTCCGCGCCACCCCCACTTGCACGGTCCGATTACCGCCACCACCGCCAAAACTGGTGTCTACCCAACCAGGATTGACGGCATTTACCGTGATAGACGTGCCCTCAAGTTCCGCGGCGAGTTTGATGGTAAACATATTGACCGCTGACTTAGAAGCCTGGTAGCCAGATGCTTGTAGCTTGTGAATGCTGGTGCTGGCATCGCTGGCCAGCGTCAATGACCCCACCGCACTGGAGATATTGATAATCCGGCCAGCCGGCGCTGCTTTCAAAAGTGGTAAGAAGACCTGTGTGACGTCAATCAAGCCAAAATAATTTACGTTAAAATCTTGCCGAATTGCGTCTAGTGATAGTTCTGACGGCTTAGTCTCATGATCAACGGCAATACCGCATTATTGATGAGAATATCTAAATTAGCGATACTCGTTTTCGCGGCAACAATCGACTCATGGTCGGTCACGTCTAACTGGACCGCCTGAGCTTGAACACCAGCAGCCTCGAGCTGGGCAACAGCGGCCTGACCACGAGCTAAATTCCTCGAACCAACATAGATAGACTGGCCCTTCAAACCAAGTTCCAGGGCTAATTCATAACCCATCCCGCGATCAGCACCAGTAATTAATGTCTTGATAGTCATATCCATAGCTTCCTTTTCTGTTATGATGGATTTACTATATCAGCCTAACGTAACGGGAGGTCAAGTCGAAATGGCAAATAATAAATTGATGCGGATTGGTGCGTTTGCGAAAGCCGCTAATGTTACTATTCGAACAGTCCGGTATTACTTAGAGTGTGGCTTATTACCACCAGAAAAACGCAATGAAAATAATCAACGGGTCTTTAATGATGAGGACCTACACTGGATAACTAATCTGCATTATTTGCGAGAAGCTGGCATGTCAATCGTTGAACTCCAACACTACACGGCCTTAGTACGTGAAGGCACTAGCAGCTTGCCGCAACGAATTGAATTAATGCGCGAACAGCGTAAGCAAGTCGTCGCTGCGATTGCTGATAAGCAGGAACAGCTGAAAGTGATTGACCATAAGCTTGAGCGGTATTTAGCTGGAGACAGTGCGGTGATGTGAGCGGCATAAGCAAACAGGCCTCGATGATTTCGAGGCCTGTTTGTTTGCCGTGTTGTACTTATGGTGTGACCTTCCGTAACTACCCACTTATGATACGGTGACCCACAAACATTTATTCTGTAATTACCATTTTATGAGTGTTATATACAATTACTTCATCCTTAATATAATGATTATCAAACTATAGTATTTATTATGCAAGGCAAAAGGTGTACACTGAAAGCAAAATAGATTTTACACATAACAATGTACATGTTACATGTATTTTGGGATTTAAAATTATCATTAGAAGTATTGTTATACTACAACGTTTTTCGCTAAGAGCGTGTAACGTCAGCTATAATCGTTTGTAACCGTTTTCATCGCTGCTGTTAACGTCATATCAGTCGAAGCAACTATTGCTTTCAATTGCCATTTCTATGCTAGTTAGTTTTATATACTTTTATTTTCAAGGGAGATTACCTTTTATGAAAAAAACAATTCAAATTGTCGCTGGAACTACCGCAGTACTGGCCGGTGCTATTATGACTAACAATATCACCGCAAACGCTGCTACCGTCCCAACTACCAGCGACACGACCACCGTTAACCAAGATGCCCAGAGTGCCTTAAACTCGCAAGTTGAAGCTGATCCGAGTGTTCTGGCCGCCAGCACTGCTGACGACAAAGCCAGTGCAGCTGTTGACACAGCCAAGCAGAATGCTGATTCTGCCGCTGCAGGCGTCACCCAAGCAAAATCTGCGGCTAGTCAAAAATCACAGGCGGTATCCGCTGCTGAAAAGACGTTGAGTGATGCCACCATTAACCAATCATCTGCCGCTAATACTAAGGCTGGTGCGCAGCAAGCACTAAATACTGCTAATAGTAACGCCCAGTCAGCTGCTGATGCTAGTGATAAGGCTACCCAGGATAGTACCGCCAACCTATCCTCCACGGCTGCTGCCCAAAAAGCAGCCAATGATGCCGCAACTTCTGCAGCCGCAGCTGCAAAATCACTTGCTGACTTACAATCAGCAGCTACCGATGCTACGCCGGCTAATATTGACGCCTTACAAAAACAAATTACAGACCAAACCAGTGTTGTTAACCAAGACGATACAAATGTTAACACAACCTCCGCTGCCATTGATAAACAAACAACGGCGCTTAACAACGCCAATGATGCAGTCAAAACGGATTCTACGTTAGCCAGCCAGAAAGCTGCTGCGTTGCAAGCAGCTAAAGAGGCCTTAGATAAGGCTCAATCAGACTTCAATACTGCCCAGAACAACGCAGACACCACAAAGACTGACCTAGATGCTGCTAGCACAGCCCTGACCGAAGCAAATACCGCTCTAACTACCGCAACCACTCAAGCTAGCAACGCCAATGCAACACTTAAGAGCGCTCAGGACGCTTTAACTACAGCGCAAGGTAATGTCACCAAAGACACTGAGGCAGCCGACACAGCAGCAAAAACAGCAGCAGACGCCACTGCCGCCCAGACTAATGCTGAAACTTCTTTTGCAGCAACATCAAACGCCTTATCCTCTGCCCAGGCTGCGATTCAAACTGCAAACACAATTACCTTAACTGCTGATGCACTCAAGAATATGGCCAGTGTCAACAGTGATTTTGCGCCAACCCTTGCACAGTACATAAAGGACCAGGCTACCTGGAGTGCTGCGGTTGCCGCCAGTCAAGCCAATCCAAATGACGCCACCGCATCAACCGCCGCTAAAGCTGCCGAATCTACATTCAAAGATGATGGTGTCGCTCTACAAGCGGCTATGACAAGCACAGTAAATCCAGCCGTGTCAACCGTAGCAGCTCTAGCCAATCCCGGAACAACTATCACTACCAACCAATACCACTCTAATGCCAGTGATGCATCCGTTACCTATACGACTGCGAGTGCTCTGACCGATGCGCAATATCAAGATCTCGCAAAATTTGCGACGTCCTTGATTAATCAGATTCGAACAAGTCTCGGTCAAACTGCTGTGACACTGACGACAAACATGATGGGATTTGCACAAGAAGTTGCCTCTCAATACAGTACCGCTAACTGGGACTTTGATACCCACGTACAAGATTCAAGCATCTACGATACCTCAGCCGTTACTCCCGCTGCAAACAATTATGGATTGGATACTACCAACAACAATTACGACACTGTCGGCTCTAAGAGTGCCCTTAGTGGCGCCAAGACATTAGACGATGTTAAACGCGGTATCTATAACACGATTGTTCAAATGATGTTTACCGACGATCCTTCAACGCAATTTAGAGATGCCGTCACTTTGTCCGGTGTCACTAATAGTGATCAAACCTACTTTGGCTTTTCAATTGATGCACTCGGTCAAATTCACTTTGAACAAGCCACCAAGGCTAACGTGACTGATAGTACCAAGGCAGATATTTCTACGGATGTTATTGATACCACCGCAACCGACTATGCGGCAGTTCAAAAACAAGTCGATGATTTGACTACCCAACTTGCTAGTGAACAAACTACTCTGAACGACGCCAAAACAGCCGCCACTACAGCCGAAACTAACTTAGACAGTGCTAAACAGGCATTAGCTGATGCCAAAACCATCCAGACTTCAGCACAAGCTACCGTTGACGCCGCACAGACACCTGCTGACACAGCGAATAAGGCTCTGGCTGACGCTTCAAGTACTGTCGCGACCAAGCAAACGACCTTTGACGCAGCAAAAACCGCTAACAATACAGCCAACTCCAAGTTGACACCAGCTTCTAGTGCACTTGCCGATGCTAAGACGGCTTACAACGACGCTAGTGATGCATCAACTAAGGCTACAAATGCCTTTGCAACCGCTCAAAGTACTGCTAAAACTGCACAAGCTAACCTGGATCAATCCAAGAGCACATTGGACTCTCAAACGAGCCAAGCGGCAACCGATTTACAAACACTCAACGACTTAAAAGCTAAACTAAGCGGCTACAACACTGCTGTTGCCAACGTTGCCGCCGCCCAAGAAAATGCCGATAATGCCTCAATGGCCAGTTCAACAGCTGCTAGTGATGCCCAATTGGCTGCTAACTACCAAGCCAATTTGACAGCTAACGTGCAAAAGGCTCAATTGACCGCCGCTAACGCTAGCCAAGCTGCAAGTGATGCCCAAAAAGCGTTTGACACCGCCTCAAGTGCTTCCAATGACGCTGATAGCACTGTCGCTAAGGCTAGGCAAGCTCTCCAGGATGCCAAGAACATGAGTGATGCGGCGAACACCACTTTGAGCACTGCCCAAAAGACATTAGATACTACTCAAGCGGCCCTTGATCAAGCTAACCAGGCTAAGGTCGCAGCTGACCAATATCTGGCCACCGTTCGTCAAAGCGTCTTGGATGCCTTGATTTCCGCAAAGAACCCTCAAAATAATAGTGGAACTGGAACCTCGACTCCTAGCCAAACGACCACTGCTGATGCCAATATTTCAGATTCTACGGATCAACCAGTCGTCACCCCTTCAACGACGGAGCCTACTAATCAACCGGTTACCCAAAAGAAGGTAGCCAAGACCGTCAAGAAGGCTAAGACCAAAGCTACCAAACACACGACTAAAAAGGCTACAAAGAAGATTACTAAACAAAGTAGTAAGCGAACGGTGACAACGAACGCTAGACATCAATCTGCGCTAACCACTTCTCGTTCAGGAAATTATAAAGGGACTTCTGTTCTAACCTTTGCCGGAAATCACAACCAAGGTACCTTGACCGCTATTATTCCAGCCGTCACCCGTGCTTTTGACCAAGTCACTGGTGAAACTGTTGCGCAAGCCGCTGTCACTGACGCCTCATCTAAGAAGTCCAACAAGACTGACACTGCTAAGAAGAACGCTAAAAGTGCTTCTTCCAAGAGCAAGGAAAAGTCTAATAAGACAACTAGTTCTAAGTCAACGACCGGTCAAACAACGCAGCAAGCTTCTGCAACAAAGAATCAGTCATCCACTGCGAATAAAGACAATAAGCATCAGCTCTACCTCGTAGGTGGTGTGGCAGTCATTGTGGCAGCTGCCTTCTTGTGGTTCTTCGGATTTCGCCGTCGTCGCAAGGACTAGTTAAGTATCATGCCGTTACGCTCGCGTGACAACTATTTTTAAATACCGGAATTCAGGATCTTTTAGTACCAAACTCTTTTGGCTGCTTTTTAGAGGAATTCTCGTCCTAAAAAGTGGCACTGCTGAAACGGTAGCTCAGTAGCTCGCGTCAACCAACACTATCGAGCAGACTGCTTCACCAAAAGGCCAATCAGTCATCTAGTAAGCAGGATAACAGTAATCCATTCATCACGATTGCCGCTACTCTGTCTTGTTAACTGCCGCAACCTTTGTTGGACCATACGTCATCATGTGTCGTCGTCGAAATCGGAGGGAGACAATCGTATAACCATCATTAATAGAAAGTAGGTATCGAATTCATATGAAGAAGTTTTGGTTAACAGCAACACTGATTCTAACGGTGACTAGTGCTACCATGCTGAGTACTGCCACACCAGTTCCCGCCCAAGCCGCGCAAAGGCACTACACAACAGTGCCTAAAAAACTGAGGGGGCATTGGCGAATTTACAATAAGTCTTTCCACCGATATGATAAACAGATTTTTACAAAATGGGAATCAAAAAACATTATTCCAGGAACTAAAACGAATTGGTTCGTCTTGTCAGGACGCTCATTTAAATATGCGACGAAATCCAACAACTGGAATAGTGATCTATTGATTAAAAAAGTTGGCAAGGGGTACCGTGTCTCGCCCAGTTATGGATCTTACCAAAATGATTGGGCTGTTTGGACACGGGTTAAGCACCACGGCAAGACAGCCTTACATGCCACTTATCCTGGTGCAATTATCAAAAGCCCTGGCGCATATCTTTACCGTTATAAATAAAGTAACTGATTCTAGCAACAATGATTAAGGTATGTGACTTAAAGCGTGCAGATCAGTTATTCACTGGAACATCTGTTAACAACGTAGGTTGGAAATAGAAAGGGAATTGAAAAAATGGTTCTAGAAATCGTTTTGTGGTTTCTAGAACCATTTTTAATTACTGAAATTTAGAGACTTTTGGTTCCAAACTCTTTTATCTGTAATCGATATAATATATTAACCCGCATCATTTATGATACGGAGACCCTTCATTAATCATAAACGCCCGGTAAACCTGCTCCGTCAACACCAACCGCATCAGCTGGTGGGGCAACGTGAACCGCCCGAATGAAATCTGGGTATCTGCGCGCTTCAGAACGGCCGGTGTGAGGCCCAGTGAGCCCCCGATGACGAACGTGATGTCTGAGTGGCCGTAGGTGGTCAAATCCTTCAGTTCTTTGGCAAACTCCTCCGACGAGCGTTCCTTGCCCAGGATGGCCAGCGCGTAGACGTATTCGCGGTCCTTGATCTTACTCAGGATGCGTTCACCCTCCGCAGCCATGACCTGGTCCATTTCCGCCTGAGATAGATTTTCTGGCGCCTTTTCATCGGGCACCTCGACGATTGAAAATTTACAGAACCGTGATAACCGCTTCGCGTATTCCGCGATTCCCTGTTTAAAATACTTTTCTTTGAGTTTACCGACAACGACAAATTTGATGTTCATAATTAGCCTCCTGTACACAGGTTGTCCACAAAGTTATCCACAGGTGCACAACCCGTTTTCCTAGATATTGGGGGGTTCTGCTTGAAGACCCCCCATATTTATTTTTTGTTAAAAAGTCAATATCAAATAAGTTATCCACCGTTTTAAGACGAAACGTCCGTTCGGGCTATCCGCTTACAAACTGCATGGCTACTGGGTTTATCACTGCTAAATGGTCAAATAACTTTTTCTATCCACAGGCTCTCACCGAGCCTGTGGATAACTTTTGCACCGGTTTCATCGCCGGTCTGACCCTGTTCATAACTTTTCCACTGTTCTATTATGCCATTTATCCCCTCAGTTATCCACAGTTGTCCACAGGCTTATTTTTGCCCCTGAATTACTTCCCGGCGTTCCGCCCATTTCGTTCGGGCTCCCGACCAGCGGACACGTTTTCATTTCCCCCAAGCCAGTCGGAAAATTCGGTTTTTCATTAATTTTATTATCATCGCAAAAAGCGACCACCAGAAAATTCCGGTGGTCGCTTTCATTTCAGATTCAATTAGCTTTCTGAGTTGGCTGACGTTGAGGAGCTCAACTGAGAAGACGTCTCGGTCAATTTGACGTTGGCCGTCTTCTTCTTGCCATTGTGATAGTAGGTCATCGAGACCGTATCATTCAACTTGTAAGTGTACAGGATGTCACGCAGCGTGGACTGGTCGGAAATCTGGTGACCGCCCATGGCCGTGATGACGTCGTACTTGGTCAGCCCAGCCTTCTTCGCTGGTGATCCGGCGCTGGCGCTCATCACAACGACCCCGCTCTCCACATTAGATGGCAGCTTCAAGATCGACTTCTGTTGGGCACTGGAAACGTTGGCGAGGTCCACGTAGGTAATCGCTAACGCTGGCCGCACAACTTTCCCCTTCTTGACCAATTGATTGATGATGTTGACAACTTCGTTTGATGGAATGGCAAAACCCATCCCCTCAACGCTGGTCCCTTCAGCATCGCTAGCAATCTTGGAAGAGGTGATCCCGACGACTTGGCCGCCGACGTTGATCAGCGCACCACCCGAGTTCCCCGGGTTGATGGCAGCGTCGGTTTGGATAACCGTGGCGTTCCCCGTCTGAGTCCCGGATGAGTTCGTGGTTTCAATCGTCCGTTTCTTAGCGGAAATGATCCCTTCCGTTAGTGACGTCGCATACTGGCTACCCAGTGGTGACCCGATAGCCAAGGCGGTTTCACCGACCTTGACCTTATCGGAATTCCCGAACGACGCAACGGTCTTCAAATCAGACCCGTTGACCTTCAAGACAGCCAAGTCGGTGACGGAATCCTTCCCGACTAATTTCGCTTGCAGCTGCTTACCCGAGCTGGTCACCACGCGCAGAGCGGACGACCCGGACACCACGTGATTGTTCGTCACGATGTAGGCGGTATTGCCGTCCTTCTTGTAAACGACCCCGGACCCTTCGGACGCTTCCTCCAGTTCGGATTTCGACTTGGAATTCGAGCCAGAAGATTCGGCGCCAAACAGTTGCCCCAGCGTACTGCTACTACTGTTTTGCTTTTGTAAATTAATCACGGAGACCATGGCCCCCTTGACCTGGTTAAAGGCCTTGGTGGACTGGCTAGACACGTTGACCGTCACGTTAGACGTCGATGCGTTGCCGCTCTTATTACTGCCGGCGGGCACCGCTGTATCATTGATACCACTATTATTCAGGTAGGTGATTCCGCCGTAAGCGGCACCCCCACCTAACAGCCCGGCGACCAGTGCCGTCACGGCCACCTTGGTCAAGGTCAGGCCGCCCCGTTGCCGCTTTCGTGGCTCCGGAGTGGGCGTTGGAGTTGCTTGGTTTTGATCATTATTTTCAAATTGATTATTGTTGTTATTGTTATCCATCACATTGCGCTAACGCGCGAACCCTCCTCATTTATCGGCCAGGGGCGTTGCCGCTCCGGCCGTCGTTTTTTAATTATATTCATCTTAACGAGTGAGTATGAATTTTTTTCGACGATTCGGTGCTGAAGTCCTAAAGTTTACCAAATCTTACGAAGAACCTGGGGTAAGACGTGTTGGGTCGCCTTGCCGGGCGGTCAAAATGGACCGTGACGCTGTGGGCAGACGCCGGAAGCCAAAGTGCGGTCTTCCAGCTTACTTTGAGCCTCACAACCCGAGTCTCAAAGATACCAATGCTCTAAGCGGCAAGACCTGCCACTAAGAGCATTCCCACGGCTGAGTCCATTTTGCCCGCCCTATCGGCTAACACTGGCTTAGCCCTGGTTCGTCGTTGTTTGGTAAATTAGGTGGTTACTTGTTTGGTTGTTGGTTTTGTTTTGTGACTTACTGGTTGGGCCTGCTCGACTTTACGCAGGTTGTGACATTGCGTAGCCTTGCTGTTAATCTGTCTGGTTATTCTTACTCGATTCAGTTAATCCCAACCAACAATCTGCCACTCACCAATTTCGCCTACAACGCAACCAGTGGCGTAGCTTCTTCTGGATTGGTATCGATCAGCTGGAAGTCATGGCCGACGCCGAAATCGCGGTTTTCCATCATGGAGGCCACGGTCAGGTGACACAGTGACTGCATGTTATTGTGCAGGCTCCGGTGGCCGAGGTAGATTTTCTTGGTCCGGTTGCCCAGCACGTCCATCAACGCGTCAGCGCCCTCTTCGTTTGACAAGTGCCCCTTGTCGCCCAGGATCCGCTGCTTCAGTGGCCACGAGTACTCGCCCATCCGCAGCATTTCCACGTCATGGTTGCACTCCAGCAGGTAGGCGTCGGCGTCCTTGATCACACCTTCCACGTGCTCGGAAACGTAGCCGGTATCCGTCAAAATGACAAACGTCTTCCCGTGGTAGTGAATCGCGTAGAATTGGGGTTCGGCGGCATCGTGGGACACGGAGAAACTCTCCACGTCAATGTCCCCGAACGTCTGGACCGTATCCGGCGCAAACAAATGCTTTTGGGCCAATTCGACCTTGCCAATTTTGCTATCCATAGCGTCCCAAGTGCCCTTGTTGGCGTACACGTTCAGCTGCTCGTACCGCCGCGCCAAAATGCCCACAGCCTGCCGGTGATCCGAGTGTTCATGGGTGACCAACAACGCGTTCACGTCGTTCATGTTCCGGTTGATATCGCCCATCAACTTTTCAATCTTCTTGCCACTCAACCCGGCATCAATCATGATGCGTTCGTTGGGGCTCTCCACGTAGGCCACATTACCCGTGCTACCACTAGATAAAATGCTGATGCGCAGGTCATCTGCTACTGCTGTATCCGTTCGCAAATTCAATTCGACCTCTCCTTAAAATTCAATACCGTAATCATACCGCATTTCAGCTTCCTTGTAACTAATATTAATTGGATTATACACTGCGTTTGCGGGTTAACCTCCGCCTCCGGGCGGGTGAAAATTGAGCCGTGACGCGGTGGGCGCCCGTCCGGAGCCACAGGGCGGTCTCCGAACTTACTTTGAGCCGAAGACCACGTCTCAAAGATAGCAGTTATCTAAGCGGCAAAGCCCGTCGCTAAGATAACTCCCACGGCTGAGCTCATTTTCACCCACCCTGCGGCTTAGACTGGGTTGACCCGCAACCAGTGTTTCATTTTTCCATCCCCGTCGACAGTTCTTGGGGTGTAATCACGATTAACAACTCACTTAAAAATAACCTCACTATAATCATATTAATTTTCCACCATCAACAGCGACCAGAGGCGGGGCTAGGTGCCCAGCTGTGTCGATGGCTTTAGCTGAGCGATTTCCTCAGCTTAGGCCATGGGACGACTTTTGAGACTGGCGGGCTTCCAGGCTTAAAAGCGAGGTGGAAGACCGCTTCCCAGGCTGGAACCGGTCCCCACTAGCAGGACACCTGGCCCGCCGCCGGAAACAACCATCGCAGAAAACTTTTCACCCCAGCAAAAAAGGCGGCTCGCGGCCGCCTTTCGTCATTTTCATTTAACGTGGCTTAGTTGCTGGTAGTCGAGGTCCCGCTGACCGTCTTCACGTTGCTATCGTTGGTCAGAATGGCCCCGGTGAACGCGTTGACGTGCTTCAGCTGGAGAACGCCGGCGTTGTTGCCGCTGTTGGCCTTGACCGCGATGACCCAAGTTGGAATGTAGACGCTGCTATTCTTCAACGTAAAGTAGCGCGTGTACGCCAGCTTGGTCCAGACGATTTTGGTGTTATTGGCAATCTGATTGTACTGATACAACCAGATCAGCGCCTTGCGTTCCGAAATGGTCTCGGTCTTTTCCCGCAAGGTGGCGACGTCCGTCAGATACCCTTGGGTGTAGCCGGTCACCTGGCCGTCGTTGGTCAGGCTGAACCGGATCTCTCCGTAGCGCGAATAAATCTGCCCGTCCGTCACGTGTTGCGTGTAGACCACGGTGTTCCGGCTCGACAACTGTTTGTTATAGAAGTAATTCGTGCCATTTAAAATGAGCGCGCCGTTGTTGACCACGGTATCCAGCGTTTTATCCGGATGCTTAGGGTCGACGCCGGTGACGGCCGTCTTAAACGTCGAGGCAATCGTCCCGTCCGTTTCGTAACGCACGGTCTGGTCGCTCAGACTGGTCAGGCTACTCTTGATGCTATCGTCGTTGGTTGTGGAAATGTAGTAGCCCTCGCCACTCTTCTTCGATGGCGTGTCAAACGTAATATCGTCAGAGCGCATTTCCTTAATGATTGTCGTGTCACTATCGGCCGAGCGGCTGGACGTGGTATCGGTCTCCCCGGACGTATCGCGCTGAAAGGCGGCGAACAAGAAGATATCAATAACAATGAACGCGACTAAGAATAACCACTCGATGCGGCGAAAATCCATGCCGGACCGCCCTCCTTTTTTGACCGGTTTATGACTGCTTTAGCATCTGGTCGTAAGTTTTCCAGCTTCCGTTGTAGAACACGTACCAGGTTGGCGTCAAATTGACGACCTTATCCGATGAGGACGAGGCCAACCACTGGTAACCCAACTGCAACGCCGTCATTTGTTTCTTACTATACCCGGCCGCTACCAGTCGGTCAATGACGCTTTGCGTGCTAGGCAGTGACTCGGCTTTCTTATCGTTAGGGACAGGAACTTGCAGGCTGTACAGTGAGAAATTGTAGCGCCGAACGCCCTGTGATAGCATTTGAATCCGCGCCGCCCCGTAGTTACTCTGGTTAAAAATCGGGAATCCTTCAACGAAACTCCGGTAGGTCACGGTCGACTTCCCAGAATTGTAGCCGTAATAACGCAGGTTTTCCATGGGAATCCCGATGGACTTGACCGCGCTATAGCTGGCACTGAGCGCCTGGCTGAAGTTGAATGACGATTGTAGCGCGCTGTAGTCCTCGTACAATGCCGTCCCGCTCTTGTTGTAAACGGTCAGCTGGCGCGAGGCCCCGTCGCTATAAATCGTATTATCCTTATTCTTCTTAGCCGAAACGTTGGTCGACTCCCCCTTGTTGAGCAAGCGGGTGGTAAAGTAATCCGTCGACTGTTGGTTGACCAAATAGCTATACGACTGAACCGTCACACTGTTCGTGACGTACGGAATCGCCGACTTGGTGAACCATTTCATCTGAACGTCGATACGGAACAAGTTTTCCTTTAAAATCTTCTGTAGCGCGGCGAGATCACTCTTGCGCACGCTGATCCGATAGACTTCTTGATCCTTGTCGTCCAGTAAATACAGGTGTTTGGCATCGTTTAGCGGCACCATGATCCGGGAAAATTCCGCGGAGGTCCGGACGAGCTTACTGCCAAAGATTGTGTTAAACATTTTAATATTAACCGGTGCCGAATAGGACATCAGTAAACTACTCTTAGTGGTTAAATAATGCATGTACGCTGAACGTGAACCCGGCCGTTCCCGGCGGATACTCCCCAGGTCCCATTTCGACAGGGCCTCGCGAATCTCCGTAGTCAGGTTAACTTTCCGGTTGTTCAGCAGTTCTTGCTTACCGCTGGCGTTGGTGTACACCACCTCGGTCGGCAGATAAATATCCTTTTGCGGCCGAGTATTCAGCTCGGTCGTCGGCGTATTGGAGCTGCGCTGGCGACTGCGCTCATACTGCGCGGGATTCGTCCAAATCATGGCGGATAACGTCACACTGACTGCCACGGCTAAGGTCAATCCCAGTGGTAGAAATGCTTTAGTTATCTTCATCCCAGAGATCCTCCTCATCGTACGGCTTGTAAGGCAAGGAAATATAGAACGTGGATCCCCGGCCTTCGCGACTGTCGACCCAGATTCGGCCGCCCAGCATTTGGACGACTTCCTTGGAAATCGCAAGGCCCAGTCCAGTTCCGCCTTGTGCCCGTGAACGGGCCTTATCTACCCGGTAGAACCGGTCAAAGATCCGCGGAATATCTGCCCGTGGAATCCCTAACCCTTGGTCAGACACGCTTAAAATCACGTTGTTGTGCGTCTCCAGCAGGCGGGCCGTGACGATACCGCCATCAGGTGAGTACTTGATAGCGTTGTTCATCAGGTTGTCCAGCACCTGCGTGAAGCGGTCCGTGTCGATTTCGACCCAGAGGTCCCGCTTGGTGAAGTCGCGCTTGATGGTGTAAGTCTTTTCGGGCTTATCATCCTGCTTCAACATCATGTCAAAGCGGTCGAGCACGTAGTTAAATAGTTCGTTCAAGTTGACCATTTCCAGGTCGACCTTTTGGGTTCCGGAGTCCATTCGCGACAGCGTCAACAGGTCGTTGATCATCCGGATCATCCGGTCAGTTTCTTCCTGGGTGACCTTCAAGAAGCGTGGCGCCACCTCGGGATCCTTCCAAGCCCCTTCGGACAGGGACTCGATGTAGGCCCGCACGGAGGTTAACGGCGTCCGCAACTCATGGGACACGTTGGAAACGAATTCCTTCCGGTCCTGGTCGATCTTCTGTTGTTCGGTGACATCATGGAGCACACAAACTAATCCGGAAATGAAGCCAGACTCCCGTTGAATCAAGGAGAAGTAGGCTTGCAAGATCAAATCATGTTCTTTAGTGGAAAAATCCAATACTAAATCATCGGGATCTTCTAGCAGTTCGCGCAACGTATAGTCGTCACGAATATCCAGTAAGTCCAAGATGGATTTACCCACGGCATCATCGGGGTCGTGGTCCAGGAAGCTGCTAGCAGTCTCGTTAATGATGGTCACGTTACCGCGCCGATCGGTGGCAATCACCCCATCGGTCATGTGGGCCATGACGGAGTCGAGTCGCCGCCGTTCGGACTCGGTCGACTCTTGGGCCTCTTCCACCCGCACGGACAGGTTATTGACGGCGCTGGCCAGTTGGCCCAGTTCATCATTCCCATACACGTGCACGTGGCCAGAGTAGTCCCCTCGAGCGATCCGCAACGTTTGTTTCTTCATTTCATCGATTGGCCGGGTTATAGCCCGGGAAATAATTATCGCCATGACCAGCCCCAAAATAATCGCCACAAACGTTGCCGATACGTAGATCAGCGTGATTTGATTGATATTTTGATAGACCGAGTCCAGGCTGGACCGCATGTAAATAACCCCGACTAACTCGCTGTTATTTCCCTGGGTCCGAATCAACCGCGTAATCGTGGTGTAGTACCGACTATTATTCTGTGAATTATAGGTCGTCCGTACCACGTCGCGGTTGTTGTAGATGGCATTCTTAATGTTATTATCAGTGGTTTTCTGGCCCACGATTCCTTGGTTATCGACTTCATTGGTCCCACGGATGGTCCCCTTGTTGTCGATGACCCGAATCTGAGCGTTATTGGTATTGTTGATTTCCGACAGCGTCGACTTGATTTGCTTGTCACTCTTGGCGGCACTCGTCGTGGTCAATTCGTCAGACAGCCGATTGCCAATGTAGGTCTGCACCACCTGTTGGGCCTTGAACGTGTTTAAGTTCTGGCGTTCCAACTGACGGACAAACACAGCGCCAACGATCTCCAGCGTTAAAAGTAGGAGTAGCGCGAAGACCAGCGCGATTTTAAAATGAATCGACTGGAAAAATTTTATTTTACTATTCACGAAGTCACATACTCCTCAATGCGAGATTTAGCGTTACCGCTAGGCTTGGTCGGAATCTGGGTTGCGCAGGTAGTACCCGACACCCCGCCGTGTGACCAGCCAAGTTGGGTGGCTAGGGGCATCTTCAATCTTTTCACGGAGCCGCCGAACCGTCACGTCCACGGTCCGGACATCACCAAAGTAATCGTAGCCCCAGACCGTTTGCAGTAAGTGTTCCCGGGTCATGACTTGGCCAATGTGTTGGGCCAGGTAGTGCAGCAACTCAAACTCACGGTGCGTCAGATCAATATTGGCGCCGCGCTTGGAGACAGAGTAAGCTTCGGGATGAATGGTTAAATCACCGATCTCAATGTCTTGGTTTTCGGGTTCTTCGGGTTGGGCGTGTGCCGCAGCACTTTGCCGCCGTAGGTTCGCCTTGACTCGTGCCACCAATTCCCGGTTAGAGAATGGCTTGGTGACGTAATCATCGGCCCCAACTTCTAGTCCCACGACCTTGTCCAGTTCGGAATCCTTGGCCGTGACCATGATGATTGGCATATCATGCTTTTTCCGGATAGACTTGGCAACTTCCAAGCCATCAAGCTTAGGCAACATCAAATCCAAAATAACCAGGTCGGGATTCCCCTCTTCGACCTGTTGGACAGCGGCTTCGCCATCATAGGCGACGTCCACTTCGTAACCTTCTTTTTCCAAATTAAACTTCATAATATCAGTAATTGGTTTTTCATCATCGACAACGAGAATTTTCTTAGGCATAGTAAAAATTTCCTCCTTAAGGGAAATACGAGCGATCCGGTAATTGCAGGATTACCGGCAGGCCGGCCATTGGGTGTCAAAATACCACCGACAACGGGGCCACAGCAGTTTATTTTCAGTTTTTTCATCGTTTAAAGTCAAGGAATGTAGGCGCTCCTTTGTTGAACGCCTGGTGTTTTTAAGGGGCGTTACCCGACCCGATAAGGTTCCGGTGTCGTTGAGAGCAACGCTAACTGAATTATAACACATCATGAAGTTTCTTTCAGTCCCAGTGTATCAAGGATTTAAGGTGGTTTTAATCTGGTATTTCCCGGGAAATACGATAATTTAGTAGACAAAACGTGCGCTTTTGTCTGCTAAATCCATGAAAAACAATTGAAAGCCCCGTCCTATGCCGGGGAAGTAGGCGGTTCTTTACATTTTCAGGTCAAATCGATTACGGGTTGGCCAGCGACCTTTCTGCTTTAACACTTAGCTTTGGCGAGATAACCCGTTGTGTTTTCGTGATCACCGATTGACCAACTACTCCAGTGAGCCAACTAAAATAATTAGGTTCCCTCAGTAATTGTTCCTTGGTGAAAAACGCCGTCACCCACCAATCCGTCATCTCCTTCAAGCAACTGATCTTGAAGCCGCCGATGATGATAGCGACCGCTAATTATTTCTGAAATGCCGAGTACCACAAAATACTGCCCCAACCTACCTCAGTCAAAAACACGGAGATTTTCGCAAAAATCAGCCTTTTTAAAAAAAAATAAAAAAATTTCACCTTTTTTTACCACGTAAACCGACTTACTTGTCCGCGATTTGCCCTGATTTTGAAAAAAATACCAAAAAAGCCAAAAAACTTTTTCTCGAAATAAAAATACCTATAATCCGCGTTAAACCGGGGATAAGTTTTCCTCACGTTTGATAAAATACCCAGTTTTTTTGAATAAAAATCAACTTTTTTCGGAAAAGGGGTTGCGCACCCTGCACCCGCATGATATGATAGTTCTCGTTGATATGGAAGACATACAACAGCAACAAATCAATCACATGGGCAGTTAGCTCAGCTGGCAGAGCAACGGACTCTTAATCCGTGGGTCCAGGGTTCGATCCCCTGACTGCCCATCACTTACTAATCAGCTTTCACGAGGTTAACTTCGTGGTTGCTGATTTTTTTGTATCATTAGGTAATAAATATCCGCTACATTTAATATCTATGCATAACGCCACTCGACTTTTCGCGTCGCTATCTATAGGAGAAAACGCTACGGAAACTATGTCGAGGTGAGTCGTTTTGCAACAGCAAGAGAAGAAGAATCACATGTCTTATCGCGTCGTCGCCCTCATCATCGGGCTGGTCCTGAACGCCTTTGGCAACGCCCTGAGCGTCGCTGCCAATGCCGGTAGCGGGATTTGGACCGCGGCGGCCGTCAACATCGCCTACTGGATTCACGGCAACGTGGGGGTCATCCTCCTGATTGTCGGGATCTGCAGTGCCCTGTTGAACCAATTTCTGATTCACCAGGTCGACATCCCCCGCTTTGTTGGTGAGGTCGTCTTCATTTCCTGTTTCAGCTACTTCATTGATTTATTTGTGGCGATGTTTACCAAATGGGGAATCCCCGACCTGAACTTAGCCTGGCGCATGCTGCTGAGCATCTTAGGGGTCACCATCTTTGCCTGCTCGATTTCCATTTACCAGCGAGCCAATCTAATTATGCATCCCAACGATGACACCTCTAACATCCTGCGCTTCATGTATCTGGGTGGTCGCGCAACGGCCTCACAGTTCGTTGACTTCATCCCACCAATCATCATGATTGCGGTCTGCTACGCGTTTACCCGGCAGATTTACTCCGTGAACGTGGGGACGCTTTACTCCATCCTCTTCAACGGGGTAATCATCGCGGCGTCTGACAAACACATCATGCCGCACCTGTACCACAATTTTCGCGTTTCCCATTAACGTTAAATTCGCGCCGTCAATCACACCTGATTGGCGGTTTTTTTGACAAATCATTTAATGACGCATACTAAATAATTTATCAAGTTTATTTATAAGACAATTTACTAGCTATTGCCGCCACTTTCCCGTATTCTAACAGGACAAGGGGGAAATCACACATGAACGATGCCACGCTGACTCACGAATTTCTATTGCTAGAGGTCCTAAACGCCATCTGTGCCAAGACCAAGATCAAGCCCAGCGCCCTAATACTCCTGAATTTCCATTTCACAGATTCGCAATTGCAAGCCCTAGATACCTACTTATTTGACCACGCCTTCGGTCAGCAGGCCCTATCCACGCAGGATGTTGCCCAAAAATTACACGAAATTCGTCCCAGCATGACCGCTGCCGACTACTTCTTCATCGCCCAAGACCTCGTCGCCGCCTGGAAGCACGAGGAGCGTTATCATGGGCTGAATTTTATCTAGATTACATATAGGGAGAAACACATCAAAAATCAGCCAATTACTCACCCGCTAAATCGCATAACACCGGGCTTCAGCGCGGAACAAACAGAACTTTGAACCACAAGCTTAACGTCAGTGACCAGAGGCGGGCCAAAGTGCCCTGCTATGTCGATGGTCTTAGTAGAGCGCTCTTCTCTGCTTAGAGCATGGGACAACCTTTGAGACCGCCCCTCAGGCTCAAAGTTGAGGTGGAAGCCGCTTTCTCAGGCTGGAACCGGCCACACAGCAGGGTACTTTGAGCCCACTGCCGGAAACGGCCGCCATCGCACCCTAATTCAGTCTGGACAAGCGCTGACTACGGGACTAAGCTTAGGTAATAAGCGGGTTGGACAGTTTAGTAACAAGGCATTTTAGCGACTGGTTCCATCCCCAACTAATTTGGAGAGGAGTCGTTTCGTTTGCAAAAATCAGTCATCTTGCTAACGACCTGCTTAGCGCTCCTTGGCGGCGTTTCTGCCAGTGCGGCCACCAAGAACCCTACGCCGGCGAATAAGTACCGCTACGCCGCTAAGAAGGCGTCCTATTACAATAAATCAACCAGTGCCTACTACCGTTCCATCTGGACGGCGGCCCGAAAGTCTTGGAATAACTCTAAGGCCTTCAAATGGTCGACCACCAAGAATAAAAAGTCGCGCACGTTTACCACGACTGTGGCCAAGAACTCCGGCATCTGGACCAACGCTACCGGGATGGCCTACAATGGCATGTCTTATGACAAAACCGGTCACCAGACTGGTGCGGCCATGTATCTCAACCGCACTGTTTTAAAAAAATACAAATACAATAAGAAGCAACGCACCAACGTCGCCATCCACGAAATGGGCCACGCGCTGGGGTTGAGCCACAATCAGTCCGGCTCCATCAGTGTGATGAATCCGGCCAACCGGGTACATCCCCTGCGCAACGTCGATATCCGTGGTGCCAAAAAGGTCTACGCGACCCCGCTCAGTACGAAAAAAGTGCTGGCATCCTCAGCCAAGCCGACACTGACCGTCGACCACCTCAAGGATTACTCCAATGGCATCTATGGGGTTGAAGCCATTCGTAAAGACGCCGGCACCATCGTGGAGGGCACAATTACCAAAAGTGTCGCTCACCACAAGGCGCCCAAGAACTACTACACCACCCAAACACTAAAGATTGATGAACATTTCAAGGGTCTCAGCGGCAAGTCCGTCACCTTTACCCAGGGTGGCACCACCAAAATGGCCGTTACCGACAGTGAGGTGCTCCATCAGGGTGAGGAGGTCGTGGTCATGCTGGCCAAGAACGCGGCTGGTAACTATTACGTCATTAATGATGGGCAGGGCATGTTCATCGACACCCACACCAGCAATGGTCACGAGCTGTTCGAACACGTCTCCGACCACACCATTTATACCGAAGATATGCTGCATTAGTCAGCAAAGCCGTCGTCCCCAGCACAATGCTCGAGACGACGGCTTTTATGTACAAAAAATTTACTCACGATGGAAGTACCGCAACCCAGCCTCAATCAGGTCGATCACGGCAAACAAAATAATGAAGCCCACGATGGCCTCCAGGAAGAACCGACCATAATCGACCCAGAACAGTTCCCCTAGCGTCACCAGGTCAACGGCTCCCTTGACCAGAAAGACCGGTATCAATAGAAACAAAAATATCTCGAATAGATCCACCGTCTGTGCGACTTGGTCCATAAATAACTTGTGAAAATGCATCCCCGTACCTCCTCCGACAATGACCAACCACCACCCCCCAACTTCACGCCAACAGCGTCTCCCCAAAGTTAAGTGGTGGAATAGTTCTTGCCACTCATCATACGACAGTTTAAATAGTGAACGCCACCCTTTCGGCAAAACAAAAAGCAGCCGGTCCGCTAAAGTGCGGAGCGACTGCTTTTCTAGAGGTCGAAAATTTGAGGTTAGTCGGTGAGCCCTGTCTCACGGGGCAAGCACTCACTGATTAGTTTGTTTAAAACAGTGTTGGCTTTCGCCTCCGGGGCGAGGAAAACGAGTCGGAACGCTGTGGGCGAACACCCGGAGCCGAAGACCGCCTCTCAGGCTTCAGACGGGCGCCCACAGCGTCACGGCCCATTTTCACCAGCTCGGAGGCGCTGCCAGAAACCAGTTTAATCCGTTATTTCCAGTAAGCGTACTTGTATTGCGCATCGCTCATCATGGTGTACTTCAACCCGCCAACGGACTTGGAAACCAGGTGCGCCTTGGCTTGTTGGTACAGAGGGACTAAGCCGGCCTGCTTGGTCACGTAGGTGTCAGCTTGCTTCAACAGGTCCCACCGTTGTTGCGTGGTGTGGCTGGCCGTATCGTCGACTTGCTTCATTAAATTAGTGAAGTGGGCGTTATCCCATTTGGTAAAGTTCACGGAACTGGTCCCATCAGCCATTTGTAAGAAGTCGGCTGGGTCCCGCCAATCCGTGGTCCACCCGTCGAGGTCGATATCAAAGTTACCGGCCGCACCCTTGGCAATCTGTTGGGCCAATGGCATCGACTTGATGGTGATGCTCAGGCCTGGCAGGTACTTCTGCGCCTGTTGTTGCAGGTATTGGGCCACGTGCTTTTGTTCATCCGTATCGGCGGTCAGGAGTTCCAAATTGGCCTTCTTGATGCCGAGTTCCTTCTTCGCTTGGTTCCACAATTCAGTGGCCTTTTTAGGGTTGTAACTCAAGAGGTTGCCCACGTCTTCGGAGAAGTCCTTGCCCGTTGTTGGGTCATTCCCATCGCCGGAAGGAATCAGGCTCTTAGCGGCTGCGGAACCATCTTGCAGGACGTTCTTCGTCAGCGCGTTCCGGTCGACCACGTAGGAAAAGGCTTGACGAACCTTGGTATTGTGGGTCACGGTCTTCTTATCGTTAAATTCCAGGAACCGCATCGAACTGTTCAGCGTCGTGTTCATTTCTGGATTGTTGGCATTTTGCTTGATGTATTGCCCGGAAAGCACGGTCTCTTGAACCTTGCCAGACTTGAACAGGCTAGCCGACGTGCCCGGATCCTTAACAACCTGCACGTTGACCTTGGAGATTTTCACGTTCTTGGCATTCCAGTAATGCGGGTTCTTAACGTAAGACCAGCTGTCAGCCGCGCCACTCCAGCCAACCAGCTTGTAAGGCCCTTCGGAGAGCGTCTTCTCAGCGCTGGTCCCGTACTTACTACCATATTTATTGAAAAGACTGGTCTTCATAGGATACGCCGCCGTGGCTAAGATATCTGGCAACCAGGGTTGTGGCTTGGATAGCGTCAACTGTAACGTGCTCTTGTCCAAGGCCTTGGCACCTAAAGCGGATGGGGCCTTCTTCCCGGCCTGAACGGCATCATAATTCTTTAAGTATTTGAGCTTGTTGGCCACCTGGGACTTGGACTTGGGATTGACCTGCCAATCAAAGGAGGTCACAAAGTCTTGTGCCGTCACCGGATCGCCATTCGCCCATTTGGCAG
Organism: Levilactobacillus mulengensis; assembly: GCF_003946045.1. Taxonomy (GTDB): domain Bacteria; phylum Bacillota; class Bacilli; order Lactobacillales; family Lactobacillaceae; genus Levilactobacillus; species Levilactobacillus mulengensis. Next base: position 112,543 of record NZ_RHNW01000005.1, on the reverse strand, counting down.
TTTTTTTGATCTTAAACGTATAAACGGTGCCATTTTTCGTGGGCTTAACCACTTTTTCAGCAATCCCGGCGATGACCTTGCCGTTCTTGTCCAACGTGTACAGGCCTTCTTCCGTCTGCGCAATCAAACTAGAACTGTTACTGTCACCCGAAATGGCGGGGTCGGCCGTGGCGGGATTCCCGACCATGGTGACGCTCAACGCCTTATTCGCCTTGTCCGCACTCGTCTGGGCTGCGGTTGACCCACACCCGGCCAACGCCGCAACTGCCAATAACCCAAAACCTAATCCCATTAATTTCTTCATATAATCGACCCCTCATTTTCTTTGTCTGAACGAAAAAATCGCCCGTCCTCGTCAGCCACCTCTGGCTAACAAGGGCGAACGATTCGCGGTACCACCTTGTTTTATCTCTCATAGTGCATTTCACACCCGTGCGGTAATGGGCACGACCCAGGCATGGCTACTTGATTCACCGCGCCGACTTCCAGATGCGCTTCACCCCGACCGTTTGATCCGGCTTGCATCGACCCGGACTCGCTGAACAAACGGTGAAGGGCTACTCTTCTGGGCAACGTCTTCTTGATTGATATTAAATCTATCATCATCCATTTTAAATGTCAATTCTTTTATAAACATTCATTTCTTTGCATATTTTCTGGATAATTGGCAAAAAAAAGAGCAAACCCACGTCGCCGTAGGTTGGCCCTTTTGTATATTCCGGTTAAGAAACCGTTATTTTACTGATAAACTTTTTATTTATTCATATCCTGTTGCCGATGGCCTTGTGAAACCGTCGTCGTTTGGCGGCTAACGGTCTTCCCCGCTTGGCTGGTCGTTGTCTGCGTCTTGACCGCAACGTGCCCCTTACCCGTTGTGTCGAGTTGTACCGCAGTTTGGCCAGACGTTGGTTGAACGACCGAATCCGTCACAGTTGAGCTGTTTTGCGGAACCTGACTGAAGAGCAAGCCCCCAGCAACCAGGCCCAGCATAAGACCGCTGATTCCCCTGAATTTTTTTGTCATGTGCTTTCCCCTGATTTCCCTTTAGTACAGATAACTTCCTCTGCGTTAATTATACACCAAAAGGTCAAGCAGTTTACTTATAAGTTTCCACATTCTGTTGGTTGGCGTGAATCACGACCCCATTTAGCCCCAGAATCAACAGATTGGCGACCGCCGCGATGATAAATAGGAGCGTGTAGGACCCGTGGTCGATCACCAGACCGCCAAAGAGTGGGCCAAACGCCTTCCCAACGTTGGCCCACGCATTGGCCATTCCTTGGTATTTTCCCTTGACCGCGTGGGGCGTTAACCCGTTGACAATCGCTGGAATGGCCGGAAACGCCGTGGCCTCGCCCATCGTCAGGATAACCATGGCAATTACAAAGTGCAGATAGTCCTTGGCAAAGATGAGTGTGACAAACGACAACGCCACGAAGAAAATTCCGGCGTAGACCTGGAGATAGAGATTACTGAAGAAGTTGGCGAGCCAATTTAGCAGCGCCTGAAAAACCACAATCAGGCCGGCGTTAATCGTCCACAACAGGCTGTACTCACGCATCGGAATGCCCATCCCCGTCATGTAGACGGACAGGTTGGACACCCACTGCTCATACATCACCCAGATAATGATCAAGGAGATAAAAAATGTCGCCATGATGCGCCGGTTAGGCAAGGCAATGGTGACGTCCTGAGCTTGCTTGGCCACCACCTGCCGTTGCATCACGGCCGGCGCGTGGTAGCAGGTCAGTACGACCGTGAAGAAGCAGACAAACAGACTAAACGCAATCACGAAGAGCAGCGTCACACTGGTGCTATAGACGAAGCCAACCAGCGCCGTCCCTAGCACGACCCCCAGGTTTTGCGCGAAGTAGAGCATGTTGAAGATGTAGCGCCCGTCGCGGCTGTGAATCGTGGTCCCCAGGGAGTTGACCATCGTCAGCGTCCAGCCGGAAGCCAGGCCCAAGAAGACCAGCGCAATTGGAAACGCCGGCCAGCCATGGCTGAAGATCAGCGTTCCCAGGGTGACCAGTGACACGCTGATGCCCCCTAGCGTGAGGTAATACGGATTCAGTCGGTCAAACAACCGGCCCCCAATCACACTCCCCACCACGTTCGCGGAAGAGTAGAGCAGTAAAATAATTCCGACCTCGGTCAGCGACGCCCCCAGTCGGTTGTGCATGTAAATCGTGGTCAACGGCCAAATAAAACTCATACCGATACTGCTGCATAAGGCCCCCAACAGTAACCACCGCAAGCGAATCTCGCGCATAAGCCGCCTTCTTTCAAAGATTAAAATTCAATTAGATTAATTCTAGCATACGCTTTGCAGAAAATGAAGCTGGCACGGGTTAAACTGGTTGTTACCCCCGCCTCCAGGATGGTGAAAACATGGTGACAACGTTCGTTCCCGCCGGTGGGCTCAAGATAACCTGCTGTGGGGACCGGTTCCGGCCTGAGAAGCGGTCCGCCACCTCGCCTTGAAACCTCGCTGAAGTTCGCGAGTTTCCAAGGTCGTCCCGTGCTCTAAACTGAGAAAATCACTCAGTTAAGACCACCGACACAGCTGGCCATCTTGGCCCACCTCTGGTCACTGACATTGACCACCCCTTTTCACCATCCCTGCGGCTGACATGTGTTTAGCCCGCTCGCCAATTAATTGTTTTTCGCCAGCGTTTCTCGTACACTGAATGCAAAGGAGTGATCCGACATGACCGTTTTGTTTATCAATGGGAGTCCCCGACTACACGGCAATACTGTGGCGCTAGGCGAACGCTTTTTACAGGATATTCCCCACGACACCTTAAATCTTGCCGAACATCAGCTGAACTTTGTCCACGACCAGCGGGACACCAATCAACCGCAACAGGATTTAACCGATGATTACGAGCAACTGATGGCCACCTTTGCCCAGGCCGACGACATTGTCTTAGGCACGCCGGTTTACTGGTACGGCATGACCGGCCAGCTCAAGGTCTTCATGGACCGCTGGTTTGACAGCTATACCAATGACTTTGATTTCAGTCATAAGCACGTTTACCTCCTCGTCGTGGGCGCCGACGAACCACAAACCAAGGCGCTGGGCATCACCCAAGCCGTTCAGCATTCCTGCGAATGGTTGAAGATGAGCTTCGAAGGCACGGCCACCGTAACGGCGGATGGTCCCGATGATGTCCGGAACATGACGGACATGCCCAGTAGCTTCTGGCAACTCGGCGGCCGACTTCGCGCTAACGAAAACGCGTAATGGTTAATTCTGATCCGACGCAATTTTAACAATGTTTCATGTGAAACATTCTAAAACTGAACTAACGACAAAAATCCCGATATACCACCATCAATAGCTGGTATATCGGGATTTTTTTTAGAATTCAAACGGTGTAATCCTCATCCACAATCAACACGAATTAGATGACTTCCCCACTGGTTACCTTCAATATAAATTACCAACAACAGCCCATTCCCCGAGCAGTGGTTTCCCCGAACCAGTGTCAGCCGCAGGGCTGGTGAAAATGGGCTCAGCCTTGGGAGTTGCCTTAGCGGGTTTCCCGCTTAGGCAACTGCTATCTTTGAGACTCGCTTCTCAGAGTCTCAAAGTAAGTCCGAAGACCGCCTCCCAGGCTTCGGACGTGCGCCCACAGCGTCACGGCCCATTTTCACCAGCCCGGAGGCGGCATAAAACAGCGCACAAAAAAACCACCGCTCGGGGAAAGCGATGGTCATCGGAGTAGGGGTAACGTCACTATTATAAGAATGACGTTAACTATTTTTTCATTATTCCAGGGGAGGAGGAGTACATGAAAAAAGATTGTTAATCTTTGGTAGAAGCAACCGATTGGTTAACTTCTATGCTTCATATACTAATGGGAAAATATGATGAAACTGTGAACTTTCTGGCACACTCTTATGAATTTTAACCGACTTGACGATGTTACTGGGTGAACCCTTAGGGGCGCAAGGGGTTTGTCGGTTAACTACTTTTGGCATTTTTCACGAATACCACGTTCCGTGGGGGACGAATTTTGTCGTTTATACATATATTTTTGTATTTATTCATTAAGAGCGCAAAAAAAGGCCACAGACACGACTGTCCGCAACCTTAATTTAACCGCTATTTCTATTGATCCGGCGTGTACGCCACTGACGAGAACTTGTTAAACGACTTCACGAATAACAGTTTAACGGTTCCCCGCGGACCCGACCGGTTCTTTTCAATAATGACTTCAACTTCCCCGACATCTTGGTCACCCTCGTCACGAGGATCACTGTCGTTGCCGCCACCGTCTTCATCGCCGTCCCGCTCGTAATAGTCATCACGATACAGGAACGAAACGATATCGGCATCTTGTTCGATTGACCCGGATTCACGGATATCGGACAGCACGGGCCGCTTGTCTTGCCGCTGTTCCACCCCCCGCGAGAGCTGGGACAACGCAATGACGGGCACGTGCAATTCCTTGGCCAGCTTCTTCAGTTGCCGTGAAATATCGGAAACTTCTTGTTGCCGGCTTTCGTGGTTGGTCCCTTCAATCAGTTGGAGGTAATCGATCACAATCAAGCCCAGGTTTCCTTTTTCCTTAGCTAGCCGTCGACACTTGGCCCGAATTTCCGTAATCTTATTCCCGGCGGTATCGTCGATGTAAATGCTGGCCTTAGCCAAGCTTCCCATCGCAACAATCAAATTTTGCCATTCCTCTTCGGACAGTTGCCCCGTCCGCAGGTGGTTGGCGTCAATAGAACCTTCCGCACAGAGCATCCGGTTGACCAACGATTCGGCACTCATTTCCAAACTGAAAATGGCGACGGTCTTGTCGGTCTTCGTCCCCACGTTTTGCGCAATGTTCAGGGCAAAGGCGGTCTTCCCGACGGCTGGCCGGGCGGCGAGAATCATCAGTTCATCGTCGTGCAGACCGGTCGTCATCTTGTCCAGCTCGGCATAGCCGGTCGAGAGACCCGTGATGACATCCCCCTGCTCGGACAATTTGTTAATCTCTTCAAAGGAACTGTTCAGCACGTCACGAATTGGCTTGAATCCCGTTTGATTCCGGGTCTCCGCCACACTCATGATGTCCTTTTCGGCGTTGTCTAACATGTCGGCAACGTCTTCGTCCTGCTGGTAACCCTGGGTGACAATATTCGTGGCCGTTTGAATCAGGCGGCGCACGATGGCCTTTTCCTGAACAATCTTCGCGTAGTAGGTCGCGTTGGCTGCGGTCGGCACGGACCCTGCCAGTTCGGCAATGTAGGTCACGCCACCGACGTCATCCAGCTCATTTTTAGACGTTAACCGATCGGTAATCGTGACCACATCAATGGCCTCGTCCCGGTCGTTTAAATCCATCATCGCTTGGAAAATAATCTGGTGTTCCCGGCGGTAAAAGTCCTCTGGGGCCAGGTATTCCAGCGCATCCACCAACGCGTCGGCACTCAAAAAGATCGCCCCGAGGACGGCCTTTTCGGCTTCGAGGTTCTGTGGTGGTGTGTGATCTGTTAGAACGTTATTATCCATGCTTAGTATTTACCTCTTTAAAGAAAATCCCCGCCATAAACTAGAGTTCCATTTTACCATGGAATGACAGAAGTCGGTGGATTTTAGCGCGGCTTTTTTCGGCGACAATCTATGGACCCGGAGACACCTGCGGCAACGCCACGTTAAAAATTAAAATCCGGTAAATTTGAAAATCCACGATCGACGTCCCGGTGTCCTCATGGAAGAAACCCGAGTAACGCTGTGGGTAAATGGTATAGGTCGGAAAGACCCATTTGCCAATAGCCGTTCCCGGTAAAATGGTCGCACTATCCGGGTCATACTTAGGGTGGCACGACACCGCCACGGCTGGTTCCGCGTCGGTCAAAATGGCAAATCGAACCGCCAAGCCGGGACTGGTCGACAGCAACAGCATGACCGTCACCACAACCTCGATTATTTTTCGAGCGAGTCCAATTTTATACCAATGCGCTTTTAATTTCGTGAGCATCTGGCCCTCACCCCTTCGTAGACGAGCGGCGCGGTAGCCACGTGACGGCCGCCGTCAGCGCCACCAAAACTAGGTAGTTGATGCCAATCACCCCGAAGTCATCGAACCAATGATCAAACACCATCATCGCAATGATTCCGACGACTGCCGCAACCAACCCGAAAATTTTTAACTTGCGGGACACCAAGCTAACGGTCACCACCAGCGCGCCGACCACCCAAAATCCCAGCGGCACATTGCTGATAGCGGGGCTATCGTGAAAATCAATGGCTTGCGCATTCCATGCAAAATAAAAAGCTAAATACGCCGTAAATAAAATGCCATAAACACCAATGAGACTAGTGACTATTTTTCTGAGCATACTAACGACTTCCTTCTCCGAATCGGCTAGCAATCCACCGATTCCATTCCTGAAAAAAAGGCCACCCAATCAGGTGACCTTTCATCGACTTTCAATTAGTAGACAGTCGCTTATTTTTGCTTAGCGACCACGTGAACCCGAATCTTAGCCGTCACATCGCTGTGCAGCTTAACGGGCACGTTGGTGAAGCCCAGCGTCCGAATCGGTTCTGGGAGTTCAACTTTACGCTTATCAATCTTTAAATCAAATTGCTTTTGCAAGGCTTGCACAATTTGCTTGCTAGGAATTGACCCGAATAACCGGTCGTCTTCCCCAGCCTTCGCCACGATTTCAACGACCGTCTTGTCGGCCTCTAACCGCTTTTGCAAGTCGCGCGCCTCGGCCAAATCTTCGGCCTCACGGCGTTGTTCCGCTTTACGTTCGGCACTTAACTGACTCATGGCGGATTGGTTGGCTTCCTTAGCCAGCCCCCGCTTGATCAGGAAGTTTTGGGCATAGCCATCGGGAACATTCTTGATTTCCCCGCGCTTACCTTTACCGCGAACGTCTTTGACAAAAATAACTTTCACGTCGTTCACTCCTCACTTATTACATATCTAATAATTATCCTACGCTACCTACTGGCGAGAAGCAATTAACTAAGTCGTTGCTGGCTCGGGTTCATCGGCATGAGTCAGGATATCTAACAGTTGTTGCTTAACCTCGGCCACCGTCTTGTCAGCGATTTGGGTCGCCGCATTGGACAAATGACCGCCACCGCCCATGGCTTCCATGGTCAGCTGCACGTTGATTTCACCCAACGAACGGGCAGAAATCCCCACGCGACCGTCTGCACGACGAGTAATCACGAACGAGGCATCCACGCCGGACATGTTCAGCAGGTCATCCGCTGCTTGGGCCGCGGTAACGGGATCGTAGGTTTGATCCTCCTCCCCCGTGATCAGGGCCATGTCCTCGTTCACGAACTCAACCATTTCGATCAAATGATTGCGTTGGAGATAACTGTCAACGTTTTCCTTCATATATTGTTGCATCTCAATGGCGTCAGCCCCGGCAGACCGCAAGTAACTGGCGGCGTCAAACGTCCGGGTCCCGGTCCGTAGTGAGAAGTGCTTGGTGTCAACGAAGATTCCAGTCAACATCGCTGTGGCTTCCAGCTTGTTGATGGGTTCCCCCTCTTGTGATTGATACTCAAACATTTCGGTGATCAACTCACAAGTCGAGCTGGCATACGGTTCAATGTAGACCAGCAAGGGGTTCTCGGGAAATTCTTCGCCCCGCCGGTGATGGTCAATGATCATCACGCGGTTCTCCAGGCGCTTGTACAGGTCAGCCGTGATGGAAATGGACGGCTTGGAGTGGTCGACCATCAAGAGCATGCTCTGGTCGGTCGCCTTCTCCAGCGCCTCTTCTGGTGAAATGATGGCCGCATCCACGTCCGGATAGGCTTTCAAATTATCTAGCAGACGTTGCACGTCGGAATGGACGGTTTCCTTGTCGAGGACGATCCAACAGGTCTTGTTGTTCATCTTGGCAATCCGCCGAATCCCCAGGCAGGCCCCCAGCGAATCCATATCCGGTTGGGTATGGCCTTGAACGAAGATCTGGTCGGATTCGTTCATCAGCTCTTGCAGGGCTTGTGAAATCATCCGCGCCCGGACCCGCGTCCGTTTCTCCATCGGGTTGGTCTTCCCACCATAGTAGCGGGCTTCTTGGTCGGCAGCCTTGACGACAACTTGGTCGCCCCCCCGGCCGAGCGCCAGGTCCAGGTTACTCTGGGCTTGGTCAGCCAGCTTATTCAGGTTGGCATCGCCGTACGCAATCCCCATACTTAGGGTCAGGGGGAAGTTTTGCTTGGACGTGCTCTCCCGAATGGTATCGAGAATTTTAAATTTATCCGCTTCGATGGCCGCCAGCGACTTGGCGTAGGCCAACACGAAGTAGTGGTCGTCGTCCAGCTGCTTGAGGTACATGTCAAACTGTTGAACCCAGGCCGACAACTCATTGGTCACGTAATTTCGCAGGTTGGAAATGTCTTGGTCGGTCATTGATTGCGTCACTTCATCATAGTTGTCCAAGAAGACTTGGCCGATGGCAATTTTCTCGTCGTCGTACTGTTCCTGAATCAACTGATAATGGGTGATGTCGTAGAGGTAGACCGCGTGAAAATCCGGTTGGACGTACAGCGTAAAGCGGTAGTCACGCCAGCTCACGGTGGTCATGGTCTGCGGTGGCGTCGTCGCCACGAGTTTAGCCAGATCCGCGTCCACATCACTTAACGTGCGGTTCAACACATCCGTATCGCCAAAGTAGTGCTGCAGATACGGGTTGACCCACTCAATCTGATCCGTGTCACCCAGAATCATGACACCAGGTGGCATCCGAATCAGCGCCTCCTGCTCGCCCTGTTGAATCCGAAACGACAGGTCGGATATGTACTGGGTGGTGTCCGCGCCGATCTCTGCCATGGTATTGAACAGAAATAGTGTGGCCACCCCCACCAGCACCAGAATCACGATCCCGAAGATCCAGTTCAACAGGAACGACAGCACGATACCCAGAATGGCCAAAACCGCCGTTAGTACCGCGATTCCCCGTAGGCGCCGATTCTGCAAAAACTCGGGCACGTTGTCTCGTGAAAATATTTTATTCATACTTGCTCCTCATCTGTTTCATCTTAAAAAGTTATGGTTACCCGCATCATTTTGACGGGGTCAGAAAGTTACAAATAATACCCTTATTTTATCACACTTCGGGGTCAGTACAAAACAACGGTCTTGGATGAAACCCCGGCATGGCGGCGTTGGGTTCGGATTCTTAGGGATGGTGAAAAGCTGTTCTGGGCTTGGTGTTTCATGGGAAGCGGGGCGTATGGCTGATTGGGCGTGGGGAATGCGGTGTTTCTGGGAACAGGGACGTTAACCCTGTACCAAATTGTCTGAAGATAACTGGGATTAGGTATTTATTGGCGCAGTGATTTTAGCTTTATATAAGAGACTATCTCACCTAACAACTTCTTGAGTTTTCGATCATGGTAACTCTATTATTGTCCATCACATCCCCGTTGTACAAGCATATTTATATTAGAATTAAAATCCTTATCACGAGCCATTCGCTAAATTTATCATCAATAAATTCAGTCACACACATTAAATCATTTGTGCGATTTTCTTTAGGAAACCGCTTGTCAACATGCTATACTTACCACGAGTGACGGATCAGCTAATTAGATTGGTTGGGGGGAGATTGTCATGGCAACGCCTGTTCATTACCAACACTTATTCTGGGCAAGTCTCACGACCCTCACCCTACTCTGCGGAATGCCAGTCATCTTCCCCAGTCCCGTGCTAGCCGCTGAGACGCACCCAACCGTAACGGTTCCTAATCCCAGCCACGCCGATCAGGATTCCGTGGCCTTCGCGGACCCTAATTTAGAAGCATTAGTTGCCAAAGCCTTCGGCACTGGGGGCCGTCCCGTCACGTACGGGGATATCCGCCACTACCGCGGTGTTCAACCGGATATCAGTGACTACACGAATTCTCTAGTCGCTACCTCGCTAGCAGGGCTTGAGAGTCTACGCGAACTCCCCACCGGCATTGGCGTTACCATTCAGTTCGATGTTGCTAAACGAGTCTCCTGGGCGCCGCTGGCCGGGGTGCCGGTCTCGGGTAGTCTGACGGTTTTTCAGGATGGCATGCACAATACCGACTTCACTGCCCTCAATCAGGTAAATATTTTAGAGGACCCGTCGACCTTCCCCCGTCAACTGTGTCTCACCGGGATTAGCGGCTATATGAACTATGCCGGACTGACCGACACGGACATTCATCTACTGAACCCCCTTCTTAGCAAATTTAGCAGTCTAAAATATCACAATCAAGACGGCCGGACGAACCTGACCATTAGTAATCAACGAGTAACTGACTTCTCCTATTTCAGAAAATTTGGCAAGGTCAATGTCCTGGGTATCGGCCAATACGTCGACTTCAAACAGAAAGTCACCTACATTGATCCCGCCACCTTCACCTCTGACACGACCGTCCGTCTACCGGCGCGGGTCCAGGGCCTTGACGGCGAACCCGTGCAAAATAGCACGAAGGTTTTCAACAATGTCTCCAAAACCTTGACCCTGGACGGCACGGATGCCCTGGTGAGCGGCATCTATCCCGGGACTAAATGGCTCATCATCATGCCTAAGCATACCTATGCCAATTATTCCGAAGCGACCCCAATCGACTACCCCGATGGCAGCACTCTCCTGACCGACAGTCTCCAGTATTACCGGCTGAAATGGGCGAAGGCTCCGGTACCGGCCAAACCGGCCACGAAGCCAGCACCTACACCGGCGCCGACTGCCAAGCCCACCCCAACGCCACGTCCCCACGCGACCAGTCACCCTCAGCCACCACGGAAAGAATCCGCCAAGCAACCTCCCCAGCATTTCCACCCCAGGGTCGTCTACGCCATTAGGCCGCTCTACCTCTACCGCCACGCGACCTTTCAAGTCAAAGAACGCCAAGCCAAGTACGCCCAACAGCCGCGGGCTAATCGGCCGCTATTTATCATTATTGGTGAAGCTAAATCTCACGCCGGCCGTCGCCGTTATCGCGTGCGGGACATCAACCATGAGAGTCGTACGGACGGGCAAACGGGGTACATCACGGCCAGCACTGGCTACGTGACGGCAGCTTACTATCGAACGGCGCCCCGCCAGATTACGGTGATTGATCCGGTCGGGGTCGATGCGCACTCGCAACCCCATCTGACGACCGCCAATCCGGTCACCCACTACGCGCAAGGCAGCGTCCTCAAGGTGGTCGCCATCCAGCATCGCCACCTCACAACTCGCTTCCAACTCACCAATGGCACCTACATAACGGCCAACCGGCAACTCATTCGGGCCGGGAAGCTGGTTTCACCAACCTATGTTCAGACCAAGACCCGGGTGACCCGTTACGGCACGGTTAACCTCACGGCGCGGCGTCAAACCTACCGACCGGGACGACGGTTAAGGGTGCTGGGCTGGGCCTACGCGCACCCCCACGACCTAAGTCAGCCTAGTCCACAGCGCTACCGCGTCCCAGGTGGCTACGTGACCGCGAATCCACGAGCGGTGCGGGTGATTGATTAGCGTAAACAAGTGCTTGACCTTGACGTAACGGCAACCTCTATAGTAGGTTTTAAGCAAGAAGGAGGTGGTCGCATGACCTACAGTGTCCAAGCCCTCAGCCAGCTCGCCGGCGTGAGTCCGCGCACGCTACGCTACTACGATCAAATTGGCCTACTACCCGCCCAACGCAATCCCACGAATGGGTACCGCGAATATCCAGGTACCGCCGTGGATCAGCTACAAATGATTCGCTATTTCCAAACGTTTGGCTTTCAGCTCACCGCGATTCAAGACTTATTGGCCCAGCCTAAAGCGGTACAAACAGCCGCTTTAGCCAATCAACGTCAGCGATTAGCGGCTGAACGCGACCACCTGACGACCTTGCTAAATACCCTAGACCGCACCCTAGCGGCTAGAAATGGAGGTCCCCAAATGACCGATTCAGAAAAGTTTAGCGCATTCAAGCAAGAACAATTAGACCAGAACGACCAGCAATTTGGCACGGAGGTTCGGCAACGTTATGGCGCGGAGAGCTTTGCCGCCAGCCAACAGAAATTTGCCAAGCTGAGCGAGGCCGATTACCAGCAAATGCAGGCCACCGAACAAGCACTCTTTGAAGCGCTCCGCACGGTGACCCGCAGTGGTGACTTAGCTAGTGACACCGCCCAACAAGTCTTTCAACTACACCGGCAATGGTTGTGTTTCACGTGGAACAATTACACCGCAGAAGCTCACCGGGGCCTGGCCCAGATGTACACCGCCGATAGCCGGTTTGCGGACTACTATAACGACCACGTTGGGTTGCCCGACGCTGCGCAGACACTGGTTGCCGTGATTACTCGATACGCCAAATAACGAGTCCCATTTTCAAGGAGGAATTTCATGCTGCCAAGCTTACTGGTTTATCCCGTCATTCTGCACAAAGAAACTGTCGGCGGCTTCAGCGTCGAGGTCCCGGACATCGGTTGGACTCAGGGTGATGACCCGGCCGATGCATTAGCAATGGCTCAAGACTTGATTGGCACGGCCTTAGCTGGTGAGGATACCGTGCCGCCAGCCACACCGTTCGATCAAATCGAGGTATCTGCCCCAGACATGAAGGCCCTCGTTTCAATTGACCTGGAACTTTTCTGCCGGCAGCACCCCGTAATGGTTCGCAAGCACGTTTCGATTCCGGACTATTTAAATGACCTTGGCATTGAACGAGGCATTAATTTCTCAAAACTGTTAACCGAAGCGCTACATCTCCGGCTAGATGCCTAAACTCAAAACGACTGACACCACCCACCAAAGGGCTGGTATCAGTCGTTTTTGCTTACTTATTGGGGTCCTTGATCTGGCTCCACTTCATCACGTGCAGCATCCAAGAAATCCCGTACTTATCCGTGAAATGGCCCATTTTGCCACCCCAGAATTGCTCGGCAAACGGCATATCAATGGTGACCTGATCGCTGGCCTGTAGGTGTTGGTAAAAGTCCTCAGCCGCCTGAACGCTGGCCGCATCGTCCCCATCGATATCTAAAATCATATCGACCTGATTGGACGACTGGACCGGGCCACGGAAACTATCCGCCACTTGAAAGCTCATGCCCAAGACGGTAAAGCCACCATGGATGGTCATATCATCTAGATCAGCATCTGCCGGCAGGTGAAATTGGGTCGCCTGCTCGGGTTGGGGGCTGAATCGGTACACGTCGGTCGCACCGAACACGTCTTGGTAATAGGCCAACGCCTCCTTGGCATTTTCAAACGCAAAGCTGGGAATCAAACGGGATTGCATGGATAACCATCTCCTCAATTTAGATAGCTTAAGTGTACCAATCACCGGCGGAAACCGGTAGTGATTAGGCTTGATTATTGGGTGACAGCACGACCGGTGTTCGGCCACATTTTTTTGAAGCTGTTATTTCTATAGATACCCGCAGAAATCGATTGTCTCCGCCGCAACTTTTTGCCAACTTTCCGTTGACATTCTTCAAATTCCTGCTAAACTAGCAATCATTAACAATTGATTAGAAAATTAAAAAGTGATGATGAAGACTAGTAACGTCATTGGTTCTTGTTAGCGAGCCCGGTTAAGTGTAAGCGGGTCAAGGCTGACGACGCGAACTCCCTTCTGAACTGTCAGCTGAAATTTAGTAAGCCCGACCGGTGGCAACCGTTATCCCTGCAGTGAATCGCGACCTGGCTGGCCCACCGGACCTAGCTGATGGTCACCAGCCTCTAGGAGTGTCGCCGTTCACATTCGAGTAAAAAATTAAGGTGGTACCGTGCGACAGCGCCCTTACGGAGAAGTTCTTTCCGTAGGGGCGCTTTTTGTGTCCACCACGATTTCTAACCAATTGAATCTAGGAGGGTGTTCCACGTGAAACATTTTGCAGCGCTAATTCCTGTCACCATGCTGGTGGCCATTACCTTGAGTGCCTGTGGCAACAGTGCCGGGGGTCAAATCAATAAAAACCAAACCTTGAACGTCACCTTAGCCGATGAACCGGCCACCGTCGACCCTAACAAGGATACCGACACCAACAGTGCCAGCGTCATCTTTCAAACGATGGAAGGCCTCTACACCTATAGCCGCAACAATAAGATCATCCCCGGGGTGGCCACCAAGGTCGTCACGCCCACGAATCACGGCAAGACTTATACGTTTACCCTGAAGAAAAATGCCAAATGGGCCAATGGCCAGCCCGTCACCGCCCAGGACTTTGTGACCTCGCTCCAGCGCATGGCCGACCCCAAGACCAAGGCCCAGTACGCCAGTGTCTTGTCGGCATTTAAAAATTACACCGCCATTCAACACAGCCAGGTCGCCCCATCCAAGCTGGGAATCACCGCCCTCAGCAAAACCAAGCTGCGCATTCAGTTAACCAAGGCCGTTCCCTACTTTAACGACCTGCTTGCCAGCAAGTACTATCCGCTGAACACCGCCGCCGTGACCAAATACGGCAGTAAGTACGGAACCAGCGCCACCACGGCCGTCGCCAATGGCCCTTACAAGCTGGTCGGCTGGACTGGGAGCAATTCGACCTGGCACTACGTAAAGAATCCCCACTACTGGAACGCCAAGAACGTTAAAATCAAGCGCGTTAAGGTCGCCGTGACCAAGGACGAAACGACGGCCGCTAACCTATTCAAGGCTGGCAAGGTCCAGGAAACCACGGTCAGTGGCGAATACGTTCGGGCCAATAGTAACGAAAAGCAGCTCCACACCCACCTGTTGGGCCGCATGAATCTGTTGTATTTCAACCACAAAAAGTCCGTCACCGACTCCGAAAATTTGCGCCAGGCCGTTTCCTACATCGTCGACCGCAATCAGTTGACCAGCCAGGTGCTCCAGGACGGGTCCAAGCCAGCGTTGAGTGCCATTCCACGCGGCGACCAAATCAATCCTAAGACGGGCGGCGATATGGCCACCGAAACCGGTAACCTGCTTCCCCACGACATTGCCAAGGCCAAGGACTACTGGCAGAAATACCTGAAGGAGACCGGCAAGTCCACCGCCACCATTAGCATTTTGACCGACGACAGTGATGACGATAAGAAGATTGGCACCTACCTGCAATCCGTGATGGAGAAACACTTCAAGGGCCTGACCGTGAAAACGACTGCGCTGCCCCACGCCCAACACGTGGCCCGCGACTTCTCCGGCGACTTTGACATCAACCTGATTGGCTGGTCGACCAATTGGCTGGACGCGTCGGACTACCTGGACTTGGCAGCCAAGGACAACTCCGTCAACTTCACCCACTGGAATGACCCAACCTACAACCAGCTCCTCACGACCGCTGAAAATAAAACGGGCCAGGCCCGTTACGACGGTTTGGTCACCGCCAACAAATACCTGATGCGCGTCAAGGGTTACGTCCCTCTGTACCAACCGTCAGAGGCCAAACTAATCAGCGACAAGGTCGGCGGCTTGACGTACTCATTGATCAACGACGCCCAGTATCAGTATGCTTACTGGAAGTAGAGTGCGGAGAGAGCCGCTTAGACTCTGAGCATTAACGTCGGTTCAGTGATGCCCCCGGTCTTTGGGGACATTACTGAACCGGGGTTAAGCGCAGGAGTCTGGCTCTCGGAGCACGTTTCAGAGGCCGCGGGTTTTCGGATAGACATCCGCAGAACAAGTCAAATGATTTAAGACACTGTAGCCTTAAACGACCAGGAGTGCTTGGACTTTCTAAGCGCAGGGGTCTGCCTTGTGTAGCACGTTTCCGAGGTCGCAAGTTTCCGGATAGACACGCGTAGAACACAGGTAACGACCTAAAGCAAAATAAGCACAATGACTACTAAGGGGACATTGCTGAACCGGGGTTAAGCGCAGGAGTCTGGCTCTCGGAGCACGTTTCAGAGGCTGCGGGTTTCCGGATAGGCACGCGCAGAACACGGGTAACGACCTAAGACACGACAGGCGCCAGCACCAATCCCAACAATCTCCATCAATCCATTATCAAAGTTAAAAAACACCAAACTCAGGAGGACTCATCCATGACGAAAAAAACATTCTACAACTTCACCCTATTTGACGGCGCTGGCGACCAAAACACGCCGGACGCTTGGTTTACCGTGGATACCGACACCGGTAAGATCACGGCCTGCGGCACGGGTCACCCCGATACTGCCGATGAACAAGTCGACCTTCACGGCCAATACGTCATGCCTGGCTTCATTAACGTGCATACCCACATCACCAGCAATCCCGACTCCTTCAGCGGGAGCTTCGGTGCGTCCGAATCAGAGTCCGCGGTCTTTGGCTACGAGAATCTTCAGAAGCTCCTCAAGTCAGGCGTTACCTACATTCGCCAGTGTGGTGCGACTTACGACGTCGATATTAAACTCAAGCGGCTTCAACGCGATGGAATCCTGCCGCACACCCCACACATCATGGCATCCGGTCGCGCATTTTCAATGACCGGGGGCCACGGGGATGGCCGCAACTCGGCCTACCTGGTCGACTCCCCCGACGAAATGCGCAAGGGCGTGCGGCAAGCCTTTAAGGCCGGCGCCGAATGCATCAAGGTCATGGCGACCGGTGGGGTCATGACGCCCAACGACTTCATGGAGGACCCGCAACTCTCCGTGCCCGAGATGCACGTGGCCGTTGAGGAAGCCCATCACAAACGGCGCATCGTCGCCGCCCACGCGGAAGGCAATCCCGGGATTCAAAACGCCCTCGATGCCGGCGTCGACGCCATCGATGATACCTACCACAACCTGAAGCGTGCGTTTGAAATTGGGGTGAAATTTACCTGTGGCACCGATGCCGGCACCCCCTTCAACGGCTTTGACCGGACCCCCGACGAGTTTGGCCTGCTCACTAAGGTGGGGATGACCCCCGCACAGGCCTACCAATGTTCCAGCATCAACTCGGCCACACTTTTAGGGGTTGCCGACGACTACGGCACCCTTGAAGTTGGCAAGCACGCCGATTTCCAAGTTCTCCGGGCCGATCCATTAGCCGATACGGCCGCCGTCAAACAGGCGGATAAAGGCGTTTACGTGGGTGGCATCCAACAATTCTAATGGCCCTCGGCAAAATTAATTTCAATTTTCACGTTGACAAATAATTTTTCGGTGCTAAACTAGCAATTATTAACAATTGATTAGAAAATGAAAATGTGATGATGAAGTCCAGTAGCAGCGACCATCCTTGTCAGCGAGCCCGGTAAAGTGAGAGCGGGTCAAGCCAGTCGCCGTGAACATCCCTTCGGAGCAGTTAGCTGAAATCCAAGTAAGTGTCAACCGGGAGCATCCGTTATCAATGCAGTGAATCGCGGGAGTAGTCGCGGCTTCAATCGATCCTAGCCCTTGGGCCTCGACTCCTAGGAAGCCCGCCGTTCATAGTCAAGACGATGCGTTTTCGCGTCGCAAAAATAAGGTGGTACCGTGCGCAAGCACCCTTACAGAGAAGTATTTTCTGTAGGGGTGCTTTTTGTTTGTCCACCGCTGCTAATGTTCTAATCAATTGAATTCTAGGAGGGTGTTTCACATGAAACATTTTGTTTGGACTGCACCACTAGCTTTACTCACTGTCTTATCCTTAGCCGGTTGCGGCAGCGCGGCTGGTCACACGACCAATAAGAACCGCACGCTCAACGTGACGCTGGCTAGTGAGCCCGCCACCGCCGACCCTAACAAGGACACCGACACCAACAGTGCCAGCGTCATCTACCAGACGATGGAAGGCCTCTACACCTATAACAAAGCCAATAAAATCGTGGCCGGCGTCGCGACGAAGGTCGTCACCCCAACTAATCATGGCAAGACCTACACCTTCACCCTGAAGAAGAATGCCAAATGGGCCAACGGACAACGCGTCACCGCCCAGGACTTCGTGACTTCCCTTCAACGAATGGCCGACCCCAAGACCAAGGCCCAGTACGCCAGTGTCCTCTCGGCATTTAAGAACTACGCTGCCGTCCAAAAGGGCACCCTACCGGCCTCTAAGTTAGGCGTTAAGGCGCTGAGCACGACCAAACTCCAATTTCAACTGAGCAAGGCCGTCCCCTACTTCAATGATCTGGTTGCCAGCAAGTATTACCCGCTGAACACGGCCACCGTCAAGAAATATGGCCAGAAATACGGGACCAGCGCCGCAAAATCTGTTGGTAATGGACCCTACAAGCTGGTCGGTTGGACCGGTAGTAACGCCACCTGGCATTACGTCAAGAACCCCCACTACTGGAACGCCAAAGAGGTTCAGATCAAGCGCGTCAAGGTGGCCGTCACCAAGGACGTGAACACCGCCGCTAACCTATTTAAGAGCGACAAGGTTCAGGAGACCACGGTCACTGGTGAATACGTACGGGCGAACAGCAATGACGCGAGTCTGCACACCCATTTAACTGGCCGCTTGAACTACCTGTATGTCAATAGCCGCAAGGCCGCGACGAACTCCGAGAACCTACGCCAAGCCATCTCCGCGGTCATCGACCGCCAGCAATTAACGAATAAGGTGCTCCAGGATGGGTCTAAGCCAGCGCTGAGTGCCGTGCCACAAGGCGACCAGGCGAACCCGAAGACTGGGCAGGACATGGCCAAGGAAGTCGGCAACCTGTTACCCCACGACGTGGCCCAAGCCAAGACTTACTGGGCGAAATACCTGAAGGAGACCGGTAAGACCAAGGTCACGCTGAATCTTTTGACGGATGATACCGACGACGATAAGAAGGTCGGCACCTACCTCCAATCTGAAATGGAGAAGAACCTGAAAGGCTTGACCGTCACCACGACCGCCATCCCCCACGCCCAACACGTGGCGCGCGACTTTGCCGGGACCTTTGAGCTTAACCTCACCGGCTGGTCGACCAACTGGCTGGACGCTTCCGACTACCTCAATTTGGCAGCCAAAGGTAATACCGTCAACTTCACCAACTGGAACGATAGCACCTACAACCAGCTGCTCGCAACCGCCGATGGTCAAACTGGTCTGGCACGCTACAAGTCGCTGATGAAGGCCGACAAATACTTAATGAGCGTCAAGGGCTACCTGCCTCTCTACCAGCCATCCGAGGCCAAGCTGATCAGCAGTAAAGTCGGTGGACTCCACTACTCGCTGCTAAACGAGGCGCAATACCAATATGCTTACTGGAAATAGGGTTAGCCCTGTTTCCGGGGCCGATACTGGCTTAACCCGTAATCTTATTTTTCTAATTAGGTAAACAGCTATGTAACCCACAACAAACGTACTTTAAATCTCAGGAGGAATTTCTATGACCAAAACTACTTTCCACAACTTCACCCTATTCGACGGTACCAACGACCATAACGTGCCTGATGCCTGGTTCACCGTTGATAATGACACGCACAAATTAGTCGACCGCGGCCAAGGTACACCGGCTGCCGCTGATGACCAGGTCGACTTGGGCGGCCAATACGTGATGCCCGGCTTCTTCAACGTCCACACCCACGTGACCCTGAGCCCCGACTCCTTCAGTGGCCAGTTCGGTCACTCCGAGTCCGAGGTCGCCGTCTTCGCCTACGAAAATTTACAAACGCTCCTCAAGTCTGGGGTCACCTACGTGCGGCAGTGTGGGACGACCTACGACTCCGACGTCAAGCTCAAGCGCCTGCAACAACAGGGACTCCTGCCACATACCCCGCACATGTTGACATCCGGCCGCGCCTTCTCTATGACCGGGGGCCACGGGGATGCGCCCCACGCCGCCTACCTAGTCGATTCTCCCGATGAAATGCGCAAGGCTGTCCGTCAAGCCTTCAAGGCCGGTGCGGAAACGGTCAAGGTCATGGCGACTGGCGGTGTTATGACGCCCAATGACTTCATGGAGGATCCCCAACTCTCCGTGGCGGAAATGCACGCGGCCGTTGAAGAGGCGCATCACAAGCGCCGGTTAGTTGCTGCCCACGCGGAAGGCAACCCGGGGATTCAAAACGCCCTGGACGCCGGCGTCGATTCCATCGAGCACGGTTTCTACGTGACGGCGGATGAGGCTCGGCAAATGATTAAGCAGGGCACCTACCTCACGCCCACCCTCATTGCCGAATGGACGATTCCCGCCTTCGGTAAGGGCGTGCTTCCGGACTGGGAAGTGAAGAAATGTGCCGACGCCTTGGACGATACCTACGTGAATTTGAAACGGGCCTTCGAGCTCGGTGTCAAATTCACCTGTGGGACCGACGCCGGCACCCCCTTCAATGGTTTTGACCTAACACCAGACGAGTTTGGCCTGTTAACGCGCGTGGGCATGACCCCAGCGCAGGCCTACCAGTGCTCGAGTTTGAACTCGGCGGCACTGCTGGGCGTCGACCAGGAATACGGCACACTAGAAGTGGGCAAGTTTGCTGATTTCCAGGTCTTAAAAGCTGATCCACTGGCGGACACGGCCAACGTCAAACAAGCCGACAAACAAGTCTACTTAGGCGGCCATCGGGAATTTTAGGCAACAGAAAAGCAATGCCTCAGCGAAGGATTCGACCCCTCACGCTGAGGCATTGCTTTTTTGATTTTATTTAGTCGTTTGTGCCAAAACTAACGCAATCTGACCATTTTCAACGAGGCAAACGCCTAGTCGCCAACTACTATCAAGGCTGGCGATTTTTTCGGCGGTCCACCCCTGACTGGCTAAGGCCTCTTGCAGTTTCGCAACGCGACCCGCGACCGGTTGGCCGTAGGTAACTTGCCAGTACCAGTACAGCTTGTTACTAAATTCTAGGTTAAACTCATCGGTATACCCTTGAATGTTCTTGAAGTCACTTGGATCCAGCGAGAACGTGCTAACGGGTACAATATTCTTGTAGCCACTAATGCTGGTTGGGAATGAATCAAAGCGCGTTGCCGTGTACTTAGACAACTGGAAATCTAACGGAACGTTGGGAAAGACTTTCAGAATCGCTCGCGTGAGTTTTTGTGACGGATCGGTCTGAATGAATTTCGTATACGCCGCAGCGCTCTTGAAGTTCCGTGGTGTCTTCTGGCTATAGGCCGTCAGGTACTTGTTCCAAACCAGCCCCTTAATCTTCTTGTCATAGGTCGTAACCTGGTAGTAAACGCCCTTCCCCGGTTTGGTAACCTTGCCAACCAAATACCAAGACGTCTTCGGATAGTTGTTCAGATTATGAATTTTCTTCGTGTGTTTTAAATTCCACATATAGGCTTTTTTCGTCGTCACACTGGTCGCATACAGACTCGGTGAATTGGCGTCCCCATTGGGCTGCGTCAGTAACTGATGCGTTGTGGTCCCACTTAACCAACTCTTCGCGTGGGCCGTGGCCGGCTGACTGATGCCTAACCCGACTAATGCCAAACTCACACCTAATTTAAATCCCCGTTGTTTCATGTACATCATCTCCTCATACCCGCCATTTTAGCATGAATTAGCAGGATTGGGCAGATTGTTACCTATTTACATTGTAACTTTTACCTGTTAGACATAAAGATTAAGTAACGCCTGGACGCCGAAAAGAAACCTTTCGCATAAAAGGTGTTCCTCAACAAAAAATCATGCCCCAGTAGCGGAATCAGATTCATCCCGTTCCGCTGTGCATGATTTTCAGTCTACTTATGCCCTCGCTGATTGTAACAGTACCTGATTCCATGAATGATACTCTCAACGAAAAAGGTTCCGACGAAAAGAATATAGTAGATTGTCATTAATACAAAGAACATGTCATTGAACGGAAAAGGCATGAGAAATGACAAGATGGCGATTGTTGTAACCGGTCCAGAAATATATGACAAAGCCCTAAACCACTTGGTATAATCCTTAAATTGCTCGCGGGTAATTGCGTTCAGCTTACCCACATGTGCCCATACTCTTTTCACTCTATCCCCTGCCTAGCTTCTTTTAATATTCGTCCCATTTCAACTAATCGTTTATCCCCTGAAACAATTAATGATTATAGGCTTTCTCCACGCCCTATTCAACGACTATTAAAGTATGAGGCTCATTTTGCGACTTTCCGTGATTTAATTATCTATCCTAGAGACTGTAGCTTTGCTTCTCAACCTAAATTAGTTAAAAAAAAGACCAACCACATCTCTGTAGTTAGTCTCATTTCGGTTTTAATTAACCTTCTTCACTGACGAAAGGCATTAAGCCCATAATCCGTGAACGCTTGATAGCGATGGTTAACTTACGTTGGTTCTTGGCACTAGTGCCAGTAACCCGACGAGGTAAAATCTTGCCTCGTTCGGAGATAAACCGACGTAATAAGTCAGTGTCTTTGTAATCAATGTATTCGATGTGGTTGGCTGCAATAAAGTCAACCTTCCGACGGCGACGGCCGCCACGACGTTGTCCTGCCATGTGGAATTCCCTCCTCGATAATTAGTGTTTAGAACGGTAAATCATCATCAGAAATGTCAATTGAATCGCCGGAGTTCGCAAACGGATCGGCTGAGTTATTGTTCCCAGCGTTCCCCTGATTGTTGTTAACCGGGTTCGGGTTCGTATTTTGAGTTGGGGCAGCCGGAGCTGTGTTCCCACTCGTGTACGGGTTGGCATTTTGATTCTGATTTTGCTGAGGAGCATTATTCGCAGAACCACCATTGTAGTTACCACCGTCGTTGTTGGCGTTACGAGAACGCGGTTCAAGGAATGAAAAGTCCTCGACAACAACTTCAGTCACGTAAACACGTTGGCCTTGTTGATTTTCGTAATTCCGGGTCTGGATGCGCCCTTCAATTCCGACAAGGGAACCCTTGTGGAAGAAGTTAGCAAAGTTTTCCGCGGACTTGCGCCAGATGACGCAACTTACGAAATCAGCTTCCCGTTCACCAGATTTGTTGGTGAACCGCCGATCAACAGCCAGCGTAAAGGTGGCAACAGCAGCACCGCCTTGGGTATAACGTAAGTCAACATCCCGTGTCAGTCGGCCAGTAAGTACTACTCGGTTGATCATTGCTGAATAACTCCTCTCAATAGTTAAAGTTTAAATTAATCTTCGCGCTTAACGATCATGTGACGTAAGATGCTGTCGTTGATCTTAGCTAAACGGTCGAATTCGTTTAAAGCTGCGTCATCAGTAGCGTTTAACGTGATAACGTGGTAGATACCTTCGTTAAAGCCACCAATTTCGTATGCGAACCGACGCTTTGACCAGTCTTTCGAGTTGATCAATTCTGCACCGTTGTCAGTCAGTAACTTGTCGAAGCGTTCAACCAGAGCGGTTTTAGCGGCATCGTCAAGATCTGGACGAATGATGTAGGTGATTTCGTATTTAGTAGTTTCCATGAATGTTACACCTCCTTATGGACTTCAGGCCCCCACTGCAATGTGGGAGCAAGGAGAGACACTAGCGTAAGCCAGATACTCACAAGCTAGTAGTATAGCATAGAATGCAATCTTAAGCAAATCGGGGCCGACCGATGGGTGGTTGCTTACGTTACATAGGTTAACTCCGTAAAAGAAGACCAAATGTTTTTTTATTTTTGAAATTTTTTCAATTAATTTGCAACTGCCAGGACGGAACGTCTCGCATGCACCAGCAATGGGACGTTTACCTCACTCGGCGTAACCATCCCGTTGCGCTCAGCCTATGATAATTCCGCTTCCACTCGACCAGGCACCATCTTCAAAGCCAACGCCAACAGCAAGTAGCTGTCCGGCAGCAAATAAGCTAGTCGCTGCTCCTGACTCCACTGAATACCTTCCCGGAGCACGCGACTGGCCTCAGCGGGTGCGTTGCACTGTAACAGACTCTGGGCATACTGATAATAAACGGCTGGCAAATTAGCCGGATTGTCCAGTACCCGTTTCTGTTGCATGATGGTCCACGCCCGTTCGAATCCATCAAAATTGGGCGTCTGACTGATCTGCACGCTCACTGCATTTTCCGCAGCCATCAACAACAAGTCTAATGAACGGTATTGCTTAGGGTGCTGGGGCGTCATGAACATCAAGCCCGCGCGCAAATGGAGCTCGGCCGCCTCGACATCCCCAATGATGGCTAGTGACCGGCCGTAGTAATACAGCACGGCCTGCCGATCCGTATCCGTCGTCAAGCGGTGGAGCACGTCACCAGCGGCGATATTAGCGACCAGCTCGCTGTATTTCTGGTTTTGCCACCAAGACTGCAGTTGCTGACTAAACGTCGGCAGACGCTGAATGGGGTAGCTCTGTGGCAACGGCTGATTACGCACGATACCCAGTTGCCGGTAGAGTTGCGTCAGCTGCGCCACACTTGGGGTTTGCTGCCCCTGTTCGATGGCTGCCAACACATTTAACGGACACAGTCGCGTCGCCAGGGCGGTCAACGCCAGTCCCCGTTGTTGCCGACATCTTTGTAAGTAGCTCCCAACCATTTCAAACGTCATGATTCTCCTCCAGTCTAATTTCCGTCAAGTTTCGTTAAGGCTAAGATACCAAATCGGCAAGAGAAAGTAAACAGATTAAACCATATACAATTATTTAAATATTTAATATCAGATTGCTGATATATAAGCGATAGTTAAGCCTTTTATTTTCTATAGATACTAACTAAATAGATTAACTACTTCTGCTAACAATTGGTTAGATGCATACAAATAGCCAACTCGAATTACCCGCAAGCCATAACGACAAAAAAAGCTCCACCAAATTGGCAGAGCTCTCTAAAAAACACTTTAATTAGGCTTCTGGTGCGTCGGAATCCGGCGTCGTTGCCTGACCATCGCCTGTAACTGGCGTAGTGGCCGCGTCACTAGCTGAATCCTCAGCTGGTGCAGTGGTCTCGCCGGCAGTCGTGGCATCATCGTCAGTCGACTCGTCTTCCTTGGCAACCTTCGCCATGGTCGCAACGGCCGTGTCATCGGCCAAGCGAATCAGGTGAACCCCTAAGGTTGCCCGACCCGTTTCAGAAACGTCAGCCCCGCTAAAGCGGATCATGACGCCCTTGTTGGTCACTAACATCAGGTCTTCGTCACCATCCAAGGTGGTCAACCCGGCTAACGGACCGTTCTTGGCGGTCACGTTCACGGTCTTGATTCCTTTACCGCCCCGACCCTTGATTGGGTATTCGCTGGCGGCCGTTTGCTTCCCATAACCCTTTTCGGAAATGACAAACACGTGGCTGTCCGGCTTGAGGACGCTGGCACCAATAACGTAATCGTTCTCGCGTAAACGAATCCCGCGAACCCCGGTAGCGGAACGCCCCATGGAACGGACGTCCTGCGCGGCAAAGCTGACAGCATAACCCAAATGGGTCCCGATGATCATGTTGGCTGCGGCATCAATGATGTCGACGTCGATCAGTTCATCGTTTTCCTTTAAGTTGATGGCCTTCAGCCCATTGCTGCGGATGTTGGCAAATTCATCAACTGGCGTCCGCTTAACCGTTCCTTGCACAGTGGTAAAGAACAGGTCGCGTTGGCCGTTGTTCCCAGGGTTAGCCACGTTGATCACGGCCTGAACGTGCTCGTCGGTGTTGATGCCGAGCAGGTTGATGACCGGAATCCCCTTGGCTGTCCGCCCGTATTCAGGGATTTCGTACCCCTTCATCCGGTAGACCTTCCCGGTGTTGGTAAAGAACAACAGCATGTCGTGGGTCGACGTTGCGACTAAGTGCTCGATGAAATCATCATCGTGCACGCCCATGCCTTGAACCCCTTTACCTCCACGGTTTTGGGCCTTGAATTCAGACGTTGGCAGACGCTTGATGTAGCCGTTGTGGGTCAAAGAAACCACGACGTCCTCTTCAGCAATCAAGTCTTCGTCTTCCAAGCTAAGGACTTCACCGACCATTAATTCAGTCCGACGAGCATCCCCAAACTTGTTTTGAATATCGAGTAATTCTTGGTAAATGATGGCTTGTTGGCGTTCCTTGGAGGCCAAGATTTCCTTGTCGTCCTTGATAGCTGCCATGACATCATTGTATTCCTTCTCGACCTTTTCTCGTTCCAAACCGGTCAGACGAACCAACCGCATGTCCAAAATGGCTTGTGATTGCTTATCTGACAGGCTGTAACGCGTCATCAATTCATTCTTAGCGACCTCGGCCGTTTGTGATTGCCGAATGATCGTGATGATGGCATCGATGTGGTCCAGGGCGATCCGCAACCCTTCCAGGATGTGGGCCCGGGCCTCAGCTTTGCGCAGCTCAAACTGCGTCCGCCGCCGAATAACTTCCAGTTGGAATTCCAAGTAGTATTGCAAAATAGCCTTTAGGCCCAATACCTTGGGTGCCCCGTTAACAATGGCCAGCATGTTGATTCCAAATGAGGTCTGCATCAAGGTCATCTTGTACAGGTTGTTCAAAATGACTTCAGCACTGGCATCGCGGCGAACATCAATCACGATACGCATCCCAGTCCGGTCGGTTTCATCGTTGACATCCGTGATGCCTTCGATTCGCTTGTCCCGGGCCAATTCAGCGATTCGTTCAATCAGCTTAGCCTTGTTGACCATGTACGGAATTTCCGTGGCCACGATCCGTTGCTTGCCGTTCTTTTCTTCTTCGATATCGACCTTGGCCCGCAGCGTAATGGTGCCCTTCCCGGTCTCGTAAGCCCGGCGAATGGCAGCTTTCCCCATCACAATCCCACCAGTTGGGAAATCGGGACCAGGTAAGGCCTCCATCAAGTCAGCCAAGCTGGCATCTGGGTTGTCCATCAAAATGTGCAGGGCACTAATAACTTCGGTCAGGTTGTGCGGCGGAATGTTCGTTGCCATCCCCACGGCGATCCCAGAAGCCCCGTTAACTAAGAGGTTTGGAAACCGTGATGGTAAGACAACGGGTTCCCGTTCGGACCCATCGTAGTTATCTTGAAAGTCAATCGTATCCTTGTTGATGTCCCGCAGCATTTCCATCGCAATTTTGCTCAGGCGTGCTTCGGTATACCGCATGGCAGCGGCCCCATCACCATCGACAGACCCAAAGTTCCCATGCCCATCGACTAACATGTACCGGTATGAGAAGTCCTGCGCCATCCGGACCATGGATTCGTACACGGCGGAATCACCATGTGGATGGTATTTCCCAAGGACATCCCCGACCATCCGGGCAGATTTCCGGAATGGCTTGTCGGGCGTAATCCCCAGTTCATGCATATCGTATAAAATCCGGCGGTGGACTGGCTTCAAGCCATCCCGCACGTCCGGTAACGCCCGTTGAACAATCACACTCATTGCGTAATCCAAGAAGGATGTTCGCATGGTTTGTGAAAGGTCAACGTCGGTAATCCGACCTAAATAATCTTGATCATCAGCCAAATTTTTACCCTCCGTTCTTGCCTAACACTGCCTAAACATCCAACTCAGCAAAGGTGGCATTGTCTTCAATGAATTCACGCCGGGGAGCAACCTTGTCCCCCATCAGCATGCTAAAGACTTGGTCTGCGTTGATGGCGTCATCGGCGTCAACCCGCAAGAGCCGTCGGTTGTCAGGGTTCATCGTGGTATCCCAAAGTTGTTCGGCATCCATTTCCCCTAACCCTTTGTACCGTTGAATTTGAGGCTTTGGTGCTGGTGGTAACTGCCCCAGCAATTCTTTCAATTCATCGTCGCTGTCCAGGTAACGCTGCATCTTCCCTTGACGCACCCGGTATAGCGGTGGACAAGCAATGTAAACGTAACCGGCATCCAGCAATGGCCGCATGTAGCGGTAGACCAGCGTCAGCAGGAGCGTCCGGATATGGGCGCCATCGACATCGGCATCGGTCATGAGAATTAGTTTGTGATAGTTTGCTTTAGACACGTCAAAATCGTTACCAAAGCCGGTCCCCATGGCGGTAAACAGCGAACGAATTTCTTCGTTAGCCAGAATCCGGTCCATTGAGGCCTTTTCCACGTTCAAAATCTTCCCCCGAATTGGCAGGATAGCTTGAGTCAACCGCGAACGACCCTGCTTAGCAGAACCACCGGCGGAATCCCCTTCGACAATGAACAGTTCGGAAATAGACGGGTCCTTGGACGTGTTATCGGCCAATTTCCCAGGCAAGTTAGAAATTTCCAACCCACTCTTCTTCCGGGTAACTTCTCGAGCACGCTTAGCGGCAACGCGGGCTTTAGACGCCAGCGTCCCCTTGTCCACGACCTTGCGGGCCACGTCAGGGTGTTCCATTAAGAAACGCATGAAGTGGTCAGCAAACGTGTGATCCACGGCGGTCCGGGCATCTGAGTTCCCTAACTTGGTCTTGGTTTGACCTTCAAATTGGGGATCCGGATGTTTCACGGAAACCACGGCGGTCAAGCCTTCCCGGACGTCATCCCCGGTCAGGTTAGGTTCGTTGTCCTTCATCAGCTTGTTTTGCCGGGCGTAATCGTTCACGACCCGCGTCAAAGCACGCTTGAACCCTTCTTCATGGGTCCCACCTTCGTAGGTGTGGATGTTGTTGGTAAAGGTTAACAGGTTGTTGTGGTAATCATCAGTGTATTGTAAGGCCACTTCAACCGTAATCCCGTTTTCTTCCCCTTCAACGTAAATTGGGGGTTCGAACAGGGTTTCTTTGTTTTCGTTTAAATAGTCAACGTAGTGGCGAATCCCACCTTCATAGAGGAAATCGTCTTCGGTTGGCGTTTCCGGACGTTCATCACGGATGGTGATGCGTAAGCCCTTGTTTAAGAAAGCCAGTTCCCGGATCCGGGTCCGCAACGTCTTGATATCAAACGTCGTCGTTTCCCGGAAGATATCTGGGTCTGGCAGGAAGTGAACGATCGTGCCGTGTTGTTCTTCGGGCAAGCCCTCTTCGAGCACCTTCATTGGAGAGACCACGTGGCCCCGGTTAAAGGTCATCCCGTACTTCTTGCCGCCACGAATAACTTGGGCATCCAGTTCAGTTGACAGGGCGTTCACGACGGAAGCCCCGACCCCATGCAGACCACCGGAGACCTTGTACCCGCCACCGCCGAATTTACCACCGGCATGCAAGATAGTGAAAACCGTTTCTAACGCTGGTTTCCCGGTCTTTTTTTGAATATCGATTGGAATCCCCCGGCCATTATCGGTCACGGTAATACTGTTGTCCTTGTTGACCGTCACGTGGATTTCGTTGGCAAAGCCCGCTAAGGCTTCATCAATCCCGTTATCCACAATTTCCCAGACCAAATGGTGCAGGCCTTGGGCGCTGGTCGAGCCAATGTACATCCCGGGACGCTTACGAACCGCTTCCAAGCCCTCTAAGACTTGAATTTGGCTGGCATCGTATTCCTTCGCCTGTTCTGCTTTGGTTTCATGTTCGTAATCAGCCACTGCCTAATCCTCCTTTGTTGCTGCGTCGTTATCTGGCGACGCGTCGGCCACCACGGTCCCATCAGCCACGTGAAAAATGGTTGGGTCCTTAATCAGTTGGCGGGTGATACCGCTCAAACTGGTGGTGGTAATAAACGTTTGGACTTTATCCTGAATTGCCGTCAGCAAGTGGGTCTGCCGGGCATCATCTAGTTCAGAGAGCACATCATCCAGAAGCAACACGGGGTATTCCCCGGTCTCTTCCTTCATCAAATCAATCTCAGCGAGCTTGACACTAAGCGCAGTGGTGCGCTGCTGGCCCTGCGACCCGAACGTTTGAACGTTCTTGCCGTTGACCTGAAAATGCAAGTCATCACGATGCGGCCCCACCAGCGTTGTCCCCTGGTAAAGCTCCTTATCGCGTTGCTTAGCGTAAAGTGCCGTTAACGCGGCACAGATGGTCTTGGCGTCCGTTAACTGGTCGTCAGGTACCTGTGTGGCGTAATGAAACGTCAATTCCTCACGTTGCTGTGAAATCTCCGCATGAATCGCCTGGGCCCAATGCTCCAACTTGTGCAGCATGGTCAAGCGTTGCGCGATGATTTCAGCCCCATACGCCGCCAATTGATCCGATAACACCGACAAAAAAAGGAGGTCCTTTTTTTGCTTGTGCTGGAGATCCTTTAGGTAGCGATTTCGTTGTTTTAACAACGTGCGGTACTGACTCAAGTTGTAGAGGTAACGGGGATTCATTTGACCGAATTCCATGTCCATGAACCGGCGACGCACGGATGGCGCCCCCTTAACAATGGCCAGGTCTTCCGGCGCAAATAGAATCACGTTGAGCTGACCCACGTACTGGGACAAGCGGGCCTGCTCCAGGTGATTTACCTTGGCGCGTTTTCCCTGTCGCGAAAAAGTCAGCTCCAACGGTACCGACCCGGCAGCTTTGACCACGCGGCCACTGACCTTCGCCGTTTTGGCTTGCCAGTTGACCAAATCATGGTCGTTAGCCGTCCGGTGGCTGCGCGTCAGCGCCAACACGTAAATGGCCTCTAATAGATTGGTCTTGCCCTGCGCATTTTCTCCCAACAAAACGTTGATGCCCTTGCCCAGCTGCAGATCAGCAGTCGGGTAGTTGCGAAAATGCTGCAACTGCAACTCTTGCAAATACATTATTCACCCTGCTTTGAGCGTATAAAAAATAATCCTACCTCAGGTACTTCCACCGTATCGCCTGGATACAGCTTGCGGCCCCGCCGATTATCTGGCTCGTCATTAACGTTTACGGTGTTTTCCCGCAAATACCATTTGGCTTGGCCGCCCGTACTGATAACGGATTCTTCTTTGAGCATCTGGCCCAAAGTCATGTAGGGCGTCTCAATGAAAACTTCTTTTTTCACAATTTCACCCCTTAATTTTCTTCTCTTATATTATACCGCTTTTTAACGAAAAGGTACAGATGAACAACCTTATTTTTGCCGTCTGAGACGATTTATACCATTCTTGATATTTTTGCTAAAAAACCGGTAACTTTGCTCAGAATCAAAAATAGCCCGGTTATGGCCGAAATCCCATAATTTTTAGCTTTAAATTCAATAAAAATCGTTATGTAACGTCTGACTCCGGTCAAATGCGCACGCAATGGGCTATTTTTGCCGCGAATTTAGCTTGGTTTCACGAGTACCCTGCCAAAAATTGGCAAGTCTACCTGCCTGATTGTCAGACGGTCCCGCGTGAAATGCTCCGATCAACTCACGGAGAACAAATTTTATGTGCAAGTCTCCTAACCAGCCACCAGACCGTGGGCCGCAAATTTTAGAAGCAATGGTCGGCATTTTTGAAAACCACAGACTGTGGCCAACAAAATTCGTCCTAGCAGAACCTCTTCCCGCTTGCTTCAGTCTGTCTTGTCTCGGATACCCGTCGGCTCGACCATATCTTCCCCTTATCACGAACATCGTACAGAAAAAGCGCCGTCTCCCCGAAGGAAAACAGCGCTTGTGAATTGGCTTGTGAAACTGCTTGTGAAATTTTAGAACGTCCGCACTGGCGTGATCAACTGAATGAAGTTGCTGGTATCTTCAGTTGGGACCAGCGTGAATGGCCGCAACGCTGAGGTGAAGGCCACGCGAATCGTGCTTTGGCCAAATGACCGCAGCGCATCCTTCATGTAATCAGGGTTGAAGGAAATTTCGAGATCTTCCCCGTCAAGAGCCTTAGGTGCCAACTCTTCTTCAACGTTCCCGACATCAGGCGAGTTACTGAAGATGGTTACCTGGTTATCGGCGGGTGTCAACGTTAGCTTAACCACGTTGTTCCGGGATTCGTGAGACAACAGAGAGGCCCGTTCAACGGCGGACAACAATTCTGGTGCTTCGAATTCAACGGTCGTGGAGGCTTCCTTGGGAATCAACCGCGACGTGTCCGGGTAATTACCTTCCAGTAAACGTGAGTAGAACGACGTGTCACCCAACAGGAAGAGGACTTGGTTTTCTGAGAATTGCATCTTCACGTCAGCCTTGTCATCCCCGATCATCCGGGACAATTCGGTCAGACTCTTCCCCGGAATAATCACGTCAAAGGTGGCGTCACTGTGTGTTGGCAATGCAATTTGACGTTGGCTCAACCGGTGACTGTCCGTGGCGACGGCTAGGAACTGGTCTTCAGATAAGACGAAATGCACCCCGGTCAGGATCGGCCGACTTTCTTGGTTGGAAACGGCAATAACCGTTTGGCCAATCAATTCCTTGAAGACGGCGCCAGACAGGACGACGGAATCAGCCGCATCAATTTCTGGCAAATGGGGATAGTTGTTGGCGTCTTGGCCGTTGATGTTAAAGGCTGCGGCACCAGAAGTAATTTCTGTTTGGAAACCATCTTTAACCGCCACGGTCATTTCCTTTTCAGGCAACCGCTTGACGATTTCACTGAAGAACCGGGCAGTTAAGACGATGGAACCAGGTTCATCAATACTTAAACCAATATCTGGATCATCGGCCCGAATTAGGGTTTCAATAGAGATATCGGCATTGGACCCAGTTAAAAGTAACCCTGCGTCACTCGCAACAATTTTTAACCCCGTCAAAATGGGAATCGTGGTCTTTGATGAGATGGCACGGGAGACGTTGTTCAGTTCCTTAATGAACGCAGCCCGGTTGATGGTGAATTTCATAAACTGACACTCCTTTTCGTGGTGCGAGTAGTTTAACTTAATTAAAAGAAAAAAATAGTAGCCGTAGTAGAGCGGTGTATTCTGTGGATAACTTTGAGGAACATCCTGTGTTACTAGTCTTTCCACCTGTGGATAACTTGTGGATAACTTTGATGTTTTTAGATTCTTATCCACACCGTGTTGGGTGCGACCTAATTAATCATACCGCAGTTGGTCACAAAAAGACCGTCGCGAGTCTGCCAAAATTGGGTGACCCGGGACGATCCGTCCTAGCGCCGCAGTTCATCTTTGAGACTATCAATATCTTTTTGAAGCTCGGCGTCGGTCTTCAACGATTCGGTAATTTTATCGTAAGCGTGGATGACCGTGGTGTGGTCCTTGCCGCCAAACTCGTTGCCGATGCGGGGCAGTGACGCCTCGGTCAGCTCACGAGATAGGTACATGGCGATTTGCCGGGGCATCACGATGGCTTTCTTGCGTTTCTTCCCCTTTAAATCCTTGAGGGAAACGTTAAAGTAGTCGGCCACGCGGTCTTGAATCACGGGAATCGTGATGGCATCACTGGCATTGGCTAGGTTCAAACTCTTCAGCGCTTCTGCGGCCAAGTCAGTGGTAATTGGCTGGTGCATCAACTGCGAATAAGCCTGAACGCGGGCCAGCGCACCCTCTAATTCACGGACGTTGGAATCGATTTGCCCAGCAATGTAGCTGAGCGTGTCATCGGGGATGTCAATTTGATCGGCATCGGCCTTATTCCGTAAGATAGCGATTCGCGTTTCCAAGTCTGGCGGCGTGATATCCACGGATAATCCCCAGGCAAACCGCGAAACGAGGCGGTCTTGCAGCTTAGGAATTTCGTTGGGTAAGCGGTCAGACGTCAGCACGATTTGCTTGCCGTCGTCGTAGAGGGCATTGAATGTATGGAAGAACTCTTCTTGCGTTCCTTCCTTATTAGCGAAGAACTGAATATCATCGACCAGTAGCAGATCAACGTTACGGTACTCCTGACGGAACTGCTCCTGCGTCCGGGTTTGAATCGCATTAATAAAGTCATTCGTGAAAGCCTCGCTAGTCACGTATTTGACCTTGGTGTCTGGGCGATCTTCTAGCATTTTGTTGCCAATCGCGTGCATCAAGTGGGTCTTGCCCAACCCAACGCCACCATAAAAGAACAGCGGATTGTACATCACGCCGGGTTCTTCGGAGACGACCAAGGCCGCAGCATGGGCCATTTGGTTGCCTTTTCCGATGACGAAAGTGTCAAACGTGTAGCGGGAGTTCAGCGCCGTTTCCTTCATAAAGGTTGGCGTGGGTTCGGTTGGGACAGCTTCCCCGGGGGTTGCGGTCTTGGCCTTGAGCGTTGCTTGTTGCTGACGCTCCCCTTCCAAAATAAGAACGGGCTGAATATCTTCGTGAGCGGCTTGGTATGCGTATTCTACCAATTGCTGGTCCAGGTGTTGATGGGTCCAGTAATCACGATGCAGGGGTGATGGGAGTTCCAACGTTAATTTGTTGCCGTTCAGGGCAATCGGCTTGGCTGTTTCAATCCAAGTCGCGTAGGCTGTCGTCTGACTGTTTTCTTTAAACAGCTTTTTGATGTCAGCCCACAAAGTTAACATATCTGGCACTGATGTATCCCCCTATTTTAGTTTAGATGCTCATTTGACGTTTGGACGGACTCCGACCAAACGAAAACGTAAGTCCAGTGTAGCATGAAGAAAAAAAGTTTTCCACAGGGTATTCTGGGGTGTGCATAATTGTTTCACAGGAAGTGAATAGAGTTATCCACAGGGTTGTGAGAATCTGTGGATAAAATCCATGTGATATAGTTATGCACACCTATCTGTGGACTTAAAACACGATAGCAATAAGTGTTTCACAAGTTATCCACAGAATTCACAAATCCTAATTTTTAGAAATAAACAGGCTGTGGAACGGTGGATAACTCGGTTGGCAAGTCCGGAATAACTTTTTCGAAAAATCCAAGTTATCCACAAGCAAAGTGCATGAAACAAATTTTGCTGGGAACAACTTTTTTTATGAAATGCCAAGTTGCTGTTTCATTTCTCCTTTCTTTATGCTATTATGTTCAGGAAATGCATTTAGTATTTGTCTGGCAACACCAGATAAAAAATAGTCATAGATAAGAGAGGAGATTTTACGATGAAGCGCACTTTCCAACCAAAGAAACGTCACCGTTCCCGTGTCCACGGCTTCCGCAAGCGCATGAGCACTAGCAATGGCCGTCAAGTATTAGCACGTCGCCGTCAAAAGGGACGTAAAGTATTGTCTGCATAGGCCGCTGAAGCTTCAGTGGTCTTTTTATTTTATCTGCGGGGAGACTGGAACACCAATCCCGCGCGGACTGTAAATCGAGAATTTTGGAGATGCACATGCGAAAATCTTACCGCATTAAGAAAGAAGCGGAATTTCAGCAGGTCTTTGAAACCAGGAATTCAGTCGCAAACCGGCAATTCGTGGTCTACTCAATGGAAAAACCTAACCAGAAGCACTTTCGGGTCGGCATTTCCGTCGGGAAAAAGATTGGTAACGCCGTTCACCGTAACTGGGTGAAGCGCCGGATCCGGCAGAGCCTTCTCGAGTTGAAGCCATACCTGAAACAGGATGTGGACTTCCTCGTGATTGCGCGGCCCCGAGCGGACGGTATCAGTATGCCCGATGCGAAAAGCAGCATGATTCACGTGTTAAAGTTAGCGAAACTACTGGATTCCAACTATAGCGAGGAATAAACGTGAAAAACGTGAAAAAGTACAAACGTACCCTACTTATGCTGGGCATTGTGAGTTTGGTCTTTATCCTCTCCGCTTGTAGCAACAAGCCAATCACCAATCAAAGTACCGGGATTTGGGACGGTTTAATCGTCTTAAACTTCTCGCGGGCGATTATCTGGTTGGCCAACTTGTTCGGCGGCAGTTACGGTGTCGGGATCATCGTCTTCACCATTATCATTCGGGTGATCTTGTTACCACTGATGATCTTCCAAACGCGCAGCATGCGGAAGACCCAAGAGGTTCAACCGCAACTGAAGGCCCTCCAAAAGAAATATTCGTCTAAAGACCGGGAAACCATGGCTAAGTTGCAGTCCGAACAACAGAAGTTGTATTCGGAAGCCGGCATCAACCCAGTGATGGGGTGTTTGCCAGCCTTGGTTCAACTGCCAATCATCTGGGCTTTGTACCAGGCCATTTGGCGGACGGCCGTTCTGCGGTCCGGGACCTTCCTGTGGTTACAATTGGGCCACAAGGACCCGTACTTCATTTTGCCAATCTTGGCGGCCTTAGCGACGTTCGCAAGTTCGTGGTTAACCACCAAGTCAGCACCGGAAACCAACTCCATGAACATGATGATGGTCGTCGGGATGCCCGTGGTGGTCTTCTTCACCGCCTTAAACGTGGCTTCGTCACTGTCCCTGTACTGGACGGTTTCCTACATTTTCCAAGTGGGCCAAACCTTACTCATTCAAAATCCGTGGAAGATTCAAGCGGAACGCGATGAGAAAGAAAGAGAAAAGTCCAAGCATGACCGCGCCGTTAAGAAAGCTGTTCGGCGGGCCAAGCAAAGTAAACGTAAGTAAAACCAATGAAAATGCATTTCTGAGTCGTCCTGGCAAGTTGCTGGGGCGGCTTTTTTGTCGTCGTGAGTGAAAACGGGTAGAGATCATTCGTTCCCGACGGCGGATTCAAAGTGCCCAGCTGTGGGGCCGGTTCCAGCCTGAGGAGCGGGCTTCCCACCTCGACTTTGAGCCAAAGGGCGGTCTCAAAGGTCGTCCCGTGCTCTAAGTAGAGAAATTCGCTCTACTAAGACCATCGACACAGCAGGGTACTTTGATTCGCCTCTGGTCACTAACAATGAGTGGGTGGACCCAGTTTCACTAATGTTGTGGCTGGCACTGATAGGGCTTGTCACAGCCTTCCTTTCGGCATCACGTCTTCGC
This sequence comes from Levilactobacillus mulengensis, assembly GCF_003946045.1. GTDB lineage: Bacteria > Bacillota > Bacilli > Lactobacillales > Lactobacillaceae > Levilactobacillus > Levilactobacillus mulengensis. The sequence continues at coordinate 76,356 of NZ_RHNW01000005.1, read as the reverse complement.
CTTAACAAAATCACCTTCACCTCCTTTCAGTGAGGTGTGTGTCTCTCTGCAGCGAACATCCGAGTAACGGGGACCTGACGCGTTATGGTATACTAGTGCTTAGCGAAAAAAGACATGGAGGAATGGACGATGACGATCTACACGGGGAAAACGGAAGAGGCAGCGATTGCGGCGGGACTGACCGCCTTGAATACGAGTCGCGACCAAGTCGTAACCAAGGTGGTCACCGCTCCACGAAAGGGCTGGCTGGGGATTGGTCGGCGCGACGCCATGGTTGACGTGACGTTGAAGCCCGTTGCCAAGGAAATAGCCGCAGAAAAGACCGCGCCAGTAAAAGCCGCGCCACGGTCAGCGGCCGCCGAACCCAAGCGTCAACCGGTGCCTGTCGCGGCCAAAACGGCGACTGAGCCGGCACAACCGGTTACCCCTAAAGCGGAACCGGTCGACCCCGCTAAACGCCGTCAGCAGCGTCAGGCGGCCATAGACGGTGTCCAGGATTACTTGGCGACCATCGTTGAACAGCTGGGAATCGATGCCACCCTCGAGGTCGAAAGCACCGCGCACCGGCAGATTCACTTGTCCTTTACGACTGACAAGGAGGGCCTGCTGATTGGGAAACACGGTCGGACCATCAACGCGTTGCAGAGCCTGGCGCAACTGTACCTGAACCATCATGGTGCCGCTCACGTGGACGCGGTGTTGGACGTGGCGGGTTACCGCGAACGTCGGACAATTACGTTGTCGCGGTTGGCTGAGAACACGGCCCGCGAGGTTGTGGCGACCGGAAAACCCATCTATTTGGACCCGATGCCCTCGTTTGAACGCAAACAGATTCACGCCGTCCTGGCAAAAAACCGCTACGTCACGACTTATTCGGCGGGGAAGGAACCCCACCGTGCCGTTGTGATTGAGCCGGCTTAGTTTCTGTTTGACAAATGAGGCGTTAGCCCTTATAGTGAAGACAATCATTCTTATCAAGTTTACGATAAAGTAGTGAAAGTACTTTATCCACGCACAGTTAGGTGGCGTGGAGTAGGTGCTTTTTTTTATGGCGTTAAATGATACGCCCGGTGCGTTAGCGCTTGGTAAGAAAACAGTCACTGTAACCAATACAAGGATCATCAAACCGGGTCAGACGGTAGTTAGCCAGCCTACCAGGCGAGTTTTCTCGCCCGACAAGGCAGCAGATACTCTGCTTGACCCGTAGATAAAAAGGAGGATGGCTCATGGCAGTCACCACAACAGAATTTGATACGATTGCGGCAATTTCTACCCCGCCTGGTGAAGGGGGCATCTCCATCATTCGGTTGAGTGGGGAAGAGGTCTTCGCCGTCGCCAGCAAGCTATTTAAGGGCGCCGATTTGACTAAAGTTGGGACGCATACGATTCACTACGGCCATATCATGGACCCCGAAACTAACGAAGAGGTCGATGAGGTCATGGTCACCGTGATGCGGGCGCCAAAGACCTACACCAAGGAAGATATCATCGAGATCAACTGTCACGGGGGTATCGTGGCCACGAACCGGATCCTACAGCTGTGCCTGAGCTATGGCGCCCGGTTAGCTGAACCCGGCGAATACACCAAGCGAGCCTTCTTAAATGGCCGAATCGATTTGACCCAGGCCGAGTCCGTCATGGACTTGATTCGGGCCAAAACGGACAAGTCCATGAAGGTCGCTTTAGACCAGCTGGACGGTGATTTGTCTAAACTGATTCGGAATTTGCGGCAAGACATCCTCGATGCTCTGGCCCAAGTCGAGGTCAATATCGACTATCCGGAGTACGATGACGTGGAGACCATGACCACCAAAATGCTGCTAGAGAAGGCCCAAGAGGTCCAAAAGCAGATCAAGGTGCTCTTGTCCACGGCCAAACAGGGGAAGGTCTTGCGCGAAGGACTGGCCACGGCAATCGTTGGCCGCCCTAACGTGGGGAAGAGTAGCCTGTTGAACCACCTGTTGCACGAAGACAAGGCCATTGTGACCGACGTTGCCGGCACCACCCGTGACGTGATTGAAGAGTACGTCAACGTCAAGGGTGTACCGTTGAAGCTGATCGATACGGCGGGGATTCGGGATACCCAGGATAAGGTCGAAAAGATCGGGGTTGAACGCTCGCGGAAGGCTATTAACACCGCCGATTTGGTGATGCTGGTGCTGAACGCCAGCGAACCGCTGACTGCCGAAGACCGTGAGCTATTGACCGCCACGGCTGACACCCAACGTATCCTTATTTTAAACAAGACGGACCTGCCAAAACAACTTGATATGACCGCAGTGAAGGCTGCGGCCGGCGATAGCCCGATTATTGAGACATCCATTTTACAAAGTACCGGGATGGATCAATTGGAATCCACTATCGCGCACCTGTTCTTTGATGAAGGCATCGAGTCCAGCCAAAATACTGTGATGGTCACCAACGCGCGGCACATCGGGCTGTTACATCAGGCCAATGACGCCCTGGATGACGTCCAACACGGCATTGCGGCGGGGATGCCCGTCGACCTGGTGCAAATCGACATGACGCGGGCTTGGGACTTGCTCGGTGAAATTACCGGGGACAGTTACCAAGACGAGTTGCTCGACCAGTTGTTTAGTCAATTCTGTTTAGGCAAATAAAAAACCATAAAAGAGACCGCTTGGCCGCTCCCATCAGCGACTAGGCTTGGAGGGAAAGAAGCATGACTGAAGTAATTGCATATCCCGGTCAGGACTACGACGTCATCGTCGTGGGTGCCGGCCACGCTGGTAGCGAAGCCGCATTGGCCGCTGCTAGAATGGACAACAAGACCCTGTTAATGACGATCAACCTGGACATGGTGGCCTTTATGCCATGTAACCCGTCCGTCGGTGGCCCAGCTAAGGGCATCGTCGTCCGTGAAATTGACGCCCTGGGTGGCGAAATGGGCCGTAACATTGACAAGACCTACGTCCAAATGCGGATGCTCAACACGGGTAAAGGCCCAGCCGTCCGTGCTTTGCGGGCACAGGCTGACAAGCACGCCTACCACGCTGAAATGAAGCACACCATTGAACGCGAACCTAATCTGACCTTGCGTCAGGGAATCGTGGACGATTTAATCGTGGAAGATGGCGTCTGCAAAGGGGTCATCACCAACACCGGGGCCCACTACAGCGCCAAGGCCGTGGTCATTGCGGCCGGTACCGCTGCTCGGGGGAAGATTATCATCGGGGAACTGATGTATTCTTCCGGTCCGAACAACTCTCAACCAGCCACTAAGCTGACGGCTAACCTGCCTAAGTACGGCTTTGACCTGGAACGATTCAAGACGGGGACCCCGCCACGGGTCGATGGGAACACGATTCATTACGATGAAACCGAGGAACAGCCGGGTGATGTGGAGCCGAACCACTTTAGCTTCACTACGCCAGACAGTGCCTATTTAGACCTGAAGAATCAGCTGTCTTGCTGGCTGACCTACACGAACCAGAAGACCCACGAAATCATCAAGGCCAACCTGGACCGCGCCCCAATGTTTACCGGCGTGATCGAAGGGGTCGGCCCCCGTTACTGCCCATCCATCGAAGACAAGATCGTCCGGTTCGCTGACAAGCCCCGGCACCAACTCTTCTTGGAGCCAGAAGGCCGGAACACCGACGAATGGTACGTTCAGGGGTTGTCAACCTCGATGCCTGAAGAAGTGCAACAGAAGATTTTGCACTCCATCAAGGGGTTGGAGGATGCCCAAATGATGCGGCCGGGCTACGCCATCGAATACGATGTTGTGTCGCCCTACCAATTGCGGCCAACACTGGAAACGAAGCCTTTGAAGAACCTGTTCACCGCTGGTCAGACCAACGGGACGTCCGGGTACGAAGAGGCGGCGGGCCAAGGACTGTTAGCCGGCATCAACGCCGGTTTACGGGCCTTAGGCAAGCCAGGCTTCACGTTGAAGCGCTCTGACGCCTACATTGGTGTCATGGTCGATGACCTGGTTACCAAGGGAACGAACGAACCTTACCGTCTGTTGACGAGTCGGGCCGAATACCGCTTGATTTTGCGGCACGATAACGCCGACCTGCGTTTGACGGCCAAGGGGCACGAATTAGGCCTGATCAGCGACGAACGCTATGCAGATTTCTTAGCCAAGAAGGCCGCCTTAAAGGCTGAGCTGGACCGGTTAAACAGCATCCGTATCAAGCCAAGTGCCGAGATCAATGCCTTCATCGAGAGCCATGGCGACAAGCCGTTACAAGATGGCGTTCTCGCAGCTGTCTTCCTGCGTCGGCCATACGTCGACTACCAAACGCTGGCACAGTTCATTCCGGCACCAGAACAGCCGTTAGACCGCCATATCATTGAGGAAATCGAGATTTCCCTGAAGTACGCCGGCTACATCAAGAAGGCCGAGGATAACGTGGTTAAATTAAAGCGGATGGAAGCCAAGGCTATTCCTGCTAAGATCGACTACGATGCCATCGACGGGCTCGCAACGGAAGCTCACCAAAAGTTGAAGAAGATCCAACCCGAGACGTTGGCCCAGGCCAGCCGAATCAGTGGGGTCAACCCTGCTGATATCGCCATCCTGAGCGTATACATCGAACAGGGGAAGATTGCCAAAGTTGACTAGTTAACCCGGAACTAGCGATTGATGTGGGTGGTTTTCTAAGTAAAAGTCTAGTCACCCGAGTGAGTCGCTAGTAAATAAAAATAGGACCCGTATTGGTTAAAGACTTAGCCAATACGGGTCCTATTTGTTATTAATAATTAATTATTAAATATAGATATTGATAATTAAAAGCGTAGTATACAAGACCTTTACCAATTCTTTGCAGAAATACAACAGTCGTCCGGTAAAGTGGGGGATGTAGTGAGACAACCAAGAGTGTGGCGCACTGATGCGGGTGGTCGACTCGGCTTGTGTGCCCCCCTAAAATTGGAAAAATCCTTGAGCAACACCATCTAGGGGCAATCGGTGGGGAACCGCTGGTTGCAAACAAGGGGCGTTTTGGATGCAAACGAGTCTGTTGATCATCGGCATCATTTTAGCGTTAACCAGTCATTGGCAGCATCATCGCGTCATGAATCAGTTACAGCAACGTGGTAGCCAGCTCAAAGGGCAGTCGGCGCGCAACCATATAATCTACCACGGTTTGCTGTACCTGGGCGTCCTGTACGTGGCACTGGGCCTCTGGCACCCCACGTGGCTGAATGCCCGGGTGCTGGGGCTGCTGTCGGTCGTCAACGCCGTGGCTATCGTGATTGGCTGGTATCAGCGGCGGCAACACCACTATCCAGCCGCTTCGCGTCGATTATGGCACCAACAGGCTTGGTACCTCCTGGGCAGTCAGCTCCTATTGGCCGCTGTTTTGCTGGGAACGCTGCTAAGCCACACCTAAAATAAATGAGATTGCCGTCCGTTAGTGGGTTGGAGTGCCGACATTAACGGGCGCTTTTTTACCCCAGAGGAGGCGTTTTCGTGAAACACTATACACCATTAGCTGCACAACAAGATTTAGATGTCATTTTGGCCGCCGTTCACCGGCTTCAGGAGACCGTCGTGATCACCCCCACGGATGGGGATGATACGCAAGCCGCCGTCCTGCTGCCCAAACGGGAGTGGGAAGCAATGGCCGAGCTGGCGTTTTTGGTACAACCCAGCGTGACCGACAAGACCCCTAAGCTCACCCCAACGCCGCGGCGCTTTGAGCACGTGGACATGGAGAATATGGAGTGGGGTTAGGCGAGAATTAGCTGCGTGAGCCCGGCGTAGGAATCGGCCTCAAAGGTGGGCCGGCACGCTGCTGGATTGGCGGTATGGTGGGGATTGAACCAGACGTTGGCCAAGCCGGCATTGATGGCGCCCTGGATGTCAGAGCGCAGGCTGTCGCCGACCATAAGCGTGTTCGTCGCCGTCATGGCTGGGTAGGCGGCCTTGATGGGCGCGAAGAACCGCTGGTCGGGCTTGTCATAGCCGACGTCTTCGGAGATGTAGATCTGATCAAAGAACGCGGCAATGCCAGACCCCGCTAACCGGCTCTCCTGCACGGACTTGGTACCGTTAGTCCCGGCAATTAAAGTCACGCCGGCCTGGGCCAGCTGCGTCAGAAAGGCCGTGGCACCGGGCAGCGTGTAATAGTTGTGGTTGAGCATGCGCTTATACTGTGCCTCGATGGCGGGGCCGTCCACGGTCATGCCAAATGCAGCGAAGGTCCGGGCAAACCGGGTGTCCAGTAAGGGACCACGGTCGGCGCCCTGTTCGATGCGCTGCCAGATGCCGTGATTAATGGTCAGGTAGGTGTCCATGGCGGCTGACACGTCGGGAGCACTGTATTGATTGAGAATGGCCGTCACACCTTCCGTTTCGCCACGCGTAAAGTCGAGGAGGGTGTCGTCGAGGTCAAAGATTGCGTATTTTTTCATGAAGAGCCGCCTTTCGAAACGTTTTTTCTGAGTTTAGCATAGATTCAGAGATTCGCAAGGAATGGCCAATTTAAAAGACCGCGGACCAGTCAAGACTACTGAAGCAGCTCGGTAGTGGCGACTGGCCCGCGGTCTTTTTGTTGTGCCAAAAGAAAAAGGCCTCATCATCGTGGGGATGACGGGACCTGGTGGTTAGGCGCCTCCACCAAGGGCGAACGCCTTAACGATGGAGAGAACCAGAAACGTAATTTGAATGCCGAGGTCAACACGGTTAAGCGAGTGGCTATCGGCTGTGCTTTCAAAGACATTGAAGTGAAGCATCGCCGTAATCAACGAACTGAAACACAGAAAGGCGGCTAAGATGGGATTGCTAACGAGTAACATCGCGGCTAGCATCACCAATGTTAGGATCATAACGCCAATCTTGAGTGGGGTAGCTGGGTAACGTACTTGAGTCATCCGGAACACCTCGTTTCACTTAATGAGAATATGGCCATACGATTAGAACTTACGTCTATTTTACCAGATTTTCTCATTTAATGGGAGTGAAACGACGATAATTTTTTCGTTAATTGGCGCGGCGGTCAAAGAGGCGGCTCATTAGCCAGCCGAGGACACACCCAATCAGTGCGGGAACCACCCAGCTAAACCCTTGTGCGGCCAGGGGGAGGCGACTATTTACTGCTAGAATTCCTTGGGCCCAACCGGCCCGTTGCCAGGCGGCAGGCAGCGCAGCCACGGCGGAGAAAATCGCCGGAATCAGGGTGAAGAGCATCCCCAGGCCAAAGAGCCAGCGGCTGGTGCCCAGAATCGGCGAGCACACGGCCAGGATAATTAAGACGATGGCCAGTGGATAGAGGAACATCAACACTGGTGTCGAATAGCTGATCAGCTTGGTCAGACCAATGTTGGCAAATAAACAGGGAAGCGCCGCGGCAAAGACGGTCAGACCCACGTAGGATAGCCGGGGAAACAGGCCATGGAGTGTGTCGCCAAAGGCTGAGATCAAGCCAATCGCCGTCTTCAGGCAGGCAATGATGACGATCAGTGCCAGTAGGAGATTCCCGAACGTGCCGAAGTAGTAATCGGCAATCTGGGCGAGGGTGATGCCCCCATTTTCCGCTGCGGCAAACTGGCCGAGACTCATGGTCCCCATCAGGGCTAGCAGCGAGTAGATGATGCCCATGAGGACCACGCAGATGATGCCGGCCTTGATGACATCCTTGGCAATCTGGCCGGGCTCAGTGATACCCAGTTGGCGAATGCTATCGATGACGACGATGCCAAATGCCAGGGAGGCCAGGGCGTCTAACGTGTTGTAGCCCTCCGTGAATCCGGTTGCTAGGGGACTGGCCACGTACGCCCCGCGGGCCGCGGCGTGAAAGCCGCCCATGGGTTTGATGAAGGCCGCGAGCATCAGGAGGCCCAGCAGTACCAGAAAGGTTGGCGTGAGCCATTTGCCAATGTAGACCATTAGCTTACCGGGATTCCGGGCTAGGGCCCAGGCGACCAGGAAGAAGAGAACGGAGAAAATCGCCAACACCCAGCCCTGTTGCGCGGGATCGACGAACGGCGCCAGACCAATTTGAAAGGAGGTCGTGGCGAGTCGGGGCAGCGCAAAGAACGGGCCTACGGTGAGGTACAGCAGGATGGTGAAGGTGTAGGCAAACGGCCGGTTGACCTTGGTCGCCAGGTCGAAGACGCCCTCACTACGGGTCAGCCCAATGCCGGCGACCCCCAGGAGCGGCAGGCCAATCCCCGTGAGCAGGAGGCCGACGATGGCCGCCCCCACGTGACTACCAGCCTGTTGGCCTAGAAAGACGGGGAAAATTAAGTTGCCGGCACCGAAGAACAGTCCGAATAGCATCATGCCGATGAACAACATTTCCCGCCAATTTAATTTTGTTTTCAAAGTAATCGCAACTTTCTATGTCAGAGTTTTACCGCAGACTAGCATACCAAAAAACGCCGCCAGATGATATGGCGGCGTAGCGGTTTAGTTATCTGCCACCGTAAAACGGGTCTGGTGGTGTTGAGGATTCTCGATTTCATTTAAGATGGCAACGGCCATGGTGCCGGCACTAGTCCCAGATTCGCCTTGGTCGTTGGCCAACAGCTCGTCGGTGCCTAATTTAGCTGCTGTGGCCTCACCGGGATGGAAGTTGGCGGCAGGGGAGACGCCAAACCAGTTGACGTTGTCGACGTCGCGTAAGAAAGTTAATTCCTTCAACTGGTTCTGGGGAACACTAATGAAACTAGCGGCCTCAGGCGCCTGTTCCAAGTCGTGTACGAATAAATGATGGTCGTCACCGGTCAACAGGCTACCTGCGCCTAAGATGAAGGCTAAGCGGGGCGTTGTGGTTTCTCGTAACTGACTGACCAGATGAGTGGCCAGGTCCACGTGTAGGTAAGCCTGAGCGGGGGCGGTCGCAAACGCATCAACCACCACGTCACTGGCGGTGAGGTCAGCGGTCGTCAGTTGAAAGGCGTCTTGCGTGCGCGTCGTCAGGTTGGCGTTGGCGGGAAGTTTCGCTAATTTTTCTTCTGAGCGAGCCAAGGCCGTGACACTGTGACCACGTTTTAAGGCTTCGGCAACAATGGCGGAGCCGGCCATCCCGGTGGCACCAATAACAGTAATTTTCATAGATGAGAATCCTCCTTTTTTCGTTGCGTTTAGTATAGGCTAGTTGACTGGTAGCGACAACGATTTTAACCTGTGGTAGAGTAAAAGAAAACAGAGGGGGTCACGACCATGAAGGACGTGGTACAAGGTAGCTTGGTACACTTAACAGAAATGCGGGACGGGGATGCCGAATGGCTTCAGGATACGCAGTGGGAGCCCGGCCTGCTACGTAACTTGTCGGCGGACGCCTTTCACCCGTTTACGGCGGCGGAATACAGTGAACTGGCCGCGGAACCAGACAACAATGAGCGCTTCTTTTTCATGGTGCGGGCCAATGCAGACGACGGCTTGTTGGGCTGGGTCATGTTAGATGATGTGTATTTCAAAAATCGGCGGGCAACGTTAGGCATCGCGCTGCCGGTCGCCAGTGATCGCGGTCAGGGGTTCGGCGAAGACACGCTGAACACGGTGTTAGCCTTTGCGTTCAACGAGTTAGGCTTGCACAAGGTTACGTTAGAGGTCAATGCCAATAACGTGCCGGCAATCCACGCCTATCAGGCGGTCGGTTTCGTACGCGAAGGCATCAATCGCGAAGGCGTCTACCAGGATGGCCGTTGGCTGGACCTGTATTCGTACGGGATCCTCGCCAGTGAGTGGCAGGATGTTTCACGTGAAACAGAAGAATAGGCATTGAAAAATGGTCGACAGTCCCGGGATTACGGGGATGTCGACCATTTGTTTTGTGGTTAGAATGGGGCTGACTGCTGTTGAATTGGGTGATGCTCCTGACATTTGGTTAAAACGTCAGAGTATAGGATGTTTCATGTGGAACATGTTTAGATGGGCCACGGGGACTCGATGGAGACGTGGGCGTTCAGGTCCGTCTGCTCACTCCGCCGTTCCTTCCGTTGGGCATTTCGTTTTGCATAGCCGCCACAGATGTAGCGTTGTTCATCAGTCACGGGCGTCATTGGTGGTAGTGGATTGGTGGATGTCGGATCCTCAATCACGTAGGTGATGAAGCAGGTAAAGCCAACGAAGCGTTTGCCAGTCGTCAGGTTCTCGCCGATGATTTTCACGAAGACCTCTAGCGAACGGGTCCCGGTGCCACTAACGTAGGCTTCCAGGCACATGGAGTCGTCCAAATGGAACGGTTTGAGGAAGCTGACATGGTCAAAGGAAGCGGTCACGACGGTCTTGTGGGTGAGACGAACAGCCGCCACGGAAGCGCTATCATCTACCAGCGACAAAATTTTACCGCCGAAGACGGATTCGTGTTCGTTTAAATCCGGTTGGAAGACCCGGTGGCTGGTCACGATGAGCGTGGCATTACAGGAAACGGGTGTCATTGCATTAGTCAAATTGATTCACCTCATTAATAGAATAACCCTTTGGCTGGGTCCCGGCGAGCGAAGTCGGTGTTCGTGGATTATGGTTAACCGCCCAGCCAAATGGCGTTGCACTTCCTCCATTCTAACAGAGTGGGCTGTAAACGGCGATAGGGGCCGCAAGTTACAGCTTTATTAATTTTTATCAATATCTATGTGAAATAAGCGAATGACGTCGGTCGGCTTGCTATACTGAACGTAAATTAGTAAGGAGGGGTGTTTGCATGATCTATCATGGTGAACCGTTGGACTTGATGCCAACGCTGGATTTGGCGGAAACGTACCCGTTACTCGAGTGCACACTGAGCCTGACGCACCCCATTGACGTTGCGCGGCTAAAGACAGCCGTTGCGACCACCCAAACAGTGGTCCCCCAAGTGTTGAGCCGCTATAACTTACGCTGGAACCGCTTTGAAGATGCGGCGGATTCCCTGGAACAAGTGATTGAAGAAATCCCGGCGATTCACGACCCGGGGCGGGGCAACCTGGACGTTTTGACCGGGCCCCAATTAAAAATTCAGGTCATTCACCATCCGGCTTACGACGCCCTGCGCCTGTCAATGAGCCGCCTGCTAACGGATGGCGAGGGCTTCAAGCATTACCTGTATCTGTTGGCCGCGGCCTACGATGGCGAGGATCTGGCCAACTTTACCAATGAGCGCAGCGTGCACAAGATTTTAGCCCACCTGCGCCATTCCCATCGGGCGCTACCAACGCTGAATGGCAACTCGGATGAGACCTTTCCGAGCCTCCACGGCGATGTGCACCATCACCGTGGCGAGGCCACCATTCCCCGGGTAGTGAGTCGGCGGCTACGGCAACGGACTCAGACGGAAAATGTGACGATGAATGCCATGCTCTTGTCGGCGTACGCGTTGTCGCTGTTTGCCTTGACCGGTGAAAAGCAGCTGGTTATTCCCTATCAAGTCGATTTACGGCTACACGGACCAGTGGCGGCTTCTAACGTGGTTCAGGTCGCCAACCTGACCAGCGAAATGCCCATCCCGATTACGGTTGAAGATGGCGATCGGCTGGGGGACGTGATCCAACACACGCAAGCGACCATCAGTCAGCTACGTGACGAGTTGGCCTACCTGCCGCCGCTAGTCGAATTGAACCGGATGAGTCGGGCGCTACCGCCAAAATTAGTGCGGCGATTAGCCGAGAAGCACCGGCCCCAAGCAGCGATTTCGTTTGCTAACTTCGGTCATATCGATCACACGCGCTTGGATTTCGGCGGCGTGGCAGTCACGCAGATTTACTTTGCCGGAGCCTACCGCACGATGCCACATTTCCAACTGACCGTGAGCGTGTACCACGACGCTTGGACGCTGGCTTTCCGCATGCTGGGGTCCGAGCCGGACTATCAATTAGGCATTAAAATTTTAAAGAACGTCGTCGCCCAGCTGACACAGTGGGCACGTGAAGATGTGCCGGATAAATGCCGGCTAGCTGATGAAGGCTAGTTAGCGGTTATGCAGGCACGAAAAAGGGGCTGTGACGGTTGTCACAGCCCCTTTTGTCAATCCAATTAAGGTGAGTGCCGCTAGTAACGCCACGTCCTTTGGGGGGAGTGCGATTCGTTAACTGGCGTGATCTGCATTTTTAGTGGACGGCCTTAATACGTTGTTTCACTTGCAGTGTAGCATAGGTCGCTGGTTGGCTGGTGGCGGGCGACTTGGATGTGACCCAGAGTGACCGAAGTGGCTAAAAAACACCCACAGTTAACCTAATCACCTAACCAACGGGTTAAACGGCGGTTGCGCCTCCGGGCCGGTGAAAATGACCTTCGTCGTGTCCGTTCCCGGCGGCGAGCTCAAGCCGCCCTGCTGTGGGGCCGGTTTCAGCCTGAGGGGCGGGCTTGCACCTCGACTTTGAGCCGAAGTGCGGTCTCAAAGGTCGTCCCGTGCTCTAAGTAGAGAAAATCGCTCTACTAAGACCACCGACACAGCTGGTCGCCTTGGCTCGCCTCTGGTCACTACCACGACTGGTTCATTTTCACCGTCCCTGCGGCTGACACTGGTTTAGCCCAGTGGTTTGGTGGTTAGCTTACTGGTGAGGTGTTTGACGGCGATAGGGCCGAGGTTGGGATTAACTATCGGTAATTAAAAAGGGCTCAACCGCAGATTTGGTTGGACCCTTTGTATCAATTATGTGGCTAGTTGTCAGATGGTTATTGAAAGCTTTTAGTATGGATTATAGTGTTAACGCTAATTCAAGCTAAATTGCACCAGTTAAATCAACGTCAGTGACCACAGCAGGGGACCTTGAGCCCACCGCCGGGAACGATTGGCTTAGCACGTCCTATTTAGCCACCGCGGTTTTGGCTTGGTAGCGGACCAGGCCCAGGGCGCCCACGTTGCAGACCAGCAACATGGTAGCCATAGCGGCGTAGGAACTACCGGAAAGGCCAACCAGTGGGGATGCCAGGCCACCGCAAGCGTTTTGCGCCAGACCGATGACGGCCGAAGCCCCGCCGGCGTTGCTGGTGGCTTGATCCATGATGATGGTGACTGTCAGTGTGAGTAGTGCACCAATCAGGATGACCAGCGCCAAGACCAGCACGCTGACGACCCAGACGTTGGCTGGGAATAGGAGCGTCAGCAGTAAGACGGCGCTGACCCCGGCCGCCAACGTCAGGAGGCTGGTGACCTGTTGGCGGTTGGTGAAGCGACTGGCGAGTTGGCCGGGCAAGTTACTCCCGACCACAATGCCCAGGCCGTTGAAGGCGTAGAGCAGGCTAAACGTTTGGGGTGCCAGGCCAAAGCCCGTTTGGAAGACGAAGGTCGAGGCGGAAATGTAGCTGAAGAGCCCACCGTAGACCAGTCCCGTGGCCAAAATCAGCGGCCAGAAGGCGGGTTGGACCACCAATTTGCCCATGGTTGCCAGAGAAGCGGTAAAGCCCCCCGTTTGCCGTTGGTTGACCGGTAGCGATTCGTGGAGGCCAAACGCCACGGCCAAGGCAATCACCCACCCAATGATGGCCAGCAGGATGAAGATGGCTTGCCAGTCGACGTAGTGAATCATGAAGCCCCCAATAATGGGCGCGATGATGGGGAAGACCCCGTTGACGGTATTCAGTAGCGCGTAGAAACGCGTCAGTTTTTTACCGGAAAAGAGGTCCCGTGCCACGGCTCGGGCCAACACCTGACCGGTCGCCCCCGCCAGTCCCTGAATGAACCGCAGGATGATCAGTAGCGTGATCGAATGGATGAAGGCCATGGCCAGGGAAACTAAGCCGAAGATCACGAAGCCCAGCACCAGCGGCTTGTGGCGGCCATACTGGTCGGATAGCGGGCCGGCAATCAATTGGCCCAGCGCCAGCCCAATCAGGCAGGCCGTGATGCTCAATTGCATCAGTGAGGCGCTGGTGGCAAATTGAATTTTCATTTGGGGGAGGGCCGGTAAGTAAAGGTCAATGGCCAGGGGTCCGGTCGCACTCACGGTCCCCAGGAGCAGCGTCAGCCAAATTTGACGACGTCGAGAAAGCGTAGGATTCAAAAACAGTCAGCCCTTTCATAAATAATAGAATAATTAGCGCTAGAAACACTACTGGACCGCTACTCTGCCGGGCAGAATGGCGGTCCAGAACATCATTTGTTGACGTAAGTTCGTTTCCTTATTATTGCTGGAAATGGGTAAATTTGCAAGCGGCATTTGAAAAATATTCGGGTTGTTAGCCCCCTTCAGCCAACAAAAACGTTACACGCGGATTAAATTACGGGAAAACGTGGGACTTTCAGTCAGTAAATGGTAAGATGATACTTGACCCTCACTGATAGAAAAAGTTTTCCTAAGGGCAGTCGGGGTGTATGATAAAAATATATTAATATCTGAAAATAAGGAGCTCAATCATGAAAGCATTAAAGGAAGTCATGAGTTGGATTATCCCTGTGATCATTGGGTTAGCCATCGCATTTGCGATTAAATCGTTCGTCTTCACCCGGGTGCGGGTCGACGGGCCATCCATGGAACCGAACCTCCAAAACAACGAAAAGGTTTTTGCTTGGAAACAGGCTAGCGTCAAGCATCTGAGCGTCATCGTCTTTGATGCCCATGGTGAGGATCCTTCCGCAAAGCCCAACACCAACTACGTGAAGCGGGTCATTGGCCTGCCTGGCGATACGGTGACCAGCAAGAACGGGTACATCTACGTCAACAAGAAAAAGGTTGACCAGGGCTTCATTTCCACCAGCGAACGGACTGCTGGGACCGGGAACTGGACGCTGGCTAGCCTGCAGAAGACGCAGAAGTGGAATGATGGCAAGAAGATCACCACGGTCGTGCCTAAGGGCAAGTACTTCGTGCTGGGGGACCACCGGAGCGTTTCTAACGACAGTCGGTACTGGGGCTTCGTCGATAAGGACAAGGTCTTAGGGGTCGTTAAAGTGCCATTCTGGACGTCTAGCAAGACGCGCCGGGCTAATGTGAATAGCTTAGCTTACTAGTTAAAATGAGAGCGTGGGACCGTTATGGGGACCACGCTTTTTTACTGCCTGCAGGCGGTGTCGTGGCCGCTGTCCTTCGGGTTCCACGAAGGCGGGGGACTGGCGTGTTTGCTTGACAATTTACACGATTTAGTATATGCTTGCGCACGTAATTTTAGAGAAGGAGGCGGCTTATGGTCACCAGTAGCAATGATCCCGACATTTTAAAGTGGTTGTCGATTGCCAACCGTTATACGCGTATCGCGCTTGACCGGCGCCTCCAACCGTACCGGTTAAACGCCAGCATGTATTACTATATTTTACGGATTCACGAACAACCGCGGTTGACGCAGGATAAGTTGATCAGCTTAACTTACTTGAACCCCAGCAACGTGACCCGGGCGGTCAATCAGCTGGTCAATCTGGGTTACGTCCGCAAGCGTCAGTCCAAGGCGGACAAGCGCGTTTACGAGCTGTCGTTGACCAAGCGGGGCGAAGCGTTGTATCCCGATATTGTTCAGTTGCGGCAGGAAGTGGCCGACAGCTTGCTCGCAGACGTGCCGGCAGACCAGCATGATGCGTTGGTGGCGCAGATTCGGCAGTTGGCGTTGCGGGCCGTGGGTAATGAGACTGGGCCGGCTGATCAGGCATAGTGGCGGTTAGCAGCATACATAGGTTGATTGACGTGGTTAGGCGAGTGGGCCTGATCACGTTTTTTCGTACCAAAAATTAATTGCCTTTCTAAAGCGAAAGGGCTAGAATGAATCTATGTAAATTATGAGATTTTCATGAGAGTTCTCATGAAGTCATCGCGAGAGGAGTTCGTTCTATGCCAGAAACCAAGACCAATCATGAATTAACCGCTGCTGAGACGGCGGATTTACGTGCTGATTTACAAAAACAACCCGCCCACAACGTTGTGAGTCGGGCCGTCATCAAAAACGGGGTCCTCGCAGCGTCTGAAGATCCGCAAGCCGCCGTGCGGTTGAACCGCACGTTCTCCGTGGAATTACCGACGGGGAAGGTCTCCAACCAGAAGCATTCCGGCCGTTGCTGGCTGTTTGCCACGTTGAACACGATTCGCCATCAATTTGCGGCGAAGTATGACGTGAAGGACTTTGAATTGTCTCAAAGCTACCTGTTCTTCTGGGACCGCGTGGAGCGGGCCAACATGTTCTTCGACAACATTTTACGTACGGCCAATCAGCCACTTGATGACCGCGAAGTCGCTTACTACCTGGGCCATCCCGACAATGATGGTGGTCAATGGGCCATGGGGGCGGCACTCGTGCAGAAGTACGGGGTCGTGCCAGTGAGTGCCATGCCAGAATCATTCAACAGCAATGATACGACCGGTATCGGCGCCGCGTTGAATCTGAAATTGCGTAAGGATGCACTGGCACTGCGCCAATTGGTCGCGGACGGGGCGGACGAGGACGCCATCGCGGAAACGCGCGCTCAAGCCTTAAAGGAAGTTTACCGGATGGCCGCCTATGCCTTCGGCGAACCACCGACCACGTTTGACCTGGAATTCAAGGACGACAAGCAAAAGGTTCACCGGGCCGAAGGGTTAACGCCCCAAGGCTTCTTCCACGATTACTTTGATGTGGATCTCGATGACTATGTTGTCATTGCCAATTCGCCAGACAAGGCGTTTAACCAACACTACAGTCTGCCAAGCCAAGATAACATCGTCGGTGGCAAGCACATCAGCTTCCTCAACTTACCATTGGCCGACATGAAGCAGGCCGCGATCGCCCAACTTGAGAGTGGTGAATCGGTCTGGTTCGGTAACGACGTCTTGCAACAAATGAGCCGGGAACGCGGCTTCTTAGACAGCCACTTGTTCCAAGTCAGCGACCTATTTGGCGTTGACCTGAGCTTGACCAAGGCGCAACGGCTCGCCACGGGTGAGGCTAGTGTGTCTCACGCCATGACGCTGACCGGGGTCAACCTGGTTAATGACGAACCCAACCGCTGGAAGGTTGAAAACAGTTGGGGCGAGAAGAACGGCGACAAGGGGTACTTTGTCATGACCGACGACTGGATGGATGATTTCGTCTACGAAGTGGTCGTGCACAAGCGCTTCTTAACGCCAGAACAACAAGCCGTCTTAGCCACGACACCACAGGCTTTGGCTCCTTGGGATTCCTTATCATAAACGTTAAAAACAGTCGTGCACCTTGGCGACTGTTTTTTTGTGGTCAGAATGTTTCACATGAAACATCGGTCAGCGGCTTTTTTCAAAAGATAGGCGTTAACGCTAGCCAGTAGGCACCCGCAACGCGTAGAATAAGAGAGACGTTGGCAAGACAAATTGATGAGGTGATCTGATGCACAATTTTTTGTTTGATTTTGATAGTACGCTGGCCGATACCCGTGACGTGGCCGTGCTGGCGACCCAGCAGGCATACGCCGCTAAGGGCCTGACGCAGCCCAGTCGTGAGGCGGTCGTGAGCTACATGGGGGTGCCGATTGAGGTATCCTTTGCAAAAATGGCGACCGAGACGCTCAGCGAGCCGGAATTGGCCGAACTCTACACGGAATTTCGCGCCCAGTATCACGAGGCTGAAAAGCTCGGTATCACCTTATTTGATGGGATTGCGGACACGCTAACGGCCTTGAAGCAGCGGGGAGACCATTTATACGTGGTTTCCAGTAAGCACTCGGTGCCGCTGCAACGTAACCTTGACCAACTCGGCTTGGGCCAAACGTTTGAAGCCATCAGTGGCTCCGACACGGTGAGCCATTACAAGCCGGCGCCCGATGGTATCTTAAGCTTGCTGGACCGGTTTGGCTTGGCGGCTGATGAGAGCGTCATGATCGGGGATGCCAAGTATGACATGCAGATGGGAAATAACGCCGGTGTCGCCACCGCCGCAGCCATGTGGGGTGCCGCCGACCCAGCCTCTGTGAAGGCCGAAAAGCCGACGTACTTGTTAAGTACCCCGGCAGAATTATTAACGATTTAATGTTAGCTGGGAACGTTCGTCAGTGATGGCGGGATGTTCCTTTTTTAGTTCCCGAGAAAACAAAAAACCGTCCCTGGTTAGAGGACGGTCAGGCCACATACTTGGTTAGGGTAAGTGGATCATTTTATTGATTAATAAAATGAAAAAAGGTTGGTTAATAGGTTTTTATTGGTATGCTTGTATCCTAACTGGTAATTGTGAAGAAAGTGTGAAGAGAATTTATCGATTAGTAATGCAATTCATTAGATATTACTAAATGGATGGCGTAATAGTGACGTTTTAGGGATTAAAAGGGGGTTGGATTACTTTTAACTAATAGTTTACACACTATTTTTGTGTGATTTCGCAGAATTTGACGCCACTTATTTGCTTAAAATACATAAACCTAATTGTATTCATAATTTTATATATATGTTACATTTCGATAAAATTTTACTAAGAGATCAAAAAATCACTTCCCGCCCGTGAGCTGGAAGTGATTTTTACCTTCGTTCCTTAGATTAATCCATGTGGTGATGGCAATGGCCCATGGGTGCGTGTTCAGGGGTGTCATCCGCTAACATTTGGGGCTTGCCGTCTGGATGATGGTGACATTTGCCACCCTTACCGCAGCATTTGCCGTGGTGGCAGCCGCCACCTAACTGGAGTTGCTTGGTTTGTTCACGTGCGATTTGGAGTTGTTTCTTGAGTTGGCGATTCTTCCAGAAGCCGTGCAGCATGGTGGTCACTGGGATGATCTCTAGGGAAATGACCGTTGGAATCAGCCAGGGGTTCTTAGCAATTAGTGCGCTGAAGCGATCACGGTGTTCCTTGAATTCTGCGGGGTCCATAGTGTCCATGGTAAACTTGTGTTTCATCATCAGTATCACACTCCTTTGGCCCTATCATACCCCAAAGAGAAAGCGCTGTCAGCCATTCTCTGCGACGGGTTAACGGCGGTTACGCCAGAGGCTGATCAGGTGGAAAATTCCTAGGAC
Source organism: Levilactobacillus mulengensis (assembly GCF_003946045.1). Classification (GTDB taxonomy): domain Bacteria; phylum Bacillota; class Bacilli; order Lactobacillales; family Lactobacillaceae; genus Levilactobacillus; species Levilactobacillus mulengensis. Next base: position 57,582 of record NZ_RHNW01000005.1, on the reverse strand, counting down.
CACGGCGATTCCCAGCACGCCCGTTTCTAGGAGGACGATGGCGGGGAGGTGCCGGTGCTGCTGATAGACCAGGACGCCGCCCACGACCAGAATCGCCCCGATCCAGGGACCCAATTTCTTCATAAAATTTCCTCCAAACAAAAAACGGCTCTGCCAGCGCAGCGCCGTTTCTCGGATAGTTTATTCAGCGACCTTAACCAAAACGGCCTGCGTCACGTCATCATCGACGTCACGAGAAATGTGGTAACCGGCGACCTTTAATTTAGCGGCGTCATTCTTACCAGTGACCGTCTTCTTGACCGTGAACTTTTGCGTCATCGGAATGTCTGACAGCTTCCCTTTAAAGTTGATGACGGTATCGTCACCCTTGGTCTTAAAGGTGGTGTTCAGGATCCCAATCTTGTTTAAGGCGTTGTCCTGTTTGGCAGCGCTAAATGACTTGTAATACTTGTTAACGTTGTAGACGGTAACCTTACCGTTGGAATCGAAGCGGTAGGCTTCCAGGCCCGAATTGCTCTTAGCGTTGATCGAACCGTTGACGTACCAGAGTTGTTTGGAACCCGTCAACGTGGACTTCACGTCAGCCTTTTTCGTGGTCTTGTTTTTAAAACTAGCTTGTTGGTTGCTCCCCGACTTACTGCTGGAGCTACTGCAGCCGGCCAAGCCGATGGCAAATACAGCCAAAAGGCTCAGAGCGGCGGCAATCGTACGGGATTTCTTCATATCTCAATCACCTCATCGCAAATGATAACAGTTTTATGTTGTTCACACAAACCGCCTACTTCTCCCCTATAGTATAGCATGGCATCCCACCAGAAAAGGGGGACGCGCAGTTAAAAAAGTGTTAAGTTGGCGTGACTGGCTGTAATAATCAATTATTAATAATTAAAAATAGCGATTAATAACTAATGAAAGAAGACAAACGTATGTTCTTTTGCTAAAATAGAGGGTAACACTATGAGAGCTGAGAGGAAGAGAAAAATGAGTAAACGTTATCGGGGACGCCGCCGGGGTGGGCGCGTGTCCATTTACACCGCCATTGCGGTGATTTTGATTGGGGTCGTGGGCACCTTAAGTAGTCAGGGCAACCCGACCGCCCGTAAAATTACCAACGTGGCCACGAGTTTAGTGGGGAGTACCAGCCATCAGGCAACGAATTCGGGCACCACGGCTACGGCGCCCAAGCAGTCGGTCGCGACAAAAGCCCTAGCAGATCAGAAATACACCGGCACGCAAATCGTAGCGGTCAACCACAATAAGCCGACGTTTACGGCGGCCCAGTTATCCACGAAGAAGGGCCCCTGGGCAACGTACGGCGAGCTGGATACCTTGAATCGGGTGACCACCGCGAATGCCTTGTTGAGTAAGAGCACGATGCCCACGGCCAAGCGCCAGCCGCTCAACGTCAACCCGACTGGGTGGAAGAACAAGGAATATACGGTCAATGGCAAGCGGGGTTACCTGTACAACCGAAGTCATTTAATCGGCTACCAACTGACCGGGCAAAATAACAATCTGAAGAACCTGATGACCGGGACCCGTTCACTGAACGACCCCGGCATGACGGCTTATGAAAATCCGGTGGCCAGCTACCTGAAGAGCCATCCCAGCGATTACATTCGCTACCAGGTGCAACCGGTCTTCCGCGGTAACGAGCTAGTCGCCCGCGGCGTCCACATGCAGGCCAAGTCGGTCAATAACCCCGGCGTTTCCTACAACGTCTACATCTTTAACATCCAGGCCGGCGTCAAAATTAATTACACAACCGGGACCAGCCAATACGGCGACCCGGCCAGCAGCTTTTAAATCGAAAAATTTAAAATCACCCAGTCCACTGATTTGTGGCTGGGTGATTTTTTTGATAACCGGTGATATAAGAATAAGCCTCAATTGTTAAGTGAGGACTTAGAAAACTATAGTAGTAGAACGATGGAGATACATTGAATGGGATAAATGAGTATTGTCATAGGAGCAACGCTAGCGCAAAGGATACACGAAAAGCGAGTAAGAAAGGGAATTCGCTAACGTGAGTGACCAGAGGCGGGGCAAGGTGGCCAGCTGTGTCGGTGGTCTTAACTGAGTGAATTTCTCAGTTTTAGACCACGGGACGACCTTTGAGACCGGTTTAGGGGCTCAAAGTCGAGCTGGAAGACCGCTTCTCAGGCTGGAAGCGACCCCATAGCAGGTCACCTTGAACCCGCCGGCGGGAACGGCATGTTAGCGCCGGTTCATGTAGCGGTAGATGCTGTACAAAATAATGCCCGCCAACAGAATGATCCCGATGGTCGGGTTATCCCGGAAAATCCAGTGTAAAACGCGAAAGGGGCTGGTGCCGTGTAAGCCGCCAATCAACGTGGTTAAGTGAGAAAACATGGAAACGCCTCCTGGTCGATTTAGGGTGAATTAATTGAAAAAAGTTAAGAAAAACTAAAGACATTTTGATGATTTAGCGTATCATAAAATCACAGAGAGTTAGAGGAGGGGATTACCCGTGAACGTGAATTACATGCTCATCCTGGAAATCATTGTGGTTGTCAACTCGGCGTTGGCATTCGTGACGGTCTTCCGTGAGAAGCGGGATATTGCCGCGACGTGGGCTTGGATGCTAGTGCTGGTCCTACTGCCCGTCGTCGGGTTTATCGCTTACGCCTTTATTGGGCGAAAATTGCCGAAAGGTCGGATGTTTCGACTGCAGCGGCAGGTAGCGGTTCAGCTAGAGGAACGGCTCAATCAGCAACGTGAAGAAATTGGCGACAAAATTATGCCGGCTGACCAAATTAGTCATTCGGTCATCAATATGGTTAATATGTTTATGGAGACCGACCACGCCTTCTTGGCCCGAAAGAACCGGGTACGAGTGATTACGGATGGTCACGACTTATTCCATCTCATGATGGAGGACATTGAGCGGGCCCACTCCAGTATTCACATTGAATTTTACACCTTTTACAACGATAAGATTGGAAATGACATCCTGGACCTGCTGGTGAAGAAGGCTCAGGCCGGCGTCGAAGTTCGGGTGATCTATGATCCATGGGGATCGATGGGTACCTGGAAACGGTTCTTCAAGCCGTTGATTGACGTGGGCGGCCACGTGGAAGCCTTCCTGGGCACGCGTTCGGCCGTGATTGACTTCCGGCTGAACTTCCGTGATCACCGGAAGATCGTCACAATTGACGGCCAGGTTGGCTACGTTGGCGGCTTTAACATCGGGGACCAGTACCTTGGTCGCAAGGAAAAGTTTGGCTACTGGCGCGACACCCATTTACGCATCGTGGGTTCCGGGGTCTTCTCCCTGCAGGCGCGCTTCATGCTGGACTGGAACGCCACCGACCGCGACCATCCGTTCAAGGACGACCGCATCGAGCACAAATACTTCCCACTGACCAAGGTTAAGGGGGAAACCAGTTTGCAGATTGTCTCTAGTGGGCCGGATTCCGACCTGCAACAGATTAAAATGGGCTACATGCGGCTGATTCAGACGGCAGAAAAGCGCCTGTGGATTCAGACGCCGTACCTGATTCCAGACGACAGTGTCTTGGACTCCCTGCGGATTGCGGCCATGGCCGGCGTTGATGTGCGAATCATGATCCCGGACAAGCCGGACCACGCCTTCGTTTACCGGGCAACCCAGTACTATGCCCGCCAGCTTGCCGATGATGGCGTGAAGATTTATTTCTACCACAACGGGTTCATCCACGCCAAGACCATGGTTGTCGACGGCCGGATTGCCTCCGTGGGCTCGGCCAACATGGATTATCGGAGTTTTAAATTAAATTTCGAAATCAACGCGTTCATTTACGACCCGGTCGTCGCCACGCAGTTGGAAGAGATTTACGAGGCTGACATGCGTCACAGTGAGCTGATTACCCCAGAGAAATTCAAGCAGCAGTCGGCCTACCTGCGCTTTAAGCAGACGGCTTCACGGCTGTTATCACCAATTTTATAAACCAGATACTCGGCATCAATAAGGATGCGAGCAGTGCACAAAGAAACAGCGTCATCGCGGTTTAACCACGGTGGCGCCGTTTTTTATGCCCAGCTAGTCGCTCTTAATTTTCTCCTGGTAGTAGGTCCGGAAGCTAATATCCTGATTGTAATTACCAAAGTGCTTGCCAAAGATCGTGCAGCCACCGCAGTGTTCAGCGGTTTTAGGTACGGAGAATCGTAGCGTCCAGTTGTCACGTTTAGCATCGATATCTGAGATGGTGACATCGGAGAAATGGTGACCGTCGATAAAGGTCCCATACTCAGAGATTCGAATCGTTTTTAGTAAACCATATTGATTCATATCGCTGTAGACCCATTCGGGCGTGAATTTCCCCCGAACGTCGGAGAAGTCACCGGGGCTGGTCCAGGTGCCCAGCGTCTTACCCGCCAAGGAAAGGGTAATATCGGACAGCCAATTGTTATTTGAGAACGGAAATTCTGAACTCAGCTCAACATTAAATTCAATCATCTTGATCTGTTGGTCGGGGGCCAGGTAGTTGGGTACCGTGTATTCAACGAAGCCGTTGGAGAACCACAGCATCCCAGCATCGGTTCGTTCAGGATTCATAAAGTATTTGGGATTGTCGACCTTGCCAATGAAGCCGGTTTGACCAGCTAGGCCACATGTTGGGGCAACTTGGTAATGGGTGTATTGCCCAATGGGAATATTGAATTCGTATTTTTCATAGGGGACGTAAAGTTGCTGGGGAAAATGAATGGTAATGTTGTCGACCGTTAAGATGGAGATTCGCTGATTTCCGTGCTTTTCGGTGCGAATAATATGTGCAGCTTCTAACTTGTTCAAATGCATGATGGTGATGGTACTGCTGAGGCCTACAGCCGTCGCAATTTCCTTCACGTTCATCTTTGATTTTGACAGTAAATTGATGATTTCTAGTCTGACCGGATTATCTAACGCCGAGAACGCCGGCAATGAATTATTTGTAAGTGATAAATCCATGAATACATCTCCTAAGTAGTCTATATGTTACTAAGCCATCTTACCGATAGGTCAATTATACTCCCTTGATAACGAAAATGATTAGTAGATTCAAATAAAGTTAAGCAATCAACAAAAACGATATTGACTTCGACTTTGCAAGCGCTAACATAGGGTTGTGCACAGGAATACAAGATATCTTAACTATTACTTATTTGGAGAGTGAGCCTATGAAGGCGAAAGTTACGGATGAGTCAAATGACAAGATTCTGATTAGTAAGTATTTACAAGGACAATTTGCAGAGCATTTGGGGCATGGGATTTACGATGGTATCTGGGTTGGCAAGGACAGCCCAATTGAAAATGTCAATGGACTGCGGAGCGACGTGGTCAATGCGCTGAAAGACTTACATATTCCAGTGCTACGTTGGCCCGGCGGTAGCTACGCTGATGAGTACCATTGGGAAAATGGGATTGGGCCAGTGGATCAGCGGCCAAAGACCATCAACCATAGTTGGGGTGCCGTAGTTGAAGACAACTCCTTCGGGACGGACGAGTTCTTTGAACTTTGCCGCCAACTGGGGTGTGAAGCCTACATCAACATTAACTTAGGTAGTGGGACCGTCAAGGAAATGGTTGATTGGATCGAATACATGACGGCCGATGGCGATTCTTACTTCGCTAACTTACGGCGGCAAAATGGTCATGCGGCGCCTTACAAGATTAAGTTCTTGGGATTAGGCAACGAAGCTTGGATGGGCGGCGGCTTTATGAGCGCTGAGTACTATTCAGACGTTTACCGGCGCTTCCAGACCTACGTTTCAGAATACAACGGTCCAATGTACAAGGTTGCTAGTGGTCCTAGCGATGACGATTATGCCTGGACCAAGGAAGTTACGGAACGCGCTGAACCCTTTATGGATGGCTTAGCCTTACACCATTACGCCTTAACTAATGGGTGGAACGACAAGGGTGACGCGGTCGACTTTAACGCTGAAGATTGGACGAGCTTATTGAACAGTGCCCGTCAAATTGACGACATGATCTCCCGGCACCTGGAATTGATGCCAAAGTCCACGGACTTGGTTGTCGACGAATGGGGGACTTGGTTCCAGCCGTTGAAGGGCACGAACCCCGCCTTCCTGATTCAACAAAACACGATGCGGGATGCCGCTGTTGCTGCCACGTCACTGAACATCTTTAACAAGTATGCTGGCCGGATTAAGATGGCGAACATTGCACAGATGATCAATGTTTTGCAGAGTATGGTGATGACCGAAGGCGACAAGATTATTTTGACGCCAACCTACTATGTCTTCAAGATGTACCAGCTACATCAAGATGCCCGGTTGTTACAAGCATTCCATGAAATGAACAATGACTTAAACTACACCGTTTCAGAAAAGGACAACAACTACATCGTTTCTGTATGTAACGTTAATCCTGATAAAGCACACGAGTTAACCCTGACTTTGCCTAAAGCAATTGGCGACATCACCTACACGAAGTGCTTGAACCCAGCTGAAATGAATGCGCACAACGATCTTGATCATCCAGATGCCGTCGTCGACAAGGATTACGCAGACTACACGGTCACGGGTAATGAACTCAAGATGAACTTGGATCCACGAGAAATTGTGACGATGAAGCTTCCTATCAAATAGAGTGGGGGAAAATCTTTTGGAAAATAATGAAGCGCAAAGCGTACAAGCTCAGGTAATGCCAAAGCTGAAATTCACAGAAAAGTTGGGTCAAGGGATTGGCTCGATGTCCGTCAACCTGATCTTTAACGTGGTCAGTACCTATCTGTTATTCTTCTATACCAACGTTTATGGATTGAAGCCAGCAGATGCCGCGTTAATGTTCTTACTCGTTAGAATTATTGATGCGGTTGCCAGCCCAGTTTATGGGACGTGGGTTGACAAACGAACGACTAAATTTGGTAAATATCGTGGGTACTTACTTTACTTAGCCATTCCTTATGCGGTCTTATCCGTCCTTTGTTTCTACTCAATTGGTGGCGCTTACACATTCAAACTTGTTTACGCGTACACGACTTACGTTGGGTTATCCTTACTGAACACGTTCCTGTCACCATTAGGTGCGATGCCAGCTGCCATGACGCGGGACAACGATGAAATTGCCCAACTGAACGCTTACAGCATGTTCTGCTCAAACGTTGGTGGGATGTTGATCTCATTTGGGGTACCATTCTTAGTTACTGGTTTCTCTGGCGCCTACACCGGCCAAGCTTCTCAAAAAGGTTGGTTCCTGACGATGGGTATCTTCGCCATCATGGGTCTGATTGGGTTACTCTTTGCTTTCACCATGATTCACGAACACTACCACATGTCTGCTCAAGCAACGGACGATGTTTCCTTTAAAGATATCTTTGTTCAAATGAAAGTCAACAAACCATTTGCTATTTTACTGGCCTACCTCATCTTGGCCTTCATTTTCATGAGTATTGTTAACTCATCCGGTTCTTACTACGTAACTTACAACATGGGCCGTCCTGATTTATTGAAGTACTTTAACTTGTTAGGGTCACTTCCTTCATTTATCTTAGTGCCATTGTTCCCATGGTTTAAGCGTCACATGGGTCGTAAAGGGTTGATGCTCGGTTTCAGTGGCGTCTTAATGTTAGGTCTCTTGATCATGTACTTTGGTAACGCCCACAGCGTTGGCTTGGTTATGACTGGTAAATTATTAGCTTCCATCGGGATGATCGTTACCACTGGTTACATGTGGGCCTTCGAAACCGAAGTTGTTAACTACGGTGACTGGAAGTTAGGCAAACGTGAAAACGCTATCATCAGTTCCGTTTGTTCCTTCGCCGTTGCCTTAGGTTTGGCTTTAGGTGGTGTGGTTCCTGGTTACTTCTTGAAGTTTATCGGCTTCAACGCTAGCTTGAAGATGCAAACCGCAAGTACCTTACACGGTATCTTGACCATGCAATCCTTATTGCCACTGATCTTCATCATTGCCGGGATGATTCTGTTTATCTTCTACCCAATCACCGACAGCAGCATGAACAAAATGAGTGCTGAAATTGATGCTCGTAACAAAAAGGCTGAACAAGAACAAGCAGTCGAAGACTAGTCAGTCGATCCAGGAGAACTTACGAGGTGGTTAGCTTATGAAAAATTATCAATTACTTTGTTATGAACGTGATCCGTGGAACGATGAGGGCTATGACGCCAAGTTATCTCACTCAATGCATTTAGGGATTTCCCAAAATGGGTCAGCCTTTAAAGCGTTGAATCACAATTATGGGGTGCTTTTCCCTAAGGGTATTGAAAAGGACGACGGCAGTATCGACGCGAAAACGTTGATTCAACCCTGCATCTTCCAAATCAATGACACCACATTTGGTATCTTTGCGATTCAAACGGGTTCCAAGGCTGAGAATGACTTAACCAGCAAAGGTGAACTCCTGTGCTTCACGACCGAAGATTTTGTCCACTATCAACAATTGGCGTCAATCAAGGTTGGCAACGACGTGATCTTAGAGGTCAGAGTCGATGGTCAGATGGCCCAGAAGGTCTTCTGGCGGGAAGTTTCCGGCAAGTGTTACGCCGCCAGCTTCTGGTTTAATGCAGACACCCAGGCATTTGAAATCAGTGGTAACGAACAAAGTGAAGTTGCTACGATTCCGAACCAGCCCAAGGTTGCTGCCGAAAATATTGATGGCTGCATTCCTCGTGGGGAGATTAGCATTAGTGATGCCATCGGTGATTATCTGCTGAATAAGTTAGATGAACCGTACAACACGGCTAATGAGCTCCCTAAGGAAGTCACAGTCGGTAGTCAGCAAGAATTAGAAGAGGTTAAGGCTGTCGCGAAGTATAGCGATGGGACCGAGACCAACAAACGTGTCGATTGGTACAGTCGCAACATTGACTTTACCAAGCCACAAAGTCTTACAATCAAGGGTCGGATTCACCAAGATCACTTTATCTTCCCAATGGCGTTAGACCGTGCAGATCCTTGCATTGGTCGCTGGCAAGATAAGTATTACTTCATTGCCACGAATGATGCGGACCGGAATCATAGCTTGTACATCCGTGAAGCCAATTCAGTTCCTGAATTAGTGACGGCACAAGAAGTTAAAATCTTGGACAGTAACATGTACGATACGATTGGCAACCTGCTCTGGGCGCCAGAATTTCATATCATCGATGGCCAGCTGTTCGTGTTCCACTCAGCCACTATCGACCGGTTTGAAGACGTGCAGTCGTATGTCATGGCTTTGAAGCCAAACGGCAACCCCATGTTAGCTAGTGACTGGTGTGAACCTAAACGGGTGGTTAAGCCCAACGGTGACCCGCTGATCAAGCAAGGGATTACGCTGGATATGACGGAATTTCAAATCGATGATCACATTTACGTGACCTGGTCGCAACGGCAGTTTGTGCCCAACGATTTAGGTGCTTGGCTCTACATTGCTGAAGTGGATGCTGCTCATCCTTGGCAAATGATTTCGGACCCCGTCGTGATTGCCAAACCCATCTATGGGTGGGAAAACAACCGCGCGCCAGTTAATGAAGGACCATTTGCGATTCAACGAAACGGTAAGGTGTACTTGACCTATTCTGGGGCGCTGATTGATGACAGCTACGTGGTTGGTCTGATGCAAATCGACCGGGAGTTGTCCCCGTTAGACCCAGAGAATTGGCAGAAGAGTAACTACCCAATCCTGACGTCCAACACGGTTGCCGGCGAATTTGGCCCCGGTCACAATGCCTATGTTATTGATGATGACGGTCATTACTGGAACAGTTACCATGCGCACCCAGGTAAAGAGGGGCCACGGAGTTCTGGTATTCGGCGCGTGCACTTCGATGTTGATGGCGAGCCAGACCTAGGGATGACCGAGGACCTGGACCTCAAGCCACAACTGGTCAATGTTGCCTTACAGGTGAAGATTGACCCGAAGAAAAACTAAGTTGTTTAGAGAACCAAGAACAAGGGGTTGAGTGAATGATTAGCAGTTACTTGTCGTCGAATGATCATTACGCGGGGATGTACTCAGTGATCCCAAACATTTCCTACTGTGAAGACGGCGGAGAACCCAACCAAGTGTTGGATTTGATTGTGCCGTGGCGCCTGTCCTTAGAGGGCCCAACGGATCAAACGTTTCCTGTGGTGGTCTTTGTTCAAGGAAGCGGCTGGCAAACCGGTGATAATGGTTTCGAAGTTATTCAATTAGCAAACCTAGCGAAGCAGGGCTACGTGGTGGCCATGGTCAAACACCGCAATGCGTTTGAGGGCCATCCGTTCCCAGCCTTTCTCCAGGACGTCAAATGTGCCATTCGGTTTTTGCGGGCACATGCCGCGCAGTATGCGATTGATGCTGATAAGGTCATTGGCCTGGGTACCTCTTCCGGGGGCAATGCGATGCAGTTGGTCGGGTTGACCGCGGGTGATCCGCGCTACGAAACGGCTGATTACGCAGGATTCTCGGACAAGGTTGACGTGGTTGTTAGCTGTTTCGGCGTGTCAAATGTCGTTGCTTTGAAGAATCAAAAGGAATTTGTCGAAGTGACCCAGCACTTGGAAAATACCGAGTTTCCCAAGACACTTGAACAGATGAGTCCCGTCTATCAAGTTCGCCCCGACCAAAGTTATCCGCCATTTCTGTTGATGCACGGGTCCAAGGATACCTTGGTACCCTATCAACAAATGCCAGAAATGGCCGAATGTCTTGACCGCAACGGCTATGAAGTGGAAGCGGTTACGGTATCAGGTGCCGACCATGAGAGTAATTTTTGGAGTGCGGCTGTTTGGGACAAGATTGCCAGATTTATCACGAAGCATCTGCCAACCGACAGTCGATAGCGGGAGGAGATAGGCAATGATTAAACAGTTATCAACGGAAATCAACGGGTTGACCTTGCGCGGAACGGCGCATATCCCAGACGGCGTGACGGGTCAACAGCCAACCGTCCTGATGTTTCATGGATTCAGTTCGAATCGTGACGAGGCGTTTAATTCCTTCGTCTACATGAGTCGCTTACTCAACAAAAATGGCATCGCAGCAATTGCTTTTGACTACGGTTACCATGGCGAGAGTGACGGGGACTTCATCGACTTTACCTTCAGTCAGGAACTCGAGGAAAGCCGCGCACTGGTTGCGTTTGTTCAGACACTGGATTTCGTTGATACCCAGCGCTTGTCGTTACTTGGCATGAGTTTGGGCAGTGTGGCCGCTAGTATGACAGCGGGGCAGCTCCCAAACGAGATCAAGTCACTGTGCATGTGGTCACCAGCGGCGGTCTTTGTTGATGAGATTGCCAACAAACACGTGTTGCAGGGCAAGTCGACGGATACGGTTTCCCAGACGGGTTATCTGGACTTCAATAGCTTAAAACTAGGACCGGCGTTCTTTGCGGATTTACAAAACATTCAAATCTACGAAGAGGCTGCCAAATTTAAGGGCCCAGTAACCATCATTCATGGGGATGCGGATAACATTGCACCGCTCAGCTACTCAAAGAAATATCAAAGCGTTTATCAACAGCCAACAAATCTGGTTGTTGTGCCAGGCGCCAGTCATGCTTGGAACTCAGTTGCTGTGAAAGAAACGTTGCTTAAAGAAACTCTCGGGTTCTTCAAGGAGACGTTGCTAGGCCAGAAATAGCCGTCACGGCGGTTCCAAAATGATGACGAAAGATGGGGATTCAGGTCTGGCGAGCTTGCCAGGTTTGAATCCCCATTTATTCGTTATTCGTGCTATCAAGTTTGTTATCAGAAGTATTTACGGTCGAACGAAAGGCCCTGTTAAATTAAATTTCAGTTTACACGAAAGGATAAATTTCTTATGAAAATTCAAAATCCTGTGTTACCTGGTTTTAATGCCGACCCCAGCATGATTCGGGTGGGTGATACCTACTACATTGCCAACTCAACTTTCGAGTGGTTCCCTGGCGTGCGGTTACACGAATCTAAAGATCTGGTTCACTGGAACCTGTTGCCATCACCACTGTCCACGAAGACCCTGCTCGACATGACGGGTAATCCGTCCTCTGGGGGCATTTGGGCGCCAGATTTGAGCTATGCCGATGGTAAATTCTGGCTGATCTACACCGATGTTAAAATTACCGATGGACCATTCAAGGATATGATCAACTACCTGACCACGGCGACCGATATTCACGGGCCATGGACGGATCCCATCAAGATCAACGGGGTCGGCTTTGATGCCTCCCTGTTCCACGATGAGAATGGGCGTAAGTACCTGGTGCAACAAACCTGGGATCACCGTGAGTATAAGCAATCCTTTAACGGGATTACATTGACCGAGTTCGATCTGGATACGATGCAACTGAAGCCGGAAACGGCCCGCAACATTTACAACGGTGATGATGTTAAGTTGGTCGAAGGGCCACACCTGTATCAAATTAACGGTTATTACTACCTGTTTGCCGCTGAAGGCGGGACCGTCTTTACCCACCAAGAAATCGTGGCACGCTCCAAGACGCTCGATGAATTATCCTTTGAAGGCGAACCAGACGGGCCATTCATTACGAACGTGGACACGCCTGATTTCTACCTGCAAAAGCAGGGCCACGGGGCCTTGGCCTCAACGCCGGGTGGCGAATGGTACTACGCTTCGCTGGTTGCCCGTCCTTGGAACCACGCCAACGAATCCAGTCATGATCCGCGTGGCTGGAGTACGTTAGGCCGGGAAACTTCCATTCAAAAGGTCGAATGGGATGACGCTGGTTGGCCACGGGTTGTTGGCGGTCACGGTGGTCAAGTTGAGGTGGAAGCCCCTAAGGACGCTATTTTAACCGATGCGCCCAAGGATCACTCGCAACACGATGACTTTAGCAAATCCACGCTGGACCTCAACTGGAACACGCTGCGTCAGCCATTTACCCCTAAATTGGGGACAGTCGGCGACGGCAAGCTGAAGTTGGTGGGGCAACAATCCTTATCTAGCACCTTCGACGTGTCCTTCGTGGCGCGGCGCTGGCAAGCCTTTAATTTTGATGCCGAAACGGAAGTTAGCTTCGATCCATTCAGCTACCAACAAATGGCTGGTTTGGCTAATTTCTATAACGATAAGCACTATTCCTGGATTTTCATCACGAACGATGAGAAGAAGGGTCGCGTGATTGAAGTTGCTCAAAACGACGACAATACCTACACGTCTTTCCTGAAGGACAACGCAATTCCGGTTCCAGCAGATGCGAAATCCGTTTGGTTCAGAGTCCAAGCGCGCAAGGAATCTTACACGTACCAGTATTCCTTTGACGGTAAGACTTGGGAAACGGTGCCAGTCACGTTAGACGCCGCTATCCTGTCCGATGACTACGTCCTACAAACGTCAGGTGGCTTCTTCACTGGCGCCTTCGTTGGGCTAGCAGCTGTCGATTATGCAGGGTACGAACAGGTGGCTACGTTTGACCACTTCGACTACCAAGAACTTCCTGACTAAACGATTTTCTCAGGCACTATATGTGTGGAGAGTTTGTCTGGCCGGGTTATCAATCTAGGGTCACGATTTGCCCAATGGGTGACTGAATATGTCGTTAAGCAGATTAATTGGCGGAAATTAGTGGTGGGTGTATGATGGACCCGCTCAAGTGGTTTTGTCACCGTTGGCTGGATTGAGGCCGGGAAACTGGTCAGCTGGCGGGGCACCCGCGTAGCAAATTAGACTGTATGTGTAAATAGACGACACTTTTCGGTTCTTGCCGGAAGGGTCGTCTATTTTTGTGGGTAAATGGCAGGTATTGAGGTTATTAGATGTTTGAAAATAAAACTAGGTGGCGTAAATAATGGCAAATGTACAGTATGAAAATCCCGTTTTACATGGATTTTATCCGGACCCCTCAATTTGTGCGGTGGGGCAGGACTTCTATTTGGTCAATTCCACGTTCTCTTATTTCCCAGGGATTCCAGTCTTTCATAGTCGAGATTTAGTTCATTGGGAACAGATCGGCAATGCCTTGAATCGGGATTCGCAGGTGAGTCTGCGGGGAAATGATGATTACGAGGGCATCTATGCCCCCACGATTCGCTATAATCAAGGAACCTACTACATTATCGCAGACCATGAAACGACGAAGAACCGTGGTGGCATGTTTGTTGTCACAGCCCAAGACCCACGAGGGCCATGGTCTGAACCGCGTTTTATTGATGCGGCCGATGGGATTGATCCGAGTTTGTTCTTCTATCAGGGCAAATGCTACTTTGCCGCGACGCATGACAATTCAGCTGGGCCAAAGTATCCTGGAGATAAGGAAATTTACGTTGCTGAATATGATTTGGAAACGGGTCAAATTGGGGACACGACGCCGGTTTGGCAAGGGGCCTTACGGAACGTTGTTTGGCCAGAAGGTCCGCACCTGTATCACCGGGGCGATTACTTCTACCTACTGATAGCAGAGGCGGGGACGTCGCACCAGCACGCGATGACGGTTGCCAGAAGTAAAAATATCTTCGGGCCCTACGAAGGGGATTTGGATAATCCCATTCTCACACATCGTTTCTTGGGCAAAGACTTCCCGGTTAAAAACGTTGGCCATGGCGACTTTGTTCAGGCTTATACGGGCGACTGGTACTTTGTGTGCCTCGGTAGTAGACAGTGTGAGGGCTATGTCAATCTGGGCCGGGAAACGTTCCTGGGTCAGGTCCAATGGGAGGATGGCTGGCCGGTTTTGAATCCCGGCCTCGGTCGCCTGGCAACACACGGAGAACTGAATCTTCCTAGCCAGACAGTTCCACAATTAGCGAATAAACTGACTTTTGAAACGGATAAAGCAGATTTACGGACGCTATATCTACGTAATCCTTACCGCGACCACTACGTTTTGGACCAGCAAAAACAGGTGTTGAAGCTAGTTTCTTCCCCGAAGTCGTTGGCAACCATGGACTCGCCAACATTCTTGGGGATTCGGCAAAGCACCATGACGGGGACCTTTGAAGTGGCCTTTGGCGAGGTCGTCATCCCGAACAGTCAGGTGGGCCTGGCGGTTTATCAGAGTCATACGCACTTTGTGACATTTATGATCGGTGAAGTTGACGGGCAATTTGCGTTGACGGTGACGAAGCATCTGGATGATCAGGAGACCGTCGTTGAAACGATCACCTGTCCAGAGATGCCGAAGAAACTGATTCTCAAACAGCACGGTCAGAAGCTGTCATTTGGGTACTTTGACGAGGCCATCGGCAATTATCGTTGGCTAGCGACTCAGATGGCAACGAGTTTCCTAAGCACCGAGGTCGCTGGTGGCTTTGTGGGCTGTGTGGATGGCGTTTATTGCTACGGGCCAGAGGGTCAAGGAACCGCTGAAGTCCGGTCGATTACGGTGAGTGATAGTTTTTAGGAATATCTAATAGGCGACCCTTTCCGGCCAATACCGGAAGGCTCGCCTATTTTTCTGCACAAAAATAGACCCCAGCGAGGCGTGTCGTCGGGGCCTGGCAAATGCATGTGTTTCTTAATTCTTGACTGAAGGTACTGGATTGGTTTGACTAGTTAGGGGTGCCAATGCAATCCATAGGTGGGTGCTGGTTGGTAACGCCCATCTACAGGCTTAATAGTAATTGAGCAAGGTGGGAAACACAATCAAAGTGCTTCACAATCGGATTACCGGGCGATTGGTTGAGTTGGCGGGCTATTAAGCCGGTGGGTACGAAAGCGAGACAGACTAGGCGGTGAATGGGTGTCACTCCTGTATTCTAAAGAAGTCGTCGATTTAGGTGACGATTGAGAGGAGTGAGCAACTTGTTGGATGCTTTCTTATTTCCACTGGCGGTGGGATTACTGGTCGCTTGGTTTGCCGATTGGCTAAGTCGCAGACATCGGAAATAATTTTTTCGATTTTTAGCTCGCCAGTTTTGTAGCTTAAAACTAAAAAACACCTCAACGACTGCAATCGTTGGGGTGTTTGGCGTGTTTGTTGAATGCTTTCAAATACATGATACAAGGATGGTGTTGAAATAGCAATCAAAGACAACAGCAATCGTGTTATGGGGTTATTAGTTGTGCGGATTGGTTAAGTCGTAAATATCGGAAGTAAGTGTTCCTTAGCCCACCAGTTCGCTTTTAGAACTAAAAAAACACCCCAACGAGTGCAATCGTTGGGGTGTTTGGTGTGCTGAATTCTTTTCCCTCCATTATAGTATCTGGCTAACCAGTAAATAGCAATCAAAGATGACGACAATCGTGTTACTGGGTTATTAGTTGTAGAAAGGAATCTTCGCGTAGTCCAAGCCATTAGTGGAAACCGACTGGCTAGCCCGAAGTTTCTTGGCCAACGAATACCCACCTCGAGGGCAATATGCTACACTAAAACAAATACGGGGAAACGGGGGAATGAACATGCGAAAGGGAACGGGACTGATTTGGAGCTTAGTGGCAGTGCTGACCCTGCTATTGGTGTGGGGCAGTACGCCCGTGACCGCTTCAGCCAGCTATAAGATTCAACCATTTAACGTGCACGTGACTGTCTTGAAAAATGGGGATGCCAACGTCACGGAAACGCTGACGTACCACTTTAATTCGGACTTTCACGGGGTTTTTAACGTGCAGGATCTGCGGGGCATTCGGGGCGGCAAACTCACCGAGGTGCAGACGCAACTCAATGGTGGCAAGGTCGTGACGGCCAAGCCAGCCAGCAATCAACAAGACAATACTTATCAGCTGACGCAGACCTCTAAGCGGCTCAAGGCCAAGCTGTACCGGTCAGTACATGCGGGTAATCGGCTGAAAGTCACGTATAAATTTCACTTGCGTGGTGTCATCACGAACTACCGCGACACCGCTCAGCTCAATTGGCGCGTCATTGGGGGAGGCTGGGAGGTACCGCTGACCAACGTGAAGGTCACGATTCAGTTACCAGCGAAAAACATCACCCAGCTGCAGGGCTGGACGCACGGGCCTTTAGACGGCCACACGCAGGTCAATCGCGCGGCCGGGACCGTGACGATGACGGTGGCCAATAATCCTTCAAACAGCTTTATTGAGAGTCACCTGCTCTTTCCAACCAGCGTGACGGCGACCAACCCCAACCGCGTCGCGAAAAATCGTAAAGCCGCGGTCCAACGGCAGGAAGCCGCCTTGGTCGCGGATGCCAATGCCCAACGAAAGAGTCGGCGCCGGCTCGTTTACGGTGGCTACGTGGGCTTACTCGTGGCGTTGGTGGCGACCCTCGGTGGGTCCTGGTGGTGGCTGAAACGCCATCCGGCCAACGTCTATTCGCGGCCGATTCCAGTCGACCACTTCTTCGACGTTCCTCGCGTGACACCAGCCTTGGCGGAATCGCTAGTTGATGCGCGGTGGCCAAATACCAATGCATTAACGGGGGACATCATGATGGCGGCGGGCAATCACCAGCTCAAAGTGGAAACGGTGAAGGCTGGCCGACGGGACACCGTCCGGATCACCAAGACGGGGACCGTGGACAATTATTTCTTGCAGAAATGTTTCGTTCGCCTGGGTGCCAACGACAGCTTCACGTTAAAAGAGCTCAATGCATTTGCGAAGAAGGATAAGAAGGGGAAGGTCGGTAAGTGGTTTGAACACTGGCAAACGGGCATCGACGAGCAAACCGACCAATACCAGGATGACGCGAACATCACCTTGCGCCAACGGTTAGTCTGGTTGGCAGCGGGCATCAGTGCGCTGGTTATCGCGTTGGTCATTTTCGCCTGGGTCATGGGGATCGACGAGTTTGCCCTGACCGCGGGTGGCGGCGTGATCTTGCTGATTGGCGTCTGGAGTTACGCCTTGGTTCAACGGCGTCGCATCGACCGCAACAACACAGAAGGCCTGATTTTGGTCAACGAAATCCAAGGCTTTCGGCGGATGCTCAAGGACATTGGCCACTTTAACACGGCTAAGATTGGTGATTTGATCTTGTGGGAACAAATCCTGCCGTACGCCGCGGCCTTTGGATTAGCCAAGCAAGTTGCTCGGAAACTGGAAATTGATTTTGGCCGGGCAGAAGTAGAGGCCAGCTTTATCGATTTCTATCCACTGTACTTCGCTAACGTCA
This sequence comes from Levilactobacillus mulengensis, assembly GCF_003946045.1. Lineage (GTDB taxonomy): Bacteria > Bacillota > Bacilli > Lactobacillales > Lactobacillaceae > Levilactobacillus > Levilactobacillus mulengensis. The sequence continues at coordinate 39,639 of NZ_RHNW01000005.1, read as the reverse complement.
CGGGGCAACCGTTGGGCGATGCGATTGGCAGTAGTGTTGCCGGCTCGATTAAAACATCGAACGACCTGAGTTCCACATCTGGTGGCTCCGGGGGGTTCTCCGGCGGTAGTTCGGGCGGATTTGGTGGCGGTTCCGGCGGTGGCGCGTTCTAAGGCCGGTCGCCTACAACAAAAAATCGTTAGACCTCGGTCGCCATGAGCAGTTTCCAAGCTCGTGGCGACCTTTTGTGTGGACCAGTTAACGGACGCTGGCGTTCCCAGCAAAAGGGTGGTTTTAGCAAAATGTTCCATGTGAAACATTACAATCGGGTATCGTCTGGCGAGAATCATTGACACGGAGCGGTTTTCTTGCAAAAATTGAGGTTAACTTAGCTAACACTGACGCCATTTAAGATTGTGGTCGGCGTCTTTGGAAGTGACATTTTAATTGTAATCAAAAAAATGATAATTTGTTGGTTGGTCCGAATTAGTCGGCAGACAGGGGACGGATCAGACCAGTAACCAAATGAAAACGGAGGGAACGAAATGAAAATCGGACACCGCCAGTGGCCGCTGTGGGGGCTTTACACCTTAGCGTTTACGGTGATTGCGGCATTGGGGTTTGGCGTGTTTGGCCTGGCCAATCGCACCATGATCTGGTACATGGACGGGGTGACGCAACACTATCCCGTCATTTTAGAGCTGCACCGCCTACTGACTAAAGAGGGGGTCGGCGGGCTAGCTGGTTGGTCCTGGACGATGGGGCTGGGGGCCGACAAACTGACAACGCTGGCCTATTACGTTCTCGGCGACCCGTTTGCCTACGTGCTAGCGCTACTGCCAACGAAATTTTTAGAGGCGGGGTTCGGCTGGGCCATTATTTTGCGGCTCTACGCCACCGGACTAGCCTTCCTAGCACTGGCCAAACGATACGTGTTTAAGCCCAGCAGTCGTCTGTTGGGGGCCGTCACGTATGCCTTTACCGGCTATTCGCTGATGGTGGGTGTCCATCACCCCTTCTTCCTCTTGCCCATGATCTGGCTGCCTCTATTATTCGTTGGCATCGACCGGATCCTTCACGGTAAGGGGTGGGGGCTGCTGGCGTTGATGACCGGGGTGACGATCCTCAGTAATTTTTACTTTGCCTATATTTTGGGACTGGGGAGTCTGATTTACGCGGTGATTCGCTACCTGCACGTCAAGCAACAGGGGACGCTGGCTGTGAAATTGCCGGTGGTCATTGGGCGTTTCTTGGCCGCCGCCGGGCTGGGTATCTTAGTTTCTGGCGTGTTGCTAGTTCCCTCACTTTTAATGATGCTCAATTCCACGCGGACCGGCTCAATTTTTGCCAACGGCCTGTGGCTCTATCCGATTGATTACTATTTGAAATTAGGTAACGCCGTCCTGACGACCGGGAATACGCTAGATTATTGGAGCGTGCTGGGGTTGAGCGGCATTTCCTTCTTCGGCTGTGTCTATACGCTGGTTCATTGGCGGCAGCATAAATGGGTTGCGGGGACGCTCGTTGCCGTAGCCATCGGCTTGCTGTTTCCGGCCGTGGCCGCGGTCTTCAACGTGCTGTCGACGCCATCGAACCGCTGGATCCTGCTGGCAGCCGTGCCAGTCGGATTGGCGACCATGACGTTAGCCGACCAGCTGCCGACCCTGACTAACCGGGACCGCTGGTGGTTGGCGGGCAGTGCGGCTGGCCTGCTGGCGCTGGTTTACCTCGGTAATGGCTTGGTCTTTAGCAATCCTGGCCGCGACCTAATTACCTACGGCCTCCTACTGGCGTTAACGGCGATTCTTGTGGCCAATGCGCCAGCTCGCGTCACGCTGGGCTTGGTTTGGACGCTGGTTGGTCTCAATTTGGTCAATAACGCCTGGGGCTATTACGACCCGAACGCGGGGGTCCAGGCGACCCAGGAACTTCGGCGGGGCGATGCGACCCACTACATTCAGGATTACTTTGATGGTGCCCAAACGGTGGCCCAAAAGGCATCGACGTTCAGTCGGGTCGATGCCACGCGGAACTTTAATCTCTTTCGCACGGTCGGCAACAATATGACCATGACCCACGGCCTCCACGGCACAATGTCGTATTTTTCCGTCCAAAATGGCTACGTGGGGCAGTTTAGCCGCGACCTGCAGAACTCGGAGTACGCAATGAACGCGCCGATTGGACAGGGGGATAGCCGGACCACACTGAACCAGCTGCTGGGGGTCAAGTATCTCTTTGCTCGCGAGGATCAGGTGGCCGCGCACCAGGCCTTACCGTATGGTTATCACGCACAGAAGAAGGTCTTCACCGAGAAACCGGTCTACGCGTTATCCAATGGGGTGGGCACCCAGGTGTTGACGACTAAACTGGCTTTCCCGTTGGTCTACACGCAACCGCACGCCCTAACAACCGCGGCTTGGCATCAGCTTAGTGGCGTCGACCGGGAACGGAGTTTGACACAGGGCGCCGTCACGCCAACTGCGGTTAAGGGTGTGAAGACAGTGGATTACCAGTCGCCTAAGCGGACGCTGGGGTACACGGTCACGCCCAATGCCGTGCCGGTGATCGACAGCACCAACAAGGTCGTCCAGTATCGCCTGAAACAGGGGCAAGCGGGGATCAAGGCCGGACTTAACGAGAAGCAACAGGATATGTTTGGCAGCACGCTGAAAGCGCCCAAGCTGGCCGTGGATGAGAATGGCTTGATCAGCAAGCAAGATATGCGGCAGTATGGGCCAATGGTCGCACTGAAGCAGAACCGGCAGGCGTTGAACCGCGTGTTGACGAAGAATCAGACAATTTTAAAGCAAACAACCACGGCGAATGCCACGGGCCTGCACCAATTAACTAGTGATGCACAGGACAATCCACTTAGCTACACGTTGACGCTGAACCGGCCAAAGCGGGCGCAGGGGACTGAGCTGTATTTGGAACTCAACGGTATCACCTCTGAGCAATTGACCACGGCCGGTCAGCTCCAGGCACAAGACAACACCAGCGTGCTGGGCGCCACACCGCGCTCGGCGCTGACCAAACTGAATGCCTGGCGCGCCGCCACGCGGACACCTGACCTGGGTGATTACTGGGTCACGGCGAAAACGCGTAACGCGGCCAAGACGTTCTCCCAATTTGGCATCGATAACCTGTCCGACTACGAGCCCAAGCAGCATGTGCTGTTGAACCTGGGGTATTCGCGCCAGCTCCGCAAGACGGTTGACGTGACCTTTAACGCGACGAAGCAGATCAATTTCAAATCGGCACGGTTGATTGCCGTCCCATTTGGCAAAGCTTATAATCAACAGGTTCATCGCGTTCAACGGCGGGGCCTGCAGCATGCGCGGGTCACGAACAATCAAATCACCGGGGACCTGACAACGCGCCAGACCAGTGTCATGACAACGTCGGTTCCGTACTCAACGGGCTGGCAGCTGACGGTCGATGGTCGGTCAACCCAGACGTTGGTGGTCAACGACGGTTTTGTTGGCGCTCGGCTGCCTAGCGGGACGCACCGAATCAAGTTAACGTACCAAACGCCGGGGCTCAAGCTCGGCTGGATGCTGACGGTGGTCGGACTCATCGGTTTAGCTGGTGAAGTCGATTGGTGGCATTGGCGTCAGAGGAAACGGCAAAGCAAACTGAAGTAAACAGACTAGGGTATCGCGACTGTCCATGGGGCGGAAGTGACACCCTCTTTTAATAACAGAAATTTCGGTGAGCTTGGGGGCCAGTTTTGCGCTGTAAATTTGGTAAACTGGGGACAGTGTCAAACAATGTGGGGAGTGAGGAAAATGTCACGGTGGCTAACGTGGCCAGTGTTTTACGAGTTAACGGAGATCTACACGGCGCCACTCAACGTTATGTGGTTTATCCTGGGCGCAGCGATTGCCCAGTTCTATGCGGGAACGGTCAACTGGGTGAACGTTGGATTGTGCCTGGTAGTGGTTTTTATTTTTGATCTGGCGGTCAACGTGGCCGACAATTACTATGATTATCAGCACGCCCACGACCGAGCGGGGTACGCGCAGCAGACCAATCCGGTTGGCCGATTAGCCTTGCCAGAAATGGGGGTCGCCCAACTGGCCTGGGGCCTGTATGCGTTGGCTGCGGTGCCGGGGGCAATCCTAGTTTGGCGGACGGGCTGGCCGGTGGCGGTCTTTGGCATCGTGGGTTATTTGATTGGCATCTTTTACACGGCCGGACCGCGGCCCATCAACGCGACGCCGTTCTCCGCAATCATCGTGGCGCTGGCGATTGCCTTTCTGATTCAGCTGACCTGCGTTTACGTGTCCATCTACGGTCAGCGGCCGCTCACCTGGACCATGGTGGGGGCGACCTTCTTGCTGTGCCTGCCGTTGACGTTGATCTTCTTTACGCTTCAAATGGCCAACGATACGGCTGACCGGTCGGAAGACATTGCCAATCATCGCTACACGCTGGCCTATTACCTGGGGCAACGGGGTTCCGTGCGGTTGATTCAAGGGGTTGTAGTTCTGGGTAGTCTGTGGCCGCTGGTCAACGTGGCCCTGGGCCTCGCGCCGGTGTGGACCGTGCTAGCAGTTCTGTTGTTGCCCGTGATGTGGCGGGGAATGCGGCCGTTCTTTCGGGTCCAGGACAAGCGCCAAACGTTCATGACAATGGTCAAAAGTGCGTCCTTATTTTTCGTGGCGTACCCACTACTGTTCGCGTTAGGTGCCTGGTTATAGGCTGGAAATGCCGGGGTTAACCCGGGTTATAGTTTGAAATAGTGGCGTCGATTCTGGGGTGATTACCGGGAATCGGCGTTTTATTTTTCCTCCGGTGAGATTGTTTGGGGGCGTGGCGATTTTGGCTATGCAAGCGTCCCAAAGTAAGGTATTGTGGAAGGTGTAGTCAGCAGGTGAAGGAGCTAGCTAGCCATGAACCGAAGTATGAAACCTTACTTAATCATTTATGATATCTGTTGTATCGGGAGCCTGGTCGCGTTGCCAGCTCTGTTGGTGTTTGCCTCGTTTCGCGATCAGCTGCTGTATGCGGTCTTGATTGGCGTGGGCATCGGCGACTGGCTGACGCGGTCACTAGCGTTACGACGATATCAGCAAAATTATGGTTACTACCGCGTAGCTTGGCAGTTGCGCCGAGTGGTGTTGGTCTTACTCGCGGTGATGGTGGTGTTGGCAATTTTGCTGGCGGCAGTTGCACGGATACAGGGCAGTTAGATTAACGTGGGGACGTTGCTCTAACGGGGAAAATATGCTCGGGTTAACCCGGGTTATAAGTCGGACAGAATAGTCTTTCCTGGGGAGGAAAATAATGACAGCACACGTTCGTAGTTATTTGCGGCAACAGATTTTTGACGGCTTCTTTTTCATCGTGGCGGTCAACATAGGTATTCAAGCTGTGCCTAAGTTCAGTGAGTGGTATTGGCAGCGGGGAAGTAACTTTTATTAAGGACTAAGCAGAAAACCTGCGATTTTAATCGCAAGATGAATGCCAGCACTTAGTGATTTTTCTCGAAACATATGTTCCCCTAAAGTGCTAGACATGGTATACTTGACCCAATCTACAGGGGAGGTATCCATTGGTTGAACTAGGACGAACAATCAAGCTGAGACTCTATCCAAACACGAATCAAGCAGATCAATTTCTAGCAATGAGCCAGGAATATCAACGCGTAGCTAATGTTGTTAGTCAATGGATTTTTGACCATGAGTTTCAGTTAAGCTGGCTAAAAATCAATCACTATCTGTACAAAATATTCAGACAAGAATCACCGCTCAACAGTCAGATGGTCCAATCTGTTTTTCGGACAGTTGTGGCTCGCTACAAGACCGTCCGAGAACAAATGAAGCAGCATCCTTACCGTTACCAGAACGAAGAAAAGGAGTGGGTTCAAGTTCCTAGAGACCTGAACTGGTTGGTGAATCCCATCCAGTTTCGTCGGCCACAAGCAGACTTGGTACGTCAGAGTAATTACTCTTTTGTAGACAAGATGCAACAGATCTCAATCACCACTCTAGGTAAACGAACTAAGTTGGGGTTCACTGATAAAGGATTCGAGAAGTACTTCACCGACGACTGGAAACTGGGTACCGCTAAGCTGGTCCACACCCAGGGCAAGTGGTTTTTGCATATTGGTATCACAAAGGAAGTTAGTGATTTCAATCCCAAGGATAGCCCTCAAATTGTGGGTATTGACCGTGGCCTGCGCTTTCTAGCGACTATCTTTGATAGTGAAGGCAAGGTACTATTCTTTGATGGTCAAAAAATCTTACTTAAGCGAAAGAAGTTCCTGGAGATTCGTCGGCAACTACAAAGTAAAGGTACCAAGTCTGCCAAGAAAAAGCTGAAGCGACTAGCGCAACGAGAGAACCGCTGGATGACTGATGTGAATCATCAGCTAGCTAAGACACTCGTTGCACGATACGGTTCGCATACACTTTTTGTCCTGGAGGACTTAACCAACGTAACATTCAACACCGATGACTTACCTAGGTCCCTTCGGAATAGCCATCGCTCTTGGTCCTTTTTCCAGCTAGAGTCTTTTTTAACATACAAGGCTCAGGCCATTCAGAGTACCGTTGTGAAAGTGAATCCAGCATTTACCTCACAGAGATGTCCGAAGTGTGGCCTAGTTGAGAAGACTAATCGTCATCACGAAACTCACGAGTATTGGTGCTCTCAATGTCAGTATCGTTGTAATGATGACCGATTAGGCGCAATGAATATTGAGATGCTTGGTCAAGAATGGTTAAGCGGTGTCAAGCATCCCAAGATTAAGAAACTAAGGACTGTTGGGTAGATCCTGACAGTTAAACGGGTAGCCGTCAATTACCCGATGATGTTGCCACTACGAGTAGGAGTGCCAATGGGCATGTTGGACTACTGTGTCGTCAGACACGTGAGCGACAAGCCTCTGAATTTATTCAGGGGCAATTGACCTATTAGTCATGCTGATTCTGTTAGGGATTGAGGGACTGCTTAGTTTATGGCAGCCGCAGCCTGACCCCGCCGATTTCGACTGGCAACAGCGGCGACACTGGCTCTATCTATTAAATGAGCCCAATGGGGACTATCATCAGATGAACTTGACCTGGTCCAAGGTCATTATTATCGTGGCCGCGTTGGGGGCCCTCAGTCTGCAAGTCGGCCAAGTATCGCTTTGGCGTGAGCAGGTGGGCCTAGGAGTGGCCGGCCTGACCACAGGGATTTACCTCATGAATATCGGGTTATGGGGCTATCGATGGGTCCAGCACAAACAATTTTCGGGGAGGAAATAAGCGTGACGAAGCAAACAAGAGATTACTGGCAACAATTTTTCGGGGATATTATCTTAATTATGGTGACGCTCCAACTAGCCATGATGCTGTTGGAATGGGATGGCGAGTGGGCTTGGCGGTTCCTGGCGGGGGCTGGTTTTACCGTGGCCGTGATTGGCCTGAGTGCCGTGAGTTTAGGGCACTTGTTCTGGCAGAATCCACGGTCATTAACGCCCGAACAGACGGTGGATTGGCTCTATTTATTAAATGAGCACAGCTCTAATCCGGTACAAAATTGGTGGACCTGGTCGAAGGGACTTCTCGGCGGCTTAGCGATTTTAATGGTGGTCATTAGTTTTAGTGCGGATTTGATGAGCTTACCGCCCACGACCAACCTGTTTTTGGGGTTGGATAGCGCGGCAATCGTGTTGGGTATCGTAGGCGTAAATGTTTTGCGCTGGCTACTGACGCGTGGTCGGCGGACAGCCAGAAAGGGGTAGGGGCATGACACGAAAGAAATTTATTTGGGGTCTCGTGATTGTTCTAGGTAACGCGGGGATTCTGTACAGTTCATTAGCCATGCAGGCAACGCTCCCGTGGCGGTTAGGGCATTTAGCGCTGATGATGGGGCTGTTTAACCTCAGTCTGATTTTTTGGCAACGGCACTGGCAGACATTTTGGCACGGCACGATTGACCGGTTTGTAGAGCTGGTGTGGCTGGTGCTGGGAGATCTGGCTTACGGGTTCTTGGGCATCAGCCCGGCCGTTCATGGGTGGCAGACTAGTTTATGGCTGGTGGCCAACGTCGCAAACTACCTGGCGATTGCGTTGTTTTTAGTGGCGGCCTACGAGGTTAGTCAGGCTTGGTATCACCGACGTGTACCTGAGAAGGTGGCAACGGTGCGTCGAAAAGTGATCCGTATCCTGATTTTTTCTGTTGCTTTCCTAGGCGCCAGTTGGCTGGCACGGTTGGTGTGGCCACAAGTTGGTCAGCTTAATTGGCAGATAGCGGTATGGGTGATTGGCTGCTTTGCGGTGGGGAGTTTTTGGCCAGACAAGCGTCACAAGAATTCGTCGAATACATAAGTAGTTGGTGTTATTGTGATGGCACTGGATAATTTAGAATAGGGGAAGGTCAATGAGGAAGGTTGACGGGATTGTCGCGCTGCTAATGGTCATTGGTGCGGTTGCTTTCTTGGTTTACTTTTTTGTTACTGATTTTAAAACGGCGCTTCTTTTTACGGTTGCTTTGGTGAGTGTGTCGTATCTCAAGAAGTATTTTTCGAAGAAGTAGGATTTATGCTGGTTAAGCTTAAGTGAAATCAGAGTGGAGAGGATGACGGGTTGCCGTTACCCTCTCTTTTTTTGCAAAAAAAGGACTAACTTAGGGGGCAGCAGCCAATGGCAGTTAGGTCGCTCACTGAACAAAAAGAATGGCCGCCAATCACTGATCGATACTCTAGGTGACTATAGCTAGTCGTAAATTATTTTATTCTGGTGAGTAGTGCACTACTATTTGAATCAAACCGTAAAATGCAGCGGGTAACGGGGTGAACCGCATGAAAAATTATAAAAAGGTAAATCAGTGTGGCGCTCTCTTTTTCAAAAAACAATTACGAAGCAATCGGGGGCAACTTGTGAAGCTAGTCAGTTTAGCGCTATTAAATACGGGAAGTAAAGTTACACTGGCGTACGCGATGGGCTGGTTCGTCAATGGTGCTGTTACCCGTAGAATGCTTAGCGTTTGGGCTGCCGGTGGCATGGCTTTGCTTTCGCTGGGTCTGGGCTATGGTCTAACAATCACACTGTCTGCGACCCAATTAGAGATGACCAAGCAGATGCAAAAATCGCTGAAGGCTACTATTTATCAGGTTATTCTTTATCGGGACGTACAGGGGATAAGGAAGTTTAGGTGGCAGAACATTTTTAATCTGACTGAAAATAGTGTTCCAGCAGTGGCTAGCGATTACTTTAGTAATAACTTAGCTAATATCGGCCGCGTCATTCAGATTAGTTTGTGTTCGCTAGCTCTGTTAGTCATTAATCTGGAAATTTTTGGATTGTTTGTCGTTGTGTCAGCGATTCCGTTCTTTCTGAATCCAGTTATTCGCCGTCAGTTTGGCCGGTATAAGGCAGAGTTGAATGCAAAAACGATGGACCATATGAGCCTGATGACCAATGTCTTAAAGGGACTGACAACGATTCGGGCTTTCTCGGGTGGGGCAATTTTCAATCGACAGTTGAAGGCAATGGACGAGCAACTGGAAGAACAACGCAAACGGTCTAAACTTTGGGACATCCGAATTGGTCGGCTCTCAACCTTGTTAGCGATGAGTGCGCAAATTGTTTGCATGCTAATAGCCGCTTTTTTCGTGTTAAATCGCAGGATTTCCATTGGGAATCTTATTGTGACGACTCAGTTGTTAAACTTTATTGTCCCCACGATTACGGCATTTAATACCGCGTACTTGATTGGTAGAGCCACGCTTCCCTTACGAAAGGAGTGTGCCGCAGTTTTACAAGTTACAACCAATTCAGCTTCTCATCAGTTTATTAATGGAGATATCGTGGTTTCCCATTTGGACTATGCCTATCCACAGAATGCACCGTTATTCACTGATTTTGATGTGACGTTTGCATCGGGGAAGAAGACGGTGGTTATTGGTGAAAGTGGTTGTGGTAAAAGTACCTTGATGAGACTCGTTGCCGGTGAATTAACGGATTATCAAGGCTGCGTGACGATTGGGGGCCAAGCAATCACGAAAATTGACCCCAGACAATTTCATCGTAATGTTATTTACGTGAATCAGACGCCAGTCATCTTTGCGGGAACTGTTTTGGAGAACATCACATTATTTGGTACGCTTGCTTCGCCGGACATGGCCAAAATTTTGCAGCAACTCAGGCTAACCCATTTAGTGCAACGGGATGTAGTGAATGGGGACATCGAACTATCCGGTGGTGAACGGCAACGCATTTCTCTGGCCCGCGCACTCTTGGTTCAGGCACCTATCTTAATGATTGACGAGCCTGATAGTGGACAGGACCCGGCTTCGGCTAGGACAATTCAGCAGTTGATTTTTAAATTAAAAGATAGAACGGTCGTTGTGGTGACCCACAATTGGCAGGCAACGTACCTAAATCAATTTGATCAGGTCATTAGGTTATAACTAAAAGCCGTTCGCCAAATGACTAGGCGAACGGCTTTCGTTTATTATTTGTAAGATAGCTTATCCCGCGTTCAAGATCCACAGGAACAGCACGAAGACAACGGCTAACCCGTACATCATTGCGCCGACTTCCTTACCGCGCTTGGCCGCAATCATGGTCAGGGGGTAGGTGATGAACCCTAAGGCAATCCCATCAGAGATACTGTAAGTCAGGGGCATGCCCAGGACAATCAGGAAGGCTGGAGCAGCGACTTCGAACTTTTCCCAGTGAATGTTCTTCAGGGATTGGGCCATCAGGACCCCAACGATGATCAATGCTGGAGCGGTCACTTGGTTCGTAACAACGGCCAGCAGTGGGGAGAAGAAGGCGCCCAGGATGAAGAAGATACCAGTCACGATGGCGGTAAATCCGGAGCGACCACCCACGGCGATCCCGGCGGAGGATTCCACGAAGGCGCCCATGGGGGAAGTCCCGAGGAGTGAGCCGACGACCATCGTACTGGAGTCGGCCATCAGGGCCTTGCCGATCCGCGGCAGTTTGTTATCCTTGACCAGGCCAGCCTGTTCGGCCAAACCGACTAACGTTCCAGTGGTGTCAAAGAAGGTCACCAGTAAGAAGGTTAAGACGACAACTACTAATTGCAGGGAATTAATGCTTGTGACATGCGTTAACCCAACCATGAAGGTCGAGCTGATGGATGGCACGCCGGAAATGATGTGCTTAGGCATGGCAATCAGGCCAGTGGCTAAGCCTAAGATGGAGTTGGCCACCATCCCGATGAAGATGGCGCCCGGCACGCGAGCACTCATCAGGACCAGCGTTACCAGCAGACCGAAAATGGTTAACCAGGTACTGCCGACTTGCAGGGAACCCAGCGTCACCACCGTGGACTTGTCAGCCATGACCAAGCCCCCTTGGCTCAGACCGATAAAGGCAATAAACAGCCCGATACCAGCACTGATGGCCATTTTTAAATCACGAGGGATGGCGTCGACGACTTTTTCCCGCAGCTTGAACGCGGTCAAAATCATGAAGAGAATCGAGGCCACGAAGACACCGGCCAGCGCCGTTTGCCAAGGAATCTTCATGCCAATAACGACGGAGTAGGAGAAGAAGGCATTGATCCCCAGACTAGCGGAGATGGCAATCGGATAGTTGGCGAGAATGCCCATCAACATACACCCGAAGGCGGAAGCGAAGGCCGTTGCGGTGAACACGGCACCTTGGCTGATCCCGGATGCCCCCAGAACTTGGGGGTTCACGAACAGGATGTAGGCCATGGAGACGAAGGTGGTTAACCCAGCCAGCGTTTCCTTCTTATAGTTGGTGCCCAATTCTTCAAAATGAAAAAAGTCAGCGATTCTTTGCATGAATAATTGCTCCTTTAAGCAGAATTTATGTAAAATACGAACATTATCAACTATCGTTCGTGTTTTTCTCTTAAACAATACTTATAGAGCTTATCATTTCTCTAAATGAAATGCAATCACGAATCATGAAATGCTTTATTATAAATAAGTTCGTAAAACGCGAACATCCCATGACGCCAGCGTTAGACGAAATAAAAGGGTCCGAGAAAATTTTCTCGAACCCTTGGGGGAGTGTGGTGCTTTAAATTTGTCGAAGTGAAATATCCAATAGGAGTTACCCAGTAACGGTGTAACGGGACAAATCACAGTTAGCCGCAGGGCTGGTGAAAATGGGCTCAGCCGTGGGAGTTCTCTTGGTGGCGATTTTTGCCAGCTAGAGAACTGGTATCTTTGAAACGCGGGTTTGGCGGTTCAAAGTAAGCTTGGAGACCGTTCTTTGGCTCCAAGTGTCCGCCCACCGCGTCCCGGCCCATTTTCACCAGCCCGGAGGCAGTGAACCAGCCAGTTGTCCTAGTCTGGGTCGGCTAAGGACTTGCCGCTTTCGATGGTCTTGAAGCCAGCGAAGGCGGTATCAATCGTTTGATATTCCGTGTCACTCAGGGTGACGTCCAGAGACTTGGCGTTGGCCTCGACTTGAGCGGCGCGCTTAGCACCGGGGATGACGACACTAACCAGGGGATCCTGCATGTACCAAGCCAGAACGGTTTGAGCAACCGTGGCATTGTGTGCCTTGGCGATTGGCCGGATAGCCTCGATGGCCTTCAGGGCTTGGCTGTAGCGCGGTTCCTGGAAGTCACTGATTTGGCTGCGGATGTCATCGGCCGGGAAGGACACGTCAGCGTCATATTTCCCAGTCAACAGGCCAGATGCCAATGGGAAATAAGGGACAAAGCTGATTTGGTGATCCTTCAGGTACGGCATCAGATCGGCCTCATGGTCGCGGTGTAACAGGCTGAATTCGTCTTCGACCACGTCCACGTAACCGTCGGCGTTGGCTTCCTTGACCTGGTCCAGACTGAAGTTAGACAGGCCAATCGCGCGAATCTTGCCCTGTTCCCGCAACCGTTGCAGGGCGCCGACCGCTTCGGCCTTGGGCGTCTGTTTGTCTGGAAAATGGATGTAATAAATATCTAAGTAATCGGTGTTGAGCCGTTTCAGACTGGCCTCGACTTGTTCAGTTAAGAACTTAGGGTCGTTGTTGATGACCTGTTCGCCGCTGGAAAAGTCTTGGGCGCCCTTAGTTGCCAGAGTAAAACTATGCCGGTCAAAGTCGTGCATCGCTTGACCAACAAGTTCCTCGGAATGACCCAGACCGTAAACGTAGGCTGTATCCAATAACTGAATGCCGTTGTTTAAGCCCGCCTTGACCAGGTTCAGCCCGTCTTCGTCTTTCAAATTCGGGAAGAGGTTATACCCGCCAACGGCGTTTGTGCCCAGTCCTAGCGGTGTTGTTTGCACATCAGTTTTACCAATCGTGACTTGTTTGTGTGTCATACAAAGACCCTCCTAATTAATTGTGAAACCGGATTCAAATACATTTCTTATTATAACGGATTTGTTTTGTGGTGAAAAATATCTTGGTCCGGTGTTAGCGTTCGCCACTTTCTGGTAAACTGGGAGGCAAGGAAAAAGGAGCGGATATGATGACAACTTATTTAATCGTGGGCGCAACGACACTGGGACAAACGGTCGCCCGGCAACTGGCCCAGCAACCGGACACAACGGTCCGTGTGCTGCACGCCGCAACGGAAACGCTGGCAGCGGATGTGGCCGGTCTGGTCACGGAATTTAGCGGAGATTTAACGGCGGAAGCAACCTACGTGACCCCCTTGCAGGATAACCCGATTATTTTCTCAGCCTTGAGCGGGATGGATGTCGACTTGGCGTTTGAAGCCTTGTTCGACGCGCAATATCACCAACGGCTCAAGTTGACGCGCTTCGTGATGCTCAGCACGGCGGGGGTGGATCAAGAGGTGACGGGAGACCTAGCCTACCCCGGTATCGATAACGTCAAGGAATACCTGAACCAACAACGGTATGCGGCGAAATTGGTCGACGAAGCGGAGTTCCCTTACACCATCTTGCGGCCAGTCACCTTGGCGGATGGCGCGGGGCGTGACCCACGGATTATTAAAGAGGGGGACCCAGTTCCCGCGGGCACTGTTTCACATGAAACAGTCGCACGCGTGGTCGTTGACCTGATGGTTGATGGTGGCTACGATTACCAATCATTGGCTATCTGCTAGAGAGGTCCAGTTTTTCTCACCTTGGAGGCAAAGCTCACGCTCATTTTTGCCCCAAGAACCTAAAGATTGTGAAAACCTGACGAAATTTTGCGTGGCACCACGGAATGTTTGTTAGAATAGACCCAGTGGGGTGAAAGCATTGGCATTAAAAATAGATGATGAACAATTACAAGCGATTCGCGAACGCATGGGTGAGGCCAATCAACAGGCTCATTTCGTGATTTTTCAATCCGTTGAACGTGAGACGGGCAAGGTGTTACGCTTGATCACCGATGTCGAGAGCTTTCGGTCGATTCAGGAACAGCATCAGGATGACTCGGACATGGCAATTATCCAAGACATCGTGCCAATCACGGACACGTTGGCGCGCTGGGCGGTGGCTGAAAACATGGCCGCGCAACAGGGCGACAGTGCCAGCGTTTTGGCCGACTTGGAACATTACACCAATGAGGTTTTGAAAGAGAATCACCAAACGATTAATCCGCCAGATAGTGCGGAAGATTAAAGGGAAACTGACTTCGGTTGGTGGCCCTTTTTTGATGTCGAATTATTTAGGCGGAACGCGTTCATTTCAAGGCCAAAACTGGTAACATAAGAGTAGATTCAGGGGAGTCTATTTTTAGGAGGGATTTTAATGAGAAAACGACAACGAAGCATCATAACGGGGGTTATGGCGGCCGCGGCGGTTCTGTTACTGACTGGAACGCTGTCCGCTCAGGCCCCCGCCCAGGCGAAAATCAAGACGGCGACCAAGACGGTTACCTATGGCCAGTTAACCAATAAGCAACCGCACCGCTTAGCGGCAATTCGGGAGGCGGCGCGCCAGTCTATTTTACAGACGACTAAGGCGAAGAGTTCCAAGGTGGCCGCGGTCTATCAGGTGAAGTTACCGACGCACATGAACAAGACCGCTAAGCTGACCAAGGATGGCTTGCGGATGCCACTGCTGAAGAACAGTTTCAAGCTCAAACACGTCACGGTCCCTTACAGTGAGCTTAAGGGGAAGGTGCTGAACCGCTACCTCCCTAAGGCCGACAAGACGAGCAAGGTCAAGACGAACAAGATGGTGGCGTTGACGTTTGACGATGGGCCAGACCCAACCCTGACGCCACGGCTACTGAAAACGTTGAAGAAAAATAAGGTTCACGCCACGTTCTTTGAAGTTGGGCAGAGCGTGAGTCGTTATCCTAAGATTACCCGGGCCGTGCTGGCTGGGGGCAATGAGTTAGGAAACCATTCGTGGAACCATCCCGACTTCAACAGCATTGGCACCAGTAACACGGCCAGTCAGGTCATGCGCACCAACCGGGCCATTTACCGGGCGACCGGGACGTTGCCACAGTACGTTCGGCCACCATACGGGAATATCACCGCGGCTGAGGGCCGAAAGATTCAGCAGCCCATCATCCGTTGGTCGGTCGACTCACGCGATTGGTCTTACCTGAACACGCAAAAGGATATTAATGAAGTGATGAAGGACACCCGTGGCGGGGATATCGTGTTGATGCATGATATTCACAAGCAATCCGTCGCCGCGGTACCGACGATTATCAAGCGCTTAAAGGCCAAGGGCTACAAGTTGGTCACGGTCAGTCAGTTACTGAATTATCAGGCATTACCAGGACTTCAGTACTTCGGGGCGCATGATTTCCGAACGGCTGGCAAATAGGGAAATAAAAAACGCTTAGTTTCACGTGGAACATTCACGGAAACTGAGCGTTTTTAGTTAGGCTAAAATCTGTTTTACGAGTTGTTCGTAGACGCGTTGGACGTGGCGGAATTCGTCGAGGTCCACGGATTCATTCAAGGAGTGGGCGTCGTACCACTTACCCGCACCGTAAACGATAACGGGGAACTGATTCGTTGATTTGGTAAATTCGGAAGCGTCGGTCGCACCATGGATGACTTGTAGGTCGATTGGATGGCCGAATTCGGCATCGGCAATGGCCTTCGTCGTCTTGACCAGTGGGGAGTCCTGCGCGCTAATGATAGGTTTGAAACTGTAGTCTACGTGGAGCTTCAGGTCAACGCCGTCTTCTTGATTGAGACGGTCGACGGTTTCATTTAACCGGTTAATGACGGCCTCGTTATTGAATTCTGGAATTGGGCGAATGTTGCCTTGCAGCTCGGCCTTGGCGGGGATGCTGTTGACCTGTTCACCACCGTTAAAGACGGTCACACTGTGGACCAGCGGCCCGAGTTCGGGGCTGACCGGTGCGTCGTCAAATTCGGTGGCTTCGGCGGTCACGTATTTGATCAAGTTGGTGATGGCGTTCACCCCCTTTTCAGGCATTGAACTGTGGGCGCCGACCCCCCGCGAATAGACGTGATAGTTGAGGGAACCATTGTGGGCGTAAACCAGGTTGCCGCCGGTAGGTTCACCGATGACCATGCCACGGACGTCGTCGGCGTAGCCCTGTTCCGTCAGCATGCGCGAACCCATGGCCCCATTTTCCTCACCAACGGTCCCGATAAAGCGCAGGCGACCATTCAGCTTGACCTTGGCGTCGGCCAGGTTAACGAAGGTGATCAGCATGCCGGCCAGCCCGCTCTTCATGTCGGCGGCACCACGGCCATACAGCGTGTTGCCTTCGATGTGTGCGGCGAAGGGGTCGAATTGCCAGTCGGCTAAATCGCCTGTGGCGACAGTGTCCAAGTGACCGGCTAGGACGAAGACGTTGTCACTAGTCGGGTCCCCAATTTCGGCGACGATGTTGCTGCGGCCGGTCGCGTAGGGGATAATCTTGGCGTCGATGCCGTGCTCACCGAAGAGTTGCTTAATGTATGTCGCGACAGCGTCTTCGTTGCCGTTGACGGAATTGATGCTGACTAAATCCTGTAAAATCTGAACTTCTTCACTATCTTTCATAAATGCAAGCCCGCTTTCTCACCATTTTTTAATATTATGATTAAGTGTAGCACGCTTTCAGAAAAATGGCCCGCGAAGTTCTCAGATTATGACAAAATTCGTGCCAAACAAGTGTTCGCTTTTGCGATGACGTATGCTAGAATATAATCAACCTAAGCAATGGACGAATTGCACTAAAGTTGCCCATAACTGGTGAAAACGACAATTATTGACGGGTGCCTTTGATATCATGAATTTAGCGATTAGGTGCGGGGTTACGATCGTCCACACAGCTGCGATTAGTCACCTAATCAGCCTGTCCGGTCCCTGTCATGAAGCCGGGCAGTACATAGCAATAGAACTTAAGAGATGGAGGTTCGCAGATGAGTTTACAATTTATTTTAGGAAGTGCCGGTCAGGATCACCGCCAGCCCATGGTGGACGCGTTGGCCCAGCAGGTGACGGACCAGCCGACGGATCAGAGCTATTACTTGGTTCCCAACCATATTAAATTTGAAACTGAAGTCGACGTGCTGGCTGCCTTGAAGGCCCAGGTCGCACCAGACCAACTGCTCTTCGCCCAGACCCAGGTACAAGTCTTCTCGTTCACGCGACTGGCCTGGTTCTTCATGAAGAATGAACCCGTTTACCAGCTGCCCCGCATCTCGACGGCCGGGCTGAACATGCTGATCTACCAAATCATCCAAAGTCATGCCGATGAGCTGACGATTTTCCGCGGTGAGGTCGACCGGCCCGGCTTTATCAGTCAATTGACAACGCAGTTAGCCGAATTCAAAGTGGGTCAGGTCACGGCCGCTGATCTGTTGGCCGCGATTGACCAATTTCCGGGCAAGAACGCCGATCTACAGGCTAAACTCCACGATTTGATGATTATTTATGAGGCGTTTGAGACCCAGATGCTGGGAAAATACGTCGAAAATACCGACTTACTGAACCAATTGGCAGATTATCTGACAACGCGGGTCGACCTCAGCCACGCCCATTTCTACCTAGAGGGTTTTTCACAATTAAGCGCGCAGGAACGGCAATTGGTGGCCGTCCTGATCGAACATGCTGCCAGCGTAACGGTAGCGCTGAACCTAGATAAGGGCTACCCCCTGGACTTGCCCGATCCGACGAACCTCTTCTTTCAGTCGGCCAAAACGTATCACCAACTCTACGTGGTGGCCCAGGCCGCGCACGTTCACGTGTTACGTGACCACCAGGCCCGGACACCACGCGTCAGCACCGACTTACAGGCGCTAGATAGCTACTGGCAGGCCAGCAATACACTGTCACCCCAGCCAGAGCATGCCGACCAATCGCTGACTAATGTACAAATTGTTCAGGCGGATAACCGCTACGTGGAGGTCTCTCGGGTCGCCACGCAGATTCGCCAAATGGTGGCGACCGGTCGGTACCGGTATCAAGATTTTCTGGTGTTGGCACGCCATTTAGATGCCTATCAGACGGTGATTGACCCTATTTTTAGTGCACAGTCGATTCCGTACTTTGATGACGCCGATGTGCAGATGGCCGATCACCCCTTCGTAGAGCTGTTGAATGCGCTATTTGATGTGCAACGGCGGAACTACCGCTACGCTGATGTCTTTCGGGTTTTGAAGTCAGAATTATTGCTGCCACAAGACGCCGATGGCAAGCCAATCGCTGTGACGACCTACCGCCAAGCCCTGGCCCTGACGGAAAATCTTGTTTTGAAGAACGGGTATGAGGGCCAACATCGCTGGACCCAGGACAAGGATTGGGTCTTCAACCGCTTTGCTACCGGGGATGGTGGCGTGCAAACCACCCAAGACGATAAAATCTCACGGCAAATTAATTTAATTCGCCACTTTGTGAAAGATACCCTGCCGCCTTTCTTTGCGCGATTGAAGGGGGCTAAGACCTATACCGACGCCGTGGCCGTGCTCTACCAATTTCTGGTAAACGCCGGCGTCATGGATCGCTTAATGGCTTGGCGGGACCAGGCAATCGACGGTGGTGATTTAGTGCGGGCAGGGCAACCGGAACAGACTTGGTCGACCTTCTGCCAAATTTTGGATGAATTCCATACGATTCTGGGAGACACACCATTTGTGCAGGCTGACTTCCAAGCGCTGCTCCAGGCTGGGTTTGCCGGGGCGAAGTTCAGTCAAATCCCATCGACGCTGGATCAGGTCACCATTTCTGAAAGCGGGATCGTGCAAACCAATCATCGCAAGGTGACCTTCCTGATGGGGGCCACGGCCGATACCATGCCGGACAATCAGATTCCGACGACCTTGCTGGCGGATAATGACCGCCAAGACCTGAGTGAGCAACTCCAGCAGGTCGATGCCGATAGTTATCTCCGCGATGACGCAGCGACCCAACTGGCAGGGGAACCGTACTTGAACTACCTGGCCTTTCTCAGTAGTAGTGAACAGTTGATCTTTAGTTATCCTGCGACCAGCGATGATGATAAAAATGGCCTGCAACTGTCGCCGTATGTTGCGCGCATTCAGAACTTCTTCCAGTTGCCAACGCAGATTGCGGCGGCAACCCCAACGGCCGAAGATGGCGATATCTTGCCGTTTGTGGGGACCCGTCGGACCACGCTTCGGCATTTGGTACAGGCGAGTCATGACAGTCAACTCCGTGAGAAGCCGCTATCTAATGCGTGGTTGTACGTGCTTCAGGTTTTACGGGCGGATACCACCTACGGCGAGCTGACGACCAAGTTACTGGGGAGCCTGAGTTACCGCAACGTTCCAACAGCGTTAACGCCAGATATTGTGACCCAGTTGTATGGCAATAAGATCAGTACCTCCATTTCTAAACTGGAAGAATACTATGCCAATCCGTACGCGTATTACCTGAAATATGGGCTGAAGCTGCAGGAGCGGGATGTCTTTGAGCTGTCGCCGGCCAGTACTGGGGAGTTCTTCCATGCGACACTGGATAACCTGATGAAGTTAGTCAATCAACAGAAGCTGGACCTGGCTGAGCTGGATGACCAGCAACTCCGGGAAATGACGGATGAAGTGATTGCCAAAATCTTGGATACCACGGAGAATCCGCAATTCGCCATTCTGGAAAGCTCTCACCGGATGACTTATATTCGCGAGCAATTGATCAAGACCATGCGGCGGATGGCCAAAACCCTACAGGAACAAAGCAAGCGGACCAAGTTCCGGCCTAAGCGGACCGAATTACAATTTGGCTTCGGTGACGAGCGGGGACTGACGGCCCTGTCCTTTGATGTCGGCAAGCAGCGTCAGGTCACCGTCCGTGGGCGCATTGACCGGCTGGATGCCATGCAAGTCAACAACAAGACCTATTTGGGTATCGTGGACTATAAGAGTTCCGAGCATAAATTTAGTTATCAAGACGCTTACTACGGCCAAGCCATGCAGATGCTGACGTATTTGGATGCCGTTAAGAAGAATATGCCAGACCTGTTGACGGATGTCTCACCCGAAGATGCCGAGCTGGCCGGGGCCGTGTACCTGCACCTGCAGAACCCGATTTTAAAGGCGGCCGATGTGTTGGGCGAGGACCTCGAGGATGCGCTGCTCAAGGCGGAACAGTACCAAGGGTTATTGCTGGATGATCCCGATTTATTAACGAACCTGGACACGTTATTTGCTGACCCCGATTTTAGTGGGAGTTCCTTACTCTACCGGGGATTACGGCGGACTAAGAAGGGGGCCATTACCTCCTACGGTAAGATGCTGGTCAATCCTGGCGAGTTGCGTCTGCTGTTAGACCATACGGAACGCTTGATCAAACGGGCAGCCACGGAAATTTTCGACGGGCACGTCGACCTGGCACCGTTCCGGCAACAGAGCAAGACGGCGCTCCAGTATTCACCGTACAAATCAATCATGCAGTTTGACCCGTTACTCAAAGAAAACAATTACCGCGATTTAGCGGCGTTGAAGAAGGATGACGTTATGGCCCGCATCAAGGCCGAACAGGAACAGGAGGGTCCCGATGAGCACAAAATTTAAGTACACGCAGAGTCAACACGATGCGATTTATCAAACGGGTAATAATTTGTTGGTCTCGGCCTCGGCCGGTTCTGGGAAGACCCGGGTGTTGGTCCAACGGGTGATTGAGCACCTGAAGGCGGGGATGGGTATCGATCGCATCCTGATTGTGACCTTTACCAAGGCCGCAGCCGCGGAAATGCGTGACCGGATTCAAACCAGCCTGCGCGCCGAACTCACGGCAAGCCAGGGCAATAGCGAACAGCAACAGTTTTATCTACGACAGCTCAACCAACTGCCCGTCGCGGATATCAGTACCCTGGATGCTTTTTGCTTGCGGATTTTGCAGCACTATTATTATGTCATCGATATGGACCCGGTCTTCCGGTTGTTGGCGGATGAAACGGAAAATGCGTTGCTCCGTGACGAAGTCTGGTCGGACCTTCGTGAAGATCTCTACGCCAATGATGAATCTGGGTTATTCGCACGGTTGACGGAGAATTTCTCCGGTGACCGGAGCGATGATGGTTTGGCCGAACTGGTACAGCAGACCTATACGTTTGCAAACGCCACGCCCGACCCAGCGGCCTGGTTAGCGGCCTTGCCGCAACCGTATCAGTTGGATAGTGACCATTTGACCGGCACGACCTTCTATCAGGAACGGTTAAAGCCGCTATTTAGTCAGCAATTACAACAGATCAAGGCCGACCTGACCAGTGCCCAACAGATTGCCACGCAGGCGGACTTAACCAAGCAATTGGACCACCTGACGCCCCTGCTGAGCGACTTAGAAGGCATCATCGCGTTAGTAGATGGCGAGAGTTGGAACGCGCTGAGAGCGGCGATTCAGGGCTTCTCCTGGGGCCGCATGCCGTCGATTCGGAAGACGAACGAAGACTATCCCGTTTACGATGAGCTGAAGTCGACCTACTATGATCCAGCCAAGAAGCAGTTGGAAAAATTACAGAAGTCCTACCTGCTGCAGACCGAGGAGCAGGCCACAACCACGATTGCCAAGTCCGGCGAATTGGTCGGTGAACTGGCCCGGGTCGTGGGCGCCTTTCGGGATGCCTATCGGCAAGAGAAACAGCGTCGCCACGTCCTGGACTTCGCGGATATTGAACACGCGGCACTGGAAATCCTAACCAGCGATACGGACCAATCCCGCCAGGTCGCGGCACAATTACGCGAGCAGTATCAGGAAATCATGATCGATGAATATCAAGATACCAACGGGCTGCAAGAGGCCATTTTAACGGCCATCGCGCAACCAGCTCCCCACGGCAATCTCTTCATGGTGGGGGACGTTAAGCAGTCCATCTACCGGTTCCGGCAGGCGGACCCGACGCTTTTCATGGACAAGACGGACCACTACGAAGCCAATGGTGACGCCGGTCAGTTGATCGTTCTGGCCGAAAACTTCCGGTCGATGAAAAACGTCGATGATTTTACCAACTTGATCTTTAAGCAGTTGATGGACCGTGAGCTGGGAGAAATCGCGTACACCGGTTCCGCGCAGCTGAAGTATGGGGCGACCTATTACGATGAGCAGGGCGCTGGTGCCAAGAGCACCGCTGAGTTGCTGGTTTACTTGACCGAGGGGGCTGAAGAGGCCGCGGGTGATGGTGAACCCATGGACCCCACCTTCCAGGTCGATAACAAACACCAAGGCGAAGTCCTGATGGTAGGTCAAAAAATTAAGGAATTGATTGCCGCTAAGACGCCCATTTATGACCGGGATGAAAAAGAAGTTCGGGACATGACTTACGGGGATATTACGCTGTTAACGCCGACCCGAACCAATAACCTGATCATTACCGATGAGCTCCGGCGACTGGGAATCCCGGTGGTCGTGAACGATGCGCAGAATTATTTCAAGACGACTGAAATTCAAATCATGATGGCGTTACTGCGAATCATTGATAACCCCTATCAGGATATTCCGTTGGCTGCGGTATTACGGTCGCCCATCGTAGGGTTAAACGAAAATGAACTGGCGATGCTTCGAATCAACCAGAAGACGGGGGATTACTACCAGGCGCTACTGCATTTCCAGCAGACCTTTGCGGGCCCCAAGGCGAGTGATTTCCAGCAACAGGTCCATACGAAAGTGACCCACTTCTTGGAACAGCTACAAACCTTCCGGGACGTGGCCCAGCAAAATGAATTGGTCACCTTGATCTGGCGTATTTACCAGGACACCGGCTTCCTCGATTATGTCGGAGGGATGCCAGCTGGGGAGCAGCGTCAGGCCAATTTACATGCGCTGTATGAACGGGCCCAGAGCTATGAAAAGAGTAGCTTTAAAGGCCTATTCCAGTTTGTCCGGTTCGTGGAACGCCTACAGGAGCGCGATGCCGATTTGGCGGGTGCGCCGGTACAAACGGCAACGGATGCCGTGTCGGTCATGACCATTCATGGGAGTAAGGGACTGGAGTTTCCAGTGGTCTTCATCATGGATGCGTCCCGTCAGTTCAATAAGCAGGACCAACAGGGGAACTACGTCATGAGTGGCAAGACCGGGATTGGGATTGATTATCTGGACCCGGACAGCCGTGTCAAGGCGCCGAGCCTGCAGAAGCTGGTCACGGCCCAGGCCATTTCGCGGGCCAGCCTGGCCGAAGAGATGCGGAAACTGTACGTGGCCCTAACCCGGGCAGAATCTCGACTCTACATTGTTGGGTCGCACAAGACCCAGGCGGAGGCCATTGCGGCGTGGGAGCAGGCCTATCAGAGTCCTGATCTAGTGTTGAACGCGACCTTGCGGGAAAAGTCGACACAAGCGAACTATCTCGACTGGATTGGGATGTGCCTGGTTCGTGATCCCAAATTCTCGGCCGACTTACGTCAAGGGTCAACGACCTTCTCAGGCTTAGCTGGCGACCCTGCTGATTTTGGTATCGCGTTTGCGACGGCTAATGATTTGGAACCCGCCCAAAGTGTTAATGAAGCAGCAACGGATTGGCTCCAAACGACCAGTGAAACGGCCGCCAAGGTGACTGCTAAGGCGGTTTCTGGTGAACAAATCCAGCAAATCATGGACTTCCACTATCCGCACCAGGCGGCAACGATGACCACAGCCTACCAGTCAGTTTCCGAGGCCAAGCGATTGTTTGAGGATCCCGACAACGCGTCGATTGGCGAGTACCGAGCCAGCGCCACGGGCCAGACGACCGGGAACCGGTTCGTGACCCACGATTTTGCGCGGCCATATTTCTTACAAACGGTGCGGGAGCCCTTGCCAACTGAAATTGGGAGCGCGACCCACCTGGTGCTCCAGAAGCTAGACGTCACGACCGCACCCACGGCCGACAGCGTTCAGGAGGTCATTGATCAACTGGTAGCTGACCAAGTCTTGTCAGCAGAGGTGGCGCAGCGTATTCAACCGGAATTCATTTTGCGCTTCTACAGCAGCGAACTCGGCCAGCAGATTCTGGCGGACCCACAAGATCTTCATCGTGAAGTGCCATTCTCCCTACTGATGCCGGCGCGAAGCTTGTTCCGGGACTTTAAGGAAGCCGACTCACAGGTATTGGTCCATGGGATTGTCGATGGTTACTTGGAAACGGCGGACGGGGTTATCCTGTTTGACTACAAGACCGATCACGTCAACATGAAGGCCGTTGCCCAAAGCGAAGCCAAATTGCTCGACCGTTATGGGGGTCAAGTAAATCTGTATGCAGCGGCATTGAAACAGATGACGGGCAAACCCGTGCTGGCGCAGTACCTGTATCTGTTGGCTAGTGGTGACTTATTGCCGGTACCGGTTAAACAGATTCAGAATTTACCAGATTAAGATAAAATGATTAGATGCAAAAACGAGGTTGATCCCGCCAAATTGGCAGGGTCGACCTCGTTTTTTTAATTTATTGATGAATGAGGAGTAAAGAGACGAGCACGAAAGCCTGAACGACCATCACGCCGAAGACACCGGTGAATGACTGGCTGTAGTGGTGATCACGGTGCCAGAGGTAACCGACCACACTGGCGAGCACCACGAGGCCGACGACGAGTAAAATAATCAGTTTAAGTTTAACGTCAAAATCCGCTGTTAGCATTGCGTCCGCTTCCCTTACGTTGAATAGTTACCGTCATTATACCAGACCTCGTGGCTAATCGCGCGAAATGGTGAGCGCAATACCCATCCCGCCGCCGATACACATAGAGGCCAGGCCGCGGTGCAGGTCTGCCCGGATGAGTTCGTGCAGTAGCGTAACCACGATGCGGGTGCCGGATGCGCCCAGGGGATGGCCGAGAGCGATACTACCACCGTTCACGTTTAACCGGTCGTTGGGGATGTGAAGGTCACGGGTGATGGCGACGGACTGAGCAGCAAAGGCCTCATTAACCTCGAAACGATCAACATCGTTCACCGTTAGATTGGCTTTGGCCAGGGCGCCTTGAATCGCTGTGACGGGCGCGTACCCCATGATGGCGGGGTCAATACCAGTTTCTTGATATGCACCTAAGGTTGCCAGGTAAGGGATACCCGCGGCCAGCGCAGTCGATTTGCGCATCAGTACCATAGCAGCGGCACCATCGTTCAAGCCAGCGGCGTTCCCCGCCGTGACGGTGCCATCTGCCTTGAAGGAAGGCTTCAGGGCGGCTAGTTGATCCGCCGATGTCGTCGTTCGGACGGGTTCGTCCGCCGTGATGGTTTGGTTGCCGACCTTGACCGGCACGATTTCCGCGTCAAAGCGGTGGTCGAGCTGAGCCTGCGTTGCGTTCTGTTGGGAACGCAGGGCGAAAGCATCCTGTTCGGCACGACTCACGTGGTATTTTTCAGCCACGTTTTCCGCAGTCATACCCATCGTTTCGCCACCAAAAGCGTCGGTCAGGCCGTCATGGGCCAGACTGTCGATTAAGCTGGTGTGGCCAAACTTCTGCCCCCACCGAATATTGTTGTTTAAGAATGGCGCGTTACTCATACTTTCCGTTCCACCGACCAATACGGCGTCCGCGTCGCCCATCAAGATGGCACTTTGGCCCAGGCGAATCGCCTTGAGACTGGACCCGCAGACCTGATTGATGGTCATGGCCGTGCTGGTGACAGGCAGGCCGGCGTTCAGTTCAATTTGGCGCGCCACGTTTTGGCCGAGCCCTGCTTGGAGCACCGTGCCAAAGATGGTTTGCTGAATCATGGCGGGGGCAAGACCGCACCGCTTAACGGCGGCCTGTGCCGCGATGGTTCCCAAGTCAACGGCCGAAAGTTTTTGAAGACTCCGCCCAAATTTACCAATTGGGGTCCGCACCGCACTAACAATCACAACTTCTTCTGCCATGATAACTCTCCTTTTCCGATAGTATCCGAACTTTAAATATAACTGACTTTCCCCGGTTTGTCTTGGATTACGTGCCAAGATGATTGGGGATTTGCATTTTCTTAAGGAATTCGGCGTTGCTCAATTCGATGCAAGATGAGCAACGACAAATCCATTTTATAAATAACATGTAATTTTATACATAATATATTCAACTAGACCTAGAGCAGAGGCATTGTGCTAGTGTGTTTCATCAGTTACGAGTCCAGAGCATGCTCTAAATTGAATCAGCACAACCACAGGCTACACCGTTCAGTGCTCCACCAACGATGAAACATGTTTCATCAAATGAAACTAGAAACACCCCGAAAACCCTAGAATCAGCTTGCCTGAAAACGCTTCCCAAGAGTGCATATTTACATTATGCTAAGCACGTAATCAATTGATACGAACAACACAAATAAAAAATATAGAGGAGTAATTGACATGACTAAACGCGATTTTATTGATACCAACACTTACACGAAAGACGAAATCCAATACATGATCGAATTGGGGATCAAGATTAAGGAATCCATCAAAAACGGTTACTACCCACCATTGTTAAAGAACAAGACGCTCGGGATGATCTTTGAACAATCCTCAACGCGGACCCGGACTTCTGCCGAAGCTGCCATGACTGAATTAGGTGGTCACGCTCAATACTTAGCACCAGGCCAAATCCAATTAGGTGGTCACGAATCCATTGAAGATACGTCACAAGTTCTGGGCCGCATCCTTGATATCATCGGTGCCCGGGTTGAACGTCACCACACCGTTGCTGAAGTTGGTAAATTTGCTAAGGTGCCAGTGGTTAACTTCATGAGTGACTACAACCACCCAACGCAAGAACTTGGCGACATCATTACCATGACGGAACACTTACCAAAGGGCAAGAAGCTTAGCGACTGCAAGATTGTCTTTGTTGGTGACGCTACCCAAGTTTGTGTTTCAACCATGTTCATGGCGACCAAGATGGGGATGGACTTCGTACAATTTGGCCCTAAAGGCTTCCAAATCAAGCCTGAAACCCTTGAAATTGGTAAGAAGAACGCTGAAGTTTCTGGCGGTTCTGTCTTAGTTACTGAAGACGCTGACGAAGCCATGAAGGATGCCGACTTTATCTACACCGATGTTTGGTACGGCTTGTACGAAGCTGAATTATCCAAGGATGACCGGATGAAGATTTTCTACCCTAAGTACCAAGTCAACGCTGACTTAGTATCTAAGGCCTCCGATCACGTGAAGTTCATGCACTGCCTGCCAGCTACCCGTGGCGAAGAAGTTACCGACGAAGTCATTGACTCCGACTACTCTATCGTTTGGGACGAAGCTGAAAACCGTAAGACGGCTATGCGTGCTATCTTCGTTTACCTGTTGAACCCAGAATTGAAGTACGCTTCTAAGGCTGTTGCTGACAAGTACGATGCAGAATTTGAATTAATGTTACGGAACGCCGTTGACGAACGTAACGCAAAATAAACTGGTTATCCGATTAGAGTGCCGCGCAACGGAACAAGGATAGCGGACTAAGGAGATAGGATCGTGCAAACAGAAAAGAAAAAGTTTAGACTATTTGACGCCGTCTTAATGTCGGTGGTTGTCATCATGGTCGTGGAATCGGTCGCTCCGGCGGCTGCTATCGGCCCGTCGCAGTTCTTCTGGTGGATTTTCTTATTAATCTTGTTCTTCATCCCGTATGGTTTAATTTCATCCGAGCTGGGGACGACCTACACCGGGGACGGTGGCTTATATGATTGGGTTCGTCAAGCATTTGGTCAACGCTGGGGTGGCCGGTTAGCATGGCTCTACTGGATTAACTACCCATTATGGATGGCGAGTTTGGCCGTGTTATTCGTCCAAGTCAGTGATCAGATATTTAATATCAAGCTTAATACGTTAGGGTCAATTATTGTTCAGTTAGTCTTTGTTTGGGTCGTTGTCCTAATGGGGAACCAACCCGTTTCCGAGAGTAAATGGATCATGAACTTAGCGGCCTTCACCAAGATTTTCACTATTCTGGCGTTAGGTGGTTTGGGAATCTACGTTGCCATGACGCGTGGGGTGGCCAACACCTTCACGTTACAGACGCTGATGCCACACTTTAACTTATCTGGTTTGACCAACTTATCCGTCATCATCTTCAACTTCTTAGGTTTTGAAGTTGTGGCTACGATGGCCGATGACATGGACAATCCTAAGAAACAAATCCCCCAAGCCATCATCTATGGTGGTATCTTGATTGCCTTCTTCTACCTGTTAGGGGCCTTCGGGATGGGTGCTGCGATTCCAACTGACAAATTGTCTGCTTCCAGTGGTTTGATCGACAGTTTTGTGCTGTTGATTGGTCACATGAACTGGTTCGTCATTCTAATCGGGATCTTCTTCCTGTACATCTTAGTTTCTGAAATGATTTCCTGGGCGTTAGGGGTTAACTACGTTGCCGACTACGCCGGGAAAGATGGCGCTTTACCACGAATCTTTGCCAAGGAAAACGCCAAAGGAATGCCCGTTGGGACGGGTTACCTGAACGGTATCATTGCCAGTGTGCTGGTCATTGCTGCCCCATTCATTCCTAACCAAGACATTTTCTGGGCTTTCTTCTCCCTGAACGTGGTTGCTTTGCTCTTATCCTACACCATGTTATTCCCAGCTTTCTGGAAATTACGGCAGTCAGATCCAGACAAAGAACGGCCATTCAAGGTTCCTGGTGGCAAGCTCATGATTAACTTAATGACTTGGGTACCAGAAGTGCTCTTAATTTTGACGATTATCTTCTCCATTGTTCCAATGAACGGCTCTGCGAGTGAGATTTCCAGCAAGATGCCAGTCCTGATTGGGGTTATCATTACGTTAGCTGTTGGTGAAATTGTGGTCCGTTACGCAGAACATCATCAACCGGCTAAACAAGATTCTGAAACGAAACCTGCAAACGAAAACAACTAAATTGATAAGGAGCTGAAATAAGTATGAAGACGTTAGATAGTACACCAAAACAAGACGGTTACCGCATGCCAGGTGAATTCGAACAACACAAGGGTGTTTACATCCTGTGGCCACAACGTCCAGATAACTGGCGTAACGGTGGTAAGCCTGCCCAAAAGACGTTCGTTGAAGTGGCTAAGGCCATTTCCCAATTCGAACACGTCACGGTCGGTGTCAATGATGACCAGTACGCCAATGCCAAAAACCTCTTGCCTGACGACGTTGAAGTTGTTGAAATGTCTAATGACGATTCCTGGATTCGTGACTGTGGCGCAACCTTTGTTAAGAACGACAAGGGCGGCCTGCGGGGCGTTGACTGGACGTTCAATTCCTGGGGTGGCTTAGTTGATGGCCTCTACTTCCCATGGGACAAGGACGACCGGGTTGCTGAAAAGATGACTGAATTGGAACACGTTGACCGTTACCGGTTAGACGATTTCATTTTGGAAGGTGGCTCCATTCACGTCGATGGTGAAGGCACGCTGATCACCACTGAAGAATGCCTGTTGTCTGACGGCCGGAACTCACAGCTGTCCAAGGAACAGATTGAAGAAGTTCTGAAGGAAAACCTGAACTTGAAGAAGGTTATCTGGTTAAAGAACGGGATTTACCTCGATGAAACTAATGGTCACGTTGATAACATTGCCAACTTTGTTAAGCCAGGCGTAGTTGCCTTAGCTTGGACGGATGACAAGAACGATCCACAATACAAGATTTCTAAGGAAAACTTGGATATTTTGGAAAACGCAACGGATGCTAAAGGCCGGAAAATCAAGGTCGTTAAGCTCTACTTGCCAAAGCCAATCACCATTACCAAGGAAGAAAGCGAAGGCGTCGACGCGGTTGATGGAACCTTACCACGGACTGAAGGCGACCGCTTGGCTGCCAGCTACGTGAACTACTACACAGCTAACGGCGGCATCGTCTTCCCACTGTTCGGTGATCCAGCCGACGAGAAGGCCAAAGCAACGCTGGAAGAACTTTACCCAGACCGCAAAGTTGTGGGCGTTCCCGCTCGTGAAGTCTTACTCGGTGGCGGTAATATCCATTGCATTACGCAACAAGTTCCCGAAGCTTAAACGGGAATCGGAAGGTCAGGTGAAGAGCCTGGCCTTTTTCTTTAAAAATTAAGGAGTGAATGATTTATGACAAAGCGTAAAATTGTTGTCGCTTTAGGTGGCAATGCCATCTTAGCAAATGATGCTTCCGCAAAGGCCCAACAGGCAGCCTTAGCTGATACGGCCAAATATTTGGTCAAGTTCGTCAAGCAGGGGGACCAACTGATTATTTCTCACGGAAATGGTCCGCAAGTGGGGAACCTGTTGCTCCAGCAATCCGCTGGTAGTACGGCCAAGAACCCAGCGATGCCACTGGATACGGCGGTGGCGATGACCCAAGGGAGCATTGGCTACTGGTTGGAAAATGCGATGGACAAGGCCTTAGCCGATGAAGGCTTGACCCAAGACGTTGCCACGGTTGTGACCCAGGTAGAAGTTTCACCTGATGATCCGGCCTTTACGGATCCCAGCAAGCCAATCGGTCCGTTCTACACCAAGGAAGAAGTTGCTGCTGAACAGCAGGCGCACCCAGACAATGTTTACGTTGAGGATGCCGGTCGGGGGTACCGCCGGGTCGTCGCTTCGCCTAAGCCAATCGATGTGAAGGAATCGGCTGTCGTTAACGCGTTAGTTGATGCCAACATCATTCCCGTATCCGTTGGGGGTGGCGGTGTGCCCGTCGTCAAGGAAGGCAACCAATTAGTTGGTCGCGAAGCCGTGATTGATAAGGACTTTGCTTCTGAAAAATTGGCTGAGCTGGTCCACGCCGATCTCTTAATTATTCTGACGGCCGTTGATCACGTTTTCGTCAACTTCAACCAACCCAATCAAAAGCAATTGACCGATGTGACCGCTGCCGAATTGAACCAGTACATCACGGAGAACCAATTTGCCAAGGGAAGCATGTTACCCAAGATTCAGGCAGCACTGGACTTCGTGAACAACCGGCCTGAAGGCAAAGTTGTCATCACCTCGTTGGCTAACGTGGGTGATTTCCTGGAGAACGGTTCTGGGACCATCATTCGTAAGTAACTAAATGATGGGGAACTGCGGCTCACAGTGAGTTAGAAACTAACAGAATAGTCTGGCGTGCCAGCAGTCTAGGGCTGCACATGACCCATCAAATTTCCAAACTTATCTTTGACAATATTTGACTGAGAGTGGGACAAAAGGCGGTTAGCCGGCGAGCATTAAGGCTGCTAACCGAATAATCCTGGTTTTGGATTGTTTGGTTAGCAGTTTTAAGCGGAACCGGGTGCCTTTTGTCGCACGTTTCGGCCATATAAATGGGTACACAAACAGAGTCTGGGGTTTTGTCCCAGACTCTGTTGTACATAGCTGGCAATATTTGCTGTAAGGGCTATGCGTTTGACCAGGGGATTTAGTGTAAAATAAGTGAATAAATTAGCGGGGATGTCTGCTAAGTAAAGAATGCAATGAGTGACTAATGTAATTGCGCATGACATGATTTCATCATCAGTGAATGAAAGTGCAAGCATCGGTTAATAATTATGATATAAAGCGGAGTGAGTAAAATGAGACTAGCAGAAACACCTGCACAAGATGGTTTCCGCATGCCTGGCGAGTTTGAAGATCAGGCTGCGAGCTACATGATTTGGCCAGAGCGACCAGACAACTGGCGTGAGGGTGGCAAGCCCGCGCAAAAGGCCTTTGCCCGTTTGGCAGAAACGATTGCCAAGTTTGAACCCGTGACGATGCTGGTTAATCAGGACCAGTACAGTCATGCCCGGGCGAGCCTATCCCCAGCAGTTCGGGTCGTTGAGATGAGTAGCAATGATTCTTGGATGAAAGACTGCGGTCCCTTTTACGTGGTCAACGACGCTGGTGACATTCGTGCCGTTGATTTCCAATTTAATGCGTGGGGTGGCCTCCTCGATGGCCTGTACTTCCCGTGGGATAAGGATAACCAAATTGGGAAGAAGGTTGCGGATCTTCAGGACTTCCCCGTGTACGAGGTCAATGCGGTGCTCGAAGGCTGTGCCATTCATGTGGATGGGCAGGGAACGCTGATTGCGACGGAGAGTGTGGTCTTATCTGAGGGCCGCAATCCCGGTGGGCTGTCAAAGGCCGATGCCGAGAAAATCTTCCACGACTACCTAGGGGTGACCAAGACAATTTGGCTGCCGGAGGGGTATTTCATGGATGAAACCAATGGTGATATTGATAACATGGTGAATTTTGTGGCACCCGGTGAGTTGGTCCTGACCTGGACCGATGACGAAACGGACCCGCAATATGAAATTAGCCAAGATGCCTATAACCGGCTGTCTGCTGAAACCGATGCCCAGGGCCGACGCTTCAAGATTCACAAATTACAGACGCCCCGGATTCTGACGTTGAGTGAAGAAGAGGCGAACGGCGTTGACCCCATCAACGGGATGTTGCCCCGAGTGGCTGGGCAACGGTTGACGGCGAGCTACGTGAGCTACATCACCACAAATCAGGCTATTTTGATGCCAACATTTAATGATCCCCAGGATGCCATCGCGCACCAACAGCTTGCTGAACTTTATCCAACGCGCCAGGTCGTCGACGTCCCAGCCACCGAGATTTTAACCGGTGGGGGAAACATCCATACGATTGCGGCCGGCGTTCCAGGACGTCACACGGGAGGAAAGTAGCATGAATTTCTTTGAAATCGTCAATGCACACTTGGGGAGCTTGACCCCGAACGAACAGAAACTGTTTGACTACGTGGTTAAAAATATGGATCAAATTAAGAATCAAAGTATCCGGGAGGTTGCGTCGGCCACGTTTGTGTCGACCGCAACCTTTCTGCGGTTCGTAAAGAAAATCGGCTTTTCCGGATTTAGTGAATTTACGACCGTCATCAAGTTCACATTGATCAACCGGAAGGACACGGACCAGGCAACGCCATTTGTGGTTAAGCAAACGGATTACCGCGAAGAATACTTGAAGAACATTGCGGAGTCGATTCACGTGATTCAACCGAAACGCATGCGGCAGGTGGTCGAACGCCTAGCCCAGCATCCCGACATCTTTTTCTTCGCTAAGGGTGTTAGCAAGCATGCCGTCGAGTATATTGATTACCTGTATGCGATGGCTGGCTTCCGGACCCATTACCCGCGCGACCATGATTATCGGCAGCAGGCATTGGGCCAGATTGGCGGGGATGACTTGGTCTTTATTCTGACCTATGAGGGTTCCGACGGTGAAATGCTGGACAACATGAGCCGGCTAGTCGATATGAGTCCCCGGCCACTGTTGGTCTCGATTACTGAGCCGGATAATAACACGATTCAAAATTTGAGCGACGTTAACTTTTACATCTTTACCGATGGGGTCACCATCAATAACACGGACATTAGTTCACGGATTTCGACGATTTCGGTGATGGAACTAATTTTGTATCAATACGTTGAGGACTATGGTGGTCGTGACTTCCATTTCCACAAGCGTGAAGAGTAACCGACAACCACTAGCAACTTAAACCAGTAACGGACTTCAGGCACGCTGTCTGCGGTCCGTTTTTTAGGTCACTAAGTAACCCAGATTTGCATTTTCTTAAGGAATTTCTCTATAATAGTAGGTAATGGACTCAAGATAGGGGAATAAAAGTGATGGAACAATCAGATTCAACTGCCAAATCGTTGACGCCGGCAGAATTCCTGACGCCGCAACGGTTGGCTTCATTATCAGCTAATCAACAAAAATACGCAGCCGCCATTTTAAATGACGTGCTGCGCGTCCGCAAGACGGTCGACATGGCGCAGGGAGACTGGACGCCGCAACAGGTTGCTGCGACGTTAGCGGCCTTACCAACGATGGTCGACCAGCCACATCTGTACTTCGTGGCGGTCGTGCCGGTCTTATCGGCTTACTTTAAGGCCCAAAAGTTGTCCAATCTGAAAGCCTTGGACGCCGCTCTGAAAGCTGCTCGCCCTGATTTGGTCGAAAAGCACGCTGCTGCGGCCGATGAGCAGGAAGCTTACGAGGGCGTAGTCGCACTCGTTGAGCAGTGGGTCCAAGCCATGACTGACCAGCCAGATGTCGCCAATTTATCGGCTGCTGACCAACAAAACTTCATGACTATCGTCCACACAACGGCTGAACTGATGATTACCGGAAAGGGTAAACAGCCTAAGGACTGGGACGTGCAAACGTTAAGCGAAATCATGTTTGGGCCCTTCACCCATTTACTAGACGAAAAGGATCGGGTGCCAGCGTTGTTCAACCTGGTGCCATTTGCTCTGACAACATTATTCGCCTACCTGGCCGACCAGCAACAGTTACCGGCCGCCACGGCCTTACAGGACTGGGTCAGCGAGCACCACACGGCATTAGTGACCATGTACGACCCGAAGTTAGAGAGCTTCTTTGAAGACCTGACCACGGCCATGCAGGCGCAAAATATCGACGCCGATGATGCCAAGGCGGTGGATGCCTTCACCCAGGATTACCTGCGGGCCCACCCCACGACCAGCCGGGAACTCTTTACGACGGATCGTCAGTTGACTCACAAGAAGCATATTAAGCAAATCAAATACAGCCAAAAGAAGCGGCGGAAGCACCGTCGTCGTTAAGGGCCTCTAAAACGTAAAAAAAACGAGCAAGTGATTTCCCTTCAATTTGAAGAGAGCCACTTGCTCGTTTTTTATAACCATTTATTTTAGATTATTGTTCGTCCGCCAAGCCAGCAATCACGTCTTCCGCGACAACGGGGTCGGACGCGTAAGGCGTGTCAACACCGTTGATCTTTTGGTAGGCGTCTTCACCCTTACCGGCCAGCACGACTAAATCGTCGTTGGTGGCACTGGTAATGGCGTGTTGAATGGCGTCTTCCCGTTGCGGAATGATGCTAGTTTTGACCTTATCGTGGTCAATTTGGCTGTCGATTTCCTTAGCGATGGCGATGGGGTCTTCGTGACCCGGATCGTCCGTCGTCAGGAAGGCCGTGTCAGCGTAATCGTTGAGCGCCTTAGCGAAGCCCTCGCGGCGGTCCTCACCCTTGTCACCAGTGCTGCCAAGAACGGCAGTGATGTGGTGGTCGGGGAACTGCGTGTGCAGGAAGCTCAGCAGGGCGTTCATGCTGCCCCAATCATGGGCGTAATCGATATAGATGGTCCCATGATGTTTGGTCGTAATCGACTCCATCCGGCCCGGAATGGTCGTATGAGCCAAACCGTATTGCAGGTCGCTAACCGCGGCACCGGCCAAATGACTCGCCAGAATGGCGGCCGTGGCGTTGCTTTGGTTGAAGTCACCCGGCACGGACACGTGATACGTCGTGGCCAAGGCCTGTAGCTGGTCGGCACCGTGGACCGTCAAGCCAAATTCGCTATCGGTCAGCGTCGCCGTGCTACTGGTGATGGACAACGTGGCGTCCGGCTGGTTAAAGCCGTACGTAAAGATGTGTTCGGGATCCGTGGAGACCTTGGCTGCCGCGTAAACCTCGTCAAAATGGTCCATGTCCGCATCAATAATACAATTGCGCGAATTGATCATCAGCTGCATTTTGCAGAAGAGGTAGTTGGCAAAGTTCGGGTGCTCGTTAACCCCGATGTGGTCGGGCGAAATGTTCAGGAAGATACCGACGTCAAACGTCAGCCCGTACACGCGGTCCAGCAGGTAAGCCTGGGAGGCCACCTCCATCACCAGCACCTTGTCGCCATTGTCGACCGCTTGCCGCATTTCGTGGAAGAGGTCAAATGACTCTGCCGTGGTTAAATGCGCCTTGAATTGGTCTTCCGGCTTGGGGCCGATGATGTGGTTGATGGTCGAGAACATGGCGACCTGCTGTGGGAACGCATGGCTCAGGATGTTTGTCGTCAGATACGTCGAGGTCGTTTTCCCCTTGGTCCCGGTGTAGCCAATGACGAAGAGGTTATTTTGCGGGAAGCCAAAGTAGAGTTGGGCGGCCAAGGACAAGGCCTTGCGCACGTCGTTGACCAAGATGACTGGCACGTCAACATGGTAATCCTTTTCGGCTAAGTAACAGGTTGCCCCGTTAGCAATCGCCGACTGTAAATAGTCCACTGAGAAATTGAAGCCTTTGCAGACGAAGAGGCCGTTGGCGCTGGCCTTGCGTGAATCATACGCTAAGGATGCAAAGTCGACGTCGTCTGATGGTAGCGTGGTGCTCAGAAACAAGTTATGCTCCTGAAGCAGCGCAATCAGCTGGTTTGCTCTCATTCAATTGCCTCTTTTCGTGGTTAATCGTTAGGCCGCATGGTAGGGAACAGCATTACGTCGCGGATAGAAGCTGCGTCAGTTAAGAGCATCGTCATCCGGTCGATCCCGATACCCAGACCACCAGTAGGCGGCATACCGTATTCCATGGCTTCGATGTAATCGTTGTCGATTCCATGGGCTTCTTCGTTACCAGCTGCACGTTCGGCGTCTTGGGCTTCAAACCGTTTCTTTTGGTCGATTGGGTCGTTTAATTCAGTAAAGGCGTTCCCGTATTCGTTCCCGTCGATGTAAAGTTCGAACCGGTCGGTGAAACGAGGGTCCTTCGGGTTCTTCTTAGCCAGTGGTGAGATTTCAACCGGGTGGCCGTAAATGAAGGTGGGGTTAACCAACGTGTCTTGAACCTTTTCTTCGAAGAAGGCGTTGATGATGTGACCGACCTTCCAGTAAGGTTCGCAGTGAATGCCGTTTTCTTCAGCTAACTTCTTAGCGTCGTCGTCAGACATTGGTTGCCAGAAGTCGATACCAGTGGCGTCCTTAACGGCATCAACCATGTGAACCCGCTTGAAGTCGGAATCAAGGTCGATGTCCTTACCTTGATAAGAAACTTGGCCGGAGCCGTTAACCTTGTTGGCTACGAAACGGAAGATGTTTTCCGTTAAGTCCATGACGTCCGTGTAGTCGGCGTAAGCGGTATAGACTTCAACCATGTTGAATTCAGGGTTATGCCGTAAGTCGGTCCCTTCGTTCCGGAAGTCCTTGCCCAGTTCGTAAACTTTTTCCATCCCACCAACGATCAGGCGCTTCAGGTAAAGTTCCGTGGCAATCCGCAGGTACAGAGGAATGTCAAAGGCGTTGGAGTGAGTGACAAATGGCCGTGCTTCGGCCCCACCGGCTTCCGTTTGGAGAACGGGGGTGTCCACTTCCAGGTAGCCTTCGCTATCTAAGTATTCGCGAATCGCTTTCTTGATTTGGGTGACCTTGATGAATCGGTCAAAGCTATCTTGGTTAGCGATTAAGTCCAGGTACCGTTGACGGTAGATGGTTTCAGGATTCGTCAGACCATGGTATTTGTCTGGTAATGGCCGTAAAGCCTTAGATAAGAATTCAAAATCAGTGAAACGGAGCGTCAAAGCGCCAGTGTTCGTCTTGATGACGTAACCCTTGGCACCAATGAAGTCCCCTAAGTCTAACGTCTTGTAAAGGGCGTACTTGTCTTCGCCCAGTTCGTCTTGACGTGCGTAACCTTGGACCACACCAGTTCTGTCGAGCAAATCGATAAAGCCGGCCTTGCCGCTGCCACGCTTACCGGTAATCCGACCCGCAACAGCAACATAATGTTTGTCTTCCATCAGCTCTTCTTTATCATACTTATCGTATTTTTCAGTGAGCGACTTGCTGTCGTCAGTTCTATCGAAGCGGTGACCGAAAGGCGCGATGCCCTGTTCTTGTAAATTATCCATTTTATCCCGACGAACCTGCATCTGATCATTCAGATCGGCCGGTGCGGCATTTTTATTATTTTTGCTGTTACCCATGTTGTGTCCTCCTATTAAGTATTGATTCAAAGTGTCATGAATCCAAACCTCCCTTAAATTTAGTTGATTTTCGCCCAATAAGCAAGCCATAAAGGGGGATTAGCCGAATGAAGACGCTTACAAAATGGTGCCGCTAGAATTTTTTGCTAATGCTGGACGCAAGTGACCTGGTAATTAGGAGAAACGTTCAGGCAATTTTGCCAATCCGGCTAAAGTCCGCTAGAGATTTCGGCAACCCCCTTTCGAGTGGTCGGGTAAACATGATAGACTTAGCTCATTCACGTTTTAAAAGGGGGTCAGGTATCAGTCATGTTAAGATTAATGCGCAAAATGTGGCCGTTGTTGCTGCTCGGATTTTTGGTGAACACGGCCTATAGTGTGATGTGGCCGTTAACCACCATCTACCTGCACGGCGATCTCCACTTGAATCTGGTTCAGAGTGGCTTGATCCTGGCGGCCTATTCCGGCTGTAATGTCCTGGGTGGCTACCTCGGTGGCGTGTTGACGGACCGCTACTCGGCAAGAACGGTTGGCGTCGGCATGTTGGTCGGCTTGATTATCGATGCGGTGATTGGCTTTTTCTGGAATGGCCTCATCGCTTATCCAATTGTGCTGGTGGTCTTTGGCCTATTGACCGGGGGCATGTTGACGCTGATTACGGCGATGACCGCCCAGCTCAGCCATCTCGACGGTCGGTTGTTCAATCTGCTCTACATTTTTATCAATGTCGGCCTGGTGGTGGGGACGGCAAGTATCGGCGTTCTCTACCATAATAGTTTGAAACCCATCTTTGGCTTGTTGTTGAGTTGCTACGTGCTCGCGGCCATTCTTTGGAGTTGGCGGGCAGGCAGCTTTGAAAAACAGTCCGCAGGTCAAACGCCACGGCAAGCAACGCCGATGACTGCAACGGCTCAGCCAACTGCGAGTGGCCGCTTGTCGCGAATGAGCCTCGTCATCATTCTTCTGAGCCTCGTGCTGATGTGGATCACCTACGCCCAGTGGATGAGTAACGTGTCGGTTTACATTCAAAATGAGGGCCTGGGGATTAAACTGTATAGTACGCTTTGGGTGTATAACGGTGTGCTTCTAATTGTGGTGCAAGCTTTGATGGCAAAAGTCAGTCATAGCAAGGTGTTACCTTGGCAAATCCTGGGTGGCTTAGTGGCAATTGGCAGTTCTTTTCTTCTATTAACTAGTGAATCCGGTGTCGTGGTGTTGTTTGCCGCGATGACCCTGCTAACGATAGGGGAGGCCGTGTACGTTCCGGGGGTCCCTGCACTAATCAATTTATACACGGTGGGGAACGAAGGAACCTATCAAGGACTCGTCAATGCGTTTTCTTCATTAGGTAAAGCATTGGGTCCTGTGTTAGGCGGTGTGGTCATTGCCCATTTAGGATCATTTCACCTGCTTTTTTGGTTCTGTGCCGTCGTTAATGCGGTGATTGCGCTAGGCTTTTTGGTCGGCGTTGTCCCGGTACTCAAACGGCAGTCATAATTGATGCGAACTATCACCAGGCGTTTCCTGGCAAAACGACCGATTAACTCGGTCGTTTTTTATTGGTTTCACAGCGACCATTCGTCTTTGAAAATTATTTTCATTTTTCACCTATTTTAGTTGACGGGGCGGGCTGTGGTTGGTATAGTTATATACGTTGTCACGGCGATTAACCAACTAGACCAATTCGAAAGATTGAAAATAGTTGTTGACAAGCATGACGACAAAATGATATATTAATTAAGTTGCTTCGTTGGAAGCAGCCATCAA
>NZ_RHNW01000004.1 GCF_003946045.1 Levilactobacillus mulengensis | reverse complement strand
TGATGCTTGAATAGCTCATCGATTGTTGTTACTTTATTTGTTATAAAAGCGAATTGACTTCGCAAATATTGTTTGGGTTTGATACCAAGTATCAAACCGCCCTACACATATTTGGTTTGTCGAAACAATGTTCAGTTTTCAAAGGTCTACCAGTTATCTGCTCCCGCAGACAACTTAATCATCATATCATTTAACTGATTTGATGTCAACAAGAAGTTTGATTTAACAACGTTTCTCGTTGATGGCTGCTTCCAACGAAGCAACTTAATTAATATATCATTTTGTCGTCATGCTTGTCAACAACTATTTTCAATCATTTAAATTGGTCTAGTTGGT
Organism: Levilactobacillus mulengensis; assembly: GCF_003946045.1. Taxonomy (GTDB): domain Bacteria; phylum Bacillota; class Bacilli; order Lactobacillales; family Lactobacillaceae; genus Levilactobacillus; species Levilactobacillus mulengensis. The sequence continues at coordinate 215,594 of NZ_RHNW01000004.1, read as the reverse complement.
TAATCGCCGTGACAACGTATATAACTATACCAACCACAGCCCACCCCGTCAACTAAAAACTGAAAATAAAACGATCTTTTTTCAAAGGCATATCTTATGATTGAAAGCTTCCAAATAGTTACCTGACGGCCGTGTGTTTCCTGATTTTCGACTAGCGACCGTTCGTCTTTATTTTGACGACAAAAAAGCACGCGCAATCCAATCGACTGCGCGTGCTTCATTATTTTAGCAATTAAGCTTCAACTCGAACCAAGAAGTAACGCTTCTTGCCCCGACGAACGATCACAAACTTACCATCAAAGGCACTGGTTGGATCAATATCGATATCCGTTGCCGTGACCTTTTCACCATTGATGCGAATGGCACCGTTAGTTAAGTCTTCCCGTGCTTGACGGCGAGAGGATTCAATCTTCGTGTCATCAACTAACCATTCAACGATGTTCTTCTGATCAGCGTTAACCGTGACGGAAGGCATCTTCTTGAAACCTTGTTCGATTTCACTAGCCGTCAGGTCAGCAACATCCCCAGAGAAGAGGGCCTTGGTAATGTGTTGGGCTTCCGCAACCGCGTCTTCACCGTGAACAAACGCCGTGACTTCTTCAGCCAAACGGGTTTGGGCCAAACGCTTTTCTGGATGCGTCGCAACCGCGTCTTCCAGTTCTTTGATTTCATCTTGGCTCAGGAACGTAAAGTACTTCAAGAACTTCACGACATCCCGGTCATCCGTGTTGATCCAGAATTGGTAGAACTCGTAAGGTGAGGTCTTTTCTGGGTCTAACCAGATATTGCCGCCTTCGGACTTCCCAAATTTGGTTCCATCAGCCTTCAACAGTAATGGAATCGTTAAACCGTAAGCCTTGGCATCTGCACCCTCTTGCTTATGGATGAGATCAATACCGGCCGTGATGTTTCCCCACTGGTCAGCCCCACCAATTTGCAGTTGAACATCTTCTGCTTGGTACAAATGAAGGAAGTCGATGGATTGCAAGATTTGGTAAGTGAATTCCGTGTAAGAAATCCCGACTTCAAGCCGTGAAGCGACAACTTCCTTATTTAACATGTTGTTCACGTTGAACAGCTTCCCGTAATCGCGCAAGAAGTCTAATAAGGAAACCTTTGAAAGCCAGTCATAGTTGTTCACAATTTTGAAGGACCCGTCTTGACCGAAGAGGTGTTCCATCTGCTTCGTCAAGCAGTCTTGATTGTGGCGAACTTGGTCCATGGTTTGTAAGACCCGTTCAGCCTTCTTACCTGAAGGATCACCGATTGACCCGGTGGCCCCACCAATCACGATGTATGGCCGGTGACCGGCTAATTGGAATCGTTTCAAAATCATGAAGGGAATCAAGTGACCAATGTGCATGGAGTCCCCGGTTGGGTCAATCCCTGCGTACAGACCAACGGCCTTTTCGTTGACCAAGTCGCCTAAACCATTTTCATCAGTCTGTTGGTTAATGGCGCCGCGCCATTTCAATTCATCAATAATCGACATATTTCGTTCCTCCTAAATTAGCTACAACATAAAAAAAGTCCCCAATGGCTAATGCCATCAGGGACGAATTAAAATCCGCGTTACCACCCAAGTTGTTGTCAATCGACAACCGCTCGCCATCGTTAACGGAATGACCCGCCGGAAAATCCGGCCGCTCCACAGCGTAATTCGTGAACACGGACGTTCTGACTCTCAGCACCGTCAGATCTCTTGACCGGAGCCGCCCTCACTACTGAACTGTTTCTTAGCTTATGCCCTTGATGATACCGGGCGCGCACCGAAAAGTCAATAGACGGCTGCGGTTTTACCCATCAGGCGCTAAGAAGGCTCTAAAATAAGTCCTTAATCGTGGTCAGTACAATTTGGATATTGAGAATCGTTAAAACAATCGTACAAGTCCACGCCAGTACCGTCACCCAGCGTTTGTTGACCCACTGTTCCCCCATGATCTTCTTGGAGGAGGTAAAGATGGTCAACGGAATCATTGAGAACGGCAGCGCAATCGACAGGAAGACCTGTGAGTTCACCAGCAGGTTATCCAGCGCGCGTTCGCTCCCGCCGTAGAAGACGGTCGCGATAATCACAGGCACCACGGAAATCAACCGGGTAACCAATCGCCGGACCCACAACGGAATCTTCATATTAATGAAGCCTTCCATGATGACTTGTCCCGTTAGCGTTCCCGTAATCGTGGAGTTCTGCCCGGAAGCCAGTAAGGCCACCGCAAACAGCGTGGATAAGACGGGTGACGCCACGGCGCCCGCCAGATGGTTATCCTGTAAAGCCGCGTACAGGTTACCGAACGTCCCCAACTGATCCGTCCCCTTGCCAAAGAACATCGCTGCCCCCAGCAAAAGTAACAGACAGTTGATCACAAACGCGCCAAATAATTGAATGTTAGAATCCCAAGTCGTGAATTTCACGGCCCGCGCCATTTCAGCCGGGTCTTCCCGGTCAAACTTCCGGGTCTGTGAAATGGAAGAATGTAAATACAGGTTATGTGGCATCACGGTTGCCCCCACAATCCCTAAGGCCATCGTCAATTGCCCCGGATGCACAATTTCTGGGCGAGGAATGAAGTTGGCAACGGCCGCGCCCATGTTGGGCTGGGCAATGATGACTTCGTAGGCGAAGACCACCAGAATCACCGTAATCAGGCATAAGACGATTGCTTCAATTTTACGGAAACCCAGCTTAGTTAATAACAATAGTAATAAAACGTCAAAAACGGTCAAGGAAACCCCGAGAATCAGGGGAACTCCAAACAACAGTTGCAAGGCGATTGCGCCCCCGATAACTTCCGCAATATCCGTTGCCATAATCGCTAGTTCTGTCATGACCCACAAAACGGCACCGATGCGTTTAGTGGTATGGGCCCGTGTCGCTTGGGCCAAGTCCATCTGCGTCACAATGCCCAGTTTAGCCGCCATGTATTGCAATAGCATCGCGATTAAACTCGAAATCAAGATGACGGACATTAACAGGTAACCGTACTGTGCACCCCCACCGATTGAGGTCACCCAGTTCCCCGGATCCATGTAACCCACGGCAACTAACGCCCCTGGACCAGAGAAGGCCAGGAGGTTCTTTAAGAAGCCTTTTTCCTTTGGAATCGTCACGGTCCCATTAATTTCTTGTAATGACGGGCCGTTCGCGTAACCAGTCAAGCTGGTCTTCGTTGAAACGTTGTCTGTCATGTTTTTCAACTCCCCTATCTCTATGATATCCCACTATTATACTGGCTGGCCGGCGATTGTAAAGCCTTTTTTAACTGAGCCTAACTTTAAATTTATATTACCCATTAAAATAATAATCCCTAAAATACCAAATTTTCTTGTATTTTCACGAGTCTTGGTCGATAATAATCTTTCAAAGAAATTTTCAGAAAGTGGTGACCTTGATGTCAAATACCAAAGTATTTATTGAAATTCTTGCGCCAATCTTTATTGCCATTCTGGTATTAGCCGGATTGGCCGCCCTCCTCACTTGGCAATTAAGTCCGGTCGTCGTTGGCCTCACCGGACTCGGTGCCGGTGGCTTACTCGTCGTTATGCTCAGTGGCCTGCTGGCAGACAGCTGGACCCATCGTCAGGCGCAACAACTTCACGAACAAACAAAAAATCGGTAAGCCCACGCGGGTCTACCGATTTTTCTCTATGTAAATTAGCCAAACTCACGCGTGGTGCCACGTAGTTCCGTCAACGTTTGGTCAAGAATCTCGGGCAACTGCTGCTCGATCAGTGCGAGCTTCTCTTCCCCTAGCTTGGTCAGGCCCAAGTACCGCCGACGTCGATCATTCGGCGCCACTCGCTGTTTCAAGTAACCGCGTTTACATAGGTCGACGACTAGATTTGACGTGCGCGTTGCCGAGAAGCCCAATCTCTGGGCCACCTGCGCCACGGACAAATGCTCGGCCGCTACGTAACTCATCAACTGACACTGCGGCAGATTCACCGCCAGCCCCGTTAGCGGTTGATTATAACACTGCGTGACTAAGCTGTAGATTTGCGTTAGCTGCTGCAGCTGTTCCTGATTCGCCATACTCCCCACTTCCTTCTCCACATTTGATGGTTTTCTTAATAGATGCTGACTTTCGTTCCACAGGACAGTAAAAATAGAGGGTGGTGCTGTCCGTTCCCGTCAGCGGGTTCAAGGTGCCCTGCTGTGGGGCACGGTTCCAGCCTGCGGGACGGTCTTCCACCTCGTCTTGAAGCCTCGCTAAAGACCGCGAGTCTCCAAGGCCGTCCCATGTTCTAAACTGAGAAGATCACTCAGTTAAGAACACCGACACAGCTAAGCACCTTGACCCGCCTCTGGTCACTCACATTGACCGCTCATTCTCACTGACCTAAAAACTAACCAGCATATTGCACTCATCAAATGGCTCATTTACCGATAAACCTATGACTGTTGATTGGAAGAATTCCCAAAACTGTGGGGATCCCAATGCAGTTAGATGCACCTATATCAGTAATGTATCCGCTTACATTATACCACGCACCACAGCATCGTGGTGGACGATTATGCCAGACGGTAACTAACGAAAGATTGGTAATCCTTTTGGACCTGCTCCGCGTATGCCCAGGCGAAATCTGCCAGGGACTCGTCGAACTGCTTGCCGTTGCCTAGGTAGCCGCGAATCATGGCTGCGGTTGGGCTTTGGCAGTGTGCAATGGCTAGTGTCCAGGCGCAGGTGTTGGCGTACGTTTGGAATTGGTCCCAGTCTAACTGCGTTAAGTCGACAGATTCCTTCATATCTCGGAATTGCCGCACGTAGAAGCTCTGTTCGGCGCCGGCGAAATACCCCAGGAAGGGATCAGAGGCGGACTGTAAAATCTTTTGACAGTCGACGATTCGTTCGCCTTCCGTTTGTTCCAGGGCCACCGTGATGTGGGTGGCTTGTTGGCTCCCTTTGCGCCGCGTTGGCAAGGCTTCCTTCACCTGGAGAACCAGGTGTGACCCATCGATGCTGGTCAACAAGACCAGGTAACACCGCGAGCCAAAACTACCGACACCCACACTGTGCCGAACCACATCCGTGATGTGATACTGCGACAGTAGGAGGTTCACGTCGGGGCGCAACGTTTGGCGGTAAGCAGAGAAGTAAGCCGCAATGTGGCTCGTGAAGTCATCGGCCACGTGGGTCGTCCGTGGGGCATTTTCCCGAAAACACAGGTTGCCCCGCACATCGAGCGTCGTAAACTTACGGACCACTTGCTCGGAGTCCCGCTTGTTGGCACGACCCACGATGGACGTCAGTAGTTTGGAACTGTCCTCGTCCAACGCACTCGCCTGCACCAGCTTCTCCACTTCATTCATGGGGTAAAAGCGGTTCAGCGTGGTTTGCGCAAACATCTGCTTGATGCTCTTGCGGTAACTAGCCGCCACCATTGGCAAGAGTTGCTTTAATTTTTTATCCTTGAAATCGTTGGCTTGCCCCGCCAGTAATACACTCACCAGCAGGCGTTTCAAATCCCACTCCCACGGGTTGATACCCGCCTCGTCAAAGTCGTTCAGATCAAATAACAATCGGCGTTCTGGAGACGCATAAAACCCGAAGTTCCCGATGTGTGCATCCCCACAAATAAAGGTCGCAATCGTGGAATCCGGCTGGGCACTCAAATCGGCTTCCATCAGTTCGGCCGTCCCCCGGAAAAAGGCAAACGCTGAGGCCCCCATCCGCTGCGTCCGTTCCGGTAAGAGTTCCGGAATCAAAAGCTGGCGAATACGGTCCATCATCTGATTGCTATCCCGATCCGTTGGCGTGTAGGACCCTAACTGTTCAAACGGCACCTGCATCCGCGCCGCCTTCCCCATCCGCCGAAGCTCATCGATGGTTTTGTTGACCTGGACCCGTCCCGTACTAAATGCTGCTGGCGTCATGGCGCCACCTCCCGTTACTAATTGACTCCTATTCTACCGCATTTTGGTGAATTCTGATACGACGTAAAAAAGAGTGGGACAACGGGCGGTTAGCTGGCGAGCATTAAGGCTGATAACCGAATAACCCTGGTCTTGGATTGTTTGGTCATCGGGTTTAAGCGGAACCGGCTGCCTGTTGTTCCACGTTTCGCCCAGATAAAATGGCCTAACAAAAGGGCCCGGTTTTGCTCCCAGGCCCTTGGTTTAGGTAAACTCAGTTGACTGCGTAAAATCTTTCTTGGTCAATAGAATTAAACGGCACGACCGTTGCCACTAGCCCACCAATTAGCTGCCTACAGATTCAAGAATTAAATCAATTTACTCTCATTAAAGTAGCAAAATAGGTCAAATTGTAAAAAGATACTGAAGTTGCCAATGTAACTTGTGTGTTATAGACACTCCATACCAACGCAATCTGGCCACAAGAAACCAACTACCGCACAATGACTGGGCTCAGTCGATGTTAGCCGCAGGGCTGGTGAAACTGGGCCAGTCGCAGAAGTGACCAGAGGCGCGCCAAGGCGCCCGGCTGTGTCGGTGGTCTTGGCTGGGGTAATTTCCCAGCCTAGCCCACGGGGCAACCTTTGAGACCGCCTTTTGGCTCAAAGTTGAGGTGGAAGCCCGCTTCTCAGGCTGGAACCGACCCCATAGCAGGGCCCCTTGAGCGCGCCGGCGGGAGCGGACACGACCAGGCCCATTTTCACCAGCCCGGAGGCGAATACAAAGACCAACACCGTCATTCTGGGCGGTTGTCGAAGTTGAGGGCGAAGATGGACAGCTCGTGGTGCCGCAGCTTCCGAATCAGCCGGTCCAAGTTCTCCCCATAGGCCAGCTCCTTGACCCAATGAAACGCCTCCACCTGATGTTGCTCCGCAAACTCCTTGGCCAACGGGTCAACGCCATAGACGACCAGATATTTATCCCGGTCATCCGGATCAATCCGGGTCTCGTTCGTTAGCAGACTCAGGTGGACCACCCCGCTCAGCAAGCGATTAAAGATGTCGGTGGTCACGCCGATCATGTCGTAGGTCACCAAGATTTCCACCTTGGCGGCCGTCAGGGTCAGGCCGTTCGTGTACTTACTTAAAAATTTCTGCACCAGCCGCAGGTCCATGGGGCCAACTTGGCCGGGATAGAGTTTGCCCATTTCCTTAGCAATCTCGCGGGCCGCAGCCGTTGAGGTCGGCGTTGGTTGATACAGCGCGGTGATTTCTGGTCGCAGCAACGGGTCAACGCGGAACAGCAACATAAATTGACATAGTGAGAATAGCCAATTGGCGAACCAATTTTTCCCGGTCGCAAAATCAGCCAGCGTCGCAATCCCGGGTGCTAACTGATAATCCCCGTGACTTTGCCGGAGGCCCCGATAAAGTCGCGCCAAGGCGGCCGGTCGCAAAGCCCGGACAAAATAAGGCGAACTGGTCACCAAGTAATCTAGCGTGGCCAACTCGGTCAAGGCCTGCAGCGGCGTGTCCCCCAATCTTTCCTGGAAGAGCTCCGCCAGTGGCCGTAAGTCCGTCAGATGCCCCAGCGGCAAGCGTAATTTGCGATAACGGTGGCCCTGACCCAATCGCAGAAGCGCGACGGTCATCATCAGTTCCCGGCGACGTTGCAGACTAGGCGAGTCCTGATACAGCCCCGACGTCGTGTAGGTCCGCGCAATGGCCGTTTCCAGCGGTTGCAGGTCCTCAGACAACCTAGGCAGCTCCGTGATTGGTGTCAACGTTGACGTCAACACCATGAAATAAAACAGCTGAATCAACGCCTCGTTGCCGGTCATCCCCATCGGCTTGACCGCCATCTGCAAATTATACTGGGACAGCTCGTCACGCAGCGGCCGCATTTGCCGGTTAAAGGTTGACGAACTGATGCCGTGTTCCTGACAGAAGGCTTGCAGTGACAAATCCGGTTGCCTAAGCGTTGCTAGCAAGGCCTGGTACGGAATACTCTGTTGATACAACCAGTGACGGTAGGTATCCATGCTGACAGTGGTGACCAACGTATCCTTCGTCAGCACCGCCGTTTGATCCAAGGCCGTTAAGTCTTCTCGCAAGCTCAAGACAACGTGGTAGGCCCGCGAATAACTCAGGTCGACCAACGTGGCGAAGTCCGTTAGGCTAAAGGCCCCATGATGATCCCGAATAAACGTTAGTAACCGAATTTTTAAAATAGCGCGATCATTTAAAATGGCAAAATCAATTTTCAACGCGCTCTCCCCCTTGTACTTAATATGGCGAAAGCCCCTGAGCCGCGGGAATACTCTCCCACCGACTCAGGGGCAATCACGGATAAATCTAATCGATACTGGTCACAGTAACGCCCTGTTCATCAAATTTCGCTAAAGTTTCTTTCAGAATAATCCGGGCATCGTCGTAACGAATGCCTGGGAGGATCGTGCTGACAAAGTTTCCCGTGAGTTGACCGGCAACGACTTCTGGTGAAACGCGGACGTCTTGGCCCTTGTCCGTGGACAACGTCACGCTCTCGCCCTCAGTCAGCCGTTCAATCAATGGTAGAATCGGCATTTCCTGCATCATTTTGCTCACCCTTTCTCTTTCAATTCCACCTATATTTTACCACGGCGACCGGTAACTAGTGTTCAACACCGCTCGCAACCGGCAGCTTTCAAAATTTAATTTATGAAAGGTTAGGATTTCGTCATTTTTCATTTTAACCTTTATTTTCAATCCCTAGCTGTGGTATGCTGATAGCCGCTAATTAATAAGGTTAAATTCTAGGGGAGAATAATAAGTTATGTGGTTTAACAAGCTAAATGCCGCTTTCGTGATCGGGTATCCAATCTTTGTTTCCATCATTTGGATCACGGGTTGTCTGTTTTCTGGGCTATTTCGCCGACGTCAGTCCCGAACTCTCTTAAACGAGAAGACGGCACCTTTCGTCTCGATCCTAGTCCCATCCCACAACGAAGCGGAGACTCTACAAGCCGCCGTCCGTTCTTTAGCAGAATTAAACTATGAACGATACGAGCTGGTACTCATCGACGACTGTAGCAGCGATAATACGCTAAGTGTTATGGCAGAATTGAAACAACAATGGGCTAACATCGCCATCACCATTGTGGCTTTGCCCGTCAATCAAGGCAAGGCGAATGCCCTAAACGAAGGGCTTAAGGCCGCTAAGGGAGACTACATCATCGGCATCGATGCCGATAGTTTACTGGCACCCGACGCCGTTACGCAACTGATGACCACGCTGACCTCACAGCCCGATTACGGTGCCGTGACCGGGAAGCCCGTCGTTCGTAATCGCTCCAACTTACTGAGTCGCCTCCAACTGTTGGAATACATCGGCGTGATCGACCTCATCAAGAAGGCCCAGGCCTACCTGACCGGTTCGATTACCACCGTTTCTGGGGTCATCGTGGCCTTTCGCCGCGCGGCCTTAGAGGATGTGGGCGGCTGGAATCCGGCCGTCATGACCGAAGATATTGATATCACCTGGCGGATGTACCGTCACCACTGGCGCGTTGCCTACGAACCACGCGCGATGTGCTGGATTCTGGTTCCTGAACGTTTACGGGGACTATTGAAGCAACGCCAGCGGTGGTCACGGGGTGGTTTGGAAGTTCTGGTAACTAACTGGCGTGGCTTCTACCGTAATCCTTGGGGCCAACGTTTCCTGCTATTAGAGACCGTTGTCAGCAACCTGTGGGCCATTTCCACGGCACTCAGTGTCCTGATTTACAGCATTAAATTGCTGTTCTTGCACGATTTATCACTAGATGGCAACTTGCTGATCATTCTGCTGTGTCTGAGCGGTATTCAATTTACCGTCGGCTTTCTGGCTTCCCAAATGACCGCGCGACTCGCTGGCCCAGAACTACTGCTAGTGCCCATTTACGTGCTCTACTACTGGATGGTCAATCTGGTCAGCTGTCTGTCCGCTATCGCATCTTACTTCGTTAGTCCGCAACGCAAGGGGACCTGGCGTAGTCCAGACCGGGGGTTATAAAATATGAAATTACAAAATTTTGATCCAGTTATTCGCCACAAAACGAGCCGCACGAGTCGCGTTATCCGGGCCATCCTGTTAATTGTCCTGTGGGTTTTCGTGGCCCTGGTCGTTTTTGCCAACATCAGCTTTAGCCTGGGGTGGTACAGCGATGGCCTAGTCAGCCTGTACCTGGTGCTCAACCTGCAGCCCCACGCCAACAATAGTCTCTTGATTTTGATTGGTATCCTACTGCTCATCGTCCCCGTATACTGCGGTTGGCGGTGGCATCAACTGACGAAGGAGGCCCGTTCATGAGCCGTCACATCCGCCAAGGCCTACTGGTCGTCTTGCTCCTGACCCTGGTTTTTACCCTGGGCTGGACCTATGACCGCCAAGCCGCCAAGCAACATCAGACAGAAGAAAGCTACGCCCTGCCTGCCCGCTATGAAAAAATGAAGAACGGTATCATGGTCTTCTGTTATCACCGGGTCTTAAAGGATTCGATGTCCACGGAAATCGCCCAAAAGCTGTCTAACAACTCGCAGCTTCACGAATTCAACGTGCCTGCGAGTGCGTTTGCCAAGCAGATGGCCTTCTTAAAGAAACATCACGTCAAGGTCATCTCAGCCGCAACCATGACCCGGATGGTGCAGTCACACCGCCCAGTCAAGGGAAAATACGTGGTCCTGACCTTCGATGATATCGACCGCAGCGTGATTGACAACGCCATCCCCGTCATGCGCCACTACAACTTCCCGTTCACAACCTTCGTGATTACGGGGAACACCGGCCGCTACCGGGAAGGCAGTCAAATGGCCACCTGGTCTCAGATCAAGGGCGCCCAAGACGAAGCCGGGCACCTGATGACCCTGGGGTTACACACCCACAACATGCACTATTTAGACAGTAAGATGCAACCGGTTTTCCTGGAACCCCACACTTTCGGTAAATTCCAAAAGGACTTTGCCACTTCGGTCACGGAATTAAAGGAACACACCGGCGTAACAGCCACGTCTTTCGCCTACCCTTACGGTGGTGGAACGCGCCAAATCAACAACTTCCTGGCCCAACAGGACTTGGACTGGGTCGCGACCTTGGATTCCGGCATTGTTTCCAGTCAGACTAATCTGAATGAAACGCCCCGGTTGATCATCAACCGGGAAAGCTGGCCTTCCATCAGTGATTGGCTTGTAAAATAGACTGGTACAACGCAACTAAGCTCGTTCCCGCCGGCGGATTCAAGGTGGCCTGCTATGGGGTCGGTTCCAGACTGAAGCCCGGTCTTCCACCTCGACTTTGAGCCCCAAAACCGGTCTCAAAGGTCGCCCCCTGGTCTAGGCTGGTACCCAGCCTAGACCAGCGACACAGCTGGTCACCTTGATCCGCCTCTGGTCACTGACATTGGTTGACCCGTACCGTCTCTTTGGACTGGCGCACTAGTTTCAACAATACTAATCAGCAACGTTTAAAAACGCCTCATCCACTTGCCCTAACGGCACTTTGGATGAGGCGTTTTCTGTTAGCGGAATATTTCAAAACGCCCGCCAACAAAGGACTGACGGGCGTTAGCTTAGTTGTTTGATTGGCCTAGTTCACCGTTTGTGAGGCACTGCCCCACCACTAGGCTGTTAAGTTTACGCGTGAATCGATTGTTTCTGGGTTAGCCGCATCCCGGCCCAGTAAATGACCGCCGTGATGGCCATTGCCAGGAACGTTGCCCCGACCGTGGTCGCAATCACTGGCACCTGCTTCAAGCCCCAGTATGCGACAACGCCGAGCACCCAACTGGCGACCGCCACCCAGTTCACCCCATGGGCATACCAGTAGGCCCCCCGAATCTTGGTGAACTCGCCTAAGCGGTAGTCCTTGCGTTTCAAGAAAAAATAATCCACTAAGAACACGGCAATTTCTGGTCCGAGGAACATGCCAATACCATCTAAGAAGGTCTCGAACACATCCAGGAAGCTGGCCAGGTACACCGGAATGAACGTGACTAACGTGGCCGCAATCGTCACCAACCACAGACTCACGTTCAACGACAGCCGGTGCGTCATGTTGGTCAGGGCCGAGCCCGCCGACATTAAGTTGACGGCATTGGCCGTGGTGCTCGTGAGCACGATGACCAACAGGGCAATCACGCCCAGTCCCAATTTAGCCGCAACCGTACTAGGGTCCGAATTATTGGGGTCGAAATGGTTTAGCGAGACCGCCGTGCCAATCGTGGCAAATAAGCCAATGAAGGCAAACCAGAATAATCCCACGTTGGCTCCCAGAAATGACGCCGTAGTTGCCGCAGACTTCTTGGCCGTGAAGCGACTAAAGTCCGAGGCCGCCGTGACCCACGCCAAGTTAAAGGCAGCTAGCGTATCGGCCGCCATCCCCGAAGACATCTGGAGACTCGTTGGCGCTTGCCACGCCAAAATTTCGTGAAAGGAGACCGTCCGGAAAACCACGACGGATTCCCACAGCACGAATATGACGACCAGGACGATGCCGCCCCGTTCAATCAATTGAACTGACCGCGCGCCCAAGGAAATACTTAATAAATGCAGCACACTCATGATTAGAATGCCGACAATCAGGCCAAAGGTCCCGCCTGGCTTGCCATACAGGGGCCAGCCAAAGAGCTCGCCAAAAATATAGCTGATCGACGTGGCGGCGATAAACGTATTCACGGCCGCCCAGCCGATGAATTGAATCACATTAATTGCAGAGGGAATCAGACTCCCCCGCAAGCCAAATGAAGCGCGAGTGAGCGCCATGGCTGGTACGCCGGTGCAATATCCCATGTAACTGGCAACCGCCAGCAGGGCATAGGAAATCAGGCCGACAATCACCAGAGTCGTCGAAGCCGTGACAAAACCACAGGCCGCGATGACTCCACCGATGTACCACGTTCCGTTATTGGCGTTAGCGCCAATCCAAGTCGCAAATAAATCCCAATTAGACATCCGCCGATGAGCCAATGGAATGGCCTCGACCCGCCCAAAGCTGGGCGTCTTCTGGGTGCTAGCAACTGTTTTAACCTCTTGTGCCATGGTTCCTCACCTTTCGCTTGGTTCGGCTCAGGTGGAACCTCCAAATAATTGGTGACTGGCAATGATTAAGCCACCAGATCATCTGAAGGCCCCGACTTTTACCACACCAATATTTTAAATTTTATACATAATGACGCTTAGTAATAAGAATAATTGGTGACTAAGAACCGCCATTTAAGAACTGGCCGAATTGCTGATTTCAGACAGTCCTCATATTCCGGTTAAATCCGTCATTAGAAGAGACAATAAAGCCCAAATTCTAAAAGCTAATCCAATTCTCGGGCTAAACCAGTCTCAGCCGCAGGACTGGTGAAAATGAGCTCAGCCTGGAGACCGCTCTTCGGCTCCAGGCGCGCGCCCACAGCGTCCCGGCCTCATTTTCACCTGTCCGGAGGCTCTGTCAAAGACCAGTCAACTTGGTTTAAAGGATTTCGCCGACGAACTCGCCCTTGGCCATTTCGTTAAAGTCATAGCTCTTGAAGTCATCCACGTTCTTGGTATACCAGTGCAGGCTCTCGGTAATCATCAAGTTGACCGCCTCGTCCTTTTCCTGTAAGGCCAGGATGGGCTTCTTACTCATCGTTGCCACACCCAACTCGTAGGCGGTCCCGGAGTCTAAGTTTTTGGCTTCAAAGTCGATCACCGTCACGATGACGTCTGCGGCTTCGATTTGGCTCATGTCCCGGTGGAAAATTTCCGTGGCCCACGGTTTCGTGAACTGTTCGTTGGCAGCATCTTGGTGTAACCGGGGTGAGTAGTAATCGGTCACCGTCGGATTAGCAGCTAAAGCGGCTTCTAGGCGTTTGACCCGATCCACCTGTTCGGGACTAAAAAACGGACTTGCGACATAAATCTGTGCCATAAAAAAACTCCTCCAATGTTTTCATTTCAACCAGCCGGCCATGAAAAAAGCGGCCGGATCCCGCAAGGAGTCAGGCCGCTAGCTCACAGTTTCGCTTAAACAGTGAATTCTACCGGACCTTTATTAGCCTCACGGGACTAACTTAAAAGGACTATTTGGTTGTTGTTAGCTATTATACGGGCTTGAAAATACATCGTCAATCATCATTTTCACAAATGCAGGCGTAGTCTCGGCCGCTGTTGACTTAATTTTTAAGCGCGAACTCGTCCATCACGTCAAGCTATTTACCCCTAAATTCGTCCATCCTGCCGGACATTTCCGAACCATTTCAGTCAAGGTTGTCAACCATGCGTTGGCTTGATACACTAGGACTATCACAGGGAGGAGTCACACACATGGAACAACCACAGACCCATCAATTACCACCCCGCATCAAGCGTATCTGGGGCTTTAGCGCCCTCGGCAGCCTGCTCGTCCTACTGGTCCTCGACGGCCTGATCTGGCTTGCCTACAAATTCTGGGACTGGCCCTTTTGGCTGGTCATCTTCTTTTTAATCCTAACCGTCATCGAGCCCACGATTGAAACGGGCTTGATTCCCTACCGTTACCGCTTTACCCGCTACCAGATCACCGACCTGGCCGTGGAAATGCAGGCCGGCTTCATTTTCCAAAAGCGCGTCGCCATCCCCATCGCCCGGGTGCAAAACGTCACGCTGAACGCCGGTCCCTTACTACAGTGGCAAAAGTTGACCAAGGTCTCCATCGCCACGGCCGCCACCAGCCACGACATCGAGGGCCTGGAATTACCAGAAGCTGAGCGTCTCCGTGAACAAATCATGCGGTTGGCGCAGGAGGCCCGCCATGACCAAGCCTAAGCGCACCCATCCGTTGGGCCTGCTCCAACACATTGCGAAATCATTTAAGGATTATTGGTTTTTAATTATTCTACTATTCACCCAGCGTGAGACAGATTCCATTTGGTTCTGGGCCATCATCACGTTACTAGTTATGGCCTTTATCCTCGATCCCCTTGCCAAATGGCTGACCCTGACCTACGTGGTCGACGAAAACGCCGTGATCATTCACTCCGGCGTCTTCGTTCGCCACCACGAACACATCCCCTATTCCCGGATTCAAACGGTCCAGAGCAAGCAGTGGTTCTATCTGAAACCCTTCAAGCTGGAGGAGGTTCTGATTGAAACCGCCAGCCACGAGGACCGGACACCGGAAGCCCGCCTCGCCGCCGTCCCAACCAGCGTGGCCGTGGCGATTGAGCGTCGCCGACAAGCCAGTCTGGCACCAATCGCCAACGGCTCAGTAACCAATGAGGCAATGCCAACCACGGAGACTCCTAGCACCTCAGCAGACTCACACTACCAGATCAACAATGGCGATTTGATCAAATTTGGACTCACGTCGCTCATCTTCATTCCGTTTCTGCTGGTCCTGCTGGGACTCTACAACAAGGTTCCCCGGTCACTATCCGACCACCTGATTGCGGATGCGAGCCACTTGGCTTTGGCACTATTGATTGGTGGCGCCCTGGTCATCATCGTGGTGGCCTGGCTGGGTGCCTTTCTCTGGACGCTGACCCGTTACTACCATTTCGAACTCACGCGTCGCGACGACAACTTGATTACGGCCAAGGGGTTATTTCAACGCAACACCATCACTGCCCCGCTGAATCGGCTACAGGCCGTCCGCATCAAGCAAAATATTTTGCGACAGTGGCTGCATCTCCAAACGGTCCAGATTCTGATTGCTTCCAAGGCTGCGAGCGACGATGACGACAACGACCTGGTCGTGATGCCGGTCATTCCGACACCCACCGTCTACACCGTCATGCGACCATTCATTGACTGGCTGCCCGCCCAACGGCCCGACCTCAGTCAACTGACCGTCCCCCGGAGCTGGTATCAGATTCGTAATGCTCTGCTCATCGTGGCCGCCCCCGTGGCCCTACTCTGGTGGCTGTTTCCCAGTTGGGGCTGGCTAAGCCTCATCTTACTACCCATCGCCGCCATGGAAGGCCGCTACGCCGCGCACAATACCGCCGGCAATCTCATCACGCCAACGTTGCTGGCCTTGCAGACCGGCCACTTCTGGACCCGCGAGGTCTACTACGTCCCGGTCGATAAAATTCAGTCCATGAAGCTGAAACGCTCCATTTGGATGAAACGCACCCAGCTCGCACACCTGACCATTAACGTGCGCCACGGCAATAAGAATCAGTCGATTCACCTGCGTTACCTCGCAGTAACCGCCGCGAACGACATTTATCAATGGTACCTGCACCAAGCCTAAGTCACTAGTCGAAAGGAGTTTCCCTTATGACCGAACCCCGGATATTCAAGATGCCCTTTGCTAAGATCTATCCGTTGTATCAGGCCAAGCTCCATAAGAAACAGCGGACGACTGCCGAGCTCAATCAGGTCATCACCTGGCTGACGGGCATGACCGACGTCCAGCTGCAACAGGCCCTGACAGACCAAATCACTTGCCAAGAATTTTTCGATCACGCGCCCCAACTCAATCCCAAGCGACAACTCATCACTGGCGTCATTTGCGGCGTCCGGGTCGAGACGATTTCGGATCCGACCATGCAAGCCATTCGCTATCTGGATAAGCTCGTCGATGAGCTCGCCCACGGCAAAACCATGGCACAAGTTCTCCGGCACTAATATCACGACATCAAAAGACGCGGCACCTGTCACTTACGACAGATACCGCGTCTTTTTTGACCGCCCCACGTTCCCCAACGTGTGACGGTTCCCCTTGGCAACCCCAGCTTCCCCAAGCTGGTGGCCACCGATGTCACGATTTTAATTGCCTACTCCGACTCACTCTCTAGCCTTAACCTCGAGACCGTCGTTCGTGCCACTTTTCCATGATGCTGGGCCGCCAAAGCCAGAAATAACCGAAGGCGACCGAGACCAGAAAGGCAATCACGGCGGAAGTGCCGTCGGCTGCGTTCCAAGCGTTTAGGAAAGTCACGTACACGACGAACACGATGTATACTGGCACTTTCAACCCCGGGAAGAGTAGGTACTCGCCGTTGTGTTCCAGTGACAGTCGTGGGTATAAATAGGCCCCCCAGACGAACAAAATCAGTGCTGCGACCAGTGAGATACCGGCCCACAACCACGAAAATTGTGTGCTACTGAGACCCATGCCCGTTTTGCCGAAAATGCTTTCGACAATATTGATGACGCCCGTTAACGATAGTGAAAAACCAATAACGGTAATCGCCAATGCACCCGTTTGCCCGATAATCAACGCGGCAAACCAGCAAATGGCGAAGAACCCGATGGAGCCCGCCAAGCCGGACGCCCATGAGGTCAATAGCCCCGGCCAGGCTAAATGAAAGCCCACGCTTGCCGGAAGACTGACCCAAAAAATACCACACTGAAAAGCTATCGTCAAGACGGCCACAGCAATTGCAGCCCCTAAGCCCATCCCCAACTTGGTCCAATAGACCCGCCGCCGGGTAAAGCCACTACTGAATAAGAATTGGTTAAAGTTGTCCTTCAGATCCGTATTCATCAACACAAAGCCCAGCATCCAAAAAGCAAAGTAGAGCCAAAATGAATAAGCGGAAAATTCATTGGTATCATAAATTTGCCACTGATTGATCTTGTTGCTAACTAATTCGTGCACGTTGTTCTCATTACTCAAGGTATGCAACACGACCACCACGTTGGACAGGGCTACCAGTAAAGATAGGCCGCCAATCAGGCCAAATAGCCGTCGGTGACGCCGCCAAATTAACTTGTTTAATTGTTTTTGCAAAGTCTCCGCCCCCTATTTCAGCAATTGATAACCCGTGTCGTGGGCTAAGTTCGCCCGGAACAGGTCTTCCAACGCCAACGGTAATTCTTCAAGCAACACGGGGTCTAGCGCCCGTAGTTCCTGATCGATGGCGTCCGTGTAATCGGTAATGACGACCACCAACACCCGGCCGGAAACGCGAATCAACTGGCTGTGTTCCTTTAAGACAGCCGGAATCGTCTTGTCGCGCAACACCAGTTGAATCTTCTTGGCCGATGCCCGCACGTCTTCCAGATTGTAATCGTGAACCAGCTTGCTTTCCTTTAGCAGTAAGACCCGGTCACTCAATCCATCTAACTCGTTTAAATCGTGGGAGGAAATCAGGAAACCCTTCTGTTGTTCGGCCACCTCATCAATCACCATCGTCGCAATATTTTCGCGCACGATAACGTCCAACCCATCAAAGGGTTCGTCTAAAATCAGATAGGTCGCGTTAGAAGTCAGCGCTAAAATCACGTTGACCAGCGCCCGCATCCCTTTAGATAACCGGCGATACTGACTCCCCGCGTTTAGGTCAAACTGATTCAGGAGCTCGACGTACCGTTGCCGGTCAAATTGCGGATAGACGATGCCAAAGAAATCTGGCAACTCCTTTAAACTATAATTGCTTAAAAAGTTGTACTGCGTGTCCAGGAAGAAGACTTCCCGCTGCTTAACGGAAACCTGAGCCAGGTTCTGGTCATCCACCACAACTTCGCCGCGGTCCGGCACGTAATGGTTCATCATCGTTCGAAACAACGTGGTCTTCCCCACGCCGTTCCGACCAACGAGCCCGATGATTTCGCCCGGCGCCCATTTGAAACTAATATCGTCGATAATGGATTTCCCATTGATCTGTTTGCTTAATGCTTTCACTTCCAAGGTCATTGTTCTGCCCCCTCATATGCCGCCTTGATCCAACTCACAACTTCATCGAGTGGGACCCCTAAATACCGAATCTCTGTGAGTAATGTCATTAATTGCTTTTTACTTGCCACGACCTGCGCCGAGTCGCCGGCCGCCGTCGTGGTCTCGCGGACGTACGTGCCCTTGCCATGAACGGTGGTGATGACCTGCTGACTTTCCAACTGCTTATACGCCTTACTGACCGTGTTCGGGTTCAGCTGTTCCTGCCGCGCCATGTCTCGCACGGATGGTAAACGGTCGCCCGGCTGTAAAATGCCTTGGACGATCTGCTGTTTGACCCGGAGAACTAGCTGTTCGTAGTAGGGTAGGCTTGAATCGTTTGTTTGCATGTTTCTCTCACCCCTTGGTGTGTGCCACGTGTCCTGTGTGTACTATTATACCTAGTACACTCGATTTGGCAAGTCCTTTTTTGAGCTTTGATTTTCGTTTCGCCTGCGGCCGCCAGACACGACTACCCTGTGGGGACCGCCTCCAGCCTGAGAAGCGGTCTTCCGGCTCGCTTTGAAGCCACGAAGCCCGCGTGTCTTCAAAGTCGTCCCATGCTGTAAGACCGGAAAAACCACCGGTCCAACACCATCGACACAGGGATAGCCGAATCTGGCTGCCTCCGGCTTCACTGACGCTGGCGCAAGGACCGGACTTGCCAAATCAGTGTGGCGGTCTTGCCAGCTTTGCTTGTGTCTCCGAGTTTACGTGATTGCTGGTTACGATCACGCCAACAAAAAAAGAGGCCTCTGCAGAAGTCTCCTTGTCATTTATACAGTTATATTTAATCGACGTCACGCCAACTACGGCCACCCTTAGCCGAGAAACCAAGACGCTCCCGTCACACTATCGTTAGCCGTGAGAGCGAGCCAAATGGACTCAGCCGTGGGAATTCTCTTATCGGTGATTAGTGCCGGCTAGAGAAATGGTAGCTTTGAGACTCGTTCTTGGCGGCTCAAAGTAAGCCGGAAGACCGCCCTTCGGCTTCCGGCGTCCGTCCACAGCGTCACGGTCTATTTGGCCCGCCCGGTAAGGCGACCCCAACGACCAGCATGACCAGCAATTAGCCAGAACATTTCAGCTAGTCCTCACGTTGGGAATCGTCGGTGAATTGCGTGGCGCCTGGTTGGTCCTGTTGACGAACCACCAGCTGGTTGTAGAACTTGGCCCGGGCCATATCGTAGTATGGGTAGACGAACAAGCCAGCAATGTTGAACGTGATAGAGACCAGCAGGAACCAGAGAATGAAACTTAAGTCCATGATGAACAGGAACGACTTGTTGCCATCCATCAGTCGACGAGACGCCGTAATAGCTTGTAGCGCCGACATTTGCTCGCCCCGGTCGTACGCGTCACGGTAAATGTAGAATGCTTGAGAATACGCGTAGGCCTTGATGATACCGGGGAATACCAGCAGTAACGACCACAGGAAGGTGAAAATCCCGACCAAGATGCTGATGAAAATCCAGCCTAAGAAATATTGACCCTTGTCGAACAGTGCAAAACTGCGTTGAATCGGGTTATCCAAGGTCGCCTTGCCCCGATCCAAATCGATCATGGTCAGCCGGGCCCCCATCCGCAACATAGCGGCAACTAAGAAAAATAGCCCCGCAAACGAGAAGAAGCCATTGAGGCCCATCCCATTTCCCTCGTTGATGCGTTCTACCCAGTTCATATCGCGGGCGTACATGCTCCCGCCAATCCATTGGAGTGCTAACCATAAAATTGATAATAGCAAATAGAATTTAAAGTTGGTGGTGACCTGTTGCTTGGCCCCCAACTTAAAGTTTAACCGATCTTGTTTGTCCATGTCTTCTCCTCCCGACGAGTTGCCTCGTCTCAACCGTTGCCCAACAAGTTGCTTACCTAAATAGCTGGTAAAAACCACGTTACCATTTCGTTCCCGCCGGCGGTCTCAAGCTGCCCTGCTATGGGGCCGGTTCCAGCCCAAGAGCGGGCTTCAACCTCGACTTTGAGCCTGAAAAACGGTCTCAAAGGTCGTCCCGTGAGCTAGGCTGAGCAAATCCCTCAGCCAAGGCCACTGACACAGCTGGGCAACTTGGCCCGCCTCTGGTCACTCACATAGTAACTAAATTTCACCATCCTCATAGTCAGAATTATCTTCGCAAATTATCTTCCCATGAGTAAGCACATCATTGTACCAACAGTCGCTCTCCATTAATCATTGTTCACCTGAAAGGTTTCCCTATTCAGTTAACGTTGAAGCTAATAATAGTATACAAGATTTTTAGTTTGGGCAATAGGAAAACTCCCCCACTAACCGAAATTTCCTGACTTCGACCACATATTAATTCACACATGGAATCTTTGTTACTATGGGTGCGGTTGTCTTTGACACAATTAATTGCTAAAATAGCAGGAGCAATTGTTCGTTATTCGCACGGAAAATAGGTAAGGAGTTTGTCATATTATGAAGAAGTTTTGGAAAATCAGTTTGAGCGTGGTGCTTGCACTGGTTGTCATCGGTGGCGCTGGGGCCTACCACGAACGACACAATGTTCGTAAGGTCCTGCTCGTTCATCAGCACTACCACAAGAAAAATGTGCTGTCGACCAGCCAGATCAAGCTGAATCTGCGACCCGCCATTTCGACGAAGAACACCACGGCGACCAACAAGATTACCGCTGGCTACCGGCAACAATTGGCGCAGTTGACGCCCGGCGTTGCCCACGCAAAGGTCATCGTCAATCCGTACGAGACATCTCCCCTTTCCGGCTTGATTCTGGTTAAGACCCAGGCCGCCACGAAGGTAAAACTCACCGTTCACGGGGATACGCCCAAGACCACACTGACGAAATATCTGCCCAAGTACCACACCAATCACGCCATTGGGGTGCTCGGCCTCTACGCCAACCGGACCAACCGGGTGACGCTGACGTTTACCAAGAAAAACGGGCAAAAGACCTACGCCACGTACACCATGCAGACGGGCAAGGCACCCAAGGAAATCGGCAAAAACACGCTGAAGACCAGCCATCCCCAGAAGATGGCGTTGGGTAAGGGCAACAACCGGCTGACGTTTGCCGTCTCCAGCCAAGGTATCACCTATGGATTGGACGCGCAGGGGAAGATTCGGTGGTACAGCACCAACCTCATCTCCCACGTTTTCAAACGCCTGGCTAACAACCACCTGCTGATTCTCACCAAGATTTCCGCGAGCGAGCACAAATATAACGCGCTTCGTGAAACCGACTTCTACGGCCGCGTTTACCGGCAATACAACTTTGAAGGGAAATTTCCAACGCGCAAGGATCACAGCAAGCTGGAAACTAACACCGTGATTCATCACGATGCCATCGAGTTGCCGAACCACAACCTGTTGCTGACGGTCGACGACGGGAGTAGCAAGTACGTGGAAGACACCATGATCGAGATTGATTACAAGACGGCCAAAATCGTCAAAGTCATTGACCTCAAGCGGATTCTTCCCCAATCGGCCTACACCCACTACACGGGCACGCACCGTCCTGACGGCAAGATCGACTGGTTCCACCAAAATTCGATGGTCTACGATGCCAAGAAGGATGAACTCATCGTCTCCGGTCGAAACCAGGATATGATTTTTGCCATTAACTATAAGACGACGAATTTAAAATGGATTCTGGCTGCTCCAGAAAAGCTGCCAAAGCATTATCAGCAGTATCTCTTACAACCAACCACCCAGAACTACCGCTACAACGGTGGCCAACACGCGGTCAACATCATTCCGCAACAGACTAAAGGTAACACGGTTGGCCTCGAATTCTATGACAACAACGTGCCCGTCACTCGTGGTAAGACCAAGCAGTCCAAGAAGTGGTCGGCCGGTGAAATCGTTTCGATCAACCAGCTGGAGCACACGGTCACCAAGACCTGGAGCTTTGGGAAAACGTTGGGTCAACGTAACTTCACCAACATCGTCGGCAGTAGTTACGCTGTCGGTCGCAACAACACCCTGATTGGCTTTGGGTATGCCAGCAACGGGAAACGTAGCGAGTTCGTCGAGGTCAACCGCAAGACGAACCAAATCGTCTTCGACGTCAACCGCACCCATTTCAAACACGGCGACTGGAGCTACCGCGCGCAACGCATGGCGTTGTATCCGGGTAGCGCGACTGTTGGGTTAAATAAAATTACGACAAAGTAACCGAAACTCACACTAAAAATGCGTACCACCTGTCAGTTTTTTTGACGGTGTTACGCATTTTTTATGTGCCACAATTGCACCAATGTTCGTTAATTGCTACTACCGCTACTTTGTCCCGGCACCCCACTAGGTTTACCGGACGGCCGACTCTTCATACCTTTCGGGGCATTTTTTAATTGCGTTGTTTGTGCGGATTTGGCTTGCTGTTGGCCCAGCATATACCCCATTCCGCCACCACCGGCAAAGAGGATAACTCCTGCTACCAATAGTGCTAACCAATGTTTAGGCCCTTGACGGACTGATTTCATTCCGTACTCATCCTTTCGATTAACCACTTGTTCATTAACCTGTTTACAAGTATACGAAAGTTTCCTTAACCCTGGCTAAAATAATTCGGAAACACCCTTGCAATCCGCGGGTCAGTTCGGTAGAATATGAACTATTGAAGAACAAATCAATTATAACGTTCGTAATAAAAGGGAGCGATTGTGCCATGCGTAATGTTTATTTCAATCATGACGGTAGTGTCGACGATTTAGTTTCTTTATTGTTATTGCTGCAAATGCCTGACGTTCATCTGACTGGCGTGGGGGTTGTCGGCGCTGATTCCTACCTGGAACCCGCACTGGCGGCCAGTCGTAAGATCATCGACCGGTTCGGCCATGGCGCCCAACTAGACGTCGCAGCTTCGGACTCTCGTGGCGTCCATCCCTTTCCCAAGGAGTGGCGGCTCGATGCCTTTAGTCTCGACGCGCTCCCCATTCTGAACGAAGCGGGAACCATCACCACGCCCGTTGCGGCTAAACCCGCTCACCTGGATTTAATTGACAAACTCAACCAGACTGACGGCCAAACGACACTGGTCATGACCGGTCCTTTAACTGACTTGGCCCGGGCCATCGTCCTGGAACCCGGTATCACCGCTAAGATCGACAAACTTTACTGGATGGGCGGGACCTTTGACGGCCGTGGAAATGTCGCCGAGCCCGAACAAGACGGTACGACTGAGTGGAACGCTTTCTGGGATCCGGAAGCCGTTAAGACGGTTTGGGATAGCGACATCGCCATTCAAATGGTCGGCTTGGAAAGTACCCGCCAGGTGCCGTTAACCCCTGCCATCCGGCAAAATTGGGCTTTACAACGGCAACATCCAGCCATTGATTTCATTGGCCAAGGATACGCCCTAGTTCCTGCTCTCCAACACTTTGAAACGAACTCAACGTACTTCCTGTGGGATGTCTTGGCAACGGTTGCCAGTGAATCCCCAGCCATTGTCACGACCAAGCAGGTCACCAGTGACGTCCTCACCACCGGTCCTGGTCGCGGTCGGACCTTTGAAACCCCAGCGGGTCGTCCCGTCACGTTGGTCACCACGGTTGACCACGACGCCTTCTTCAAACGAATCGACGAACTGGCGATTTTAGCCGATAAATAAGCTATACTAAGGGAGTGGTCAACGGACTACTCCTTTTTTGTCGCATTAATTTCAGTTGCGTCGACTCTCTACATAAGCCGCGGTTAACCACAACTATCATGAAAATGTCTTTGAGGAGGAAAAATTATGCTTCCCATCACCATCGGTATCGTTATTGGTATCATCCTGTCGCTTCAAAGCGCTGTAAATTCTCGGTTGCGGAGCTTCATTGGCTCACCCTATCAAGCCTCCTTCGTGTCCTTTACCATTGGCACACTCTTCTTGGCCGTGGTGATGCTGGCTAGCCGCGAATCTTTAGGTGTCTCTGGAAATATCTTTGCCACGCAGCCTTGGTGGATTTGGATTGGCGGTCTCTTGGGCGTTATCTTTTTAACCACCAACATTCTCCTCTTCCCCCACATCGGCGGGGTCCAAACCGCTATTATGCCAATTTTGGGCCAAGTCTTCATGGGATCCATCATCGATAATTTTGGCTGGTTCAACTCCACCCAGCAACCTTTGACCTGGGTAAGGGCCACGGGCTTGCTGCTAGCGTTGGCTGGTATCGTCATCACCGTCGCTCTGCCAGACATTCTTCGGCGCCGAGCTAATGGTCAGTCCGATGCTGCTAGCGCTGGTAACCCGTGGCCCTGGCGGCTACTAGGCATCTGTACGGGGGCGTTAGGTGCTATGCAGACGACCATCAACGGCCGGCTGGGCCTGGCCCTGAACTCGGCGCTCCACGCCGCCTTCATCTCATTTCTAGTCGGGGCCCTCTGCCTCTTCTTCATTGTCCTGGTCGTCAATCACGGCTTCCGGGAAATCAAGCGGGCCACTGGTCACGGTAAGCCTTGGTGGATCTGGATTGGCGGGGCCATGGGCGGTATCTTCGTCCTGGGAAACGCCTATCTGGCGCCCATCATCGGGACCGGTCAAACGGTAGTCTTCGCCTTACTTGGCCAGATCGCCGGTGGCTTGTTGGTCGACCAATTCGGCCTGCTGGGGGCCAAACGCAAGCCCGTCGTGGCCGTTCAGTTGCTCGGCCTGTTGATTCTCATTGGCGGGGTCGTTTTGATTCGGTTATTCTAAATAATGACGTCAAAAACAGGTAGCACTCGGATTAGTCCGGGCACTACCTGTTTTAACTACTCACTATCTATTCAGCTGATTGACCTAGTCTACAAATCTTTCCAATCCTGCCACAACGCCTCCACGGCCGCCAACGATTGCGTATCGCCGGTAGCCTTTTCCCGCGCAAGTTCCGCCTGTAGTTGCTCCTTACTGAGTTCCAAGTCGAAGGGCAAGTCGTGATCCGTCACCGATTGCTGTAAGAACAGGTGAATGGCCGTCGTCAGGCTCATCCCGTATTGTTGATAAACTGCTGTCGCATCCCGCTTTAATTGCGGATCTAATGCCAAGTCAAGGTGCTCTGGTTGTGTGGGTTCATTTAATTTTGTCATGATTACGCTCCTTTATAATTGACGTCTAACCGCCACCTACGACCCCAAGGTAACATGCACTTATAGGGTCAGACAATGGTTATCGTTTTAGGCCCTATCGCCATTAAGACGTTAAATGGTTAGCCGGCAAAATGGCCCCAGCGTCTTGACCACCTGCCAGTTTTTTCCACATGGACGACAAAAAAGGCGCTAACCCATCCCCCTCACCTGCAAACGGCAAGGAGCCTGTGTTAGCGTCCTTTATTTTGGTTAAAATTTATTCAGCGTCATACAGCTTAGCGACTTGGTCCTGAACCTGTTTGTGGCCCAAGAATTCATCGTAAGTCGTGTCAGCTCGGTCAACGATACCCTTTGGTGATACCTCAATGATGCGGTTGGCAATCGTTTGAATGAACTCGTGGTCATGGGAAGTGAACAGGATACTGCCACTGAACCCAACCAGACTGTCGTTCAACGCGGTGATGGATTCCAAGTCCAAATGGTTGGTTGGATCATCCAGCAACAGCACGTTGGCCTTGCTCAACATCATCTTGGACAGCATGGCCCGGACCTTTTCGCCCCCGGACATCACGTCAACTTCACGGTTCACGTCGTCCCCAGAGAACAGCATTTTCCCTAAGAATCCCCGGAGGAAGGTGTTGTCACTTTCTTCCTTGGAAGCGAACTGACGTAACCAGTCGATCACCGTCATTTGGTTTTCGGCAAAGTAGTCATTCACGTTCTTCGGCAGGTAGGTCGTGCTGGTCGTTTGCCCCCAGACCACGTTACCGCTGTCTGGTGCCATTTCGCCGGCAACAATCTGCATCAACGTCGTGGTCGTTACGTCATTCCGGCTGATAAAGGCGGTCTTCTCGCCTGGCCGCAACGTGAAACTCACGTCGTCTAAAATCGTCACGCCATCGATGGCCTTGGACACGTGTTCCAAGCGCACCAGGTCGTTCCCCAATTCGCGTTCTGGATTGAACTTGATGAAGGGGTACTTCCGTGAAGATGGCTTGATGTCATCCAACGTGATTTTTTCCAATTGCTTCTTCCGCGACGTTGCCTGCTTAGATTTCGAGGCGTTGGCACTGAACCGGGCCACGAATTCTTGCAGCTGCTTGATTTGGTCGGCCTTCTTAGCGTTAGCGTTAGCCTTCAATTGCGCGGCCAATTCGCTAGATTCCATCCAGAAATCGTAGTTCCCAACGAACAGCGTAATCTTCCCAAAGTCCACGTCACACATGTGCGTGCAGACCTGGTTCAAGAAATGCCGGTCATGAGAAACGACGATAACAGTGTTTTCGTAGTCCGCCAGGAAGTTTTCCAGCCAGCTAATCGATTGGACATCCAACCCGTTGGTCGGTTCGTCCAACAGTAAAACGTCGGGGTGACCGAACAGAGCTTGGCCCAACAGGACTTTCACCTTTTGCGGTTCCGTCAGTTCACTCATTGGCACTTGGTGGAGTGATTCGTCGATGCCCAAAGCCTGTAACATTTGACTCGCTTCGGCTTCGGCTTCCCAACCGCCCATTTCGCCAAATTCGCCTTCCAGTTCAGCGGCCCGAATCCCATCTGCGTCGCTAAAATCTGGTTTCATGTAAATGGCGTTCTTTTCTACCATGATATCGTACAACTTCTTGTGGCCTTGAATGACCGTGTCCATGACCAAGTTATCTTCAAAAGCAAAGTGATCTTGGTTCAAGCTGGACATCCGCTCGTTGGGTCCCATTGAAACGTTCCCACTAGTTGGCTTTAATTTGCCTTCGATAATTTTCAGGAACGTGGACTTCCCAGCGCCGTTAGCGCCAATGACCCCGTAGCAGTTTCCTGGGGTGAACTTGAGATTAACATCGTCGTAGAGCTTCCGGTCGGAGAACTGCATACTGACATTATTGACGGTTAACATGAACGATACCTCCTGTATTTGCGTGTAAAAAACCAACGTGTCAGGTTAACGGCGACGTTGGCTTCAACTTATATTCGTTATGACATGTTAGCGTAGTTTACCATAAATCTTACTGACAAGCAACGTATCCGCTGGGTTCTTGAACATAAACTCTATGCGGTGGGCGTATCCGTTCCCGGCGGCGGATTCAAGATGCCCTGCTGTGGGGAACGGTTCCAGCCTAAAGGGCGGGCTTCCACCTTGGCTTGAACCCTCGCTAAGGTTCGCGAGTTTCCAAGGCCGTCCCGTGCTCTAAACTGTGAAGCCCCCTCAGTTAAGACCACCGACACAGCTGGTCATCTTGATCCGCCTCTGGTCACTCACATTGTCCACGCAAGTTCACCACGCCGCGTCTGTTACATTTTCTTCACTAATGAACATTGATTACGCATCACTCACATTTTGATTCTGGGTGCGCTAAAATCCTATTAGTCTCCACCTACGACCAGGACTGTTCCGCCGCGTACTTTTCGCGGTAGGTCTTGGGCGTCATTTGGTAGCGTTGCTTGAAGGTGACGAAGAAGTTTTTCTCCGTGCGGAACCCGGTCTTCATGGCAATGCTCTGAATGGATTCCTGCGAGGTCATTAGGAGCTGGGTGGCGCGTTCCAAACGGATTTGCCCCAGGTAGACCTTGGGTGAAACCCCCATGTATTCCTTGAAGTATCGGGAAAAATAAACGCTGGAATAGTTCAGCTGTTCGGCCATCTTGGCAATCGAAACCGCCTCGCCGTAGTTGTTTTGAATCTCGGTAACAGCTTGGCGCAAGGGGTCTGGCAACGGCAACTGGTCACTATTGACTTGCCCATTAACCGTCAAGTGCTTTAACAACTGACCCACCAATTGATATTCCGCACCTAAGCTGGCTAGATAATCTGCGCGCTCATCCGGCTCCATCACAGCATTAGTCGCCAGCGTGTGAACCGACCGTGCCAGCTCCTGATACGGCTCTGCGCGCAGGTCTAATTCCAACGGTCCCCAAATAGGCAGCTGCTCGTTGGCCACCACGTTCCGCAGCCAAGCCTGTGGTAACAGCAGCGTGATGATTTGATCCTCCTC
Organism: Levilactobacillus mulengensis; assembly: GCF_003946045.1. Lineage (GTDB taxonomy): Bacteria > Bacillota > Bacilli > Lactobacillales > Lactobacillaceae > Levilactobacillus > Levilactobacillus mulengensis. Next base: position 187,102 of record NZ_RHNW01000004.1, on the reverse strand, counting down.
GTCTAAGAAAGTTTCATAACTGTGGACAACTTCAGAATTGACCACGTACAAGTGTTCCTCGGTCAATTCATACGACGAGCTCCCGATATGTACGGTGCCCGGGTGGCCCCGATAGGCATAGGCCAATTCAACGGCTTGATGCCAATGTGGCAAAACCATCTTCGGTCCACCGGTCCCGTGTGAAATCACCCGCAGTGGCAATACAGTAGTAAAATCTAAACGTTCATGATACGGCCGTGGCATTCCAGATACCCCCATTTCTGTCCTTTCGGCTAAGATATACCAATTTAACGTACTCTTCAGCTACAAGCATACCACGTCCGACGAAAATAAGGTTAAATTTAGTAATCCAATCATTAGATTACGGGATTATAGATTTGCGTTCCCCCCGATATAATGAACTTGTAACATCCGGATGGGCGTTAAAAAGTCTCGTATCTGACCATTGACCGGATTCGACGATTATCGGCTTAGTATTTAAGGGGAAATACCTAACCGACCGTCCACCCACCTGGAATGATTTGGGCCGTAACCAAATCATTCTCCTATAGAAAATCAGACCGCAAAGTTCCGTCGTTGTGGGGGCAACGGCCGAACCGGCAACACTTCCAACGTGTTCGTCTGATTTTCCCAGTCGTTTCTGGGGGGAAACGACCGAGAAAATCACCAGTAGGATAGGTATTGGCCACCGGAGTCTTTGGGGGAAACAGTAAAGTCACGTCTTGGGGACGTGGCTTTTTTGCGTTTCAGATTAGCGAAAATGGGTGTTGTATTGCCGTTCCCGGCAGCGAATTCAACCTGCCCTGCTGTGGGGAACGGTTCCAGCCTGAGAAACGGTCTTCCACCTCGCCTGGCCACTTTGATTCGCCTCTGATCACTATTATCACTAGCCGCACACGCTCTGACGGCTTATAACTATAGTTCTCCTTCTGTCCTAAACAGATTCGTTAAATGCGCCATTCAAAAAGGTCAATCCACAATCGGATTGACCTTTACTTTATTTATTCTGTTGATTGGTTCGGTCGCAAACTCTCCGGCCGTTTCAGTAGGAACGCCATCAAGTAGGACACAATCAGGAAGCCAGACACGACCAGGTATGGCACGTGGGTGTTCCAGTCGAGGAGCATCCCCGACATGATTGGCCCAACGATGTTCCCGATACTGGTCAGGGACATGTTCAGCCCGTTGATCAGGCCTTGGTCAGACTCACTAGCCTTCGTCAGTAGCGTGGTGATGGCTGGCCGTAAGAGGTCGAACGCTGAGAAAATAATCAGCGTGGCAATCATGACCTCAATCTTGGTGTGCGCCTGCGTAATCCAAATCGTACAGATGGCTGCCAAGAAGAAGCACATCCGGATGACCCGGCGCTCGCCAAATTTGCTAACGAGCGTGTCAAACATGGCCACCTGCAGAAACAGGGAAATCAGTCCGTTTAACGTCAGGACCAACGCAATGTTGCTCAGACTAAAGTTAAACACTTCGTTGACGTAGATACTGTAGATGCTTTCAAACCCTTGCAACCCAAAGGAAGAAACCAGAATCATCGTAAATAAGATGATGATGGGCACCGTCCAAAACGCTCGGGTCATGGGGTGCGCGGAAGGCTGGGCGTCTGCCGCCGGTTCCTCAACGACGCGGTTGGTTTCGACGTCATTTGGCAAGAGGCTGATCAGCACAATGGCACTGATCAAGCCTAACCCACCGGCGACCCAAAACGGCGTCTTGTAGCTGATACCGGCTAGGATTCCCCCGATACCAGGGCCTAAGATCAGGCCCCCACTAAAGGCCGCCGACAGCCAGCCGATAACCTTGGCGCGTTGCCGTTTCGTGGTAATGTCGGACGCTAACGCCATTGCGGTTGGCACAACCATCGCGGCGGACAGCCCCCCAATCAGCCGGGAGATGTCGAAGACCCACAGGTAGTTGGTCAGGGCAAACAGGACTTCGGAGACCATGAATAAAATCAGGCCCGCCGTCAGGACTGGTTTCCGACCAATCCGATCGGACAATCGCCCAATCAGGGGTGACGCCACGAACTGGGCGAAGGCAAACAGGGCATTCATAATCCCCATGTCGGTTGCGGTTAGATGTAACTCGGTTTTCAAGAATGGCATGACCGGAATGATCAAACTGATTCCCAAACACACTAAAAATTCACTAAAGATTAAGATAAAAATGGCCCGTTTCGTTTTTTTCGTCACGGTGGCTCACCCCTTCTCTGAGATTTTGACAACAATATTATAATAATAACAATATTTAATGACAGTTGTCTAATCTTACGCTCAAAGAATAACGGGTGCAACCTTTATTTTATTAATGTTTGCAGCGCCTACCGGGTGGTGAAAATGAGATTGGAACGCTGTGGGCAGGACGTCCAGAGCCAAAGTACGGTCTCTGAACTCGCTTTGAGCCTCAAAATTCGAGTCTCAAAGTCGCCATTTGCTAGGCTCTGCCCAGCAAATCCCACGGCTGAACTCATTTTCACCACCCTCCCGGCTCATATTGATTCAACTCATATTAGCGGCGGGTTACCATCGATTTTGTGTCCATCTTTATGGTAGAAGACTGGCTTAGTTCCAAATACAGCTATTCCCCCATAACCACTGGTTATCAACATTCCGGACTGAAACGTATCCATTCACTGAGAATTTTATATGATAACAATTTTCCAGCCTGACTAGCCGCTCCATTACCCCAGTGCCTTAGCCCAACGCCGGTAGTTCATCGCGAAGACGCTGTCGCGGGCGTAGACCACATCTAGGTCATGTAACAGGTGGCCGGCCGGTAACGGTAGGACCTTCAGCTGACCACTGGCCAACTCGTCAGCCACGACCGAGCGGTAAACAAAACTGATACCCGCACCTCGTAGCAGCAGTTGACGAATGGCCGCTGGATTGTTGACGGTGATCAACTGGCTGAATTCAGCTAATGTGACATTGGCCGCCTGGGCCAGACTGACCAGGATTTCCCGGCTACCGGATCCCTCTTCCCGGACCAACAAGGGATATGCCGTGAGGTCGTGCCAGCTCACCGTTGCCTGTTGGGCGACCGATTGATCCGCGGCGATGACGCCCACGAAGGGTTCCTCGCGAACAATTTGGTAATCGTAGCGGGTCTTGTCAAAATTCCCTTCAATTAAAGCAAAGTCGCTGGTCCCCTCATCGATGGCCGTCAACGCCGCCTGAGTGTTGGTTACCTGACAGGTCACTTGCCGGTAGTCCGCCTGGCCTTGCAGCAGCCGAATCAATTGGGGCGCGAGAAATTCACTCAGCGAAAGGGTCGTGCTAAAGGTGAGTTGCCGTTGGGCCTGTGGATGCTGGAGACTGGCAACGACCTTGCCCGCCTGCACCTGCACCCGCTGCACAAAAGCGGCCAGCTCCTGCCCCGCCGGCGTAATGGTTAAATGCGGCCGTTCGTAGTGCACCAACTCTACATTTAATTCCGTCTCCAAACTCTTGATCTGTTGCGACACGGCCGGTTGCGTAATAAATAACTGCCGCGCCGTTTGCGTATACGATTTGGTCTGCACCAGCACTAATAACGTTTGATAACGATTATCTAACATCCGAACACCTCCAAATTGGCTTCATTATAAGCTGAATTTATAGTGTTATTAAATATCCCAATTTTATCTTATAACAAATTTCCAGTAAACTATTACTTGCTTAATAAGAACGGATTATTAGTAATAACAAACATTTCTATGGATTAAACCCATGCTAGCCGCAGGGATGGTGAAAATGAGCCCAGCCGTGGGAAGTCCCTTAGTGGCGGGCCTGGCCGCTTAGGGACTTGGTATCTTTGAGACGCGTTTCCCAGCGGCTCAAAGTAAGTTCAGAGACCGCCTTTTGGCTCTGGACGCCCGCCCACCGCGAACCGGTCTCATTTTCACCATCCCGGAGGCACTGGCAACGACCGGTTTAACCCATTTGAGGAGGAGTTTCATTTGAATATTCGAGCAACTATGGCGACACGCAGCTTCTGGGGTGCCGCCGGTCTAACCCTAATCTGCGCCGTCGCCGGCAGCGAGCTGGCCCAACTGCCTTACCTGAACTTAGTCGGTGCCCTGGTCATCGCCCTCCTGCTGGGCATGGCGCTCCAACTGGCACCACAGGCAGTCAACGCCAATCGCGCCGGGATCGGTTTCATCAGTAATAAATTTCTGCGTTTAGGGATTATTCTTTTAGGGTTCAAATTGAACCTGATTCAACTCGCTCAAGCTGGTGTCAAGACGATTACCTTGGCCGCCGTCGTGGTCACCGGGATGGTGCTTCTGACCTACAACCTCAGCCGCAAGCTCGGCGTCGACCGGGAGCTGGCCATTCTCACCGCCACCGGGACCAGCATCTGTGGGGCCGCTGCCGTGATGGGCGTGTCGCCGCAGATCAAGGTAAGTCCGGACAAGGCCGAACGTCAGCGCGAAAACGAAGTCCTGGCCGTGGCCATCGTCGCCATTTTAGGAACGGTCTTTACCTTGATTGAAATTGGGTTGAAACCACTCCTCCACCTGACCGCCGTCCAATTCGGGGTCATGACGGGTGGGTCCCTGCACGAAATCGCCCACGCCGTTGCGGCCGGGAGTGCGGGTGGTCCGGTCAGTTTAGACACGGCCATCATCACCAAGTTATCCCGGGTCCTGTTGCTGGCCCCCGCCGCCCTCATCATTGGCTGGTGGTACCAGAAGCAAACGGCCGGCACCACGACCAACGACGGCCCCACCAAGCTGCCGATTCCTTGGTTCATGGCCGGCTTTCTGTTGACCAGCGTCATCGGTACCTGGATTCCGCTGGGCGCCGCTGCGTTAGCCGCCTTGGTCAAATTGGCTTACATCTTCTTGGGCATGGCCATGGCTGCCCTGGGCATGAGCGTCAACTTCCGCGTCATTTTCCAGCGCGGGGGCAATGCCTTCCTCGCAGCCACACTGTCGTCCGTCGTACTCCTAACCGGTGTGACGATTGCCAGCAAGTTGTTCTTCTAGCCACTCTTTTAAACTGACAACACAATTAAAGCGACGCCCACAAAATTGCGGGTGTCGCTTTTTTCATGAAGACTGTTCCACTATCACAGGGCTAACAAATGCTGGAACGTCCCACTGTCCCATAAGATGTACAGCCCAATCAGGATGTACACAGCAATCGTAATGTAGCGCCCTTCCTTTTCCAAAACATCCGCCACCTTGGGCAGGCAGGCCAACCGATAGCCAATTTCCCAGAAAATCACGACCATCACGGCAAACGTCAGTAAAATTAGCGGTATCGTGGCCGGCGCAACCGTGGTGAAGAGTGGGACATAGATACCCACGTTATCCGCCCCACAGGTTGCCATGGTAATCAACGCCACACTGCCAATCAGGCGTTTCGGATCAGCGACCTTGGCCGCGATGGCGTCGGTATCATCGTCATCCCCGGCCACCCAGAGCTTGATTCCCAAGTAAATTGGAATCAATCCCAGAAAGCCCAGTAGCCACGGCGCGGGCACGAAGCCCAGGAAAAACGCGATGGCTAACGAGCTCCCGACCAGCACAATGGTCCCTAAAAAATCCCCGATTAGGACCAGCCAGCGGTCTTGGTGCTTTACGCGGCCGAAGATTACCATTAGAATAATTAAGTAGTCTAACCCGGTGGAGATATACGCCGTCACCCCGGTTAAAATCGTCTTCATCATGAACTCATCCCTTTACACATGTTATCTACAACATATGTTATCACGTTCATATGAAAGGAGCAAGCTTTTTCATGACAGATATTACTGAAAACGTGCATTTAATCACTGAACCCGCGCTGGGTGCGTCCCAGGACATTTTTAAATTATTAAGCAATACGACCCGTCTGCAAATTCTCTACTTGCTGGAACAACGGGAACTCAACGTCAGCGAGCTCAGCACCCTACTGGCAGCGGAACAATCCGTGGTCTCCCACCAGTTGGCCATGCTTAAAAAGGAACAGTTAGTCTCCTCACGTCGCGTGGGCAAACAGAGTTTTTACCAACTCGATGATCCCCATATTTTAGATATCGTTAACGAAACCCTGGCGCACGTTGATCACGTGTTGCGTGGGAAAACACATGGACATTAAAACCGTTTGGAATGGACGTTCCAAACGGTTTTTTGTTTGCGATTATTTATTTATACGTTCGCCTTTAAAGTAGTGATTGCCATACTTCTTGGCCAAATGCTTGCTATGATAGCCATGACTATATGTCCAAAATTCTGCACCAACAGATACTTGTAGAATGCTGTGTTTATGACCAGCTAATTTATGTGTCACTTTCCGGTAGGAGCTGCCATCACCTGCTGTTTGATACCATCCCATCACGTTTACCCAACGTTCTTTATTACTAAGAGTTATCATTCCAGCTGTAACCCAAGATGGATGCTTCATCTTAGCGTTATTTTTCACAACATAGGTTACCTTTCGTGAGTGTAATCGATATACATAGCCATCACTAACAATTTTTTTTGCTGTAATTTTAGTCCGAGACATTTTATGATCCTGATAACTATACCAAGTCCCCCGAATGCTCTTGGGAAAGGTCTTCATTGTTCTTCGCGTCTTAGCAAAGGCCACCTGATTCGATGAACTCGTCATCATTCCTACCCCGAATATCATTGACAAAACTAGAACCAATAAAATACCACGTCGTTTCAACTCCATGAAATCTCCTCCAAATATTTATTTTTCACGGCATATATTATCCGCTAAGTATCATTCGTATTCAATATTATTTAGGTGATATTCCATTTCACTACGGTAATTTGCCTGTTGCTGACTAGACTGTCTGAACCCGTTAACCTTGCTCTCGCCAATCTGTCCGGAAACCTGCGTCCTCCGAAACGTGCTACTATCGGGCAACTGGTTCCGCTTAACACCATTAAGCAAACGACCCAGGCCCGGGGTCATTCACTTAATGCCGTTAATGCTCGCCAGCTAACCGCCCTTCGACGCACTCTTATCCGAAACGTGCTACACAGGGCAGGTCCCTGCGCTTAGAAAAATAAGGTGCCCTACTCGGCCTTGCCGAGCAGGACACCTTATTCCTCTAATGCTCAGGACCTAACCGCCCTGTTCCGCACTCTCTACATCTTCATACCCATTTTCTCATAAGAACTCATCCCAGGCAGCTTCAAGTCCTTCACGTCAATCCCGCGTTCTTCTGCGACCGCATTCATTAACGTGTCCATATCCATCAGCTTGTACGTCTGTGGATGGTCTGGGTCGTAAGCCTCAATTTGCGCCATCATGCCACCGTCTTCGTGTTCGATGATGTGGCAGTGGTACATGTAGACCCCGGTGTGTTCGAACCAAACCTTGATTCGAACCGTTTCGCCTGGGTTGACGCCGACCGTATCCTTCAAGCCGTGTTCGTTGGCATAAGGTTCGTGGCCGTTCCGTGACAATACTAGGAACTGGGTCCCATGCATGTGGAACGGGTGAACCATACCGGCGTCCATATCATTGGTGTTGGTAATGTCCCAGAGCTCAACGTTACCGACTTTTTGCCGGGCGTCGATCCGTTGCATTTCAAATTTCTTCCCGTCCATCATGACGGCTTCATCCATCCCGGACATCACAACCTTGCGGACTGGCGTATCAGGTGTCACGTCTGGGTTTGGAATATCAACCAGGTGGTCTGGCAACTGGGTGTCGTCTGTTTCAAAATCGTGGACCCGGAAACGAACCAACGGCACATCATCGCTGTACAGCGTGACAGTTTGGCCCGGCGTCACCTTGCCAAAGTCGACAATAATTTCGGCCCGTTCCGCACAGGTCAACATCAAGTGGGTGAATTCAACGGGTTCTGGCATCACGCCACCATCGGAAGCGATTTGCGTAAATGGCAGGTCATCGCTAAAGTGTAACCGCCATTCACGCCGGTTGGCCCCGTCCAAAATCCGTAACCGTAGCCGTTGCGTGGTGACATCAAAGTAAGGATTGATGGTCCCGTTGATCATGGCCGTCGGACCTTGAACCCCATCTGGATCGTAGTCGGCCTCGTAATCCCACTGGTTATCTTCGTGGAAACGGCGGTCTTGCAAAACCAACGGAATGTCATCGACCCCATAATTGTGTGGGAACGGCAACTTAGCTTCCGTTTCATCCGTGACCAGCGCTAAACCAGCCAGGCCGTGCCAAACTTGTTCCGCCGTTGATGGACACGGATGCGCGTGTAACCACAGCGTGGCGGCCGGTTGGTCAACCTTGAAATCAATGTGGCGCGTCTTCCCGGGATAAACCGGGGCGTGGCAACCGCCATCGGTGTAAGGACCTGGAACGTTCAACCCGTGCCAGTGGAACGTGGTCAGTTCAGGCAATTCATTTTTCAAATCAATATGCATCGTCTTGCCCTTGGCAAAAACAATCGTTTGCCCCAACAAAGAGCCATTGTAGCCCCAAGTCTTGGTCTTCTTACCAGGCAATAACTGCGTTTCACCGGTCTGGGCAACGACCGTGTAGTAAGTATCCGTCGGCGTTTCCTTATCCGGCTTCAAAAGGGGTGGCACCCGCAGTGGCTGTTGCGGCACATCGGGTTCCTCTAAGGGAACATAGCCCCCATCATGCGTGTTATAAGCTGTTTCATCAAAGAAATAATCAGTATGGATTGATTTTGTCATTTTTCGGACTCCTCTTCGATTATTTAAGCAAATGTATCTGTCTCAATGATACCGCATTCACGAAGGAAGAAAAAGTCTCCACTCACGAACGCCACGTTCCACCCCGAGAAACCGTTAGCAAATGAAAAAGCACCCAGACCAGTTCCGTCTAGATGCTTCGTTTGTGTTATTAAATTATTTGTAAAAGGCGATTCCTAAAAGAACAGCCCGTCAGCTATCTAGTTTTTCACAACTGGAACAGCTGGAACAGACGGCTGAACGGTAACGGTAGCCGGAGGTGGTTAAGCAGGCTTAACCATGAAAATGGCGTTAGACCGAGCGTTTTTCTCGGCCTTACACCATGGACATTGCTACATCAAGTCAGACAACTGGAACAAACGACTGAACGGTAACGGTAGCCGGAGGTGAGTCCCTATGGAATCCCGTGTCGATGGTGTTAGGTCGATGATTCTAAGATTTCAATTCCAACCACCCCAATCAACAACTGGAACAAGCGACTGACCCGGAACGTTAGCCGGAGGTGGTTAAGTCTGCTTACCCATGAAAATGGCGTTAGACCGAGCGTTTTCCTCGGCCTTACACCATGGACATTTTCAAGACTCATGCCTTTTATGAGGCTTGGAAATGAGGCTGAAGACCGCTCTTTGGCTTCAGCCGGTCCCCTTGGGTTAGCCTGCTTAAACCACCGCAGGCGAAGCAAACGTTACCGGTCAGTCCGGGCGCGAAGGGCGTAGAGGATGGTGACCGTATCCACCACTTCCTGGAACACCGCCCCAATGATGGCTGGAATGACCCCGAAACTGGCAATCAGCATCAGGACCGTACAGATGATAATCCCAATCATCACGGCTTGTTTGGCGACCCGCATGGTATCGTGGGCAATCGCCCGGGCCGTGCTGACCCGCGTCAAGTCATCCTTCAGGACAACCGCATCAGCGGATTCACTGGCCGCGGTGGCTCCGTGTGCCCCCATGGCGATACCGACATCGGCGGTCGCTAAGGATGGCGCATCGTTGATCCCGTCACCGACCATGGCAACTGGCCGGTGTTCCGCGGGTAAGTCCGCCAACACCTGAATCTTATCCGCTGGCAAACATTCGGCGTGAATTTGGTCGATCCCGACTTCACCCGCAATCTGTTTGGCAATCGGTTCGCGGTCCCCGGAAATCATGAGGAGGTTGCCGACGCCCAGATGATGCAGGTCGGTCATGGTCTGGGCCGCTTCCGGCCGGACCTGATCACTGAAACTCACGTAACCCTGATAGACCCCAGCGGCAGAGACATAAACCGCCGTTTGGTCCGGCTTCTTGACCGGATCATCGGTCACAAAGGACGCCTTCCCGGCCCGGACAACTTGGCCGTTGATGGTGGCCACGACCCCTTGTGCCGTGGTTTCCTTCACGTCCGTCGCCACCAGCAGGGGTTCGGTGTTCGCGGCCACTAAGGATTGCGCCAGCACGTGTCCAGAATGTTGTTCCGCACTCGCTGCTAATTGTAGGAGCGTTTCAGTTGGCACAGCCGTCACCGGAACGACCTTATCGACCACCAATTTTCCTTGGGTGATGGTCCCGGTCTTGTCAAACGCAAACGTCTTGACCTGCGCCAATTTTTCCAATGTGGTCCCCGTTTTAACGATAATCCCATTTCGACTGGCCCGGCTCATCCCCGAAATCAGGGCAATCGGCGCCGCCAGAATCAGGGGACACGGTGAGGCCACAACCAACACTTCCGCCAACCGGACAGGATCGCCGGACAGATACCAGGCAATTCCCGCAATCACGTAAGCCAGCAGGGTAAATGGCACGGCGTAACGGTCGGCCATCCGCACAAACTTGGCCGGTTGTGATTCGGCCTGCTTAACCAGCCGCACAATATTTTGGTACTGACTGTTATCGGCCGTCTGGTCGGCCATCAGGTAGACCGATGCCTCCCCGTTGACGCTCCCGGACATGACGGTGTCACCGGCTTGTTTCTCAATTGGCCGGGCTTCACCGGTCAGTGAGGACTCGTTGACCGTGGTTGGACCGGTCTCTAGCGTGCCATCGACGGGCATGACCTCGCCAGGTTTAACCAGCAATCGGTCACCCACGACGACCGTCTGGATGGCAACGTCCGTAATCGTATCACCATCCGCCTTATGCGCCGACTGGGGCGAGTTATTAAGGAGTTCCTGCAACTCACTGTTGGCCCGCCGCGCGGCAAAGTCTTCCAGCGCGTCACCACCGGTCAGCATCAACAGAACAATCAATGCCGCCCAGTATTCGCCAACCGCTAACGTGGCAACAACCGCGGTAATCGCGAGCAGGTCCACCCCAAATTTCCCTGACCGCAACGTCTTAACCATCTCAATAAACATCAGTAGAGCCAGTAAAATACCCAATCCGGTAATCAGAATTTGTGCATAACCCGCTTGGTGATTCACAAATTGGAGCCATAAGGCAATGACTCCTAGAATGATAACAAACCAAAATTGTTTGTACTGACGGAGTTGTTGCATAAAATTCCCCTCCCCATTGTTTTCTTTATAGGTCGAGTATAGCAGAGCTTGTGACTTTTGCCACACTTGACGAGTCAGTCTTTCGACCGCTAAACTAGCCGAACAGTCAACCGTTAACCACAACAAAAAAGTGAGGCCCACCCAACGGCAAGTCTCACAGCAATCACTCAGTTAACTTAGAAATGCCGGCGAATCACAGCACTACCCAGCGTTGCCAAGAAGACCGTTGCCCCGAGGATGCTGGCAACACGGCCATTAGCGTCCTTGGTTTGCGGTAACTTGGTGTTGGCGTTCGTGTGATGCAGGGTCGTCGTGGTCCCAGGCGTCTGCGTTGCGGTTGCCTTGGATACGGCCGGTTTGGCAGCTGCGGCTTTAGCCTTGGCGGCGGCAGCCTTCTTAGCAGCCGCTTTCTTGGCAGCGGCTTTCTTGGCAGCTTTCTTCTTGGCTTTAGCAGCTTCCTTGGCTGCCTCTTCCTTTTCTTCTGCTTCCTGTTCTTCTTCCTCGCGGGCGGCTTCTTCCTCGTCCGTTTCGGTCCCTTCATCAACATCGATGGTCCCGGTGTCTTCGTCCGGGTCCTCTTCGTCGGTCTCGTTGACGTCACCGCCACCGGAACCGCTATTCCCGGTAGAAGAGGAAACTTTCCCGTTAGCTTCTTCCGAGTTCTTACCACCGGAAGTGCCGCCACCCCAACTCATCACGGCATTGTTCCGGAACTTATAGCCGGAATGAATCAGTGAAGGGTCGGTTACCTTGGTGTAGTAATCAATCGTGACCAGGTTATTTACAGTATCGTTAAATTTCAAATCAAACCCTTTGTCGGTATAGGTTACATCGTAATCCGTACCTTCCGTCATGGCTGGCTTTTCACGGGTATAGCTCGTGTTGCTGTTCCAGTGGGCATTGCTGACGGTGACACCCTTGATCAGTTCTTGGTTATCGCCAATTGTGTCTTTGATGTCCAGGTTCTTCATTTCGATCTCACGCCGGTCAACTAAGATCGTCCACTTGATGGTCCCGTCGTCTTGCAGGACCCCCTTCTTGGACATGTTAGCGTCGTTCTCCACGATGTTGATCTGGGAGGTACTGCTACCGTTATTTTCCAATGGGAAAACAACGTCCTTCTCGCCGGAATCATCGTAACGGTACTTGGTGGCCATATTCAGCGTTAATTTTGCATTCGTCTTGCCCTCAAGTGCGCCGTTCATGGTAATGACCACACCTTTATCGGACACGACAGCCGTCCCGATGACTTGGCCGGTTTCATCCGTCACATCAAAGGTATCTCCCGGATTTTTCCCCTTTAAATTATCAGGAAAGTCCAGCGTGATGGTGTCCCCACTATGTATTGGCGTGCTGCCAAAATCCAATTTGTACTGAACGTCAACCGTATCGGCATGCTTAAAGTCCGGTCCGTTCGTGACACTAGCCGCGGTGGTGAAATCAGCCCCGTTGTGCGTGGCCGCCTTGGCTGGTGTTGCAGCTTGGCTGACAACTAACACAAAGACTAAACTAAGCAGTCCGATTAGTAGTCGCCAAACTTTACTGTTTTTACTAAAAAAAATCCCCTCCCATAACTTTTACGTAGTTTGAGTATACGCGCCTCACCGGACACTTGGCAATAGTCCCTGACCAGGTTGTCCTAAATGATAGGTTGCATGCAAAAAGCGCCCCCGAAAGTAACTCTCGAGAGCGCTCCGGCACCTAGCAGATTCGGGTGCCTAACGTTTGCATTTCTTTCTTCAAATCTAAGTCGGATTTTTCTGTGGCCGTGTAGGTAATCATCCCAACGGCACTGTCGAGGATGCCCGTGTCATCACGCAGAGAAAGCTGGTTGAAGACCCGGTCCAGAATCAGGCCGTTGTTCAGGTACAGTTCCGTATCGGCATTGGTCCACAGATTCAGGCCGGCGTCATTTTCAACAGGCATGCTGTACTTGGGGTCCGGCTGGGTCAGGGCAACAAACTGGAACTTGTCGCCAATGGCACAGCTTCCGCCCAACGTAGAATACTGGTTGGACCCATCATCCAACGTCAACAGCAGCACCGTCTCGGGCTGTACGTTGTCAGCTAAATAAGCTTTTGCCGCATCTTTAATTGTTATTTTCATTATCAGCTGCCTCTTTTCTCTGATTCATTGCCACAATCATATTGCACACAATTATTTATACGCCTACTTCTCCTGAAAGTAAACGACTTTGCTTACAAATAGGTAGTGTCAAAGTGGCAAGGCGCTTATTCTGACGCCAGCCAAAAAAGTCGCCAACCACCGATTCATTCAGCGGTTGACGACTTTTGCGGTTAGGACGTTAACTTTCATAACTCCGTTTGACCATGGCAATCAACTCGTCTTCCGACAGGTTGAGCTTCTTGGCCTCACTGGTGAATCCCGCCACGTAGCGGTCCGAGAACTCTGCACGGCGCTTTTCGCGGATCATGCTCTCGGCTGCCGGCGTGACGAACATCCCCAGCCCCCGGCGTTTTTCAATCATCCCCGCCGTTACTAGGCGGTTCATGCCCTTCAAGGCAGTCGCCGGATTGATATGAAATTCTTTGGACATCTCAGTCGTCGACGGGACCTGTTCACCTGCCTGGTAAATGCCGGTAAAGATGGCGTCTTCCATCTGCTCGGCCACCTGCAGGTAAATCGGTTCCGGACTATCAAAGTTAAAATTCATACAATTTCCCACATTCTTTTGACGTGCATTTCGTCACTAGTCGTTCGGTGCTTGTGGCAACACGATGCGCCAGTACAGGGCCAGCGTGATGAGGTAGTAAATGGCGTATAGCCCGATAAAAATCAGGAAGGTACTGCCAATTCCCAGATAAGGACTCATCGGCGCAGCCATCAGTGGCTTAAACATTTGTAGCCCGAACAAAACATCGATTACTCCCATGATACCAGGAATCAGGAATAAAATCCCAATTTCTTTTGCAATGCCGTGGCGCATCAAGCTTTGGCGCACCCCTACCTTGTACAGCATGCGGTAACGCCGTTGGTCGCCGGGGGCCCCCGAGAGAATCTTGAACATCAGGCAGGACGCCAGCATGGCCAGGAAGGCGATTCCCAGAAAGTAGCCGATAAACTCTAATCCCCCGAAGAAGGCTAACATCATTTCATAGTTCTGGTAGTTGCCGACCGTCATGGTGCCCGGTTGGCTGAAACGCGCCGTTTCCAGCTGGTTCAGCTTCTTCAGCGCTGGCAGGTCCTGTTGCAGGTTCTTGACTCGCACCGTGGTGACCGTGACCACCTTGCCGGATTGTTTAGCGAACTGCTTGGCCGTCAAGATTTTCGGTGAGTAGGCCCCCACCTTGCCCAAGGCTAAGCTGAGAAAGTCTAAATCACTGATGCCAGATTTCTTGAATTTTTTTAAGGATTCCGTGTAAAGTTTCTGATCGTTCATGTTGCCGGAATTGCTGTACGCCCGCAGTTCAACTGGCGTTTGCGCTAATTCACTGGCGTTGTAATACACCGTCTTGCCCTGACGCTTTTGCGTGTAGGTCGCCTGATGGGCGATGTGTAGCTGGTCGATCAGCTTTTGCTCGCGGGCATTTTTGTCATGCACAGCAACCGTGTACGTGCCAATCTTCTCGGCCATCATCGGCAATTGGCGGTGATACCCGGAGCCGACGGTAATCGCACCCAAGGCCATGGCAAAGAGCAGTGAGACAATCGTTAACATTCGCGTGTAATTGTGGACCCGGAAGTTTAATTGTCCTAATAGGAAGCCGTTCAAATGTTTCTTGGCCCAACCCGTGTGACGCAACGCCCGAATCACCATTAAAATGGTTGCTCGGAACAACAGGTAGGTCCCCAACGTAATCGTGACCAGCGCAATCGGAATCGCCGCCAACTGAAGGGCCTTGATAGACGCCAGTGCCCAGTAGCCGGCAGCCAGGAAGACAACTCCCAGCACGCCCTGGACCATTTGTCGAAACGGCTTGACCTTCGGCTGGTTGGCCAGTTCATCGCTGTGCAACAATTTCAACACGGTGGTCCGCGTCAGCTTGATCAGGTTAAACAGAGACGCCAGAATGAACAACCCCACGTAGAGTACGCCCGTGGCCACGATGGCTGGGACGTAGACTGCCGTCAAATGGCTCAGGTGTAACCCCAGCATATTTAGCAGGAAGCCCACTAGGAATTTACTCATCAATAATCCTAAGCCCAATCCAATCGCCGTCGCAATGGTTCCCAGAATCAACGTTTCCAGGAAGACGAGTTCGCCGACCCGTTTACGCGTGGCCCCGAGCATCATGAACAGCCCGTAATCGTGTTGCCGCATGCTCAGCAGGAAACTGTTGGCATACATGATGTAGACCACGGTGATCAGAATCAACAGGACCGCCCCGAAGCCGAAAATCACGTTGGCAGAGGAAATGGCGGCGTTGGCCTTCAGAAAGGCCTGGTTCGTTGCCAGATTGGCGAACATGTAAAAGATGGCGGCCGACATAGTCAGACCCGCCAGCAAGACCAGATAGTCTCGCCGCCGGTTCTTAATCCCGGCTAAAGCTAATTTTCCTAACATCGTGCGTCCCCCTACTCGTTAAACGTGCCTAATTCGGTCAAAATCCCCTGATAAAAGGTGCTCCGGTCCTGGTCGCCGCGGCGTAACTCGGAGCCAATCTGCCCGTCCTTGATGAACAGGATGCGTTGGCAGAAACTGGCAGAGAACGGATCATGCGTGACCAAGAGGACGGACATCTTTTGTTGTTCGTTGATGGTCGTCAACAGGTCCAGCAGTTCCCGGGCACTGGTCGAATCCAACGCCCCGGTCGGTTCATCCCCCATTAAAATGGCGGGGTGGTGAACGATGGCCCGGGCAGCGGCGACCCGCTGCTTCTGGCCCCCGGAGAGTTCGGCAGGATACTTTTGCAATAAGTCTGCAATCGACAGCGTCTCGGCCACCTCGTGAATCGCCTGATCCATCACCTTGGATGGCGTGCCCTTCAAGGCCAGTGGCAGACCAATATTTTCTTCGGCCGTCAAGCTCTCCAGCAGGTTGAAGTCTTGGAAAATAAAGCCGACTTCCTGCGCCCGAAAATCCGCGAGCTGGTTACCGCGCATCTTAGTGACGTCATGGCCGTTGACCACCACATCCCCCTTGGTTGGCGTATCCAATGTGGACAGCATATTCAACAGCGTCGTCTTCCCGGACCCAGACGCCCCCATGATGCCGACGAATTCCCCGGAATCGACGGTGAAGTTCAGGCCTTTCAAGGCGGTGTACTGCCGTTCGTTTGCTTTACCATACGTTTTTTCTAGGCCACTGACGCTGACCACTGTGTTTGTTGTCATGTTAAATTCCCCCACTCATTAGTCTGTTGGTTAGTTACTTGTGTAATTAACTATAACGGTTCTTGGGGAATTGTCAACATTAAATTTTATGTTGCCGTTGTCGGGACCAGGTCGCCTGCGGCTGCCAGGAGCTCCGCCTGCTATGGGGCCGGTTCCAGCCTATGAGGCAGGCTTCCACCTCAACTTTGAGCCGAAGTTCACGTCTCAAAGATTGTCCCACGCTGTAGGCTGGGAAAGAACCCCAGCCAACACCGTCGCCACAGCTGGCTCCGTCCTGTCCTCCTCCGGCTAAGCTGGTCCACAACCGCGACAAAATTTAATGCGAGGATACTCTTCAGTCAACTGTCAGTCAGTTAATCCCCCAAACTACCAGCAACTCTCCATAACCTTTCAAATTTTCCGAAACAAGTCAACAAATAGGTGCTCACAACACATTACATATCAAGAAATAGCCCAAGAGTTGGCACACACGCGCTGCGGGCCAAATCAGTCTTAGCCGCAGGGCTGGGAAAACTGGGTCGGTCGTGGGAGTGACCAGAGGCGCGCCAAGGTGACCAGCTGTGTCGATGGTCTTAGCTGAGGTTTCTCACTCAGCTTAGACCATGGGGCAACCTTTGAGACCGCACCCCAGGCTCAAAGTTGAGGTGGAAGCCCGCCCTTTGGCTGGAACCGACTCCACAGCAGGGCGCCTTGCAAAGTAGCCACCTCCCCAGCAACATTGACCAATAACACTCACGAATACCTGGCGTAAACAAAAATAGACGTGAGCCGTGCACCTAGTTGCGGGCTGAACAAGTCTCAGCCGCAGGGCTGGTGAAAATGGGCTAAGCCGTGGGAGTTGCCTTAGCGGGTCCTCCGCTTAGGCAACTGCTATCTTTGAGACGGATTTTTCGGCTCAAAGTAAGTCTGGAGACCGCCCTTCGGCTCCAGACGTGCGCCCACAGCGTCACGGCCCATTTTTCACCAGCCCGGAGGCGAAAAGCAAAGACAAGTGTCCACCCGTAACCAAGTGCTGGAAGGCTCTCACGCGAATTTTTGACGAAAATCGTGTACACTAGTAGCTGTAAGCTTTTATTCTACAATTAAAGGAGTTTTTCCGATGAAACAACTGCAATTAGGTGGGACCGACTGGCAAGCGTCAGCCGTTGCCCTGGGAATCATGCGCATGTCGACACTTTCCGTTGACGATGCCGTTAAAGCTTTACAAGCTGCGCACGAAGCTGGCATTACCTACATTGACTCCGCCGATATTTATGGCGACGGTCAATCCGAAAAGATTTTCAAAGAAGCGCTGGCTAAGTCCGGCCTTTCCCGCGATGATTTCTACATCCAATCCAAGGGTGGCATCGTGCTGGATCAAAGTCGTAGCCACGATGGCTTGGTCTTTGGCCAACGTTACGACTTCTCCAAGCAACACTTGTTGGATGCTGTCGATGGCATTTTGGAACGGATGGGGTTGGATTACCTGGACGCCTTCCTGCTGCACCGGCCAGACCCACTGATGGACCCCGCAGAAATCGCGGACGCCTTCAATACCCTGCAACGAGCAGGAAAAGTTCGTCACTTTGGGGTTTCTAACTTCAACGTGCAACAATACCTGATGGTCCAGGAAGTCGTTGACCAGAAGCTGATGTTCAACCAACTGCAATTTGGTGCCGCTCACGCCCAAATGGTGACGGAAGGGTTGCGCGTCAACATGGACGACGCCCCAGCCGTGACCGACGGCGGTTTGCTTGAATTTTCACGGCGCAAACACGTCACGATTCAAGCCTGGTCACCTTTCCAGTACGGTCTGTTCGAAGGTATGTTCATCAACGATCCGAAGTACCCCGAACTGAACGCCAAGCTGCAAGAACTCGCTGACAAGTATGGCATTTCCAAGAACGGTATCGCCACGGCCTGGATTCTCCGGCACCCAGCCAACATTCAAGTCTTGCTGGGAACCATGAACCCTGACCACATCAAGGATAGCGCGGCCGGTGCCGACGTTAACCTGACGAAGCAGGAATGGTACGACATCTACTTTGCTGCCGGCAACTACCTGCCATAAACTTATTTTTAAAACCGAAAAATTAATTTCAACTGAGAAAGACGACGCCATCCCTGGTACTCTAAGGGATTCAGCGTCGCCTTTTTCATTGCTTAAAATTTTTGGCCAAAAGGGTTGTCATTTTAAAAATTGGTGGTAAACTGAAGTTGTTCTTGAGGGCGAGTAAGTGCTCACTCGAAGATTTGGAAAGGGGATTATAATCATGTTTACCACTATTTTTTGGATTCTTGCTATTTGGTTAGTTGTTAACGGCGTTTGGACTTGCTTTGCAACGGATAACCAGGAGTTGATGAAATGGTTCGGTTGGATCAACGTGATTGCGATCATCCTAGGCTTCTGGGTATTCTACGGTGCTGCTAGCGTGGCCGTTCTGGTCGGCTGGTTCACCGCAGTCAACTGGGTCAACGTGGTCCTAGCCATCATCCAGTTAGTCCTGGCTTACCGCAAAGTCGGGTCAACCCACAACGCTTAGATTTCCCGTTTCACCCCTGACGACACAAAGAGCCGGACTGTCCTGGACACAGACAGACCGGCTCTTTTGCTCTAGTATTCCTGCTTTCAACGGGTTAAACTGGTTGTGTTAGTACCGTTCCCGGCGGCGAATTCAAGATTAGCTGCTATGGCCCCCAGCTCTGGTCACTGACACCGCGCACGCCAGTTTCACCGAAAAATGATTTCTTCATCTTTTGAGTTGCCATGTACGCAGAGTGTCATCACTCATCAGCCACTCTAAACTCGGGCTTTTCAAGTGTAAACTAGTTCACAGATAATCATAACGACAGCAGAACATTAACGATTAAATCTACCGTTAGCCGCAGGGCTGGTGAAAATGGGCTCAGCCGTGGGAGTTGCCTTGGCGGGTTTCCCGCTTAGGCAACTGCTATCTTTGAGACGTGTTTTTCCGGCTCAAAGTAAGCCTGAAGACCGCCCTTTGGCTTCAGGCGGCGCCCACCGCGTTCCGGCCCATTTTCACCAGCCCGGAGGCAAGTAAAACGACCAGCTTTAACCGTAAACAAATTTGACTCAACCAAAGGTGGTATTTTCATGTCAAATAAGAAAATTTTAGACGAATTTCCTGACGTCATTCAGGCCAACGAAGACCTAACGCAAAAACAAAAAGACGTGCTGATTGCCAGCATCCGTCTTTTTGCCGAACAGGGTTATGCCAACACGAGTACGCGCCAGATTGCTGAAGCCGCGCACCAGTCCGAAGGGACCATGTTCAAACATTTTAAATCTAAGGCCAACATCTTGCGGGCGGCCCTGGAGCCCATCATTCACGAAATCATTCCCGACGTCGAAGCCGAGTTCAAACGCGAAACGTTGACGCACCCGGCTGCCAATCTCCATGAATTTCTGGACTTCTTCGTCCGTAACCGTATGGCGTTCGCGGCAAATAACCAGGATGCCATCAAGGTTTTTTTCAGTGAACTCCTTTACAACGAAACGTTGCGGACCGAATTCATTGAGACCGCCCGGCAGGAATTGATTGCCGCATTCAAAGATACCATTTTGTTGTTACAAAAAAATAAAATCATTATTGACTGGCCGTTTAACGAAATATTCCGTTATATGATTGCCGTCGTTGTCGGCTACGTCCTGGATCGGTACGTCCTCTTCCCCAATCGGGCGTGGGACGATGACGTTGAAGCCGGCTATTTAGTCGCCGAACTGGAAAAAGTTTTACAGCCCTAGTCATTGGGTCTTCCAGTTTCTATGGGTTCTTGCCATGGGCAGGAACCTTTTTTTGCAAATAATTTTAAATTTGTCGATTCGTGTCAGTGACCAGAGGTGGGCCAAGGTTCCCAGCTGTGTCGATGGTCTTAGCTGAGTGGGTTTATCTCAGCTTAGACCATGGGTCGACCTTTGAGACCGATTCTTGGCTCAAAGTCGAGATGGAGGACCGCCTCTCAGGCCGGAACCGACCCCATAGCGGGGAACCTTGAGCCTACCGTCGGGAACGGAAACGCTAATTGACAAATTTAAGGTGCGTCTTGGAGACGCCATTCCAGAACACCCTGGTACTTACCCGCCAGCGTATCACTATTCACGAGCATATGCGGCCCCTGGTCCGCCTGCCAGCTCCCACTCACGCTGGTCTGTTCCGAGTCACTCGCCGTCGTCTTTTCCGCAACCAGCACTGCCGCCTGGCTCTGATCACCCACCGGCTGTTCCTCATGGTCCCGCATAAAAATCACGTGGCCACTTAATAGTTGGCCGGAAGCAGTCCGAAATGGCGTCTGCTGTTGCACGAATAATTTCCACCGCTGCTGCGGTCCCCGCTCATCCAACACGGTTAGCCGCCAGCCCGGCTTACGTTGAATATGTTGCGCCGTTCCAGTCAAGGTCGTGGTCGCAAAGTCCGCTTGGGGAGATACCTCCGCAAAGCCTAATGTTCCGGGCCCTCGCGTCAAATTGACCTGAATTTCATTGGAATGGACCTGCGCATCCGCCTTGTCTTCTGCCTGCAAGGTCAGCTGATTGTCCCCCGGCTTGAGGAGCGCTGATTTCACGGTTAACTGGGCCGTGCCAACTGGTTGTCCCGCGACTAATTGATCGGCTAAATCAGTCATGGAAATGGTCTGGCCATTCATTTTGGCCCGCAACCGATACCCCGCCAGCTCATCCACCGCAAAGGGCTCGCCGTTGTTGGTCAGCTGAACCCGCACCGTCGCATCCTCGTGATGGCCGAGCTGTTGCGTGACATCGCCTAAATTAGCCAACTTCAGTTGCACGCCTGGCTGAATCCGATAGCTGGGCAATGGTAACTGCGTTTGGTAATTAGGGCCGTAAAAGCGTGCCGTCACAGCTGGAACAGTCGTTTCATGACTTACCGCCGGGACTGTTCCAGTCGCTGAAACGGTCACCCGGTTGCGGCTTTTATCCAGGGTTTCCTTCCAGGCTTTTTTAATTTCAGGTTGCGTCAATTCAGCCAGACTAAATGGTTCGCTAATGGCATCCCGATCATAACTGACCCCACCAGCCGTCCAGGTCAGGGGTTGCGGTAACGGCAGGTTCATCGTCAACGACTGAATATCCTGATTACTGGTTGCGGCATCATAATCAAATTGATACTGGTAGCGTAACTGGTCACCCACAGCTACGCGTCCACCAGCCGGGACCGGTCGCTTAGTCGTCAAATTGTAAAGTGTGGCGTGCGGGGTGATTTTTCCTAAACTGTCGGAACTGTCAACCATTGCCAGGGCATTTTCACTCTTATAGCCACTGGTCGACCCGGTAATTCCCCAGTAAACATTTCCATTTTCTGCCGTCGCACCTAACTTAATAGGGTCAACAGCCACTGTATCCTGCACGACATCTACCCCACGCCGTGCCATTCCGGTCACTGGATCACGGTCATTGTAGTGGTAGGTCATTTGCTTTTTATCCGCTTGCCAATCTAAGGTCAAATGATGCCACTGACCGTCCGCAAAATTCGTCACCATCTTGGGTTGTTTGTGATTCATACTGAAGTAGGCGCGATTATCACTTCCAAATTGATGATAGGTTTCAGCCTCTCCCGGATAACCACTGGCAATGTGCATCCCAGAATTGACAGGTTTTTCAAGATCAAATCCATCATTCTTTCCATAAAATGAGGGATTATTGGTGGGCTTACTGGTATCTTTATCAGCATCATTCTTATTTACATGGCTATCAAATTCCAATGCCCAACTGTTCTGAATAGCTGTTTGGACAACTAAACCAACTCCGAGGCCGTTCCGATTATTCCCCCACACGCCTAAAGATTGACTGGCTCCCGCAACTGCCCGGCTCTTCCTGTCCGAATTTTGCAAAACAAAGGCCATGCCGGATCCAGCCTCCTGGCCTTTATTACCAAAGTACAGCCACAACGCGATATGCTCTTCCGCATTCATATTAAATTGATTGTTCATCCGGGCTAGCCCCGTTTTAGACCAGATAGCCCCAGCTTGGACAAACCTATTATCTGGATTATCCACCGTAATCTGGGCAACTGAAGACGGCACCAAGGGAGAATCAATCAGCTTAGTAAAGTTATCCGACCCCGCCATCGAAAATAAATTATCCAACGGCACTCCCTGTGGCGCCGTTGCCAACGCGTGGTCCAGGTCCGCATTGGCCTGACCACTTATCATTGGCAATAGTAGGCTTAGGCCCACTACTATCCCCATCAACCACCGTTTCATGTCATCCTCCCCCTAGTCCGATTCCCAATAAATATAAGCCTATTAACCAACATAATTTGGATTATACAGGATGAGATAGTTCATGACAATCAATGTTAACTTTTATAATTATTTAAATATAACGTCACTTATAAAAACAGTTTCACGCCAGTTTCTTCGCGACTGCCATTACAAATTTGGCGGTTTAATCCTTTAACGCCACAGCTAATCACGGCCCCAATTTTCTCCGGGCTATTGCGCCAGTGACACGCGCAAAAAGCCAGCGTCAATCTTATCCCACAAGATTGGCGTTGGCTTTAATTGTTTTGCTTATTATTTAGTATTCGTTAAACTTGTGAATCAGCCGCTTCACTGGTCGGGCTAACCGGATCAGTAACAGCGTTAAACCGATACTCAAGGCCACCATGCCGGCACCAAACAATGGCGTCCAGCCCAACCCAAATTGGCTCGTGACCTGACCACCGATACCGGAGCCCAACGCAATCCCCACGTTGAACGCAGAAATGTTGAGGGCCGAGGCCATGGTAATGTCGTTCGGCGTTTGCTTTTCTGCTAGCTGAACAATGTACAGCTGCAGGCCGGGCACGTTCATGAAGGCAAAGAAGCCCATCACTAACACGGTCAGTAAGCCCAACCATTGGTTATTTGCGGTAAACGTCAAGACTAATAATGTCACGAACAGCCCCGTGAACATCTTCAGCAGCGCTGCCAATGGTTTCGCGTTGGCCCAACGACCACCTAGGGTATTGCCGATGGCTACCATCAAGCCGTAAACGACCAGAATGATGACGACGGCACCAGCCGACCACCCCATCTTTTGTTCCAAAAGTGGGGACAGGTAGGTATAAGCGACGAACGTGCCGCCATAACCTAAGGCCGTCACTAACAGGGCTACTAAAATTTGGGGGTTGCCCAGCACGCGGAGAATTCCCCGGGCCGTTGCCTTACTTGGCAATGGCAGGTTGCGCGGCACCAACACGTAGTCGGCCACCAAGCCAATCAGCCCAATGACACTGATGAAGATGAAGGACCAGCGCCAGCCGCCCAGTTGGCCAATCATGGTTCCCAGCGGCACACCGGTCACCGTGGCCACCGTCAAACCGGTAAACATCACGGCGATTGCCGACGCCCGTTTAGAAGGCGCCACCACGTCCGCCGCAATCACGGAAGCGACGGTCATGAAGATTCCGTGTGCCAAGGCCGCAATCACCCGCCCTGCCAGGAGCACGATGAAGGCCGGTGCAAAGGCAGCGACTAAATTACCTAAGATAAATAACAACATAATAATGATCATCAACGTGTGCCGGTTGATTTGGCCGGTCAGGAGCGTCATCAATGGCGCCCCAATCATGATGCCCAACGCGTAAACGGACACCGTTAACCCGGCTTGAGCGATGCTAATGTGGAAACTTTGAATCAGCAGGGGCATCAACCCCACGCTGATAAATTCGGTTGAGCCAATGGCGAATGCGCTGATAGCCAGTGCCAATAACGTCATGGCTGGTGAAATTTTCTTAGTCATAATGACCTCCTCGTTTTTCGTTTGCTAACGTAATAAATAATGATTATACTGGTTAGCAACCGGAGAACAAGAACCGACTTTAAAGTGCCCTACCCACCAAAAGGTAACTATTAGACAGGAGGCCGTTTAACATGCCCACAAAAACTTATCATATTGGCGTCGAAGCCACGATGGAGATCATCGGTGGTAAATGGAAATCCATTATTCTGTGCCACCTCCGCCATCAAACCATGCGGACTAGCGAACTTGCTCGCGCCATTCCCCAGATTTCGCAAAAGATGCTGACGCAACAACTTCGAGAGCTGGAAAACGCGGACATCGTTGCCCGCCACGTTTACAAACAGGTACCGCCCAAAGTTGAGTACTCATTGACCGACTACGGCGAATCGCTGTCGGGAATTCTGCACGAGCTGTGCGTTTGGGGCGAGGACAATATCGACCGGCGCGAGGCTGCGGGCGAAGAGATCACCCTTCTCAGCCGCGACGACGTTTAGGGTTGCGCTTTGTTGGCGCCTTACCGGGCAGAGAAAATGGACCGGGACGCTGTGGGCGGACGCCCGAAGCCGTAGAGCGGTCTTCTGGCTTACTTTGAGCCGTGGACCATGTCTCAAAGATACCAATTCTCTAAGCGGTGAACCGCTAAGAGAATTCCCACGGCTGAATCCATTTTCTCTGCCCTCTCGGCTTACATCCGCTTAACCCTAAACGTGGCCCTGACTCAAATATTAAATACATTCTCATCAATATAACCGTTTCAATATTCGCCTCATAGAGTTCAAATCAATCGGAACAGAAAATTAAAGCACACAAAATTCGGCCAATTTCAGACGAATTTTGTGTGCTTTTTAAATCAGTAAAACCTTGATACACCAGCATTTACACCCATTTCTCAACACTTTCTAAACCGATTCTAAGAAATTCACAGGTTAAGCTTATCCCGCCCTCAAGATGATTCGGCGTCCCGGATGGTATAACTAATACATCGAAAGCGATACGCCAAACCAACAAACTTGAGGAGTGAGTAATATGCGTAAAATTAAAGCAATGATGACGAAAGTAATGTTAGGTGCCATGACCGTGACGACCCTGTTGGCAACGTCTGCCGGCGCTTCCGCGGCAACCACCCAGGTGTCGACCCCCGCGCCGGCCGTCGCAGAAACCTCTATCAGTTTGAAACGACAGGCCCAACCCGAGATTCAGCCAACGACCATCAAGCTCCACAAACACGTCACGTCCAGCCAAATTTCTAGCCAAGTCCAAACGGCCGTTGATGCCAGTGCGTTGAATCTGGATCAACAACACCATGACAGCCAACTCAAATAATTTTGCCTGATTAGTCCGCTACGGCCAGCTTCCCCCAAACACTGACGCGCACGACTACCTCATTTCCCCCTCTTACCTCTTAACCGGCTAGCCTCCCCCAAACACTAACCGGCCCCTCAAAAACAACTCACCCCCCTCAGGTGAGTTTCCCCCAATCGAACCGCGCCCTTAACCGTGGTTCAGCTCCCAACAGAATAGACAACAAACCCGACTGGTAGATTGCGCCAATCGGGTTTGTTTGTGTTTATTGATTTTTTTGTCGTTCCCGTGTCAGGATGTCACCAATCAGGCGGGCTAGCGTGACTTCTTTCATCTGCGCTTCCGCGGCCGCTTGGACCTCTGCGTAAGCCACCCGCAACGTATCCTGAATGTTGCCACCCACGATGCAGTGCGGATTGGTCTTATCATCTATGTGTAACAGATTGCCATCGTCTTCCACGGCGCGATAGACGTCTAGCAAATTGATTTCAGCCGGGTCCTGGGCCAGCTTGGGCGTCGCGGAGCCCTGTTGCGTGGCTAAAAGACCGCCTCGCCGTAGTGCCCCCATCAGCCTCCGTACCAGAGCGGGATTGGACTCTACGCTAGCCGCGATAGCCGCACTGGATAAATCGCCATCATGACAAATATCAATGTATGCCAAAATATGAACAGCATCACTCAATTTATGCGAATAACGCACGAACAAGCCCTCCTTCTGGGTTTAAACCTTAGCAGCGCCTTACCGCCCTCACGGCTCACATTGGTTTAACCCGAATTGACAATTCCATTTCACAACTTTTTCAACTTAGTCATTCTTGGAACAAAAAACACTTACCATTTACTAGCTTCATTATAACGATAATTATACCAATTTAGTTTTCGTTCGCAAGGCTAGCCGTTAAGAAATCTGGCAGGCTTTGGGCTGGACGACCCATGATTTTACGGTAATCGTCCGTAACCGTAGCGAGTAACCCCTTGGCCCCACCGGCGTACATGGAGGCTAGCATGTGCCCTTCATTGCCCTCATTGTACATCTCTTCAAATTGTTTGAGCGTTACTGGTGCATAGCCGATGGTTTCATTTGACACTTGGCTTAAGACTTGGGCCAAGGCCGGCATGGTGTAGGACCGTTCCTGCGTCAACGTGTACATGGGTTGCGTCCACAGACTTGGTGTGACGGCGACCTCTGCGAAAGCTGCGGCGCTGTCCGCTAAACTGATGAAGCTCAGCGATGCATCGCCCATGGGATAGATGACGTTGTGGCGTTCAATTAGCTCTGGTAAATAAGGCACCAGCGGATCGGCGTACAGCGCATTCCGCAAAATGGTGTAGGACAGGCTGGATGAGGCTAACCGCCGCGGCACATACCCATAGAACGCGGACAGGTCAAACGGATTGTCCGCTTGGTCCGCAATGAAGCCCATGACCAATAAGTGTTTGACCTGGGCCGTTTCGGCTGCAGCAATCACATTTTCAAATTCGGTGACCCGGCTAAAACTCGTGTGGGTCTTGCTGGGCACGTAAATGGCAACGTCGGCGTCCTGAAGACTGGCGGCGATGCTAGCTTGGTCACGATAATCCAGCGGTAAAACCGTCATCCCCTGTTGCGCAAACGCAGCGGCCTTTGCTGGCGTGTGGACGCCCAAGGTGATTGTATCGGCGGCAACTCGCTTGGCGACTTCGTTCACGATTTGGCTGCCTAAATGCCCGGTGGCTCCGGTAATCACATACTTTGTCATGGTTCATTCCTCATTTCCTTTTGATGTTACTTTAATTGTTACATCATTTCATTTTGACGTCAAACATTTAGTCTCAGCACTCAGCATATTAAGCGCTTTCCAACACAAAAGAGACTATAATAAGGGTTAGGTATTAACCCTAAAATCAATATAAACAAGGAGTGAGTAACGTGGTTCAACAATTAGCAGGTAAAGTTGCAATCATCACGGGTGCCGGGTCCGGCATGGGTAAGTCCATGGCCGAATTGTTTGCCAAAGAAGGCGCGAAAATTGTCGCCGCTGACATCAATGAGGACCGGTTAAACGAGGTCGTTAAGGCCATCACCGATGCGGGTAATGACGCCGTCGCCGCTGTCACCAACGTGACGAAGGAAGCCGATGTCGTTGCCATGGTCAAGACGGCCGTCGATAACTATGGGCATTTGGACATTCTGGTCAACAACGCCGGGATCATGGAC
Source organism: Levilactobacillus mulengensis (assembly GCF_003946045.1). GTDB lineage: Bacteria > Bacillota > Bacilli > Lactobacillales > Lactobacillaceae > Levilactobacillus > Levilactobacillus mulengensis. The sequence continues at coordinate 159,459 of NZ_RHNW01000004.1, read as the reverse complement.
AACATGGCCCCTGTCGGCACGTTGACCAACGAGTTGTGGGACCGCGTTATGACGGTCAACACCACCAGCGTTATGTTGGCAACCCGGGAAGCGCTGAAGCTATTTACGAAGCAAAAATCCGGAGTCATTTTAAACATCGCTTCCGTCGGTGGCATCGGTGGCGGCCGGGCCGGTGCGGCTTACACGGCTTCGAAACACGCTGTGGTCGGCTTGACCAAGAACACCGCCTACATGTACGAAAACGTTGGGATCAGAACCAACGCCATCGCCCCAGGTGGTATCAAGACCAACATCGCCGAATCCATGAAGGGCATTGACAAAGAAGGCATGCAACGGCAAAGTGTCGGCATGCCACTCTCACCAGAACCAGGAACTGGCGACGAAATCGCCCAAACGGCGCTGTTCTTATGTTCAGACGCCGCAAGTTATGTCAACGGGACGGTCGTACCGGTTGACGGTGGGTGGACTAGTTATTAGAGTGCGGAACGAGCCGCTTAGACTCTGAGCATTAGCGAAGAAAGGGCTTCTGGTCGACAACGTCGACCGGGAGTCCTTTCTTTTGCTAAGCGCAGGAGTCTGGCTCGTGTAGCACGTTTCAGAGGCTGCACGTTCCCGGATATATTGGCGAGAGAAAATCTAGCGCCCTAAGCCAATATTACCAACAACCGCACATCCAAGAAAAAGTCCCTCACTCACAACTCCTTACCAAATTGACGTATCAAACCACAACCGGTAAACTAATCAACATGATTAGTCGGTAAGGAGACGATTGGGTAAATGATGTGGTTAGTCTTTCTAATAATTGGGTTCTTAGTTGGCCTATTGGTTATTTCCACCGGGGGTGGCGGTGCGGCCATTTACTTGGGGCTCCTGACTAGTGTCTTCGGTCTCGCCCCGGCTGTGGCGGCATCGACTTCCCTATTTACGGCATTTCCATCCCTAGTGGTCGGCGCTTATGGTCACTATCGCACCGGCCAGATTCACTTTAAGGTCGGCAACCAGATGCTGATGACGGCCGTCCCGGCAACAGTGATTGGCGCGCTGCTGGCTCCCTACATCCCCAACGACGTCTACACATGGATCGTCGCCATTATCCTGACTGGCTTAGGTGTGCAGGTCCTGGTCAAACGCTTTCTAACGCGCACCAATAAACCCGCACGGCATCAAGGTTTACAGGCGGCCATTTATGGCATGCTAAGCGGCATCATGGTTGGTGTTGCCGGACTGAGTGGCGGTGGCCCCATTATCGCGGGGCTCCTGGTCCTCGGCCTAGACATGTTACCGGCCGCGGCCACCTCCTCGTATGTGTTAGTCGGGACTTCACTAGTCGGACTGCTTTTCCATTTGTCAGCCAACAACATCGACTGGCACGTCGGCATCGGCCTGATGATTGGGGCGGTGCTCGGCGCCATCTGTGCACCCCGCCTCCTGATGCACGTGAATCCAGAAAAACTCAACTACTACGTCAAACCCTTCATGGGTGTACTCCTGCTCATCATGGGTCTGCGCATGATTCTCTAAATGGACCGTTAATAATTCCCAAACTAAAACAGGCTTTGACCCACGCAAACAACGTGAGGCCAAAGCCTGTTTCTGTCTATTCTACTGAAAATTAACGATCCATGTCATACCGGCAGCCACCGACTCAAAACCACCAACTAACAATCTAAAACAAGGAGACTGCTAGCGACGGTACCAAACCAGTGTCAGCCGTGAGGGCGGTAAAAATGGCCTCAGCCGTGGGATTTACTGAGGGGAACCCTCAGTAAATGGTGACTTTGAGACGCGCGTTTGGCGGCTCAAAGCAAGTCCAGAGACCGTCCTTTGGCTCTGGGCGTCCTCCCCACCGCGTTCCAGGCCATTTTTACCGCCCGGTAAGGCGCAAGAACACCGGTTTAGTACCGGCGCTTGCGGTCAACGGCGATGCCGGTGGCTAATAATGTGCCCGCCAGCGTAAACCCAACGGCACTCAACCAGCTATCGTTAGCTTCGCCAGTTTGTGGTAAGCCATCAGACAGGCCCAAAGCCTGTAAGATATTGCCACGAACGGATTCCAATTGGGCAACTAATTCCGTATCACCCTTGGCCCGAGCAGCGGCAATGGCAGCATCCACCTTGTTCAACAAGGTTTCTTCAGCGGCCGTATTACGCTCAGCTTCAAAGTCGATCAGGTCGTCTTCAAAGTCTTCGGCCATGTCTTCCGTGTATTCTGGGTGCTCATGTTCGTAGGTTAAGTCCTCATCGCCACCGTTAGCTTCGCCTTCAGGTTCTTCAGTGTCGGGTTCTTCCGTGTTAGGTTCCTCAGTGTTAGGTTCCTCAGTATTCGGATTCTCCGTATTAGGCTCTTCAGTCCCCGGCGTTTCGGTGTCAGGATCTTCCGTGTCAGGAATTTCTGGCATTTCAACGTCGATACCAGGGTGAACAGGGATTTCGAGGTCTTCCTCTTCGTCGGTGTCCTCATCCCCGTCGTCGCCTTCGTTGTCCTTGTTATCTTGCAAGTCCCAACGGTGGGTTTCGGCGTTAACGATGACCTTGTCCGCGATGATGTTCCCATCAATGTTGGAGCTAGCAACGACCGTGGCGGATGGGGCTAAGATACTGCCTTGGAAGGCCTTCTTAAAGTCCAACGTCCCGGTGTACTGCTTATCGCTGGCACCGCTGTTGTAGAAGTTCCACAGCAAATGGTTGTCCCCAAAGTCTTCCGTTTCGTGATTGTCCCGGTCGGACCCGTCACTGTACTTGATCTTAATTTGGGAGTTGACGTTATAGTCAGCGGCACCACCGGTATCCACGTTGATGATGACCGTGGTCCCATCAGCGTCTGGTGATAACCCGGAGATGGTCAGTGGCGTATCGCTGTTAAGCACGTCCGGTGTCAAATTGATGACGATCTGGCCGTTAGCGTTAGGGGTCATGTCACTGATATCAATGACCCGGTTGTTCTGGTCGTCGAAGTCGCTGTTGGAATAGCTGGCTTCGCTCTTTTGATTGGCCAGAGCTTCGTTCAAGGCTTTCAGCTTAGCAAATTCGGCGTCAAAGTCGATGTACGTTTGGCCGTTTTGGTCTTGGTAAACTTCCTGAGCCAATAAGTGGTCAATGTATTGGCCGTTGACCATCGGCCGGTTCGGGTTGCTGATATCAATTTCAATACCTTCACCAAAGATAACCTTGTTTTCCCGAGTTGATCCCCCGGAAACGAAGGAGCTGTTGGCAATGTTGGTAATGTTCTGTATGTAAGAAATATCCTTGTCGAGCAGTTCTTCAATGATGTTGGTCCCGAAGTTCACGTTCCCAGTCAGGTTTTGGACGGCCACGTTCCCGTTGGTGTGGGCGTTCAATTCGGCTTCACGGGCAAAAATGTGAAAGACAGAGGAAACCCCGAGAATGTTGTTCAGGTCAGGAAAGTCATCGTAAACACTGCCACCGGCTTGAATCCCAGAATCCGCGTAAGGTTCAAATGCACTGGTCTTCGTGGCGGTTCCAGCAAGCTTTTGGAGCATGTTGGCAATCGTTTGCTTAGCGGCTTGCGTCTTTTCAGAGCTAGCTAAACTTGCAACAGCGGCCTTGGCACCGGCAGCGCTAGTGTGCGCATAGGTGACCGTCTTAGTCGTTGTGGCACGCTTAACCGTCTTCTTGATTGACTTCTTAACTAACTTGTTTGCCTTGAAGCCTGGTTTCAACGTGCCCTTTTTCAGAGTGGTCCCTGGCCGAACGCTGGTCGTCTTCACCGTTTTGGCTGCAGATGAGCTGGTCGATTGACTGTTAACTGAACTATCTTGTGCGTCAGCACTGCTTTGTTCTGAGGACATTGAAGATGCGCTAGTTGACGTTGATTGGCTACTAGATTCACTTTCAGATTGTGAGGATTGACCATTCTGCTCTGAACCACTCTCGGAGCTGGTCGCAGCCTTCACTTCAGTCGTACTGCTGGCGCTCGATGAGTTCGTGTCGGCATTGGCAGTTACCGTGGTCCCCGCGCCTAACGTGACTAACATCACAGCACAGGCGAAGACCCAGCGACGGCCACTCTTATACATTTTGAAGTGTGTCCGTTTCGTTTCCATATCGATTAAATCCCTACCTTTCCCTAATAAAACTCCACCCCTATTTTGGTCCTTCTTAAGGAAACAATCAACATAAATGATGAAAATATTTTGTACAAAAACTACTTAATCGTCCGTTAGTTTACCACAATGACCATTTTGGCTAAAAAGTTCACAAGAAAAGGACCCGCTAACATTTAGCGAGCCCTCAGATAATTAACATTTATGGTTATTCGTGGTGCTTAGCAGTGAGACCCATGCCGAAGGTGGCGATGATCAAAGCAACCCCCGCCGCCAGCAGACTAGCGCCGCTCCGTTCGTTGGTTTGTGGCAACGTCGTCTTGGCCTGGTTGGGCGTTGTGGTAGCTTGTTGTTGACCGCTGGAAGCCAGTGCCTTTGGGGCAACAACTTTAGTGGCTTGACCCTTGGACTCGGTGACTGGTTTAGCAGATTGACGACTTGTCTTAGCAACTAATTGGTCAGCCTGACCCGCCTTGGCAACTGGCTTAGCTTTAGCAGGCGTCGTGGTGTCAATCGTCGCCGCGTCTCCACCGGTTTGTGGCGTGTTAGTAGCGCCCGGATTGGTGTCCGTCACACCTTGGTCTGCATCGCCGCCATTATCGACCGTGACATCAGGCGTGGTCGTCGTGTCGGTGCCTGGGGTGACAGTGCTGGTACCTGTACCCGGATTGGTGTTAGTGTCTGGATTCGTGGTGCCGGTGCCAGGATTGGTAGTACCAGTGCCGGGATTGGTGGTGCCAGTCCCTGGGTCAACGACAGGATCTTTGGCATTGGTTACGGTGAAGGTCAGATCAAAGTTGTAGTGCTCGGTCTTCTGATTGAAGACCTCAATGGTGTAGGTACCATCAGGTGTCCCTTCAGCAGCCACAATGTTAAAACCAATCGGGTTGTCCGAATCGGCCTCAACCGTAAAGTACAAATCTCCTGGAGTACCTAAATTGTACGCAACCATCGGGTCGGTGAGATCCAGTTGACCATTCTCGTCCTGAACACCTTTGATCACATCGGTAATTGGGTCAAACGAACGAACCGTTGGGGTGATGGTATAGTCTTTACCGGTAACGGTTTGATCCATACTGTTTCCCGAAATCCCCATATTTTTCTGAATCCCCGTGACAAGGTGATTATGGCTGAAATCGTATGACCCAGTATACCCGCTCATATCTGGAATATCCGTCAAATTATTGTACCCCAGATATAAGTATGTCACCTTGGGCATCGTCGTCAGACTAGGAATCGCACCAGTCAGCTGATTATGCCCCATTTGAAGGTTCTTCAGGTCAGTGAATCCGGATAAATCAGGAAATTGGCCGGTTAACCCATAGTTCGTGACATTCAACCATTGTAATTTTTGATTGTTAGCCAACAAATTAATGAACGTTGTCGCATCCATAGTACCAGTCGCGGTGCCTTTGTTGTTAAGCGTCAATGAGTTTAAGTTAGGTGCAAACGAGAAGTCAATCATGCCGGAAGTTGGGACGTAGCCGTAGTAAGTAAAGCTAGTCAGATTCGTGAAATATTGCAGACCTTCTAGACTTTGAATATCAGCAAAAGTCTTAGAGGAGTCGGGATAAATACTCGTGGTTCTTTGCACATAACCAGACAGGTTGCTGTCATCTACGGTCGTCCTGTTCGCTTTGCTCAAGGCCGCTTCAACCCAGGCCCGAAAGTTCGCATCCGGCATCCAAACCGAAGCATCAATACCATCAATGCTTGGTGCTTCGTCCCGTAACAGGGAGTAGCTTTCAGCCATTGGCTTAACCTTGCCAAGATTGCTGACGTCTTCTTGCTTACCCCCGTTAGAGTTCTCATCTACTGGTACTTCTGGAGATTTCTGTTCAACCTTATTTTCGGGTACTGTTTGTTCTGGTTGCTGTTGATTTCCTGGCTGTTGCTGGTCGTCTACTGGTTGCCCTTGTTTTTGGACATCCTTACTAGGATCATCTTGCTTGTCGCCGGCCACATTCTTTGGAGCATCCTTATCTTGGTCAACGTTCTTGTTAGCATCCTTGGTATTGTTATCTTTATTCTCGTCGTTATTGATGTCGCTATTGCTGTCTTGGTTAACGTCCTTATCAGTATCGGACCCGACCGTACCGTTTGCAGAACCATCGACTTTGCCAGAAACGCCTGAATCGCCGTTAGATTCAGAACCATCAACCGTATCACTGGCTGCTGGCTTTTGCTCATTAGCTGCCGGTGTGACCACACTTGTATCTGGTTCACTTGCGTTATTGGTATCAGCTTGTGCCGTTTCGTTGGCCCCCACCAGACCCAAGCCGAGACTCATGACCGTGATGCAAGCGAAAACCCAGTGCTTGCCTGCCTTGTAACTCTTGTAGTGTTCCTTTGATTCGCTCTTTAAGTTCCGCATGATAACTTCCTCCTCGTTGATTTGTGTTGTTGCGTTCGCCCTAGTCATTGGTTTTAATTGTAACAGTTCAGTAAAAATGGATAATCTTTTCTACACTTACATTGTAGTCAGATTCACAACAAAAGCAAGCTTAATTGTCAGGTGATAAAACTAATCACACTTAAATCGTGTTTTCATCAAAATAATTAATTTTGATAAAGATGAATCCCTGTTTCGTCAATGGTTTTACCTGCTCTGAATTAAAAATCAGCTAGTCCTTCAAACCCGGTTACAAGCGGTTTTTAGGGACAAAATCAGCTGTCTGTCGTTTAAGTCAAGAATCATCATTTTAAATGATTTTAGTCCACCCTATATTCGTTATTTATCTTTACTTTACGCAAAAAGAACACCCCTACTCGGCAGTGTTCTTTGACTTTACTTTTGTAACTGTCCAAATTTCTAATCTTTCCCACGATACGCCAATCCCCAAAAAGCAATCAGCAGGCCAATTACGCCCAGAAGCCGATAGGTAGCACTCTGACCATCTGTCTGAGGTAACAGTGTGTTGCCCTTGGACTGAACTGCCGTTGGCATGACAGGTGGCAATTTGCTAGGGTGCGGTTCAGCCGGTGCGGTCGACTGACTGGTCGTTCCTGTATCCACTTGGTCGGCCGCACTACCGGCAACACTAACCGGCACCGGCTTTATCTGCTCCGGCTTATTCCCAGTATCCACCTGATCTGGTTGCTGACCGGGCGTGGCGGCCGTAGTTGGGGGTGTCCCCCCGTCAGTTGGCGGCGTCACAGTCGGTGGCGTGACGACTGGAGGTGTGACGACCGGGGGCGTGACACTAGGCTTCTCCGTTGCCTTCTTCCGATAAACATAAGTAATTTCGATGGGCATTTCTGTATAAACGCCCTGGGCATTCTCCGGCGTCTGACTGAGTGTGTATCCCTCGAGTTTCAGTGGCGTCGTCCTGTAGGCATCATCGACGTACCCCATTGGAAGTTCATAATCATCCTCTAGAGAGTTTCCTTCTTCGTCTTGGTAATGAACGGTGATCTTCCCCGCCTGTTTAGATGTAGTGTAAGGTTGAATCACGTACCACTCAACGTTCGAATCATCGGAAACCACATCCCCCGGTTCCACGTCTGCCATCGCCACCAAATAGTAATAATTGGGAAGCTGTATTTGGTGCTCCTCTAAAGGTTCCGCATCCCCCGGCTTCTGGTCTGGGATATTAACGTAGGTCAGATTTCCCCAATCGTTCTCGTCAATATCTCCCCCCAACAAGACATCATCATTGGGAATATTGTGATAAATATAACGATTGAAGTAATAGTCATTATGGTTATTCTCATCGATATGAAAATCCATAATTTGTTCAACCCATTCCCCAGGACTATACAGACCGGGAAGATCCCCGCTCGGTAGATAGTAGGGGGCCAGCATATGGGCCGTCCGTTTTGCCGGGTCGACTTTAATCGTAGGCAACGTAATATACTGCTCCGTAATCGTTAATTGCCAAAAATCTTTACCATTGAGCGGCCGGAAATCCGAGATTTGATTAAAGGTTAAATAGAGTTGCTCCAGATTATTCAGATTTTTCAGCGGCGAAATATCTCTGATGCGATTGTTATCGAGAATGGCTGACCGCAAGTGTGTCAAGCCAGCTAGTGGCGAGAGGTCCACGACGTCCCCAAACACTTGATAGGGGCTATTATTCGCCAGCCCTCCGCCTAAGGCAATATGTTCCAAGTTCTTGGCATATTCGATGCCCTTGAGAGAGAATTCTGTGTGCCCATCAATATATGTACTAATTCCGCTTGATTCCGCATTACCTGTAATGCTTAGGGCATCTAGACGCAACATATCCTGTTGCGTAATCTCATTCTCGGCCACCCAGGTTTTATGGTCTGCCTGTGGCTCGCGCCGTAGTTCCGTCAAAACAGCCGTCTGTAACGTTTTATTCGGCATCCACTGATCAATCGCTGTCTCCGTGCGCTTAGGCTGTTTGGCTGGCGCATCAGTTTTCTCTTCCACTACTTCTGGTACCGGTGTCGCCGCAACTACCGCCGTCGTGGACTGCTGGTCATTCCCCGCTTTGTTCCCTTTGCCCCGGTTTGATTTCTGTTTACCGGGTTGAGGTAAAACGACACCCTCGCCACTGAAGGCCTGCGGTGCTATTGTGCCCGTCTCCTCAATGGACTCTGGCTCTTCCACAGTCTCGTTTTCAGAGCTAGGCGTTGCTACCGTAGATTCAGGCTTCTCTACTCCCATTCCTGCGGCCGATTCCGCGGTCTCCGCCGGCACCACCGGCTCTGCCACGGGCACGGCTTCGACCACCTCATCAGCTTCGGCGACCGTCCCCGTGGTCAGCTGCCAGCCAAGTCCGGCCAACGCGGCTGCTGTCCATAACCCATACTTTTGCCAATCTTTTCTTCGTCGTTTCCCCAATTGTCTTCCCCCTAAAGTTCGTCAACTAGTGCCGTTTCACCGAAAATAATTATGTTAATAGTGGGACCTGCCCACCATTTCGATATAAATTATTATAGTGGAGTAGTCGGCAAAAATCTACTATAATATTAATTATTTATAATATAACGATTGCCTTTACCTGTGTTTACATTTTGACAGCAAAAAAGCCTCAACGTCACAGACATCAAGGCTTTCATCCACTCACTTATTCATTTTTCCGACGAACACCTAGCCAGCCACCGATGGTCGTCGCGGCCAATAACGCCACGCCCCACCAGACAGAGGTTGCTTGGTCATTAGTCTGTGGCAAGGTTGTCGCTGCGGCTGCGGACTTCTGTGACGTCACAGCAGGCGCGCCGTTAGCCAACTGGACCGGCTGACCACTGGCCGTTGCCCCCGCGCCGCCGTCCTGGGCCGTCGTCACGGAAACGCTTGGTTTCTGATCATCATCAGCGTCGTCCGTGACCAAATCACCCTCGTCGCCGTCATTGCCATCGGTAATCAGGTCCCCATCACCCCCAGTTTCCATTTTTTCATAAACATAGGTGATGGTCCCATCCGCGTTGCCAAAGGCCCCACTGGCATTCTCCGGCGTGGTCACCAGCGTATACCCAGCCACGTCTAAGGCACTCGTCGAATACGCGGTCCCGGGTTTCCCACTAATCGTCTGGCTAGCGGCGATGTTGGTGCCATCCGCCAACTGATAGTAAATGGTCATCGTAACATCCGCGGCTGGCGTCACGACCGGTGGCGTCACGGTACCGCCGCCATCCTTTTCATACACGTAGGTGACCGTGATGGCCTCGCTGCCGTACTGACCGGTGGCGTTTTCCGGCGTCGTTTTCAACTTGTATCCCGGAATGTCTAACGGCGTGGTCGTGTAGTCTTCCCCGACCATCCCCGTTGGCAGCGTCACGTCCTTAGCGATGGCGTTGCCCTGCTCGTCATGATGCTGCACGACCACGGGGGCCGCGTCCTCCGCGATATCGTAGCCCTGGGCGACCACGAACAGGTAACTGCCGTACGAGTCAGCGCCATCCGCCCGGCCCGTCAGAAAGTAGTTATTTTCCTGTGGATCAACCGTCACGCCCGGATACTCCGTGATGCCCGGAATCTGCGGCTTCAGCTCCGTATAGTTCAGCCCGCCCTGACCGTCACTCACCCCGACCCCACCGGTGAAGTAGAAACGGTAGGTGAAGGCGCCGTTATAAAAGAAGACGGGGTCGGCGATTCGGACCGCCACCTGCTCCAGCTGAATCAGGTCGCCATCGATTGTGACAAATTGAATCTTCAGGTGGGCGCTCAGGTCCGTGGCACTCACCTTAACGGGGTCCAAAATCACCATTTGTGAGCCCGCATGAAACTTCGTATAGTTGATTCCCTTTAACGGTGAGAAATCACGGATTCGATTGAACGCCAGCAATAGTTCCTTTAAATTGGTTAAATTGGCTAGTGGCGTTACATCGGTGATCCGGTTGTGCTGCAGGTCTAGTTTTTCCAGTTTGGTCAATCCGGCTAACGGCGTCACATCAGCGATATCCCCATAGTAAGCACCCGGAGCCGCGTCCAAATTTCCACCCATACTTAACGACGTGAGGTTCGTCGCGTATTCCAAGCCAACCAGTGAAAACTCGGTCTTGCCATCGATATAGGTGCCGGCACCGTTCATGATTGACAGGCTCTTCAAGAGCGCCATGTCGTCCTGGGTAATGTCATCGACGCTGTTCCAGCTCTGTCCCGGATTCTGAGCCTTCAAGCTCTTCAAAACCGCCTGTTGGAGCGTGGTGTTGGGCATCCACTCGCTGATAGCGGTTGCCCGCTGTTGATGCGCGAGCTTCACCGTGGCCGGTTTGGCAACCTCGGCCTTGACCAGCTTCACGGCCTTCAACTCGGTCGTTGCCCCGGTCTGTTTGTGGGTCTTGGGCTTGGCCGTTTCTGAAATGGGCACGGCCGTTTCCGGTACGGTGTCCGCTGCGATAGGATTGGCTGTCTGTGGGTCTTCCGTCGTGACTTCCGCCGCTGGTTTTTCTGGCGCGGTGGTCGCCTCGTCCTTGGCTTCTGTTTCGAGATTGCCTTCCGTTACTGAATCGCTTGTGATACCGCTTTCATTTTCGGCATCAGTAACCAACTCTGTTTCCGTCGTGGTTGGATGACCGTCAACGTCTGATGGTGTGAGCGTCACTTCTTGATCCTGATGGGCGTTCGTCGTCGTGGTCGTCTCTGCTTTAGCTGGGGAAGGTGTTTCACCAGTAGTATCCGCTTGGACACCCGCTGGCGCCGCAAACGCAAGCGCTGCCGTTAAGACGCCGGCAAACACCCACGTGCGCCCCTTCTTATACATCTTCACCCGGTGTGTTGATTCATCCCGTTTAAGCACATTAATCCTCCTCAATTTGTCGGCATCATTGCCGGTAGCAACAGTGGTGTAACGAAATCGATAATTAGTGTGTTGGTTGGTCATCCTTAACCACCCCTAGTATAACCGGTTATCGCTTGAAAAGCTAGCATAGGATGAAACATTAATAGTGTAGTTTGTCACTTGAATTAGTTCGACCCACATCTATTTTTGGGGTATGTTAAAGGGCGCCAATCGTTTCGCTGGCGCCCTTTTGGGGTTGTACTACTTTGATTAGTGTTTCCGTTGCTTAATGCCTAACAGACCAAGGAGCAACCACAGGATGGTCATTCCCAAAAATGGGGACGTTGGCTTGTCGTTGGTCTTGGGCAAAGTTGCTTGGGTTCCTGGGGTGAATGGCTTAGTTGCAGTCTTTGTTGGTGTCCCTTGGACTGCGGCGCCACTCTGTGTTGGCATTGCGGCCGGATTCGTTTCAGCTTGCTCATCCGGCTGGCCTGAATTCACGTCTGGCTCTGCTGGTTGCTGTGTTGACTGGTCAGGCGTTGGCGTCGGTTCCGGTGTGAGAGTTGGCTTAGAACCATCCCCTGCTCCTACAGTGACCACCTTGTCATAGAGATAAGTTACTGTGATCTGCCCGCTACTGAAAATACCACTAGCATTAGCCGGCGTCGTGGTCAGCTTATAGTCAGATGACACGTTGGCGGCTGGCTTGGTGCTATAGGAATCCCCGACACTACCAGTAAGTACCCTATCTGGTGCCACCATTGTTCCGGTTGTCGTTTGGTAATGAACGGTGACTGTGCCAAGTTGGGCGGGATGGGTTGGCGTCACGGGTGGAGTTACTGGCTTGGGGTTGTCCTTGAAATAAGTGAAATTAACAGTTTTCTTTTCATTGGTGAACGTGCCCTCCGCGTTATTAGGACTATCGTGATGATATCCGGAAATTTCCTCAGTTGGCGCCTGATAACTTTCACCGATAAATCCATTTAACGTCACAGAGTTGTGTAGAATATCCCCCGCTTCGTTAACGTAATTGACTGTTACATCCTGAGCTCTGTCCGATTGCATATAGGGCATTACTAAGCGAATATCTGCTTTTCCCGCTCGATTACCGCTAAAAGTGAGAGCCCAGTTCAAAAAATACGTATACTTCTCTTGAAGGACAGTTTCAACTTTGTCTGGAATCGGGTTATATTGAGGTCCTATCGGGATTTGCTTCCTCGCAGGTGAGACAACAATTAGCTTATCACCATCTATGTCAGTTAAAGTTCCAGCCCAGAATATTCGTCCTACTCCATGCTTAATACTCGTCGCGTCTAGCATTGTTAACATCAGGACATTGGTAGTCCCGCTTTCCTCTTGCTTTTGTATTTTCCATCCCTGCGGTGCCTTTACTGGATTCACCAACTCGTAATTTTCAGTTAGGGGGATATATACTAAGCTTCTCTCCACAAATTGTTCACCAATTGACAAGTTTTTTATATACTGTGCAACGTTTAAAGAAGAAAAATCTGCCACTTTATTCCCGGTAAAGATCAATTCCTCGATGTTCTTCAAACCAGTAATCGGCGTAATATCTGAAACTCGATTCCCAGCAAAACTCAAAGATTCTAAATTCACTAAATTTTTCAGTGGTGTTAAATCAGTAACGTCCCCCCGAATTGCATACGGTTCGTATCTTAAATCATTTGAAACATCCAATCTTTTTAAATTAGTCGCATACTCTAACCCCTCTAAGGAAAATGAGTGTTTTCCATCAATGTATGTTGTTCCATAAGCTGCTAAATCAAGATCATCCAAAAGTTTCAAATCACTTTGAGTGATATCTTTAGCAGTTTCCCAGTGTCTTCCTGAATTAAAAACTCTAGAATTCCGAGTATCATCAGCTGCCGTCAACTCCTTCCAAACCAACTCTTGTAGCTTCTCATTAGGCATCCAATTATCAATCAAACTTTGTGCACTAGTTCTAGCCTGCTGGATTACAACAGTCGATGTTGGTTTCGCTTGAACTGATTGTTGCGTTTTATGTACGTCATTCTGTTGCGGCTCATTTACCACTGTATCTCGCTTAGAGAGAACCCTTAACTTATCCTTTTTCTGGCCATTTACCTCACTCAATTGAGACTCACTTGTTGCTCCATCCTGATTTATCTTAGGCATCAACAACGTCGAGTCTACCTGTTTGTGTGACTCCTCCTCGTTTTCCTCATCAGGTAACGCCCAATTATCCGTACCAGTCTTTTCCTCTACAGGACTCTCAGTATCTGGTTTGTCATTGTCCGGGACATCAGATTGTCTACTCCCGTCCACCACAGGCCTCATTAACCTCACCGACTGACCATCCCCATCTGAGTCTGCCATAACCTTCTCCTGATCAGTACCAGCATCAGGCACAACATCTGCGCACACCGGCTGACTATCCAAGATTCCCCACACCAACGAAACCGCGACTGTGGTCATCACTAGCCATCTTTTATCCGAATTATACATTATTTTATATTTTCTAATAACTTCATCCATATAAACTCCCCCTATTCAGTCCCTACTCTCTTATCCAACTCGCAAGAAGGTTACATTGGCCATCTCACAAAATCATTATATGAAACATCTACATAACAATCAAGTAAATATGTGAAACCTTTCTTCTTAATAACTAATTTTATATTCTAGTCTTGCTTTAGCAATAATCATTATCGGTTTAATTCAATTTCAAATAAAAAACGAGCCAAATACATTCAGCTCGTTCCACCAACAATCATTTTAATTTCACTCAAGCCCGCTGCTTCCGCGTCATCAGCCGCTGAATCCCTGGCATAATCAAGAGATCACGGATAAAATAGGCCATCGTCAAGGTACTAAAGAAGCTCAGGATGAACTGCGCCAGCGTCATGTGGGCCAGCGTCCCGTTCATCAGGAGCGCGCGGGTACTCATGGTGAAGCACATTACCAGTAGCATCGTCCAGCTACGAATCGTGCCGGCCCTTAGCTGAATAGCAGACGCATTGACCAGCGGCCGCGTGCCTATTTTCACTAGCAACGTACTCAGATTGCTGACCACCAACACATTGAGGACAAACGCAAATAGAATCGTTGGCCCAACAGACAGTCCAAACACCCGCCACATGTTTGCATTGATCCCCATATTTTTCGCCATGCCTAACCAGCTCATGCTGCTAGCCATCCCTGTGCACATCAAGAAAGAAAAAATCAAGCGCTGTTTCAAAGTCATTTAAAATCCTCCCATAGTTGATAAATCAACTATTAAAGAATAACCGAATTTAGTTTATTTGTCAACTATATGTTATGCTATACTAAACAAAAAAAGGAGGCTGTTGTTTTGGATATCACCAAGATTGGCAAGTTTATCGGTGCACTCCACCGTCGCTTTCAGATTGCCATGAATCACGAACTGACGCTGCCCGAGATCAATGCCAGCAACGCCAATTTTCTGCTCTTCATCAATGAGCACGACGGCGTCACGGCCAAACAAATTACGACCGAGCTCGCCATCAATAAAGGCCTGGTGAGCCGCGAACTGACCCGACTTGAACACGCCAGTTACATCACCAGAACCCCCGATGACAGCGACCGCCGAATCACTTGGATTCGTATCACGCCTAAGGGAAAAGCCGCCTGCAAGACGATTCGCCAGCTCAAGCAATCGCTTTGGGACCAGGTTCTGGGCGACGTCCCTGCCAACGATGTTGAACGGGTCTATACGCAGTTGGAAGCCTGGAGTGAGCAGGCTAAAAAGTTTGATCAGACTAAATAAACGCAAAAACAGCCAGTCACGGCTCGACACTTTGTCGAACCATGACTGGCTGTTTGCTTATGTGCTTATTATTCCTTGCGTTTCAGCTTGAATCCAAAGACGCCTAAGACCGCAACCAGCAGTGCAATCCCCCAGAACGGTGAGGTTTGTTCACGACTGTTGGTTTGTGGCAGGTCGGCCGCAGCTGATTTTGAAACCGCCGGCTGATCCGCCTGTGTGCCCGTCTTGGCGGTTAAATCCACCTTAGCGGCCGCACCACCCTTGGCAATAGTCGCACTCTTTTTACTATTGGCAAGCTGAGCGGCTTGACCACCATTTGTCACCTTCTTGGCAGCCGCTTCTTTTTTATCGGCTGGCTTAGAGGTTGGGTTAGTCGGTTTAGTCGTTGGCTTATCCGTGTCTGGCGTAACTTTGTCGGCAGCCCCACCTGACTTAGCGTAAACGTAGGTCACAGTAAAGTCGCTGTCTCCCAATGTCCCACTGGCGTTAGCTGGCGTCGTAACCAACTCGTACCCGTCCAAAACGTTGGCAGCTGGACTAGTCGTATAGGTATCGCCACCCTTCCCCGTTACTAGTACATCCGGTGCGACTGTGGTCCCATCCGCCGTTTGATAGTGAACGGTAACCGTAATCGTTTGGTCCGGCGTGACAACTGGCGGTATAACGTCTGGTGGCGTGACCGTCCCAGCGTTCTTGGTATAAACGTAAGTGACGTCAATCGCAGTATCCCCGTAAGTTCCAGCGGCATTCTCCGGCGTTGTCTTCAAGGTATAATCCTTAATGACTAAAGGCTCCGTTGTATAAGCATCACCAACCATGCCCTCCGGTAATACCTTAGCCGGCGCAATCTCGTTTCCTTCCGTATCCTGATAGTGAACGGTAACTGCTTGTGCTTTAGCAGCAATGGTATATGGCGTATAAACAGAAAAGTCCAATGCCCCATCTCCGTTATTCCCCTCGAAGTAAGACTGACTCAAATAGTAAGAATAAGGGAGTTTATACGTTGTGAACCCATCAAAACGAACAGCGGTTGACCCCGGCATAACCTGATCAGGAATTTCTGAATAAACAATATTCCCGCCAACAACAGTATCTATACCCGCTGGTAAAAAGTTATAAATCTCTGTCGTGGTGTGGTAAGCCCATCCATAACCAATTTTAGGTGTCAACGCTGATTGATAGTTTTGTGGCAATTTAACCACAATCGGGGTCGTATATGTTCGTGATTCCCCATCAACTACAACTGGATCATTTATAATCAGTTGGTTGTTGAAAGTGAACCGCTTCGTATATTGAGCCGCATTCAACGAGGATAAATCAGAGATATAATTGTACGGAATCTCCAATTCGATAATGTTCTTCAGTCCCGCAATCGGGGATATATCAGTAATCCGGTTACTAGATAATTGTAAATATGTCAGCTTAGATAAGGCACTGAGCGGAGTGATATCCGTAATATCCCCGTTATACCAACCTTCTCCAAGATTTAAATTATTAATTAAATCGAGTGAGGTTAAGTTTGTGGCATATTGTAGCCCCTCTAGTGAAAATGAAGTTTTTCCATCAATATAAGTTGACGTCCAGTTTTCTGAGAATTGGCCATTGTCCGTGGACAACGTTGTTAGTAACAGCATGTCATCCTTGGTAATCTCACTTGCATCAGCCCATGTCTTCCCAAGCTTACTATTATTCAACGTCCATAAAACCATACCTTGAAGGCGTTTATTCGGCATCCACTCATCAATCGACTGGTCCGTCTGAACGGCCGCAGCCGCAGCAACCGGAGCCGTCGTCACGGGCTGTGGCGCTGGCATCGACCGTAAGCGTGGATTAACCTTGGTCTTAGACGGCGTCACTTCGGTTACTGGTTTAACATTCTCTGTTTTATCGGGGTTTGCCGTATTCTTGTTGGTCACAGCTACGTCCGGAGTCACCACCGGCGCTGGCTTCTCGACTGGGTCACCTATATGCCGGTTGTCTTGTGTTTCTTCAACAACGGGCGGCGTATTTTCTGGTTCCGCCGGTGTCTGCTTTTCTGCCGCATCAGTCGCTGGCTTTTCAGCGTCCGATGTCACGTCCGCATCGGGTTCATCCGCTACGGGTGGAACCGTCTCGTCTTTTTGGTCCGCCGTCGTCTTCAGCGTGACCTGTTGTTCCTGAGTGGTGGGCTGTTGAACGACCTGCTGGGTGTCATTCTTTACCGTATCATGATCAGTCGTCTCCGCATGAGCCGTCTCGGTTCCCACCGTCGTGACCAAGAAGAAGCTGGTTAGGATTCCCGCAAAAATCCAAGTTTTCCCCTTCTTGTACATCTTATAATGTTCTGATCCACCGCACTGTTTCAACATCATACTCACTCCCTAAGTACTTGTCCGCATGCTTCACATTCACCTATTAATTTAGCATCTCAATTAATTCTCTCCCTAAGGTCATTATATTGATTAACTTATGGAATGTCCACACCCCAGAAACTATTTATGACATACTACAAAATTGTGACTAAAATGTAAGCGACTGAAACCACCACCAAGCTTGACCTTTAAATAAACAAGCTAGCAGCGTGACACCCATAAATTAGTTTGTTTTTCATGGGTACATCATTAAAAAGTTGTAACAAAAAAACGAACCGAGTCGTTCTGCTCAGTCCGTTCAGTCATTCTGCTTATGGTTCTTTACGCTTAAATTTGAATCCGAATGCACCTAAGACCGCCACTAACAGTGCAACACCCCAGAATGGCGAGGTTTGTTCACGACTGTTGGTTTGTGGCAAATCGGCCGCAGCTGACTTCTTCACTGCTGGCTGGTCTGCCTGCGTGCCCGTCTTGGCAGTTAAATCTACCTTAGCGGCCGCGCCACCCTTGGCCACAGTTGCGACGGTCTTGCCACCACGTTTGCCAGTCAAGGCATCCGCTTGGCCACCAGCCTGGGTCTTCTTAGCCGGCGTCTTCTGCGTCGTAGCTGGCTTAGTGGCAGGCTTAGTCCCCGGTTTCGTCGGCTTGGTCGTTGACTTGTCCGTGTCCGGCATGACCTTGTCGCCCTCTCCGCCAGCTTTTTCATAAACGTAGGTCACGGAGAAGTCACTGTCGCCCAATGTTCCGCTGGCATTAGCTGGTGTGGCGACTAGCTTGTAGCCATCCGGCACGTTAGCCGCTGGACTCGTCGTGTAGGTGTCGCCGGCCTTGCCAGTTACCAGCACATCTGGCGCGACCGTGGTGCCGTCCGCCGTTTGATAGTGAACGGTGACCGTGATCGTTTGATCAGGTGTAACCACTGGTGGCGTCACGGTCCCGGCGTTCTTGGTGTACACGAAGGTCACCTCAGTTGGTGTGTCCGTGTAGGTCCCTTGGGCATCCCCTTGCGTTTCCTTATAGGTGTACCCGGTGATGTCGGGGTGAGCAATGTCATAGGCCGTCCCCACCTGACCAGAGGCCACCGTGTCGGCTTGAATCGTGGCCCCGGCTTCATCCTGGTAATGCACGGTCACGGACGACGTGGCTTCTTTGTAAACGAAAGTCACCGTCTGGGGCGTGTCGGAGAAGGTCCCAGTCGCATTGGCTGGTGTCTCAGTCAGTTCGTAACCGGCAAACTCTTTCGTTGGCGCCGTGTAGCCTTCACCGATTAGCCCGGTTAAGGTTTCTGGGTCAGCCAATTTCTGGCCAGACTCATCAACGTAATTGACTGTTACGTCCTCGGCAGCATCTGCCTTAACATAAGGCGTTACCATCGCTACGGTGATGCCGTTAACAGAATCCGAAAAGATCGTATCCAAGAAATACGTATAATCTTCCTGGACCAGGTATGGATACGTTTCACTCAATGGGTTGTAGGTCTGCCCTGGCATAATCTGGTCCTTGATATCTGAATAAGTAATCTGGCTATCAGTTACTGTCGAAGAAGCTCCTACCCAAAAGATTCGAACGGTTGGCGTTGGGTTCTTCGCAGTTGGATTGGAGAGTGGGATTGCAACTGCTCCTCCCGGCGTACTTGCTACAAAAGTGCTCCCTTGTGGTGCTTTTACGGGATTAGACATGATGTATGAACCTGTTCGTGGCACATAAGCTAGGTTGTTCACTACATATTGCTGGCCAATTGAATAACCGGCTGTATATTGTGCTAGGTTCAATGTAGAAAAATCAGCGATACTATTGGTCACCATGGATAGATACGTAATTTTCTTTAACCCGGTAATCGGCGTAATGTCTGAAACACGGTTCCAAGCAAATTGTAGCCACGTCAGATTGACTAGTCCTTTTAATGGCGTTAAATCCGTAATATCTCCCCGCATAGCATAGGGCGCTCGATCCAAGTCATTAGCAAGATCCAAATAGGTTAAATTAGTTGCATACTGCAAGCCTTCCAAAGAAAACGACGTCTTGCCATCAATGTACGTAGTAGCATATGCTTGCACATCAAGACGATTCAGCAACAACATATCTGCCTGTGTAATATCGTTGACACTACTCCAGGTTTTTCCAGAAGCTGAAACTTCAGGATTAAAATAATCATTTTTAGCTGTAAGTGTATTAAATACCACCTGCTGCAATGTCTTGTTCGGCATCCACTGATCAATCGACTCCTCAGCCTCAGCAACGGGTTGAGCCGCCGTCACGGCTGGTGTTGGTGTCGGCGTTGGTGCCATTGACCGCAAGCGTGGATTAACCTTCTCAGCCGTATTAACTGGCGTCACTGGTTGCTTATCGGTTGGTGGCGTGACCTCATTATTGGTCTGATCAGCCGGTGCGTCTGCGGCAGGTTTTTCCGTCACCTTACTGCCATCCGTCGAACCCGTTTTATCTGCGTCTGGTGCTGGAGTTGCTGGTAAATCAGCGGCCCCGTTTTCATCTGCCGTGTCGCCATCTGAATTGCTAGTCGCATCCGGCGCCGGTGTTGTTTCCGATTCCTTAGCGGGTGCCGCCACCGGGTCCTTCGCGCCGTCACTCGGCGTGGAGGTCTCAGTATCTTCCTTAACCGCCGCATCAGCTGGCGTCTGTGATTGTTGCTGCTGACCGAGCGTCACCTGTTTCACTGGTGCTACCGATTCCTTGGTCGCCGTCTCTTCACCGGCCGTGGCGGCGTCACTAGTATCCGCATGCGCCGTCTGACCGCCGAAAGCCCCCAAGGCTAACGTGGCTGTGACGATGCTGGCAAAAATCCAGGTCTTCCCTTTTTTATACATCTTATAGTGTTCTTTGGTATTAAACATACATAACAGTCCCCTCTAAAAACATGTTATCGTGGCTCACTCACCGCATGAGTAATTGTTGATCCACCCGTTTTTGATGCAAAACGGTCTATGCTCTTTACGAATATAATTATAACGACTTCGAGTTTTAAAATCTACTAAACGGTCGAAACGTTTAACAGTCACATTCGTCAGTTTAACTAATTTACACACAAGATAAATTTGTGATTTAATTGCCTACATTCCGGTCATTATAACAAGTAAGACGGTTTAACCTTTTCACAAAGTCTGGCCATTTTTTCGTAAAAACCGTTATGTTACAAATTTTAAATTGTGTAGAAAGAAAGGCCATTAACCAATCCTACCAAGCGGCCCTTAATTGGCCCCTTTTACAAAATACCGTGCCAACTAACCCCTTCCAGTAGGTGGCGTCGTCAGAACGTGCTACACTCAATGCAACAAATCTCGAGGGGGGCCTCCACCATGTTATGTGATGCGCATTGTCATCTGGATGGCAGTTCTGAACTCGCCGCACTTCAACGCGACGAACACATTTTAGCCTTGATCAATTGTCAATCACCCACCGAATGGGAAACCAATCGCCAGCTCGTTGACGGCCATCAGCCATTGAGCTTTGGTATTCACCCCTGGCAGGCCACCGAACTGCGCTGGTCCGAGATCACGCCCTATCTGGAAGCCACCAACATTATTGGCGAAATCGGCATGGACAGCGTTTGGACGGATGTGAATCTGCTGGAACAGGCCCGCATTTTTGAGGCCCAGCTCCGTTTTGCCCACGACCACCGCAAACCGGTCGTACTCCACACCAAGGGCTGTGAGCGTGCCGTGTTGACCAACATTCAGAAGTATCCCAACCGCTACCTGGTTCACTGGTACGCCTCGCCCGAGTATCAAGCGGATTACATCCGCCTCGACTGTTACTTCACGATTGGTCCCGACGTCCTGACCGACCCGGCCGTCACCCAACTGGCCAAGACCATTCCCCTCAACCGCCTCCTGATTGAAACGGATGGTCTGGCCGCCGTGACTTGGGCCCAACACCGCCCGGTCACGGTGACGGACTACCCGATGATTCTCAAACAAAGTCTGCGCATCATTGCCAATCTACGGGGCATGGCGCCGGCCGAGTTGGAAGCGACCGTTTACCAAAATCTCCAGCAATTTCTGTCATAACGGCACAAAAAGAGGCAACCAGGAAATTCCCGGTTGCCTCCTTTTAGCGCTTTAAAGCCTTAATCCATTAGTTGTTAAGCGTTGCATTTAAGCGATGAATCTCATTTCGGACGGATTGGGTCACACCTTTGAAAGACAAGTAACCTAACCAACGACTAACCCGTTGATTCCGACCGAAACATGGTTAATAAGTAATCCAGTATTGCAGGCCGGCAGCTAAGATACCACCAACCAGTGGGCCACACATTGGTACCCAAGCGTAGCCCCATTCGGCCGTTCCCTTGTGGGGGATTGGCAAGATGGTGTAGGCCAGACGCGGACCCCAGTCACGGGCCGGGTTCAAAGCGAACCCAGTCGTGGAACCTAAGCCCATCCCAACGACCATGATGACCAGACCAACGATAAACGGCTTCAAACCGGCCGTGAAGTTCCCTAGGTTCAAGAGAACGAAGACGAAGGCCCAAGTGGCAATCGTTTCAGAGAGAAAGTTGTACAGTGGGTTCTTGATAGCGGGCTTCGTGGAGAAGATTCCCACGTGGTTACCGCTGGCTTCGTCAGGAGAATCTTTAAAATGAGGATAATATTGAATTGCAACTAACGCGGCCCCGACGAAGGCCCCCAAGAATTGACCCAACAGGTAAGGCACAACGTCCGCCCATGGGAAGTAACCAAACAGTGCGAACCCAATGGTAACGGCTGGGTTCAAGTGGCCTTGTGAACCGAGTAACCCGGCAACGTAGACCCCCATCGTTACGGCCATACCCCAGGCCACACACACGTAGGTCCAGTTTGACCCCTTAGCGTAGGACTTGTTCAAGTTAACACTAGCCATGGTCCCAACACCCAAAAGAATCAAAACCAGGGTTCCAAAAAACTCACCAATAAAGCCATTCATAAAATAACACCCTCCTCTTAATATGTAATGGAATTAATAAGCGCTACGGATAGTCTAACACAATCTGTAAGGATTGTAGATACTGAAATGTTAACGGTTACAGATTAATCGCTTAATATGAGAATTCAATGTGAATTCTGTCAAAGTTTGTTACCGCAACTAACCGCCGTCCCGGCACAGCTTAGGTCGACTTTTTAGCGACTAGTTCTTATGAACTTTTTGAACAATTAGAGCCTGATGACAACTAGTCACGGCATTTCACCCGGATCATCCAACCCTTGTTACATTACTGACATACACACAATGGTAACCGCAATGATGTCACCCCGTAATCAATTTGTTACAGCCATACGTTATCTTAGAAGGAGTCACAAGCACCACAAATAACTTACATATGAGGGATTAAAATTATGAAAACACTTAAAAAAGTTAGTTTGGCCGTGGCCTTCGCCGCTGCCTTAGTACCTGCGCTGAGCCAAACCACCGCGCAGGCCAACAGCACCAACACCATCGTCAGCACCAGCAACATGCCCAACACCGCCTACACGCGCAAGAGCGCGACCGGTTGGACCTACAACCTGAGTGGCACTGCCAGCGATATGAAATTTGGACAGAAAACGCACTACCTAAAGAACTACCCCCACACCACGTGGCACGCCACTAAGAAGCGGTACATCGTCAAGAAAAACGGCGTGAAGTACCTGTACTATTACGTCACCAACGGCAAGAAGACCGCTTCCGGCTGGATCTGGCACGGTTACCTACAGAAGAAGAGCTACGCCCACACCAGCACCGCTACAGCCGGTAACGGCACGTACAGCGCCATCTACAGTGAGGCCAAGTCCCTGCTAGGTAAGCCTTACGTGTACGGCGCCAATGGTCCCAGCTCGTTTGACTGCTCCGGCTTCACCAAGTACGTTTACAATAAGGCCATTGGCCAAACGCTGCCCCGGACGGCCCAATCCCAGTACGATACCTACACCCACGTGAGCGCCGCCAACGCCAAGGCCGGCGACCTGATTTTCTTCGGTACCAGCAAGAATAACATCAGCCACGTCGGCATCTACAAGGGGAACAACAAGATGATCGACGCCCAACTCCGCGGCGTGGTCAACGAAGCAACCAACGTTTCGTGGTGGCACACGGTAGGGTATTCCCGACCAGCTAGCTTGAGCTAAGGTTACCAGGCAGCCACTTATAATTTATTTTAGTATAATGGACTTGACTGATTTGGTTGCAGCGAAAGGATGGGGCCAAATGACAACTTGGCAAGACTTCAAAAAGACTATTCATTCAATTTCTAAAGATGACATGACTGTTATTGATACCCTCTCTGCTTTACAGGCGGAACGCATTCGACGGGGAATTTCACAGTCGGAACTGGCAACACGGATTAACATGTCCCCCGCCCAATTAGCTAGCATTGAGCGTCTAGATTCCACACCAACCTTAGCCACACTCAATCGTTACGCTCACGGATTGGACCTAAAGATCAAGGTTTCCGTTGTTTCCGCCTAAGCACCTCCAATACCACTTAATCCTTTTAAGGTCTGAGATTACCTATCTCGGACCTTTTTTGCGTCTAAATCACTAATTTCAAGATGAGTAAAGGCCGCACTCCTCACAAATTGTGGCAGTGTTTTACTGGTCTGACCGTTGTCAGCGACCAGAGGCAACTTCGCGGACACAGCAGCGGTAGCGAAGATTGCCGCCGGGAACGAAAATCAGCAACCAACAGAAAAAGCACCGCCACAAAATTGTGTCGGTGCTCGGTCATCTACTCTTCTATTATGCTGGTGTTAAGCCAGAGCGGCATTGTTGTTCCCGCCGTTTAAAATCTTGAAGAAACTGGCCAGTTCCTTCTTACGGTAAGCAGCTGGTACGAATTCCCGGATGGTTTCCAGGTCAAAGCCAGTGGCTAACTTGTTCTGATCGACAACAATCGGGTTCTTTAAAATCCCCGGATTCTTCTGCAAGAGGTCAACGAGTTCGTTCATCCCCATGTCTTGTACGGACGCAGGCAAGGCCTTGTAAGCCTTAGAACGCGTTGAGATCAGGTCGTCGGTGCCTTCTTCAGTTAAAGAAAGCATGTAAAGAATTTCATCCTTGGTTAAAGGTTGTTTTTTAATGTCGCGAGCGGTAAAGATGGCATCGTGGTTCGCCAACCATTTCATGGCTTTAGTTACCGCAGTCGTTTTAGCGTGAAAGTACATTTTGATCATAGAATCGCCCTCCAATTGATTATCTTCGATGAGGTACTTGGATTAGCACTCTTTTAGTTGAGTGCTAATTATGTTTCTCATTGTACACCACAATCTGGAATGATGAAACCCATTTTACTCGGTCTAGGCCACCTTTTAACAATTTCTTCAGATTCTCACGATTTGGCTAGCCTGTTCGTCCACTTTTCATGGGCTTACAATACACTCTATCAGGGGAATGCAACCGTTTTACGGTGGAAAGGTGAAGATTGTTTGAAGATGCTCGCTAGAACTTGGAGACAGTGTACCATTTTCAGGAAAACGGTGTCATTGATGTGAATCAAGTTTGAAGGAAAACTTAACAACCCACCGAAAAATTTGTATTCTCCGGTGGGCTGCATTTATATTTTCTATCCTTGTTGGTCGACAGCGTTGTAAATCGTGCCGTTAGAAATCTTCCAGCCAATCCCAATGGTCTTGGCCTTAGGGTTGATCAGGTTGTCCCGGTGACCCCAGTTGGACTCAGCATCGTGGTAGAGGTACTGGTCGGCGGCGTTGGTGCCAGCCTTCTGGTAGTCGCCCACAAAGCCCTCATCGGCCATGTACAGGCATTCAGAGCTCAGGCCCTCGTTGAAGTCGATGCCAAATTTTGGTCCTTCTTCGAGGTAGACCGTATTACCCGCGCTATCGTAGTGGGTAATATCGCCTAATTTCGCACAGTCAGCGGCCCGTTGGTTAGCCAAATTCGTCAGGTCGGTCGCAATCGTCAGTGGTGCGGCGCCTTTCTTGGCCCGTTCCTTGTTGACCATGGCTAAAAAGTCAGCGTTGGCCGCTTTGGCGTTAAACGTAGCCGCCGTGGTCTGCGTCGTGGTCGAGTCATCGTTCTTCGTCGTAGTGGTGTTGGTGGTGGTCGTCGTCTGGATCGTCTTAGTCGACTTCTTAGGCGCAACCCCCTTCTTCAAGTAGCTCCGCAAGATCCAGCCGCGAGCCTTCTTCGTGGTGATGTAACTGTAGACGGCCTTCTTGTGGTTAGCCTTGCGAACCGTGCTCTGCTTGGTCACGTACAGCGTCGTGTATTTGTAGTTCTTGGCGTGGTGGGCAACCTTGGTCAGCTTATTGGTCTTGTAAATGGTCCCCTTCGTAACATGGTACGCGGTCTTCTTGACCTTCTTGGTGCTGAGTACCTTGGCACCAGTCTTGGCCGCAGCCGGCGTGGTCGTGGCACTTAAACCGACCGTCGCAACGGCCAGAACAGTTAAAGCTAAATAAAACTTTTTCATCCTGTTTTCCTCCTGAAAATTCATTTTAAAAGCCTATGTACAAAACGAGGTGCGTGTTCGAATTGAAATTACTGTCAATTCACAACCGTTTACCTCGTTAAATATATCACTTACGCTAAAGCGGCGCAAATTGGGATGTTAATAGTTACCGAATAACACCGTCTGACTTGCCACTGCTGGTAACTTTACCTATGCTTCTGCCCTTATCCTATTTGCCTAGTTACAAAGTTAATTGGTTGGATCATCAGACACCGGCCACCAGGTCGTGTCCCCAGCTTCTTGGCCTTCTAATACCCCCATTGCGGTAACCCGGAACCGACCAACCCGCGGAGCAACTGGGATGTCACGGCCATAATCGTAAACGTCGACGGTCACCCGCCCCTGCTTATCCGTATCGGCCATGAACGACGCCTGCTTAACTTGATGTGGGTCTCGATTGAAGTCCGACAAGTGCCGATCAATCCAGTTATCCAGTTGCTTCGAGGTTAAGTGTAATGCCGCACTGTTGTCAAAACCAAAGGCCTGCCCCGGTTTGCTAGAAACCTTGTTCAGATTGGCTAGGTCGCTCTCGCTCCCAACCACGGTCAGTTGTTTATTTTTAAGCGTGACCTTGTAGACGTTAAAAAGTCGTCCATTTAAAGTTGTGCGCAACAAATAGGTATCGTCACTAAGTTGTTTGTAAGTGGTCGCATCGTTGGCCCCCCAACCGTTTCCCGTATCATAGACGGTATACTTCGGCGTGAAGCTATCCTTTTGGCCATCGATTCCCTGATTACTAATAAAGAATCGGGTTCGACTGTAGGGTTCCTTCTTTAGCGTTTCGGCGTCATCGTATTTGCTTGGTGCTGGCTTATAAATGTGCGTCGACCAGGTCCCAACTAGCGCTGTCGGTGCCCCGGTCGCCCAGGAACCATTGGTGTCGCCAATCACGTACGCCCGGTTAAACTTGGGCGCACTGGACTTTATCCAATAAAATCGATCTGCAGAATACCGCGTTAACTTCACGGTAAACTCATCCCCGTTAGTCTGCTTCCCAGTCAACTTGTACTCACCAGAATCTCCATTTAGGGTTGTAATCTTTCCGCCAACAATTGTTTTCTGTGCCTTAGAAGATAGCCGCCAGTACCAATTGTTATGTTGATAATAGAACTGAGAATACGTCAATTCATTCTGCGATTGGGTACTCGGATCTTCAGCATTCTTCCCCATCAATGGGGACAGCAACGTCGTCAACGCTGAGGGCTTAGGCGTTTCCGCTTTAGTCGCGGTGGCTTGCTGATTGCCGGTCTTGTCGGCAACCTTGGTCGACTGACCGTCCTGGTGACCACTCCTAGAGTTGGCTTGTTTGCCACACCCTGCACCTACGACGGCAAGGGCCACCAGCAAACTCAACCACAATATTCTTTTTTTCATCCTTTTCGTTAGCTCCTTAAGTCTGCTTCAACTAAATATGCTGAAAGATTATATATCCCGCTACCACCAAGTCTGGCTATTCTTAGGGGCATGCTTAAATCTTGTCATTGTAGTTAGCTTGCCAGTCTTACCACTTGCCATTTTTATTTTTTTATTAGTGAGCTTTTGAACCCGATAATAATAAGTGTGCATGCCTTTTCCTATGCGGGAGTCGTGATACTTACCTTTGATCAAATAGACCTTTCCCATTTTCTTATACTTAGTATGACTGATGGCTGGCAATTGTTCGCCCTGCGTCTGTTTCATGAACACCGTAGTCTTAGTTGCTTTAGACCATACGCCAATCTCACGTTTGATTTTACTCTTAAACTTTTTGTTCTGAATAAATGTCGGTAAGCCTTTATGCCAAGTTGCAGCCTCACCGGTTATCGCTGCCCCCCCAACACTGATAGCGACAACTAGAGCAGATAGCCCTGTCTTAATAAACTTGTTCATCTTGTTATTTCTCCTCTTCTGTACGTGAGTCTTATTTTCAAAATTCACCTATGTACGAAAACGAGGCAAATTGACTTGTCACCTATGCCATAACAATTCTGGTTAGCCGGCGGCAGATCACAACCATTCACCCCGTTAAGCATCTCATTTACGCTAAAGCGGCACAAATTGACTTACATTTATACCCTACTTTTGTACCCGACCATTGACTCGTGGGAAGTGGTAAAAACGCTGCATCGTTAAATACTTTCCCTCATACTTAGTAGTTTTCTTACCGTCAGCAATTTTGATTTTCTTATTGCTTAGTTTGCGGACACGAACATAGCCATAGACCTTGCCAGATTTACCAGACATTTTATTTCTAGCAGTACCGAGCTTGTCATAACCATGAATAACGTAAGTTTTGCCAACCTTTTTATACTTGGTCTTAGAAATCTTATCTGCCGCACCACCTTGCGTAGCATGTTCCATTAACGTCGATTTAGTCCCTTTGTACCAAGTGAATTGCGGATCATTTGGATAAGTCATATCAAATTTAGTCCGGTACATCTTGTTCCGAATAATCTTAGGCAACCCTTTGTGCCAGGTTGCTGCATCCGCCGTCGTAACTGTTAATCCGCCAAAGCTCACAGCAACTAACGCTGCAACGCCTAATTTCACTAACTTCTTCATTTCAAAAATCTCCTTTTGTCAAAAAATATATCATCCACACCAAGCTGATCAATTTGTTGTCTAGTATTTTCCGAAGAACGCCGTCCGACTAGCCATCGTCGGTAGCTTTGTATACTCCTCGGCCTCTTTGCCATTTGCGTAATCGCTCCACTTTAACTTCTTTCCCTTAACCTTAAAGTAGAACTTATCGCTACTGCTCTCGCGCTTAAGTCTGTAGTGAACATAGGCATAACCATACTTATTCTTGCTGATTGTAAATGTCTTGTTCGCTTTGACTTTCTTACCCAGCTTCAAACTCACATATGGTTCGCGTGACTTTTCCAGAACCCAATTCTTATTTTTCGAACGCCTGATGGTAGAGAAGGAAAAACTATTCTTGGTAAAAATAACCATGTAGTCTTCTTCGCCCATCATGCCCCAAGTACTCCGTAAATTCTTTGGCACCGCTGACAACTTAGCAGCATGGGCCGTCGTTGTTGAAACACCGGTTGCGCCAACAATCCCCAGTCCTAGCAAGGACAGTGTAAGGGCTATTCTTGATACTGACTTTTTCATTTTAGCATTGCTCCTTTAATCAATTTCATTAATAGCTAAGCGTTATAACCGGCGAGCAGTTCCCGCTTTATACACTTCATTCAAATATTTTCCTGGGTGAGCTAGCTTGCTATATTTAAATGTCCCACTCAAATAAACGTTTTTGGCGCCACTATCGTCCTTGACCCATTGTTGATAGAGATGCCCCTTTTTCATCGAATAGGTAGTCGTGATCAGTCCCCAATCCGCCATCTTAGTCTTCAGTATTAGTTTCTTGCCTTGCTTACTGGTCGTAAACGTCTTATTAACCGTCAATTGGTTAGCCAGCTTCAAAGGTTGCTTATTATTCCACTTCTTAACAAACTTTCCATGACTGAACGTCCCAAACGCGATATCGTAAGTCTTGGCCTTCATCACGACCCGTGTGAGTCCAGGATCTTCATCACCATTAGAGAAATACCAAGTTCCCCGCATATTTTGGGGAATTGTCGTTGCGGCATCCGCTGCTGTTGGCCGACTCATGCCTAATCCGAGAGCCCCCAATAACAGGCTCACACTAATCAATACGCCACGTTTCATTTTTTTCACCTCTCCTACTTCAGACTACCAATGCCATATTCATCGTAAAAATGCTTGGCCGGATTGGCATATGGCGCCAACTCCGACGGATACGTATCACTCATTGTAGGGGTATGTTTATTGGTGTAGGTCATTGCTCTATGGCCCAAAACAATTTGTTTTGAATACCTAGAGGTCATCCGTTTATACTGGGACTTCACGTAAGAATAACTGTTGTGGCGTGCCGTAATCGTTCGGTAACCCTTTTTATTATTCTTGGCCGAAATCGTGAATGTCTTACGCAACTTGACCTTTTTCCCTAGCCGATACGTCTTGCCACCGTTCCAATTAGGCGTCCATTTGCCTTTAATAAAGAACCCCTTGGAAATGCTGTAGGTCTTGGCGGTCAGCTTAACCCGCATGATTCCTGACTGGCTATTCAACTCGTACCAAGTTCCCCGCAAGGACTTCGGCACAGAATTGCCTAGCTTGGTCGCCGCGTTAGCCGTTGTCCCAGCCAATCCCACGCTGGTCAGTGTCACCAACGCCAAACCAGCGCGCAACAACTGTTTATGTAAATCTGTCATTTTCAATCCTCCATGATGCATCCACACTCGGCGGACACATCTTTATTTGGTGCTTAACGTCACATTCTGTCATTGAAGCGCTTCGCAAACACTTGGTAAAGCCTAGCAAACTAAAACGGCCATAACAGTCTTACCGACCGAGAAGAATGCCTGTAACTCTGCATTTCGTACCTCAAACAAAAAAAGCCCGCAACTATCTCAATCTAACTTGTCCTAATCCATATATGTGTTGATGATTTTCTTAGTCACCGGGAAGAACATGTCGGTTCGTTTAGAGTTGTCAGAAAATTTGGTAACCATTTTTAACTTGGTTTTGTTGTGAACTTTAACGCGTTTAACCTTCATTACATATTTACTATACTGATCCGAGGTCGTCAACGTCCGGTAACCATTCTTGTCCGCCTTTTTGCTCAACGTAAAGGTCTTATTCTTCTTTACCTTCTTGCCTAGTTTCAGCGTATGCTTCTCGCTATTCACACGCCATTTGCCATGTTGATACACCCCAAGCGTGTTGGTATAAGTCTTGGCTGTAATCTTAACTCTATTCGCACCGCCATCGCCTTTTCCCCAGGCAAACCAGGTATTTCTCAAGGACTGAGGCACTGTCCGCGTTGCGGCATTAGCCGTCGTTCCAGGGATTGCAGCCCCAACCGTTGCTACCGTCATCAAGGCCAGGCCAGCGTGTAGTAATTGCTTATGTAATCTTGTCATCTATGACATCCTCCACGATGCGCCAGCCTAATCGCTGAGCACCTTTTATTAGGTGCAAGAGAAATTCTCCAAAGGTTCGGGCATCTCACAAGCACCGCAACCAGCGTAGCAAAACCCAGCGGCCGATAACAGAATTCCCGACCACACTAGTTGCCCGCAACTCTGCATGCTGTCACTGCACAAAAAAAGGCCCAACCCGCAATTAAGCAGGTTGAACCACATGAACTATTTATAAAATCATCACCCAGACAAGACATGGCTAAACCAGTCTCAGCCGAGAGGACGGCAAAAATGGGGTCAGCCGTGGGATTAAAAAAACGCCGGCATCTGCCGTCGCTTCTTTAATGGCGTCTTTGAAACGCGTTACTCAGCGGTTCAAAGCGAGCACAGAGACCGCCCTTTGGCTCTGGGCGTCCTGCCCACAGCGTTCCGCCCCATTTTTGCCGTCCGGTAAGGCGAGGAAAATGGTTTATGAATCGAGATCGAAGGCTAAGGCCCGGGTCCACAACCCATTACTCATTTGGTAATAAGTCGTGACCTTGCCGTCAGAATCGGTCCGCTTAACGCGGTGGGTAATCGTGACACGCCGTTCGGAGATGTCTGCCGTTGTGCCTTTTTGCTTGGCTAACATCGGATCGTTAAATGGCAGCGTGTAAACTGGGTAAATCTTCATCAGCGTTAAGTCTCGACTGTATTCTTCGTTTGAGAAGGTATCGAATTGCAAGGCACTCTTACGAATCCAGTACTTGGTCGTGGATTTCTTGCTGAAGCGAATCCGGTACCAGTCACCGGTATCGGCCGTGGCCCGCATATCCACGTAAACCCGCATCTTCTTTTGCTTCTTCCAGTTGTACTTCATGATATTCCAGTTCTTGTGACCGCGAATATGGTTGTACAGGGAGTAAGTATCGAAGTTGGCCTTGAGCTCAGCGTGTTGGCTGTCTAACCCGCCCACGTACTTTTCACTCTTGTTCGTTTGCTTACGCTTCTTCAGCTTTTGCTTGTTCTTGTTAGGCTTGCTGGTTGAGTTGGAACCAGATGGCTTGTTGACCGTCGTGTCGGTGATGGTCTGTTGCGAGGTCACATTGGTGTCGACCACGCTGCCCTTGGTAATCTTGTTGTCATTGATGTCGATGCCGGCGCTGGTCAATGGGAAGTTTCCCTTAACAAACGTGGCCCCCAATTTTTGGGTGATGGCATTGTTCCCAGTGATGGTGACATCCGTCATTGGGTTATCATCGGACGTGCTATCCAAGTAAACGTACTGCTTGGTAGGGTTAACGTTGGTAAACGTGTTGTCCGTGATGTTCAGGTTGGTCATCGTGTAAGCGGGTTCGGAGTTTAACAGGTAAATGTAGTTCCCGGAACCTAACACGTGTTGGTTGATAAATTTGTTACCGGTGATCCACAGGTTAGAAATGCCCTTAAAGTGAATCGTGGCAACCCCATCGTCCATCAATGGCTTGGGGTCAACGACCGTGTTGTTGGTAAAGTGGACGTCATGAATGATACCCGCCTTCCCGTGGCCGTAGATGGCGTGTTCACCGATTGGGTTGGGCGCGTATGAAGAGACTTGCCCGGACTTCTTAGAAACTGGCAAGAACTGGTTGTTGTCGACCGTCACGTCATAACTCGGTAAGTTATCGTATTGGTCGCCCTTGTTCTTGTAAGACATGGCCTTCTTGTTGGAGTAATCCACTTGAATGGCTTCCTTGAAATCTTGTGACCCGTTGAATCCAGTGAAAACGGAATTGGTAATATTCACGTTGTGGCTCCCATCGATATCGATGTAGTGGCCAGTTGGTGATTCGGCGTTGTCAAAGACACACTTGTCAAAGTTGACGTTCGTGGCGTGATGGATACTTTGGGTGAAGACGCTCTGTCCGCCAGACGTGTTATCGCCTTGGAACGTGGCGCCTTGCCAAGTCACGTTACTGATACCGCCGTCGTAACCGGCTTCCGGACTAGGATAAACAAAGTTCACCCGGTTGCCTTCAGTAATCCGGAAAACGGCACCCTTATCAAACTTAAACGTGATGTTTGAATGTAACTTAATGTTCCCCGCGTCAAAGAGGTAAGTCCCCTTAGGCACGTGGATGGTAACACTCCCGCTCCACTTGTCGATCATGTCCTGCAAAGCGTCATTGTTCGCCGTCTTGGCATCCGCAACCATCCCCTGGTGCTTTGCGTTAATCGTTGTCGCCGCGTAGGCAACTGACTCGTTCGCGCTCAGACTCGGTAATACATTGACCGAGCTTAGACCTACCAATGTTGCTCCCGCAGCAACCGTAACCAATAGGCCGAGCTTTTTCCTCAAATTCAAAAAATCCCCTCCAGTTCCAAATTCTTTCTACATGTTCCATTATAGCTAAGACAAGAAAGCGTTGGGCCATCTTAACCAAAATGTCACACGATTGAAAGATTCCAGTCGTAAAGGGGACTTATTTCTGACTTAAAGATTCAAAGACTAACTTGATCTTTTCTCTGGGCGACCGTGGTCTACCCCAGAAATCACCTCGTTTGCACGAGAGCTTACATTAATTGTGAGATGTCATCGTGCAAGCCATTGAGGCGTTCCACAACTTGACCCCGAACTTGGGTGTAAACTTTTACACCGTCTGGCGTCAACTTTAAGTTGTGTTGACGACGGTCAACTTGTGAGGCGATGCTTTCGATTAAACCAGCGCGCAGTAACCGAGAGATTTGACCGGAGATCATTGACTTGGAAACGCCAATTTGCCCAGCAAATTTGGTTGGCGTGAATTCTTCCTTTTGGTCAGTGATGGCGTGCAACAAGTTAAATTGTTCCAACGAAATCGTGATATCCTCCGTTTTAATCGTGGTTACTGGCCGCATGATCTTTTGGAGTTGTGAGAACCATTCCAAGGATTGGTTTAAATCGTTCGTTTGCGTCATTAATCTTTCTTCCTTTCTGTATTGCGTTAGCGTGGCTTCTACTATCTGACCCGCTAACCATTTATTATAACCCTTACTTTCAGTCTTTATGTTACCGATTTATTAATAGTTTATAGCATATTGATTAAAAACACTAGTAATTAGAACCGTTATTTTCATTCTCTCGTTAACCTACACCATTGAATTCCTAACCGGAAGTCTTTATCATTAATATTAGAAATTCTTAACACATGAAGGAGACCAACATGACACGTATTAAACTGATTGCCACCGACGTTGACGGGACTTTCCTGAATTCACAACGGCAATACAACCACACCCGCTTTGACCAACAACTCACCCGCCTGACCGCTGCCGGCATCCACTTTGTCGTAGCCAGTGGTAACCACCTCGGCCATTTAAAGAAAGTGTTTGCCCCCACGCCCCGCGTCCAAACGTTCGTCGCGGAAAATGGGTGCTTGATCGTTGACCAGGGCCAGACCTTGCTAGAAACGCCGGTCGATGCCACGGTCGTTACCCAAGTGGTGACCGCCATTCTCGCTGATGAGACCCTCCGGCCGCAAGTACTGCGCCTGTCTGGGGCTCATGGCACCTACATCAACCAGACGGACCAACCCGCGGACCCGAAATCTCAGGATTACTTCTTCAACAACATCGTCCGGGTGCCTGACCTGACGCAGGTCCACGACACCATTTATAAAATCAACGGTGAGTGGCCCAACGAGTCCATCCAGCAACTGGCCGCTAAGCTCAATGCCCGGTTCCCGGGACAGATCAACGCCATGGCCAGTGGCTTTGGCAGCATCGATATCGTCGCCGCCCACATGAACAAGGCCATTGGTCTGACCAAACTCGCCAAGACCTGGCAGATCGATCCCAGCGAAATCGCTGCCTTTGGCGACAACGACAACGACCGGGAGATGCTGGCCCACGTGGGACTCGGCGTCGCGATGCAGAACGGAACGGATTCCGTGAAACAGGTCGCCAACCTAATTACCCCCGCCGATAATGATCACGATGGCGTATTAGATGTCATTGAGGCCATTTTAGCCGACGAAGTTTAAAACTAGCTAAACCATTCAAACGGTTAGTTGCTGGTAGCCTGTCTCATTCGTCTGCCCACAGTAACCGGGCAATCAGCCGCCACATCCGTGGTGAGCTGTGGAGCCGGCCGTGCCCAACGCCGGGAACGTGGTGTTCTTGATACCCAAGCGCACTGTCCGCTAGTAGCGGGCGCAGTGGGGTAATCTGAGACACCGGGACGGACCCATCCGTGAGCCGCCCAGAAAGCGTGCCGTAGACATTGTGAATCATCCCCGTCCCCAGAGCCGACCAGTCGACCGGCGTGGCCCGTAGCCGCTGAAAAGTGGCATCAACGGGGTGATCCGCATCATGTTCATCAACGGGGGCGCCCAAGAGGACTAAGCGGTTCAGCCGGGGAACATCCCCCGCCGCACCGTACAATAACAAACTATTAACTGCAGCACTGCCACCCCACGAGTGAGCCACGAGATTATAGGCTTGCACGTGGTCGTGGCTTTTTAAGTACCGCAAAATCGCGGTGATCCAGCCAATCTGCTGTTGATAGTCGGCCGTAAATGGGTGGTCAAAGATCACTTGAATCAGTGGATTGTCGGCTTGGCCGGTCCACTTGCCAGTGACATGTAACTCCCCGTGACGGTCGACACGCACCGTTAACACTTTGTGACCAAATCCGGCTCGGGCCAGCCACCGCAATAACCCATTATAGGTCCACGCGTTGCCGCCCCAGCCAGGAATAAAGAGTGTCGGCGTTGTCGTGTAAGTTACCCCCGGTCGCCGTCGTCGCAAGGGCTCTGCTGGGGTCGTCTGTCGACTCGCCCAGTGAAACCCCAACCAACTTGCACCCAAAACCATTGGCAACCAACGTAATTTACGCCACATACCGCAACCCTCCTTAAACTAATCCATTATGCCAGTTCTCTCAATTGTACACAAGTGAAATTTCGTTCACAAAACATTTGTCACCGTTAACATTTTTACCCGGAAATTCATCCGCATAAGTTATGGCCTATCTTAGCCAAACAAACGTTGCCTGACAACCGGCTTGTGATTAACCGCACCAATTATTGGTTTTTGTTAGAAATTCATTTGACAATTGTCCGGATAAAAATATATGATAGACTTAAATGAAACCGCTTTAGACAAATAGAAAACGAGGACTTGCTATGCAAACTGCTACGAACCACTGGGATACTTACCAAAATGAAGCCGTCACTGAATACACCATTGAAAACGACAATGGTGTGAAGCTTGCCATCCTGAGCTGGGGGGCCACGTTACATCAGTTAATGGTCCCGACTGCCAAGGGTGATAAGAATCTGGTGCTATCTTACCACAAGATGGCCGATTACCTCGACAATCCGTTCTACGTTTGCATGGGCATTGGCCGAACTGCTGGGCGAATCACCCGCGGGACTTTTGACTTAGACGGTCAAACCGTTCACGTTGATCCTAATGAAGGAAAGAATACCCTGCACGGTGGCCCTCACGGCTTCAACACGGTCAACTGGGCCGGCAACCTGGACACTACGGACCCCGACAAGGCGCGGATCATTTTGACCCACACCTTCAAGAGTACCGACGACTCCTTCCCCGGCGACCTGACGGCGAAAATGATCTACAGTCTGGACAACCACGACCGCGTGACCCTGGCCTTCGAAGCTACTAGCACGGCGCTGACCCTCTTCAACCCAACGCTGCACGTCTACTTTAACGTCGGCGATGACCAGTTGATTTCCGGGCAAACGCTGCAGATCAACAGTCAAGAACACCTCGACCTGGATGGCGAAAAACTGCCAACCGGGAAGATGGTCGCTAACGCCGGCACCCCTTACGATTTTGCCGACGGTCAGAACTTAGGCAAGGCCATCCGTGGACTCCAAGACATCCCCGAAAAGGGCTTCGATGACGTGTACCACGTGGTTCCCGGTGCCGACGACATGGTCGCCAAATTATCCGATCCACAATCCAACCGGGCCGTCACCATCAAGTCTAAGCGTAATGGCCTCGTGGTCTTCACCGCGAACTCCTTCACGTCCGACATGAAGTTGACGACCGGCGCCGGCCAACCCTACATGGGCGTTGCGTTGGAAGCACAAGGGTTACCTGATTCCCAGAACTTCCCTGAATTTGGAGACGTTAAGCTGGCGCCGGGCGAGACCAAGCGCGACGAAATCATCTACGACATCACTTACTAAGCCCTTGATTTTGGTGAGATAAACGTCGTTGTGCGCTACAGATCTGGTGAAAATGCGCTAACCTGCGGTAACTTTTCGTTCCCGTCGGTGGGTTCAAAACGCCCTGCTATGGGGTCGGTTCCAGCCTGAGGGACGGGCTTCCACCTCGACTTTGAGCCAAAGATCGGTCTCAAAGGTCGTCCCGTGGGCTAGGCTGAGAAAAACCTCAGCCAAGACCACCGACACAGCTGGGCATTTTGACCCACCTCTGGTCACTGACACTTACCACGCTGGCACATTTTCACCAAAGCTGTGGCTGACACGGGTTTAACCCACCATCATGGGCTTACTTGTGGTAGTCGGCTTAGCTTATTGCGAGCATTAGCAGAAAGTTTTTCTGCGTGCGTTTCTCTAAAGATAGCTGTTAAAAAATCTGACTTCCCCTTTATTGTGGGTGGTCAGATTTTTTTAGCAACGTTAAGTGATTGCGCCTACCTGGAATTTTCGAGTCGCTTCGTTTGACAATTAAATGGCCATTATGCTAAGTTAGTAAAACGTAATTATTACTATTTATAAAGGAGCGACATCTATTCATGGCAAAGAAGTCAAAGATTGCAAAAGCAAAACGGATTGAAAAAACCGTTGAAAAGTACGCGGAACGCCGCGCTGAATTAAAGGCAGCGGGCGATTACGAAGCACTCGCCCTGTTACCGCGGGATGCCTCCCCAACTCGGATGCACCACCGAGACCACCTCGACGGCCGACCACACGCCTACATGCGCAAGTTCGGTTTATCCCGGTTAAACTTCCGCCAATTAGCCCATCAGGGACAAATTCCCGGGGTCCGGAAGGCTAGCTGGTAGACAGAGTGCGGAGCAAGGCGGTTAACTCCTGAGCATTAACGTCATTAAGTGCCCGACCGGGGGACCCGGTCCGGTGCTTAATGGGGTTAAGCGGAGGGAGTTGCCTTGCGGAGCACGTTTCGGAGGCCGCCAGGACCGGGATTGTTCCGTGTAGAACCAGTCAAACGACCTAAAACTGTCCCCGGTCAATGGCACAGCTCATTGCTGAACCCGGGTTAAGCGCAGGGACCTGCCCCGCGGAGCACGTTTCAGAGGCCGCCAGGACCGGGATTGTTCCGTGTAGAACCAGTCAAACGACCTAACACTGTCCCCGGTCAATGGCACAGTTCATTGCTGAACCCGGGTTAAGCGCAGGAGTCTGGCTCGCGGAGCACGTTTCAAAGTCCACCAGAAACTGAACAAAATTTCAAAACACAACCCACGTCAAACCCTGCCCGCGGCTTCGTTTGACGTGGGTTTTTCCATGCCGTAAACTTGAGATAACATTGTTCCCAAAAGGAGAAAATCACATGACAGAAATCTTAACGGTCATTCGCGACTTTACCGTTTATGGCAACCGGGATGAGGATCAGGTTCCCTACGGCCTCGACTTACCTAAAATCAGCGCGCAATTCGTTGGCGTAAGCCCCGCCATGGCGTTTGACGTGCACAACCAACCGAAACTGGCCCGTGACAAGGAACGGCAGCTTCGTAAAATTGAAACCGCTATCCGCACGGAATTTGAAACGGACATCGCCAACCTGGGCAGTGACGACCTGAACGAAAACCTCGCGACCATGCAACACCTCCTCACGACTTTCAAAGAGCGGCTCGAACAAGACTTTTTGGTCAAGGACCAACTCGACCTGGAAAGCCTGACCACGCACGGTGAATGGCTGGCCTACTGGCAAGAAGACGCGCCCATGGTCAAGGCCAAGGAACAGCAACAGGAAAATATGCCTAACGATTTTTAACATAATATATGACAAAGGAGCTGTGACCCAATCGTCACAGCTCCCTTTTTAGTTAGGCAGGAATCCCCGCGTTGATTCGGTCAACGATCGTTTGTACGGGATCAATCGTGTGGATGTTAGAAATCCCGAGACCAAATGAGGCGTAACCCTTACTGAGGTCCCCAACCAGCATCCCCTGACGCATACCATCATACGCATTAGACGCCTTGAAGATTTCCTGACCGGTTGCGCCAGCTTGGTTCATCTCCAACAAATGATTTGGCAATTCGCCCGGCAAGGACCGGTAGTAGGCTGGTTCTGACCGGTACATCAACATGTCATCGGCATTGGTCGCAACGGCCTGTTCCTTGATATTTTCGGCCATCCGCGATTCTTGACTCACCAGAAAGGCCGTGCCACAGTACACGCCTTCCGCACCGAGGGCAAAAGCAGCCTTCGCCGTCCGGGCATCCGTAATGCCCCCAGCGGCCATGATGGGCGTATGGTCAGCTGCATCGACTAATAATGGCACGATGGACAAGGTCCCCACGGTTCTTTCGGGCACGGTGCCCCCCTCGTCAAAACCAGTAGCCACGATGATGTCGGCGCCATTGGCTTCGGCCTGACGGGCATTCTCGACGGACGGCGTGATGTACCGGTAAACGATTTTGACCCCGTGCTCGTGTAATTCCTTGAACAGTGCGGGGACGATTGGCCCCACGTAGGCCACCACCGGAATCTTTTCGGCATAGATCAGGTCCAGTGTTGGCCGCGTAAAGGTGTCGGTCTTGGGCTCACCGGTCGGTCCGAAATTCAATCCAAATGGCTTGTCGGTCAGTGCCTTGGTCTTATGAATTTCCGTACGCATCCGGTCCATCGTCTCATCTAAGGACTTTGTGCCCGTGGTTTGGCCCGCGTTGAACCCTAACACGCCTAAACCACCGGCATTGCTGACGGCGGCCACCAATTTAGCATCCGTCAACCACAGTAGTGGTCCCTGAATAATGGGCTTCTCAATTCCTAAAATATCGCAAATTCGATTGGTCATGACTATTACCTCCTGGGTGATTTTTGATTATTTTCAATTTGTAAATCTGTTCACAAGTGTTATTATATTAGCAAAGAGCGCCCCTGACCAATACGCATTCATTCTTAAAATATAACCAAAGTGTAATAACCCATGACCAAAGGAGTCGAATCCCATGAATCGTCAACGAACCTTGTTAAGTATTCTGCAATCCGTCGAATTTTCGGCCACCATTTCGGAAATTGCCGACCGGCTTTACCTGAGTCAGCCCTACGTGAGCCGCATCATAAAGGAAGAGGAAAACAAGTTTGGCGTCGTGCTGATCAACCGCCGTGACAAGCCGATAGAACTCACCAAGTTTGGCGTTTTTATTCTCAATAGTCTGAAAAAAATCGCCAGTGCCGAGGACAGTTTAAACACGGGCATTGAAAATCTCAAGGCGCAACAATCCCGTCCCATTCGTATCAGCAACACGAATCCCTTTCTGACTGAGGACATTATTGACGCCATCACGCGCTACCTGGATGCCCATCCCCAAGCCAACATTGAACTCACCCAATCGCAGACCCGCAACGTGGCCAGTGACCTGGCTGAGGGCGCTATCGATATTACAATTGGTCAGCGTTGGAACGCCGCAGACATTGAAATCAACGACCTCCCCTCGCCCATTTTCTACCTGCCGATTGCCGACTCCTGTGAGCCGTTTGACCCCAGTACGCTCTACCTGCCCTTAGAGGACGACACGCTGACCAGAATGGCTGAGTGCCGCTACATTGGGCTTTCTGGCCACTCCGAATTTCAAGCCTACGTGGATAACCTCTTCAAACGCGTCGGCATTCACCCCCGTAACCAGCTGTTCTTGCCGACGCCGGCCAGCGCCCTGAAAACCGTCTTCAACATGACCAATGCCACAACCATCACGACCCGCAAACTGGCCGAACGCCACTTGCCCGCGGGTCGCTACAACCTGATGCCCCTGCCAACCAATTTTATCCGGACCGACACCTCCATCATGACCCTGACCACAGCGGATTCAACGATTCAACAGTTAACCCGTTTCTTGACTGATGAGTTGGTACGGGCAATTCGCTAAATCAGTTACTAAAATAGCCCCCACCACTTACGGTGAGGACTATTTTTACCGACTCATCAACCGTTGCCAGCTAAGTATTCCCAGCAACCCAACTAAAACTAGTGGGGCCAACACGACACCCAAGAAATCAATCAACCGACGGACCCAAACGTCAAAATCACCAGCGTGACTGGTCGGCCGTTTAACCCGGATGGACCCACCCATCAAGAATGGCCCACCCAGGTGCGCATAGGCCTGTTGATTCTGAAGCATGCCCGCAGCATCGCCAAACTGCGGCACCCTATGTCGGTAATGGCGGGCAATCACCTTTTCACCGACAATGCAGATCACTGGAAAGAGCACCACCAGGTTAACCGTCAAGTACCAGGAAACCCCATCCCACACCAGCACAATCCGGTCGAAGATCCAGCGACAATTAGCCAAAAGTCCTAGCAAATAAGTAACCAGGCCCAATGCGTAAGCCAACCAATAGTTTCGCAGTCGCTTGAAATTAGCGTCAATGATGAAATTTTGCTTTTTCACCGCCATCATCCCCTTGAATCGGATTGAAATTTAAGCAAATTATACCGGGCGATATCTTCGAGGCGTTAACCCAATACACAGCGAGACACACTCAACTTCCTAACCGCAATCGACAGCAAAAGCAGCGCCCACCATAAACGTGAGCGCTGCCTTTTGACTATATTTGTGTAATTGCAAACTTGATGACTCCGCCTACCTATGGGCTAAACCAGCGTCAGCCGCAGGCATGGTGAAAATGAGCTCAGCCGTGGGAGTTTTCTTAGCGGTTTACCGCTTAGAAAACTGCTATCTTTGAGACTCGGGTTAGGAGGCTCAAAGTAAGTCTGGAGACCGCCTTTTGGCTCCAGACGGGCGCCTACAGCGAACCGGTCTCATTTTCACCATGCCGAAGGCGCCGGCAGAACTGCTTAGTCATCAGCTTGATAAAAACGGGTGCGAACCCCGTCAGTGACCAGAGGCGGGCCAAGCCGCCCAGCTGTGTCGATGGTCTTAGCTGAGGTTTCTCACTCAGCTTAGCCCATGGGGCAACCTTTGAGACCGCTTTTCAGGCTCAAAGTTGAGGTGGAAGCCCGCCCTTCGGCTGGAACCGACCCCACAGCAGGGCCGCTTGAGCCCGCCGCCGGGAACGAAAATCGTACACACATTTTTATTCAGTGACTGCGGCGCTTAAGTTGACCTTTTCACCAGCCACGTCAATCGTCAATGGTTCCCCACTGATCAGCTTGAAGTGTGGGCCATCAGCGTGAACGCTGACTTCAATCAGGCGACCACGGAAGACTTGACGGAAGCTGTAGCTCTTCCATTGCTTAGGCAGGAATGGGGCAAAGTGTAATTGCCCATCGCGAACCCGCATGCCAGCGAATCCTTGAACCACGGCAATCCAGCCACCGGTCATGGCCGTGATGTGTAAGCCATCGACCGTATCGTTGTTGTAGTTGTCCAAGTCCAAACGGGCCGTCCGGTTGTACAATTCAACGGCCTTGTCTTCGTAGTGCAAGTCAGCGGCTAAGACGGAGTGAATTGCGGGAGACAGACTTGATTCGTGAACCGTCAATGGTTCGTAGAAATCAAAGTTTGACTTCTTTTGTTCCGGCGTAAAGTCGTCGATGAAGTCCCAGATACCTTGGAGCACGTCCCCTTGCTTGATGTAAGGTGACCGCAAAATCTTGTCCCACGACCAGTTTTGGTTGATTGGGCGTTGACCGTCTGGAATGGCACTGACGGGTTCGATGTCCTTGTCTAGGAAGCCATCGTGTTGAACGAAGATGTTCAAGTCCTTGTCGTAAGGCAGGTACATCCGGTCAACAATATCTTGCCACTTGGCCTTTTGGTCGGCGGAAATGTTCAGCTTCTTAGCCGTTTCCTTGTCAACCTTACCCAAGATCT
The DNA here is from genome assembly GCF_003946045.1 of Levilactobacillus mulengensis. Taxonomy (GTDB): domain Bacteria; phylum Bacillota; class Bacilli; order Lactobacillales; family Lactobacillaceae; genus Levilactobacillus; species Levilactobacillus mulengensis. The sequence continues at coordinate 116,757 of NZ_RHNW01000004.1, read as the reverse complement.
CCAACGTGTACTTCAACGTCCACTGGGCCAGAATGTTGGTGTACCAGTTGTTGTCAACGTTGTTTTCGTATTCGTCAGGACCCGTGACCCCATGGATCATGTACTTATTGTTACGCTTGCTAAAGTGTACCCGGTCGGCCCAGAACTTAGAAATTTCGGTCAAGACCTTGGCCCCTTCATGCAGGACGTAGCTGGTATCGCCGGTGTAACGCGTGTAGTTGTAAATGGCGAAGGCAATGTCACCGTTCCGGTGAATTTCTTCGAAGGTGATTTCCCATTCGTTATGGCATTCGATTCCGTCGAAGGTCACCATTGGGAAGAGGGCACCGTCTAAGCCTTGTTCCTTGGCGTTGATGTAGGCACCGTCCAATTGCTTGTAACGGTACATCAACAGGTTACGGGTCACTTCAGGATTCGTGATTCCCAAGTAAACGGGAACGGCGAAGGCTTCGGTATCCCAGTAAGTGGCACCACCATACTTCTCACCCGTGAACCCTTTAGGCCCAATGTTCAAGCGAGAATCTTCACCGTAGTAAGTGGAGAACAGCTGGAACAGGTTGAAACGAATCCCTTGTTGCGATTCGTCGTCGCCGTTGATGACTACGTCAGACTTCTCCCAACGCTTGCCCCAGATGCTGGTGTGGGCGTCGAATAAATCTTCATAGGAAGACTTGGCAACCTTGTCGCTAAGTTCGTGCATAGCGGCCGTTAATTTTTCTTGGGTGTCGTAGTCACGAGACGTCACCACGATAACCCGCTTTTCCAATTCAGTGGTTGCTTGCGGAGCTAAACTCCCGGTGTAGGCGTTGACCACTTCTTTGTCGTTCGGTTGGGTAACGGCCACGCTCTTAAGATCCGTCACGGTGCGCATTTCCATCCCAGAAGTGAATTGTGGGGTGCCAAATGGGTTAGGCGTCGTCTTAGCAACCACGCTACCGCTGTCTTGGCCTTGTTCTGCGGCTAAGACGTCCCAGAACCGTTCGTCGTAGTTGGCTTCTTCGTTCTTAACATCGGCATCGATGCTGGGCTTGATGGTGACGTCAACGCTGGCGTCGCTCAAGTTCTTGACCGTGACCTTTTGAACGGAGAGTTCTTGTTGGGCCACACTCAAGAAACGTTGGAAGGTCAAGGCAACCTTGACATCCCCGCGTTCAACCGTGAAGGACCGGTTCAAGACACCCTGTTGCAGGTTGAGGTCCAAGGTGAAGTCGCTAAACTTATCCTTGGCTAAATCAACGGCTTGACCATTGATTTCGATGGGTAATTTGATGAAGTTAACGGCATTGACCACTTTACCGAAGTACTTGGGATAACCGTTCTTCCACCAGCCGACCCGGGTCTTATCTGGATACCAGACGCCACCCAAGTAAATGCCTTGTAAAGAGTCGCCAGAGTAACCTTCTTCAAAGTCACCCCGCATCCCCATGTAGCCGTTACCTAAGCTAGTCATGGATTCTTGAAGACGCTTGTCTTGGGGGTCAAAAGTATGGGTAATGACGTTCCAAGGTTGTACCTCAAAAATACGTTTCATGGTAAACATGTCTCCTTTTTTAAGTGTGTAATTTTCGTTTAAATGAAAAGCGACCCAAGCGCTCAGCCAAAATGGTTAAACCCTCAGGCCGCCCCAGCCAAAGTTTATTTGGCCAGTTTATTTACAATGTTATAAATGGTGTGTTGTCCGCCTCCGGGAGCCTGTAAATGGGACCGGAACGCTGTGGGCGAACGCCCGGAGCCAAGAAGCGGTCTCCGCGCTTACTTTGAGCCGCCACAGCGTCTCAAAGATATCAATCTTCTAAGCGGCAGAGCCACTAAGAAGATTCCCACGGCTGGGCCCATTTACAGGCTCCCTGCGGCTAATACTGGTTTAACCATTGAAATAGCCCGCTACTTATTGATCAATAGGTAACCGATAAGATAAACCAGTATCACAATGACATCATACAAGTTAACGTCAATCAACTTGAAGCAATCAGTTAAGGAAAAGAACTGGCCGGTTTAAACCGATGTTAGCCGTGAGGTTGGTGCAAATGGCCTCAGCCGTGGGAGTTACTGAGCGCTACGCTCAGTAACTGGCGACTTTGAGACTCGGTCTAAGAGGCTCAAAGCGAGCCCGAAGACCGCCCTTCGGCTTCGGGCGTCCTGCCCACCGCGTTCCGGGCCATTTGCACCAACCGGTAAGGCGATGCAAACATCCGTTTAAGCCTTGTACGTTTCCTTGATGGCACCGACGGAGAAGGCACCGATAGCCATGATGACACCAGCTAACAAGAACATGTTGGCTTGGGCACCACCGAGCAGTGGGAACAAGGCGAAACTAGCTAAGGAAGCAACGATTTGTGGCAAGCAAATTGAACCGTTGAATAATCCCAGGTAAGTCCCCATGTGGGCACCGGACAAAGCGTTGGTAACCATAGTCAATGGGTAAGTGTTCATCGCAGCCCAAGCAATCCCAACTAAGATAAATGACACGATCAAAGCGTATTGGTTGTGCAGGAAGAAGACGGAGATAAACCCAAGGGCACCTAAGCCTAAGCTTCCGGCGTAACCCAATTTGTGCACGTTGTTTGGTAATTTAGCCAAAACGTATGACCAAATAACAGCGGCGATGGATTGCACGGCGGCTAAGACCCCGTACCAGTTACCAGCAGCCTGGTAGCCAGCGGATGCGGCGTTCGTCGTGTGCCAAACGTTGGCAGCGATAGCACCGGCAGAGTAAGTCCACAGGTATTGGAAGGCCACCCAGCAGAAGAATTGTACTAAGGTAACGGTCCAGAAGACCTTAGGTGCGGACTTCAGTAACGTCCACCAGTTCCCACCTTCAGCGTTATCTTCCTTGGTAATGCCATGGTATTTTGCATAAGTATCTGGATCATATTCGTGAACCCGGAAAATCGTGAATAAACTCGTGATGACCAACAGGATAGCCCCAACATAGAAGGCAACCTTAACCGTTGCGGGCACAACCCCTTTAGAGGCGGTGTTGGCAATCCCAATTGCGGCGAACAGGAATGGCAGGATGGCGGCTAAAACGGCACCCGTGTTGGATAAGAAACTTTGAATCCCGTAAGCGTAACTCTTCTGGTCATCGTTGACCATGTCCCCGACCATCATCTTGAACGGTTGCATGGCAACGTTAGAAGACAAGTCCAGGAAGGCCACGGTAATGGCACCGAACAACAAGGCAGCTAGTGACGCGTACCCGAAGCCCATACTCCCTGAGTTAGGCAACAGGCACATGACAATGACCGCGACAATCGTCCCAAGTAACAGGTAAGGTAACCGGCGGCCACCCCACTTTGGTGCCCAAGTTCTGTCGGAATAGTACCCGACAATCGGTTGCACAATCAAGCCGGCCAATGGTGGCAAAATGAAGAACCACCCTAAACTGTTAGGATCGGCCCCAATGGTTTGGAAGATCCGACTCATTTGAGAACTTTGTAACGTGAAGGCCGTTTGAACCCCCAAGAAACCAAAGTTGATCATCCAAATTGTACTGGCAGGCAGTTTAGGCAGGCCACTTTTGGGCTTGACTTCAGCTGTTGGTGCCTTTTCAGAAGCAACATCTGACATGTGAAAACCTCCTAAAATCTCATTTTTAAATAATTGCTGAAAACGATTACATGAATCATTATTGCACCGGATTGAAATTAATGCAACCGTTTGCGCAACTTTTTTTGGAACTTTTTTAAAGCGCTTTTATGCCGCTGACAATTAAAAAAGGCCTGCCGACTGGATTTATCGCCAGTCGTGCAGGCCCTCACAATCTATTTAATTTCGTACGGAATTCTGATTTGTCCGGGGGTCGGTGTGTCCAAAGGTTCCCGGTCACTAAACAGCAAAGCTACGGTCGCGGAACCCATTTTTTCCGGGAACAAGTTCACCGAATGCAAATTGGCATCCGTCAAACCTGTTGGTAGCGAGTGGTTAAAGCTGACGACCGGAAAATTACGGATGCTGGACTGTTCACGAACCAAACGATAGAACTCAATCGCGTTAAAATCATCGGTCGCCATAATGCCATCAATTTCTGGATGTTGCTTAATGAACAAGCGGGCCCGATTGACCTCGCCTAACTTGCAGGTCAACGGTTCCACGTTGAAGCTGGCAGCGACGCGTTCGTACCCCTGACGCCGCTGTTGTTCGTAGGCCCAGTCGTGCGCCGACTCCACGAAAACGGGATGCTTGACCTGTAACTGATCTAACAGATACGTGGCCCCACCGATCCCGGCCTGGAGGTTATCGTTGTCCACGAAGTAATCGTTGGCGTTGTCATCCGGCTGACCAATCGTCACGAACCGTAAATGGTGCTGGCGCAGGAAGGCCGCAATCGGGTCATCGTGGTGCGCATACATGAGGACGAATCGCTTGATTTTCCCCTGAACGACCATGGATTTGACGTTCTCCAACAGATCCGCGGACGTCTTGCTGATGGCCACGGACAACACGTAATGTCGTTGGGTTAATTGGCCGTTGATACCCCGTAACAGGTCAATGTAGAAGGGATTTTCAGGATGACTGTGGTCGGCAGTCGGAAAGACTACTCCCACGGCATTTGCTTCACCCGCCGTTAAATTTTTCGCATTGTAATTTGGCAAATACCCCTCCGCCTCGGCCAGCGCCTGGATGCGTTCCCGGGTCGCCTGGCTAATGCGCGGATTATTATTTAAAGCCCGTGAGGCGGTCGATACTGAGACCCCGGCCTTCGCGGCAATATCGCGGATAGTTAACATCTTTTTGACATACTCCTTATTCATCAGTTGATCCGAACCGGTCGGCTGGGTTCGTCACCTTGCCAGCGGAAAAATGCGTGCCCTAGTCGTTCCCGGCGGCGGGCTCAAAGTACCCTGCTATGGGGTCGGTTCCAGCCTGAGAAACGGGCTTTCACCTCGACTTTGAGCCAAAGACCGGTCTCAAAGGTCGTCCCGTGGGCTAGGCTGGGAAAGGACCCCAGCCAAGGCCACCGACACAGCTGGGCACTTTGGCCCGCCTCTGGTCACTGACACCGGTTCACGCATTTTACTGTGGCGCTAACTTACTTCAACCGCCCATTTCAGATCAAACTGCTTTAACATTATGTTTATTTCTAACGATTTCAATCATATTTATTATTAATACAGCTAATTACAGTCATCATATCGACTGACATATCCATCAAATTAGATAATGACCAGCTCACCGATGGACTAAGCCGCCGTCCGCCGCAGGGCTGGTGAAAATGGGCTCAGCCGTGGGAGTTGCCTTAACGGGTTCCCCGCTTAGGCAACTGCTATCTTTGAGACTCGTTTCTTAGAGGCTCAAAGTAAGTCTGGAGACCGCCTTTCGGCTCCAGACGTGCGCCCACAGCGTCACGGCCCAGTTTTCACCAGCCCGGAGGCAAAGACAACGACTAATAGTCCCACCAGCCAGCGGTCTTGATGAAACAACCTTACCATAGAACCGGCGCCATTGAAACTTTTTCCGGGTTGAATGGTTACGCGTTGGCTGGGGTAAACAAAAGGTTCCAGCCGCAGATAACTAGCTGGAACCTGATTGACGACCGCTTAGTTAAGTCGCCTTACTTTTTCTTCGATTTCTTTTCGTACCGGCTGGTCAACCCATTTTCTGGATTGAGGGGCAGCGTCGCCACAAACTGGCTCCCGTGCGGCTGGTTGTCCCTGACGGCAATGGTACCGTGATGGAGGCTGACAATCCACTGCGCAATCGACAGGCCTAAGCCGTTGCCACCAGTTTTCCGGCTCCGAGACGTGTCGACGCGGTAGAACCGGTCAAAGATTCGTTTGCGGTCGGCCGCCTGAATACCGATACCTTGGTCGGCAACAATCAGTTGCCACTTACGAGTGCTTAACTTGGCCGTCACCGTGATAGTACTGCCCTTGGGCGAATACTTCATGGCGTTATCAATCAGGATATTCATCAATTGATGGATGAGGTTCTGATCCAGCGTGGCCTTGAAATCCGCCACGGGTTCCATGACCAGCTTTTTCCCCTGGCTGGCGGCAATTTCCGTGTAGGGTTCCACGGTCCGGTCTAAGAACTGGGCAACGTGCGTCGGTTCAAAGTTCGTTTGCAGCGTATTGGAATCCGACCGGGCTAGCGCCAACAGATCCTGGGTCAGCTTTTGAAGTCGCTGACTCTCACTGCTGGCAATCGCAATATTTTCCGCCTGATCAATAATCTTATCGTTCGGTTTGGTCAGGAGGAGCTCCAATTTATTTTGGATAATGGTCAACGGTGTCCGCAACTCATGCGCGGCGTTACCCACGAACTCGGTCTGCCGGCCCCACGACCGAAGAATCGGCCGCATGGTCAAGCGTGACATCCACATGCTCATCAAGATTGACAGTAGCCAGAAGACGCCCATGGTAATCAACATGACCTTGGTAAACGTATGCATGGCGGCCTTTTGTGGGTCAATGTTTTCCATGATCAGCAGGTACTTCCCCGCCACCGATTTATCCGTATTGCTCTGCGGCACTTTCACCAGTAATGTTCGGAAATTATACTTGTCATTGATGATGATCGAATGGAGTTGTCCCTGCTGCGCGGTGTCCAGCACCACATTTTTCAGCGTCTCGTAGCGCGAGCCCAGTTGCATTTTGTTTAAGATTTTACCGTTCGTGTTAAAAATTATCGTCGTGGTCATGAACGGATGAATGGCGGTTCGGTGCAGGGCCTGTTGCGCGTCCTGCTTATCCTTTTGAAAGGGCTGCACCGTCTTCTGTTGTGGCGGCCCCGCCAACCGAGCGCTACGTTCGACCCGCAATGTCTGATCCGTAGACGTCAGAATCGTCCGCCGAAACAGCACGAACACGATGATTCCCAGCAACACAAAGATTAGAGTAAAGCCGATGAAACTGCTCCAAAAAAGCCGCCACTGTTGGGCGCGATTGACTTTATTGCTCATCTGGGGCCTCCACGATGTACCCCGCATTCCGGATGGTCCGCAACGACAGGTCACTACCGGCATTCTTCAGCTCTTTGCGCAGGTTACTCATGTAGACCTCGACCACGGACAGGCTGGTCTCGGAGTCAAAGCCCCACAGCCGGTTGAAAATTTGTTCCTTGGTAATAATTGTCCCCGGATTGGCGACTAAATAAGCCAGCAGATCAAACTCACGTCCCTTCAACGTCAAGGGTTCCCCGTTAAAGGTGGCTAAATGCTTGCTGGTGTTGATTGACAATTGGCCGAGGGTAATCACATCCGAGCTATTCAGATGACCTGTCCGCTTCAATAACGCCTTCATGCGAGCAAGTAATTCTTCCCGATGGAAGGGCTTGGTGACATAGTCATCGGCCCCATCATTGAAGCCCCGCAACTTATCGGCAATTGTATCTTTGGCGGTCAAAATCAGTACGGGGGTCTTGATACCCTTATTTCTGATGTGTAAAAGCAGGTCCAGCCCACTTTCGCCAGGGAGCATCAGGTCCAAGATGATGGCATCAAACACATCCTGGCTGGCTAAAAACTCCCCCTGTTCGCCATCAAAGGCGGTTTCGGTTTCACAAATTGGCGAAATTAATTCGACAATGTCCGCGGATAATTCCTTTTCATCTTCGACAACTAATACCTTCGCAGTAGTACGCAACGGGCATTCCTCCTAATAATTTTATCTTGGTTTAGTTTAAATTGGTCGTTGTCCGCGCCTCCGGGCTGGTGAAAATGAGCCGCGTCGCGTCCGTTCCCGGCGGTGCGCTCAAGACGCCCTGCTGTGGGGCCGGTTCCAGCCTGAGAAACGGGCTTCCACCTCGACTTTGAGCCAAAGTACGGTCTCAAAGGTCGTCCCATGCTCTAAGCTGAGAAAACCACTCAGCTAAGACCATCGACACAGCTGGTCACCTTGGCGCACCTCTGGTCACTTCCACGACTGACTCATTTTCACCAGCCCCGCGGCTCACACGGATTTAACCCGTACCAACTGCCGTCGTCAATTTCGGGTACATGCTCGTGCCTGTTGACACAGGTAATCACTGACGGCGTAATCCATTAAAGCGTAGTGAATGACCTGAAACATTTGTCTCAGACCGACAACCTTTTAGCTTACAGTTCGTTTTATTAACAACAATTCAATTACCTCGGCTACTAAATTTAAGCAACCAATCAGCTAAATTTTACCACAACTGATTGCGTATCCGGAGTGGTTACCCGGTCTTATCGTTTCCGGCCAGCGTAATTAAGCTTACACCCTACACCATTAACAATAACGTAACCTTAAGTTGTCGGGTTACGCCTATATTAACTTGGCTAAACTCCCTTGAAAATTCACCTAGTTTAGCCGCCCCAAATCACCGAAAATCGGCGACGAGTCCCGGAGCTGACCGCGAGCTTAAGTCGTTCCCCTAACTAAACGCTAAGTTTTTACGAAGTTTGGGGCATCACCGACGGAGCTCCCCCATTTTTGCGGTAGACTTTTAACCAAAGAGTCTGCATGGTATTCTATTATAGTCAGACATATTTGGTACTGGTTGGTTTGACCCTTGCTGACTTTCGGAGTGGGGTCACAACCAATTGCTTCACAATTGACTAAAAACTAGTTAGCAATCATCAAGGATAAAAAACGACGTACCATGAAATAATAACAGCAGGCCATCCACGACGACTGATGCGGATTAAATTCCGTGTCAGCCGCAGGGCTGGTGAAATTGGGCCAGTTGTGGAAGTGACCAGAGGTGCGCCAAGGCGACCAGCTGTGTCGATGCTCTAAGCTGAGGCTTCTCACTCAGCTTAGAGCATGGGGCTTCTCAGGCTCAAAGTTGAGGTGGAAGCCCGTTTCTCAGGCTGGAACCGACCCCACAGCAGGACGATTACCGTAGCGCACCGCTGGGAACGGACGCGACACCATTTTCACCAACACATCATCACAAAAGCAGACCGTCCACGACGATTGATGCGGATTAAATTCCGTGTCAGCCGCAGGGCTGGGAAAACTGGGCCGGTCGTGGAAGTGACCAGAGGCGGGCCAAACTGCCCGGCTGTGTCGATGGTCTTAATAGAGTGATTTTCTCTATTTAGAGCATGGGGCAACCTTTGAGACCGCATCTCAGGCTCAAAGTTGAGGTGGAAGCCCGCACTTTGGCTGGAACCGACCCCACAGCAGGGCAGTTTGAGCCCGCCGTCGGGAACGGACACGACCAAGCCCAGTTTTCACCAGCCCGGAGGCGCTGTCAAAGCAAAGGACAATTTAACCAGGATCAATAACGGAGGGGTATTCATGAAGCAACAACGGCACACCCTAGCGGCCCTAAGAGTTAGCCGCTGGGTGTATGGGGGCGCATTTCTAATTCCATTCGCCATTCTGTGTCTAATCTTTTGGCGTTTACAGATTACACCGTTTGGCCCACGAAACTTACTGTTTAGCGACATGGGGACCCAGTACATCCCCATTCTGGAAAATTTGCGGGCAACCGTCCTGCACGGGCAGTTCCACCTGTTTTCCTTCTCACTCGGGTCTGGGAGCGGCATTATTCCCCTCCTGACCTACTACGTCATCAGTCCATTCAATCTCCTGGTCTTTCTCTTCTCGGCGACCAAATTGCCGGTGGCGATGACCTGGATCATTATTTTAAAAATTAGTACGATTGGCCTGACCATGGCCGTTTTCATCCGGCACGCCTTCTTAAAGAGCGGCTGGTCCATGTTACTGTTCACCACGGCCTTTAGCCTGTGCGGATTCGTTAGCATGTACTTCTACGACATGATGTGGCTGGACGCCCTGATTTGGCTGCCGCTGGTCGCGCTGGGCCTGCACCGCATCGTCAGCCTGCACCACTATGGCCTGTACACGGTTAGTCTGACCGTCACCATCATTAGCAATTACTATATGGGTTATATGACTTGCCTATTTTCAGTTATGTACTTTATCTACTTAATCATTGAACATCAACCAACCGCGACGCCATTCAAGGACGTTTGGCACATGCACTGGCCGGCCATCCGCCAATTCACGATTGGCTCCCTGGTTGCCGGTGGGATGTCGATGATCGTACTGATTCCGACAGCGATGGGGATGCTGCTGACCGGAAAGAGTAATTTCTTCATCAACAACTACCTGCCCACGCCAATGTTCGGGCCGGAAGTGCTCGCCCAGTTTGCGCCGGGCACCAGCACCTACGTGTCTCATTTATACCACGCACCGTCGTTATTCATGGGCACGCTGATGTTTCTCCTGCTCATCGTCTACTTCGTCTCGCCGCAGATTCACGCGGTGGAAAAGAAGCGAACGATGTGGCTCTTAATTGTCATGGGACTGGGCCTATTCATCACGGTATTAAACACCGCCTGGCACATGTTCCAGCAGCCCGCTGGCTTCCCGTACCGCAACGTCTACTTCTTTACGTTCCTGGCGTTGACGACGGCCTACCGGGCTTGGCAAACGCACCCGTCGCAGTCGATGAACGACCCGCAAAAGGTCCTCGCCCTGGTCTGGGCCGCGGGCCTACTGGTCATCGGCTTTCTGAGCGCCCAGGTGATTCCAACCGTTTGGGACCACTTGCTGCCCAGCTACAATCACGACCTGTACGTTATGAGCCAACCGGCCTTTCACCTACTGTGGCCGGCATTGGGCCTGTTGTTGCTCAACACGATGCTACTCTTTATCACCGAGTGGCGGCCGATTCGCCTGGGCTTAATGGGCGTCTTGATTTCGTTTGAGCTCGGGGGCACCTTCCTGATGGCCACGCAGGGCATGGAATGGGGTTCGCAGCCCAAGTTTGAAAAATACTACCAAAAGGACGCCGCTAACCTCAACCGGGTGACGGCTGCCAAATCTAAACCGAACCTGCACCGCATCGACTTCAGCCATTCGCAAATTGGCCGGGCCTACAGCGGCGTTTACAACCACTACAACGACGCCATCATGTTCAATTACCCTGGCGTCAGTTACTACAGTTCCACGCTGAACGAGCAGGCTCGGGTCTTCCAACACGACCTCGGCTACTTCAGTCCGAACGCGCGGCGGATCAGTTCGCAGGGCTATTCCAGTCTGAGCGACACGCTGATGGGCGTTAAATATCGGCTGAACGCGAAGCACCAGGACCCGGTCGACCGGCTGGACACGTACGCCGGTTTCGGCTTCGCGGTGCCACAAAAGTTTGGCAAGCTCCAGTTGGATGACCAGGCGGCATTGATCAACCAGCAACGCATTCTGGCGGCCTTAGATGCGCCTAAGAATACGCTGGCTCCCGTGAAGGTGCTGAGCGTCACGACTCACCGGGCGCATGAGGACGACCTCAAACGGGTTGCCGGCTCAACCGAGATGCCGGACCAACGCTTTGTCCAAACCTTTAAGGTGCGGGTCACCGCGACCGGCCTGTTGCACGGCTACTCACCGGCCAACGCGATAATCTACTCGAGTTTGGCGGTCAACGGCCGTTCCGTCAGACCCATGATCAAGGCCGATGGTTACCGATATTTGGCAAAATTGGGCTGGTTCACCAAGGGCGACGTGCTGAAGATCAGTTACGTCACTCAGGCTCCACTGGCGGGCTACACCAACCAGTTTGCCTCAATGAACGAGCGTAAATATGTCAAACTGGCCGATAGTTTGAAGCAACAACGGTTCAAACTGCGGGCCAATAGCGGTGTCTCCTGGTTGTCCGGGGACGTCACGGGGACCACGGACCGTAACCTACTCTACGTCGCGATTCCGAAGACGCCGGGTTGGTCGGCAACGGTCAATGGCAAACCAGTCGCCATTCAAGCGGCCATGCACGCGCAATCCCTGATTCCCGTGCGCCACAACTATCCGGGAATGATCGGCGTGCCGCTCAAGCCGGGCAAGAACCACGTTGTCCTGCACTACACCACACCAGGACTGAAGTTGGGCATGACCATTAGTTTGGCCAGCTTCGCCATCTTCCTCCTCCTGTGGGTCACGGTAGAATGGCAACGGCCCCTGAAAAAACGCGAAGAGGATTTAGCAAATCAACATCGTTTTTAACCAAAATAAGCTGACGTTAACCCTTCACAGGTTAGCGCCAGCTTTTCGTTTACAAAAATTTAAGTAACTGCGGAATCGTGCCATTTTCCAAAATAATCAAGAGACCTAGGCCGATATAGATGGCCGAAATGACCCAGCGATTGTAGCGCTCGATGAACTCCCCGACTCCAGGGAGACAGGAAATTTTCTGCGCCGTGAACACCAGCAAGTAAATCATGATCAGGAAGACGATGAGCGTCACGATGAGCTGTTGGTGGGTCAGCGTCACAAAGTACGGCACGAACAGCCCGAGGTTGTCCGCCCCACAACTGCCAATGGTCACAATGGCCACGGTCTCGGTCAACTTACTGAGGCCCTTGCTGTGCAGGCGTTCCTTCGCCTTGGCCTCCCCGGAGTCCTCAACGAACCAGACCCGAATCCCAAAGTAGATGGGAATCAATCCCAATAAGCCCAACATCCATTTTTCGGGCACATAGTGTAGCACGAACGCGAAAAAGAGGCTCATCAAAATCAACGCCACGGACCCCAGGTACTGCCCCAGGTAAATATCCAGGTACTGGCGTTTGTCTTTGACGTGAGCAAAGTACATTAAGAGGATGACGAGCAGGTCAACGGCGGTGGCGGTATACAGCATCACGGCCGTTAGAATGGTCTGGAACATGACGGGCACTCCAATCTGTAGTGAAAGCTCTTACAATTGCAGTGTATCACATTTTTTGCTACCGACAAGTAGGCAATTCCCTAAGGGCGGGAAACGACGGAAATTGGGAACAGAAAAATGAGCCAACCACCAAGTTAATTCGCGGCTGACTCATTCGATTGCATCGTATTTTTCGATAGTAGACTGTCGCCTCACCCAGCGATCCTTGTTAGACACCCAAAAACTAGCAAACCAGACTACAGCCGACCACGAATTAAACGAGTCTTAGCCGCAGGGCTGGTGAAAATGGGTTCAGCCGTGGGAGTTGCCTTAGCGGGTTCCCCGCTTAGGCAACTGCTATCTTTGAGACGTGACTTTCGGCTCAAAGTAAGTCTGGAGACCGCCCTTTGGCTCCAGGCGTGCGCCCACAGCGACACGGCCCATTTTCACCAGCCCGGAGGCGCCAACAAAGACAAAACTTTTATTCGGACGGGCGGACTTTGGAGCGGTCGACTTCCCCACGGTGCACGCGGTCCATCGTCCACCGTAACAGGAACGGTGCCAACAGCGTCGCGATAATGATTGCCGCCACGATTGCCGAGTAACGGACCGGCGACATCAGCTTAGCCGCGTACCCGATTTGGGCGATGATCAAGGCCATTTCACCCCGAGATACCATCCCGGCACCCACTGCGGCGGAACTGCCCCAGGAGAAGCCGGCCAGTTTGGCCCCACTCCCGGCACCGATCAGTTTGGACAGCACGGCCACGACCGTCAGAACTAGGATGAACCCAATCTGTTTGCCCAAGCCATTGAAGTCCATGTTCAACCCAATGCTGACAAAGAACACGGGAATGAACAGCGCGTAGCCGACTGGCTCAATGTGCCGGTCGACCGTGGAGCGCGCCGTCGTTTGGGAAATCGCGATACCGGCGAAGAAGGCCCCGACCACGTCGCTTAAACCCACGAGTTCGGCCACGTAAGCCATCCCGAAACATAGAATGATAGCCATCAGTGTTGGACCCATCGGAATCAACAAACGTTCGCCAATTTTGGCCATGTAAGGCGCTAACCAGCGGACGACCAGGTAGATGGCCGCAAAGTAAATCACCTGTTCAATCGTGGTCAGTAAGAGGCTGCTGGACTGCGCGGCGCTCTCACCAACGGCGGTCCCGGTCGTGCTGACCAGCACACTCAAAATCACAACGGCCAACACGTCATCGACCACGGCGGCCCCCAGAATCGTGGTCCCCTCGCGGCTATTTAACGCGTTCATTTCCTTTAAGACTTCCACGGAAATTGACACGGACGTGGCGGCGAAAATCACACTGATAAAGAGGCTTTCTGTGACGCCCAAATTGTAAAACATCCCCACGGCGTACGTCCCCAGCACGGGGATCAGCACCCCCATGAGGGCGACCAACACGCTGGGCTTCAGGTAGCGTTTCAACAGTTGCAAATCACTTTCGAGGCCGGCGATGAACATCAGGATGATGACCCCGATTTCCGCAAAGCCTTCCAGTGAGTGGCTGAGTGAAATCCAGCCCAACATGGCCGGTCCCACCAGGACCCCCACCAACAGTTGGCCGATAACGGCCGGAATCCCGATACGGGTACAGTAGTGTCCCACCACGGTTGTTGCCAATAAGATTAACGTTAAGTCTTTTAATAGTTCCACAAGTTTCCTCCCTCGCACGAAAAAAGCGACCGCCTCAAAACGGTCCCCCCAACCCAAGGAGGACGCTGTTCTTGAAAGCAATCGCTTCAACCATCTCTAATCTATATTTCATACAGTATACTAGAAAACGCCACCATTCGCAACACAGACGACCACGCTCTGTCAGGTCATACAATAAATTGGTGAGAAATTTACCTGCGAGCGCAAACTTAATTACCCGTTGAAGGACTAATCGTGGTAAACTAATAACGATTGTGAGGTGACACGTGTGAAGTGGCTTGAATCTAATTTAGTCGTGATCTTTTGGTCCGTTATCTTCGGCGAAGTTATGGGTTACATCGGTGGTACGTTGGAACAAATGACTTGGGAACCCATGAAAATTGGGATCTGGATGGCAGTAGTCGCTGTGATTGCGGTCAACGGAATCACGCTACTTAGCCGTGATAACCAAGCTTCCAGTGATAAAAAGTCACGTTAAGCTTGATCGATAAACGGAGCCTTGGCTGATGCTGAGGCTTTTTTGTATGAAAATAGCGGCAATCATCCGGTCATGCTGGGTGATTGCCGCTTTCTCGTTCTAAGTATCAACTAGTTTACCGTTCCCGAACATAGGTCATCGATTGGCCGTTAAACGACCACTTCAAGGCGGGCTTTTGCTGGTAGCGCGTGCGTTGCAGGGTGTTGTACGCCCCCACTTGCATGCCCCCGGCAATCTTAAAGACCGAGATGCTGTGCTTGCCTTGATAGACCCCTAGTTCCTTGCCCGCATAAGACCCAAACTGACTCTTAAACGAGCGCGCGGTAATTTTTAATTTGAGATTCTTTTTCGCTGACCAAGTGGCGTGCTTTAGTTTCCAAGTCCCCCGATAAGCCTGTGGCACCGACTGATAAACGCTCTGCGCAGCGGCCGGCTGAGGCGCCGTCAACATGGTGGCCCCCAAGCCCAAAGTGGTCGCAGCAATTGTCGTCATGAATAATTGTTTCAGCATAGCTATCCACTCCCCTCACCATTTAGCGTATCACTAGATGAGCAGAGTTTGGGTACTAGGAAACCGCTTGGCAAGGTAACTTAACAAAGAAACGTGGCGTGACGTGTAGGAATAGGTACTCGTTGGAACAGAATAACTGTTAGTGTGGCTTCAACTACAAACAGCGTGAACGCCCCAGACAACACCAGACAACCCAACCACCTCAAGAACTAACCGCAACAACGGGTCAAACCCGTGTCAGCCACGGAACTGAGAAAGCCGGGCCCAGCTAGGTCGTTGTTAGTGACCAGAGGCAGATTAAAGTGACCGGCTGTGTCGATGGCCTTAGCTGAGGTTTCCCACTCAGCTTAGCCCATGGGACAACCTTAGAGACCGCACTCTGGCTCAAAATTGAGGTGGAAGCCCGCCCTCTGGCTGTAACCGGCCCCATAGCAGGTCACTTTGAATCTGCCGCCGGGAACGAAAACCACCGCGACCAGGCCCAGTTTTCACCCGTTACTTAGCTTTGACGTAGTAGGCGGTTGAGGTGTTGAACGTCCACTTCAGTGCGACCTGATTCTTATAATGGGTCCGGCGCAAAACGTTGTACTCGCCAACCTGCTTTCCATTGGCGATTTGGAAGACGGACACGTACTTCTTGCCGACCTTCTTACCAATGTGAACGCCCAGTTGCTTGTCCTTGTATGTACCGAAATCACTCTTAAAGACCCGCGCCTTAATCTTCAACTGACTACCCTTTTTCACGCGACCGGTCGAATGCTTGAGCTTCCAAGTCCCCCGGTAACGCTTGGGAATCTTCTGGTAAACGCTCTGCTTAGCGGCCGCCGGTTGTGGTGCCTGGATGAGGCCTTCAAATCCTAGTCCTAGTGCGCTAACGGCTAAAACGGTCATCACTTTATTTCGTAACATATGATCCGCTCCCTTCATAGGTTAAGTTTATCACGAAAACGGTTACTTTAGCAGACAAATGCACCGTTCGCCCACGTAAAAAAAGCGCGCCCGACTGGTTGTCGAGTGCGCTTAAAATCACACTAAATATTTTCTTCCGCCCGAATCTGATTCTTAATGCCATTCATGTCCTGGTCCAGTTGATGCACCAACTCAGCCTTGGCAATCAGTTCACGCCGCAGCTCATCTTGGTGGTGCACGTTCTTTTTATAACTCAATTCATGCTCAAGTGAGGCCCAGAAATTCATGGCAATCGTCCGAATCTGAACCTCGACCGTAACCTCTTGGACACCGGCCGCCAAAAAGACGGGCACCGCTAGAATCAGGTGCAGGCTCCGATAACCGTTGGGCTTAGGCTTGGAGACGTAATCCTTGCGATTTAAAATTTTAATATCGGGTTGCTTCTCCAGTCGCCGTTCCATGGACAAAATATCATCCTCGAACCGCACAATGACCCGGATACCAGCAATGTCATGCATCTGGTCCGGTAGCGTCTGCAGGTTAAGCGCCAAATGTTTGCGTTGCACCTTTTCAAGAATACTCTCCGGCGATTTGATGCGTGACTGGAGACTGTCGACCAGCGTGTGGCCATTTTGAATTTGATATTCCTGGTCAAGGTAGTGAATCTTGGTTTCAACGACCTGGACCGCACTCCGGTAATTCAACATCAACGACCGAAACTGGTCGATAGCTTTCAATGAAGTCGGATCGTTGGGAAACTGTGCAGGTAAGTTCTCGTTAGCCATTAATTTGCGCTCCTTTTAGCGGGTCGCTTGTGCCATTGCCGCATCTCGGGCACCAGCCACGCTAGTAATAAGAAATTTAATAACAGCGTCAAGGCGGTAAACATAAAGACGCCGTTGTAATTGAACCAGTTGGCGACCACCCCACCCAGCATGGCACCCAGCATACTGCCGAGGGCCTGAAAGGATTGATTCCAGCTGAAGACCGTCCCGGTCAACGACTGTGGCGCATTCTTCGTCAACATCGTTTGCACCGCTGGGAACAGGGCCCCGTCCGAAATCCCGATCATAAACCGGAAAATACCGAGTAGCCAAACGCTGGTCACGAAGCCTTGAGGGAAGTACATCAAGACGGCAAAGACGTAGCCAAACACCAACACGCGTTGCGTCCCGTGCCGATCGCCGTACTCGCCCAGTTTCGGGGCCGCCAACAAGGTTGAAATCCCCGGTAAGGCCGCGATGATCCCGGCAACCAGCGTGATGGGGCCGGTATGATGCATCAGTTGTCGGACATACAGACTAATGATTGGGGTGATGGAATTATTGCCTATTTGAATAAACATGGTCGAGACCAATAACACCACGATGAGAGTCGGATTCTTCACCTGTTTCAGGAAAAAACCGGCCTGCGCCTGGCGCTCCCTACTGATGGGCGTAAAGTGTTCATGGACCAGCGTTGCGCTCAGGAAAAACACGATAATTAGGAAAATCCCGGTCAGGATAAACGTCCACCGAATCGAAAAGACCTGGGCCAGGATACCACCCAACACCGGACCAATCAAATTACCGCTCACGTAACCGGTCGTCAGGATACCCAGGGCATTACCACTCTTTTCCTTCGGCGTTTCCGACGCGATCAGCGCACTGGCATTGGGGATGTATCCCGCAAAGAAGCCTTGTAAGAAGCGCAGGCCAATCAACTGCCACACGTTGGTCACAAACCCCATCAAGCCAATGACGGCGGCCATCCCCAACGAGGACCGGAGTAGCATGAGTTTTCGGCCTTTCCGATCCGCCAGCTTGCCCCATAACGGTGACACCACGGCAATCACAAAGAAGGTCGCCGCGTAGGTCAACCCACTATACATGGTCAGCTGGCCCTTGGTAAACGTCCCCAGGTCATCGACGTATAACGAAATAAATGGCATGATTTCACTGAATCCCATGCCGGCAATAAATGTCCCTAACCACAAGACGGCTAAATTCCGCCGCCATTGCTCGGTCTTACGTGTTCCCACGGTGAGTCGCCTCTCGTTTCTGAAAATCTACTTACCTTTTAGTTTAGCATAACCGGGCCAACTGTCACTTGATTTTACCAGCTCATTTTTCCATAAAAAAAGCCCGAGAGTCACCTCCCGAGCTTCACACATTCTTCTATTCTGTGGCTTATCCTTTAACCCCAATCGCTAAGGCGATGAGTAAGATAATTAACACTAACGTGGTGATGGCCACGTACAGGTGATCCTTTTCTTTATAAAAGGCGTAGATGGAAACGACGACCCGCAAGACGGGCGTTAAAATCAGGCAGTACACCCCAAGCATCATGATGGCGTAGGGCTTTAATTGCCACGTGCCGGCCAAAATCATCCCCATTTGCCGGGGCACAAAATCCCCTTCGTAGCCGGAATAACCGGTGACCAGGAACAAGGCTAAGCCAATCAACATGACAATGGCGGAGAAAATAACGCCGACCTGAAGAATTCGCCCAATAATGGTTTCGACCTGTGCCATTTCTCTGGCGGTCGTTGCTGGTTTTTGTGCCATTAGAAGTGAACCCCCAATCCTTTAAATAACATTTCAAATCCAATGTACAAGATAATTGGAATAAAGACGATCCGAATCCACCGTGCTGGCAGAACTTGCATGATCCGTGAACCAATCACGGCACCACCCAAGATACCTAAGGCCATGGGAACGGCAATCCCTGGTAAAATCGCGCCGTTAAAGAAGTACACCGTGGCACTCGCTGCCGCCGTAACCCCCATCATCAAGTTGGACGTTGAGCTGGAAGGTTTCAGTGGCATCTTCATGAAGGTATCCAATGCCATCACCTTGAAGGCCCCGGACCCAATGCCCAGTAACCCACTAGCGACCCCGGCCCCAAACATCACGGAAAAACCGGCAGGCACGTTTTCAACCTGGTAATCAATATCTTTCATTTCGGCCTTATCAAAGTAAGTTCCATTTAATTTCAACTTAGCCGCAATCTTATCCGGTTCAACCCGTTGTAAGACTTCGGACCCGCGCCGTAGCTTGCGGTACATGTTCCACCCGGAGAAAACGAGTAAACATCCGAACAACAAGTACAGGTACTTGGGATCCAAGACCCCGGTCAACAAGGCCCCCACGATGGCCCCAATGGTCGTCGCAATTTCCAAGAACATGGCGACCCGCAAGTTTAACACGTTATCGCGCAGGTAGGCGATGGTTGATCCTGAACTGGTGGCGATAACGGCAATGATACTGGCCCCAATCGCGTATTTAATGTTTAACCCCATCCCAAGGGTTAAGATTGGCGTGATGATCATCCCACCACCGATACCTAAAATGGCCCCGGCAATTCCGGCGAAGATACCCACGGCCAACATAATAATGGTTGTATGAATCATAAGTGACTAATGCCTCCTTCATCAATTTACTTAACCGATTATCAACCTTTGTGGGGGTGGCGGCAAGTTTGCCAGAGAATAATTCGTTGTTCATTTGTTAAATAATTCACATTTACAATTACCTAAATATCAGCGTTTCCGAACCTCGTTATTCAAATTTGTGCAATATCAAATATAATGTTTTTCTTAACCCCAATGACTTTCAACCAATTTCTACCCTTAACTAAGGGGAAACGTTCAGGCTTACAATCGCTTTCATAAGCAAAAGAAGTTGCCATACAAAAATCATATGGCAACTTCTTTTATTTTGTATTTAACATATGATAGACTATCGCATTCCAACGTCGTTTTGGCTTCAATAGCTGTCGATAAACCGCTGGAGGAGCGGGCTGGGCGTGATTTGTTCTGGCCAAACCAGCTTCAGGGTCGTGCGCCACGGTTGATACCGAATCTGCCGGACACTAGTTTGTAGACCACTCGTCTGTTCCGCCACCGACTGGGGCACGACCGCCACCCCCATCCGTGACTCGGCCCACTGGACCGCTGTTCGGGCATCATCACAAGTACAAGCAATGAACGGTGCCATTTGCTTTTCAGTGAAGGTCGCCTGGAACAGGTGCTCGAACCGCCGATAAATAATTAGGGGAACGGTCGCTAGGTCCTCGACCTTTAACGTGGCCGCTGGAAAGTGGTCATACTTCTTAGGTACCACGGCCACCATTGATTCCGTAGCCAGGTCCTTGCTGGCTAGGCCTGGTGCCGTAAAGGGCGTCCGCACGATGGCCACATCAATTAGATGTTTTTCTAACCGATCAATCAGTCCGTACGTGTTGTCTTCAAACAAACGAATCTGGACCTTAGGGTAATGGCGCGTGAGGGTGCGCAGCTTGGCGTTCGGTGTTGCCCCAATCGATGAAGAAATCACGCCAACCGATAACACGCCCGCTAGTCCTTGTCCCAGCGACCGCACCTGGCTGTCCGCCCGGTCTCTGAGATCGACCAGCTGTTGCGCATAGTCTCGCAGGAGTTGCCCCGCGGGCGTTAATGTCGTGCCACTAGCTGAGCGGTTCAAGAGGGTCACACCCATCTCCGTTTCTAACTGCTTTAACTGATAGCTCAGTGGCGGCTGGGCCATATGCAGCTGTTGCGCCGCTGCCGTAATCTGACCAGCATTGGCGACCGCCAAAAAATATTCTAGTTGTCGAAAATTCACCGAGAAGACCCCCACCGTTTTTTTCCATTATACCAAACCTTTAAGGCAGACCGGTCTCCCCGGTAATGGAACGTTGCTGGTTCTTGCTGGGCCGTTGATACCGATCCTTGGCCGGCAAGTTTTCCTGCAAGAGATATTGCCGAATCAACAAGACAATCTGCTTATTTTGCGGCAGGTCCGAATGAGTCGTATCATCCCCGGTGACGGTAATCTGGGTATAGTGCGCCACCTGATTTTGAAAGACGTATTTCCCCTGATTGACGCTGTTTGCTGGCACCGTGCCATCGCTGGAATAATTTTCCGTTCCCGCTACGGAGTACACGGTCAGCTTCTTTGGCAAGTTGCTGCGACCCGCGACCAGCTCCTTGAGAATCGCCGTCCGGGTCGTTGTACTATCGGACTCCATGTTATACGGTGTCGCGATGGTCATCAGTTTATCAATGGCCACGTGCTTGATCTGCGGGAAGTCCTTCTCTAGAAACAGGCTAAGAATCAGCCCACCATTGGAATGACCCAGCGCCGAAAAGTGATTGAAGTGGTAAGTTTTCACCAAGTCTTTAATCGCCAGCGATAACCACTTGGCTTGCTTATTAATATTCTCATAGCCATCACGATTATTTTCAAAGGCAATCACAATAAACGGTTGATTATCCCCCTGCCGAATCGACCCGGTATAGGAAATTTGGCCGTTCTCGGCCACTTTGACCTTTAACACACTATGACTAGCCTTAGTTTCTTTACGCAACTGCGTAATCAGTGTATCAAAGCGATTTTGACTCGCACTCGACCCCGGGACCATGATGGTCGGGTTCAAGGGCGTTCGATAGTTTGTTTTATATTGCGTGATGCGCTGTTGCATCCAGCCCACACTAGGAAGAAAGATCACCAGCACGGCGATCACCCCGAGAAGCCACCGCCACCAACTATGCCGCATGGTCCTCGCCCCCTTCGTGATTCAGTAACCGAACAAATGGAATATAGATCAAGACCGAAATGGTTAAGCACACCAGACTAAGTAGCAAGGCACGCCAGTCTCCGCCGGTTCCCAGAAAAGCAATCAGTGGTCCCGGCGTCGTCCGTGGCACCGGATACACGATTGGCGGGACCAGCTTCCAGGTAATGGCAAACCAAGCCAACACAATGTTCACTGCGGGCGCTACTAGAAAGGGAATCAACAGGATGGGATTGTACAAAACAGGTAACCCCAGTAGCGTAGGTTCATTCAAATTAACCAAATTGGGCAAGAAAGTCTGGCCCGCTACCCGCCGGTAACTGGCTTGCTTGGAGACCAAACCAATCGCAATCAACAGGGCCAGTGTCATGCCGGCACCCCCGAAGTTGGCGTAGGCATCGCCCAAGGTATGAAGCGTCACCGCGTTTGGGGCGCCCCAACCAGACCCATGCTGAACGGCGTAGGCCAGGTTTTGCAGAGAAGTCACCGAGCTATTTCCAGCCAATGAAACGGGGCCAATGAAACCCAACCACCATAAGATATTACTCAACGTCGTGATGCCTAAAATAATGAAGCCCCGGTGACCGGGATTCACCACGACTGCGCTCAGTGCCTGGTAGACCAGATCATTCATCCCGCCATCCGTGAACCAACTGAAACCATACCCCAAAGCAACCGTGATGATCAGCACGAAGATAGTCGGCCACGCGACCCGGCTGGCCCAGGACATCTGACCGAAACGGGGATGGCGTTGCTGCCAATTTGTTAGGCTTGCCATTAAATGACTTCCCAGCCACCCCACTGCCAAACCAACGACAATGGCCAAAAAGATCCCTTGTGGGCCTAAATTATTCTCGACAAATAACGACATGCCTTCACTCTCAGAATTAGGCATCCCCAGCATATCGTAATTCACGTTGAGCGATAGAAAGGCTAGCGCACTCATCACACCAACTGCTAGGGCATCTCCACGGTAGGTCCGTGCCAAATAATGACCGGTTGTAAAGGCCACGATGACCGCCACCACACCGTTAACAACCAGACTTAACGCCTGGAAGAACTGTTGCCACAAGTCGATGCCGGGCAGCCAATTCCCAATATGATAAATTTGGTAGAAAAAGCCGCTGGAGGCTAAAAAGCTTTGTCCGATAACGTCCACTAAAGTCATCACTAAAATAAAGGGGTACGCTACTCGTAACGCCTCTTTAATCGCCCGCATAGCTCGCCACTGTTCCATTCGCTGATTAATCCGCCACAATCCCCGTAGCGGTTGCCATCTTCCCATCATTCATCAATCCCCTTATCCCTTGAACTGTTTTCATTATACGGCCTTTTCGTAAAAATTAACGTTCCAGGCCTTATAAATTAATTAATGTTAAAGGAATACCAGTTCTTGGCAGGACTGACGGGCACTTTACCGAACCTCTTCACGCCGTTTCACTGCCCGCCACACCGTACTGGTGCTGAGGCCGAAGCGGTCGGCAATTTCCCGGTAAGTCTGCCCCGCTGCCCGCAACTGCTGTAACGTCTTCGCTGCCGGTTGGTCAGTTAGCTGGGTAGCGGTTGGCACGGGAACCGCCGTTGGCAATTGCAGGATGGGTGGGGCTAACGGCCGCGGTTCCTGGATAACCACCGGATCAGCCTGCTTGATGCGGGCCAACTCATCGATTACAAAATGGGTGGTCTGGGCATCCCACAAGGCATTGTGTTGCTTGGGGTTGAAGATATTCAGCAGGCCCGCAATCCCATTTAACGGTAAGAAATGGTGGGTATCCTTCTGATGATTACTGCGGTTGATGACCTGATTGGTGTACAGGCTCCCGTCAAACACGCAGAGTGGCGCCATCAATGCCGCCCGGTCCTCTTCCGCTAAGTACGGCAGGTTCACCGC
The DNA here is from genome assembly GCF_003946045.1 of Levilactobacillus mulengensis. Taxonomy (GTDB): domain Bacteria; phylum Bacillota; class Bacilli; order Lactobacillales; family Lactobacillaceae; genus Levilactobacillus; species Levilactobacillus mulengensis. The sequence continues at coordinate 93,158 of NZ_RHNW01000004.1, read as the reverse complement.
CAGCGTGTGGCGGAGCAAGCGCAGATCATTGCCCTGGTCCCAGAAAACAAGCGGTAACTGCCGCCGTAAAACCTGTTGGATAAAGTCCTTCAATACGGTCAGTGGCCGGGCCTGTTGCTCGTAGTCGGCCAAAGACGTCCCCGTCTCCTTGAGACCGCGCAGTTTCATTTCCGCGGCAAAGGCGGGGTGATCAAAATAGCGATTGAAATAAACATCCAGGGGCTGGTCTCCCCGGTACCCCAACGCGGCCAGCTGAAAGATTCCTGCCTTCTCGCCATCGATGGTTGTTCGATCCATGGCGATGTGGTCGCCCGTTCGTTGCGTGCGAAAGAGAATCCCGAACTCGCAGTCAATGACCACGTATTCGCGTGGAATCTCCTGTAACACCCGAATATTGGGAAAGACCGAGCGCAATTGCGCGCTGGACTGGGCAACTAGCGTGGGATGTTCCGAAGCAAACTGGTAGCCGTGGCTGTGAATCCGTGACACCGAATCCAGGCCATCCGCATCCGTATCGTAAGCCATAATTTTTTTGCTCCCTAACACAAAGGTCCGTCCCGATGTGAAGAAAATTTTAAACCGATCCTTCTTATCAATCATGATGGAGAGCACCTTGCCCCACGTGCTCAACACCGGCGTTAGTTGACCATTGGCTTCGACCTGATAGACAGGATAGTCTAGCATAAATAAATTGTGTTCTTGCGTGGTAGTATTATCCGGAACGTTTTGTTCCAAATACACGATTTTGGCGGTCATATTCATCCCCCATTTCCACTTTTCTCAGTTAAGAAAAGAGCGCCCTCTTCCCAGATGACTTGGTGAAGAGGGCGCTACTGTCCTATGACGGTTCGACTTCTGCCGGTTCCGTCACCATTTCCTGACTCACGACGGCCGCAGCTTCCTTTTGCTCGGCGGTTGCCTGTAACCAAGCCCGGCTTTCTAGGTGACTCAAAATAAACTGATTTTCCAGCAGATTACTGTACTCCTCCACGGAAATCAGTACGACGTTATGCTTGTTCTTACGAGTAATCATCAAGGGTTCTTGATTATTGGTCACTCGCTTCATGTAGTGCTTTAACTTCTTCCGGAAAAACGCGTAACTCGTTGCGTCCATAATGTCCCTCCCCAGGTTCATTGCTGCTGGTCTAAGTCACTCAGTTCTGGCACCACGCTTGTCTGACGATCATTGTCAGACCTTCACACGTCATCAGTTGCTGGTCATCCCCTGAGCGCGCAACCAACCCGGTTCCGGCCGAAGGACCTGCCGGGGTGGTTGTCCCAGGGAAATGATTGCTCCCCCTCACCAATGATTACCCCAATGTTAACGGATAAAGTCCCCGCCGTATAGCCCATTTACACAACATTTACATACAAATTTCACAATAATGAAAGCACAGAAATCCTTGTACAACAGCATTTATACGCGCACAAAAAAGCCGAGAGCTTTCACTCCCGACCTAGTCATTACCGATGCTGATTCAAATAGGTGACCGTGTCTCGGCCCAAGCGGTTCATGGCGTGATACTGCTGATACTGATTGCCCTGTTGTGCCATCACAACGACCGTGTAGGTCCCGTGGGCCGTCTTAAACAGGCTCGCATCGTTCTGCACCCCTTTGGCTGGGAACTCACCCGTCTTGTTATATACGGCGGCGTGCGTCACCAGCTTAGGCAGTTTGCTATGATTCTTGCAATGATGTAACAAGTTCATCATCTGCTTGTCCTTTGTTTTTCCTAACAACTTATGTTGCGAGACTAACGTTAAGAACCTAGTCAAATCATGCACTGATGTGTAGTTGTCATGCCCGCGACTGATTGCCCGCGTATCCATCATGTACCGCTTTAGATGCGTGTGCTTAAAGCCATACTGCTTAGCCGTTTTATTGACCAATTTGAACCCACCCAGCCGATGAATCAAGGCATTGGTGGCCGTATTATCGGAATTATAAATCATCCGTTTCAAATTGGTTTTCACCGTCTTGGTCAGTTTCAAGTGGTGATCCTGGGCCCGTTTGAAAATCGTCAGCATTACGTAGACCTTAATGGTACTGGCCGAACGCTGCGCCTGGACCTTGTGATTGCCCGTGGTCACGCTTAGTGGTCGCTGGTCCAACCGCGTGACCTGGACCGACCATCGGCCGTGAACCGGCGCCATGTCCCGTTTGATTACCTTCTTAATGGCCGTTTTTTCGTGTGAGACCGTCGTTGCCTGGGCCGTTACCGTGGACCCCAATAGGCCTAACGCCAACGCACCCACAATGCCGAATCTAAGCCATTTTTTCACTGTCATCCTTATTCATTCCTCCAAGGCCGGCCCGCCAAATTTCACGTGAGTCCGCGCGATTTACTTACCATATTCCGTGGCGATAACTTTACTGTCACCCGCCGTGTTTTCAGTCAATTCACCCTTCGAATTGATACCGTACCACCCCACTGTTGGGTCCACCATCTCCGTGACCCCTTGTTTCTTCATGTTCTCGGTGCTGTGATTCTCCTTGACCTGAATCGTCAGCGTGCCATCATCATTCGTTGTTTGTGTGAAAAACATGTCCTGCATGGTGACGTGCTTCCCCGCGTAATCCTGCTTCAAGTGTAACCAGACCCACTGATTGACCTGACCAGTCGTTAAATTATGCGTATCCACTGTACTGGTTGCGGTCGAACTACTGCTAGTACCGGTCGTGGCAGAACTCTCACGATGCTCACTAGAACTTGCCGTCGTGGTATCCCCCTTTTGAGCAGCCGCAGCGCCATAGGTCCGGTCGGCCCTGGCCTGTGCGGACGTCAATTTGTTCATCGCTGGGATATTACCAAACACCCCGATTAACTTCAGCCGGTCGTTTGTCAGCTGCACCCGGTAAACGTTTAAAGCCGTTTTGTCCCCAATGACATACGACTTCAACCAATAATTATGATGCGCCAATTTCTTATAGGAAGCCTGGTGATTAGCACCCCAACCGGCACCCTCAGAAACTAACTCCTTATGCTGATTATAGGTGTCATTGCGCCCATCTAACCTGTCAGCATTCACGTAGAAAGTTGTCCGCATAAACGCGTCATTCGACGATTCATAGGCGCCAGCCGGATCAACGAGACCACCCGGATGATAGCGTTTAGCCGCGTACAGATCCGTTTGCCAGGTGCCCTTTAATTCTGCGGGCACTCCCGTTGTCCAGCCCTTGCCGTTATCACCCACGATAAAGTTACGGTTGAACTTGGGTGACGTACTCTTCAAATTATAGGCCTGCTTGGCGCTATCCACCCAACTAAAGATGACCGTGGCCGTCTGCTTTTGGGGCAGCTTGACCGTCAATTTTTTAAGACCATCCTGTGACTTGACGCCGGTGATGATGCCCTTGATCACGGTGCGTTTGTTAGTCGTCAACGCCCACCGCCAATGATTTTGGTGATACGTGAATCGTGAGTAAGTCACCTGCTGATTGGTTCGGGTCCCCGCATCCTCCGCCGAACGCTTTCGCACCGGCTGCAGCAACGTTGTCAGTTTTGATGGTTGTGGTTGATCGGCCAGCTTTTGCTGCGTGGTGGATTTTGCACGGCAACCGCTTACAATCACAACCGCCACTAAGGCGAGGCCGAGTAACTTCGCTTTCGTTTGCATGAGTAGCTCCCCTATCTTTTTGTCCGTTTGCCAAACAGTGCCAACACTCGTCATCCAAGTCTCAGCACCGTCGTTGTTTCCGACTACTTCTGTATGTACTAGTTCTTGCCTTCGCTGATGACCCGCTTGACCCACCGTTGTGAATAGCCATACTTATCGGCGAGCTGCTTCTCCGACATCTGCGGGTAGTTGTCTTTGATAGCCGCAACCGTCCCGTTTCGGTCGTACAGCTTCATCGGCAGGTTCAACTGGGTCCCCCGAAATTCCTGATAAAACTTGAGCATTTCGTCGGTCCCCAGCAGTTCATTGAGTTTTTTATAAACGCCTTGGAGCGCATCTGTATCAATATCCATAGTTGTCATGCCTTCCCGAATGTTTAAAGGTTTATAAACAAAGGTTAGCAAACTTTTGTGGTAAATAGTAATAGCTTCGACACCTATCATAGCATACACAGTTATTTGCTGGATTGATTGTACAGTTGCACGTCAAATACCGTCGTTTTTATTTTCGTGCTGGAGGTACTTGCGCACGGTGCGCTCCGCCAGCTGGTACTGCGCACTCAATTCATGCACCGAAGCGCCAGCGGAATAATCACCGTGAATCCGCTCCTGCAAGGCCTCACGTCGCATCAACCGCATTGGGAAGTTGACCGTACTTCCCCGAAAATCCTTAAAGACTTTAAGCGTATTTTCCTCACCAATTAACTCGGCCAAGTCTTGGTAAATCGCCTGCCAATCCTCTTTTGCCATATCGTCCAGCCTCCCTTCTCGTAAAATTTTTGCTTACCTACAGTCTAAACTATTCTGGGGCTTGGGTGTCCACTTATTTTCACAGGACACGCACATTTTGTGAAATAAAAAGAATCCGTCACCTATTGGCGAATTCTCTTTAGGCAATAACTTAGAACGCTAAATGCTTTTGAATCGACAGCGGCGCAAAATACTGATGTTTCGTTTTAAAGTGCGTAAAAACAATCGGCTTCAGACTTGCATCCTGTTGGGGTGAGGCAATCACCGTCCGCTTCTTGCCACGAATCTTCATGGTCATGGTAAAGTAGCTAGCGGTATCGCCAGGATGCGTTTTACTATTGAAATTATACGTTGAGCGCTTGCCCTTTTGTGACCACTTGGTAATCGTCAGACTTGGCAATGTATATTTATACTGATTACCCATACTAGAGGTAAACCGATGCTTCTTGATGACCAGTTTGTACATGCCCGCCTTTTTTCCCAGGTAGTTGTACCAGGTTCCCCGCATCTTTTTCGGCGCGACCTTTACAGTCCGCTGCTTCATGGCTGCCTGTGCAGTGGTAGTACCTACGTTAAGGGCACTGCCACCAATCAGCGTTGCCAGAACAATAACAAAACTAATTAAAAATTTCTTCATCATTACCGACCTTCCTACTGAGTAATTGGATCAGACAACCGCTTCAACACTGAGGCCGATACGGAGTAGGCTTGTTTAGGCTTGAAATGCGTGTAAACGGCTGGTCTCATACCGGTTCCCTGTGGGATTTCAACCATGACATTCCGCTTCTTACCATTGATTTTCTTAGTGTAACTGAAGAAACCTGATGTGCTAACGGGTAATGTCTTACTGTTAAAACTATAGTCAGAAATTTTACCCTTTTGTGACATCTTCGAGATGGTCAGGTTCTTAAAAGTCGCCGAGCCCAGAGTAACTTTGTGCTTCTTAATGACGATTTTATACATACCGCCTTCACGCTTACTAAACTTGTGATACCATGTCCCCCGCATCTTCTTCGGGGTATTCTTAACGTACCCAAACTTTGAGCCCGCTGCCTGCGCCGTCGTCCCCGGCGTCACCGCGCTAGCCCCAACGATTGCGGCCAAAACGACCACGAGACTGATCAAAAACTTCTTCATGCCCAACATCTCCCATTTATTATGTACGGCAATGATTTCGCCAACAACTGGTTCAACCACCACCCCATAAGGATACACCTGGAACCGCAAAAAGCGTAGTCGAATTTTTCCCACTAAAAATGGCGCTCAGTCCCATCGGGCCGGCGCCATTTTGGCTAATCATTACCAATTTAATGAGTTACTGGTTAATATTTCTGGGTTGTGGTTACTCATCAGGTAGGCCTGGCCGTCATCGCCAAAGGTCAACCCCTCGAACTCTCGGGTCGAGTCAAAGCCCGTCCAGGTCACGTCGTCGCTGGTCAACTGCCCCAGCTTGGAAACTGGCAGGCTGGCGATTGAATCGTCGGCCACCAGGTATAACCGGTCGTTGTGCGGGTTGTACGCCATGCTTTGCACGCAGGTGCCCGGGCCGTGTTCCAGAATTTGCTTGGTCAATTGGAAATGCACGCGATTATTTTGGATTGTTCCCTGATAGAGGTAGACATTCACGGGGTCGGGACGCGTCCAGAAGTAGGCGTGACCGGCCTGGTCAAAGGCCAAGACGTGCCCACCAGGAACGTTGAGTGTCTTGGACTTCAGCCGAAACTGAATCTTGTGGACCGGCGTCAACGTGCTAGCACTGATCTGCTGGAGCACGCCGTACTTACTGAGGTTGACCCGCGGCGCCGACTCCTTGTCACACCACATGTAAAACTTCTGCGTTGCCCAGTCGTAGGCTAAGGATTGGCCATGACCGGTCGCAAACGCGGGCCCCACCTTGATGGCCGCCCGAATCTGCTTTTCCTGGGCGGAATGATCAGCGGCGGTCGCGTAGACCATTTGAATCTGCCGCGGCGTCGCGTTCAGTTGGGCCAAGGCTGACATATCGAACCGCACGATGCGGCCGCGATTCTGCCAAGCCGTGGGACAGTAGACCACATAGAGGTATTGTCCAACCACCGCGGAACTTTGCGGGTCGCCCCATGCCTGATGTTGGTACCCCGGAATCGGCAACAGGTATTTTGTGGTGAAGGTGACCGCGCTACCCTGATCGCTAGCAATCGTGTTCACCCCGTGTGGATTGGTGGCATTGGCATAGGCCGTGGGTACCGTGACGAAATGCACCTGCGCATCATCTAACGACGTCAAATTTTTCGGTGTGGCCAAGGCCGCGGCCGACTGCTTTACCAACGTATCTGCTTGTGCGGGAACCGCCATCCCCATCAATCCCAAACTGAGGATTAACGCCCCGAGTAAATGAATTCTTCGCATAATCCCTCACCCCTCAATGTTTTCAGCCAGTATACTGCACTGACCGCCAACTAGCGGAGATAAGGATTTTCTCAACTTGCTAAACTTACCAACTGACCCGGTTGCCCCGCAGGATTTCCGGATTGTGATTGGTCAACAGGTAGGCGTGCCCACCCTTGGTAAACGTCAGGCCTTCAAATTCCCGTTTGGACGAGAACTTGGTCCAGCGCACGTTGTTCTTGGTCAGGTGGCCCTTGCCGGAGAGCTTGGATACTGGCACACTGGCGATTGAATCATCGGCCACCAGGTAAACCCGGTTGGTGTGCGGGTTGTAGCCCATGCTCTGCACGTGGGTCCCGGGCCCGTGTTTCAAAACCTGCCGGGTCAAGCGGAATTTCACGTGATGCTTCGAGATACTTCCTTGATAAATGTAAGCCTGGTGCGTCGTTGGTCGACTCCAGAAGTAGGCGTGCCCCTTTTTATCAAACGTTAAGACGTGGCCGCCCGGCACCGCAAACCGCTTGTGCTTCAGGCGGAAGCGAATCTGGTAGCGGGGCGTCAGGGTGTTGGCCTTGATCTGCTTGATGTACCCGTACTGATTGACGGGCGTGGCCGCCGACTTTTCCCTGTCACACCACATGTAGAGGTGATGATTTTTCCAGTTATAGGCCAACGACTGACCGTGTCCCGTTTCAAACGGTTGCCCAACCTTGACCGCCGCATGACTGGCAAGTTGAGCCTTGGCGTTACTGGTGTAGGCCGTCTGTAATTGTTGCGGCGTCAGACCCAGTTTATTCAGCTTTTTCATATCGTAACGCACGATGCGCCCACGATTGTGCCAAGCCGTGGGACAGTACAAAACGTAGAGATAACGGCCGTTGGTGGTCAGGCCCTGGGGATTCCCCCAGGCCTGATTGTGATAGCCGGGTAGCGGTAACAGATATTTCGTTTTAAAGGTAACCGCCGTGCCCCGACTACGTTTGATGGTGTTGATACCATGGGTATTCTTTGCGTGCTGATAATTTTTGGGCGCCTTAACGTAGTGCACGCGAGAATTATTCACGTGCCGCATCCGCCCCACGCTTAAAGCGGATGACTTCTGGTGATACGTCCCGTAGGCCTGCGCGGTCGTACTGCCGCCCAGCCCCAAGCTGACGGCCACCAATACCATTACACCCCAATGTAGCTTTTTCATGATCAAATCCCCTCAACATTTTTTCGTTTTACAAACCTGCACACTGTTTGAATCCAAACCTTTTACAACGACTAATTGCCTGCCAAATAATCAATATCCCATAATCTGTTTGGCTGTCATTTTCACCAGCCCGGAGGCACTGACAACGACAGTTTAACCAATCCCAAAAGCATTTATTATATTAATTATATCGCAAGCATTCCTGGCAAACAAAGATTCTGCTAATGTGATGCATTCAACATTACTAACTGGCTAAGGCAAAATAAAAGGAACCCGGCAGCCTGCCAGATTCCTTTGGGATTTGCGTTTAGCTTAATCTAGATAACCTCGCGCTTGAAGGGGTCCTTAGAAATCCCCTTGTCCAGGATATCCTTGCTCCATTCCTTAGCGGAGAACAGACTGTGGTCGCGGTAGTTCCCACAGCTGTATTTGTCAGTGCCTTGAACGTCTTTCCACTCCGTATCAAAGGCGATCCGGTGTAGAGAAGCCTTCAAAGCTTTGGCAACTTCTTCAGTGGATTGTTCGCCCCAGGTAATCAAATGGAACCCGGTCCGGCAACCAAATGGTGAACAGTCAATGACGCCAGACATTTCGTCACGCAGGTAACCAGCCAATAAATGTTCAATCGTATGTAACCCGGCCGTTGGAATGGCGTTTTCGTTAGGTTGAACTAATCGTAAATCAAAGTTAGAAATGACGTCGCCCTTGGTCCCTGTTTCCCGAGTAATCAACCGAACGTAAGGTGCTTTAACAGCTGTGTGATCCAAAGTAAAACTTTCAACTTTTGCCATTATTTGCCAACTCCCTTTTCATTATATATGTTAATAACCAGTTTGGTGTGGGTTATCAAAAGTGTTTCTACTCGCCTCCGGCATGGTGAAAATGGGTCGGAACGCTGTGGGCGAACGCCCGAAGCCACAGAGCGGTCTCCGAGCTTATTTTGAGCCTCACAAATCGAGTCTCAAAAATATCAGTTTCCTAAGCAGCCAAGCTGCTTAGGAAACTACCACGGCTAAGCCCATTTTCACCATATCTGCGGCTAACACTGGCTTAGCCCACACGAAACTTGTTAATGATACTTCCTTTACTGTACACCAAAGTAACCGCTACCGGCCACTAATTTCTTTTAGTGAATTATAACCATTTTTGTAAACGCTGATCTGCCAGCAACTTGGCTACATTCAGATAGGATTCATTAGGGCACAGGCACCATTTTTACTGGAGAGTTAAATGGCAGCCACCAACCAATTTTTCCTGCCGGCTAAGTCGACATGAGCCGCAGGGCGGGTGAAAATGGGGCCAGCCGTGGGAATTTCCTTAGCGGTTTTACCGCTTAGAAAATTGCTATCTTTGAGACGCGCTTCTCAGCGGCTCAAAGTAAGGCTGGAGACCGCCCTTTGGCTCCGGCCGTGCGCCCGCAGCGTTCCGCTCCCATTTTCACCCGCCCGGAGGCGTATACAACGACTTAACCCGCCGGATAAGTTTTGGTTAAAAGACTACCTAATTAGGTAAAGGTCGCCGCCATTTGCCACGTAAATGACTATACTTGTCAGCGTATAAGGGGGAGGAATTATCATGCAAAACGCACCATTGCCGCCGCGGGGACGGCATTTCACCAGTCGGCGTCACCGGGGGCGCCATATTTTATTGACCCTGCTCGCCCTCTTCCTGGTGGGCGGCGGACTTTACGGATGGCACGCTTGGCACACGGCACAACAGACTTTTTCAAAGACCTATCACGCCGTGGGCAAGCCCAGCGATACCACCATTACTAGTGGCAAGCCCTTTGCCATTCTTCTGTTAGGCACCGATACCGGCGCACTGGGGCGGACCCAGGTTGGTCGGACCGACACCATGATTGTCGCCACGATTAATCCACAGAAGCAGACGGCCAAGCTGACCAGCATCCCCCGGGACACGCTGGTCAATATTTACGGCAGTCAAAATGACGAGGAAAAAATCAACGCGGCCTATCCACTCTACGGCGCCAAAACCACGATTCAGACCGTCGAGCACCTGGTCAACATCCCCATCCACTACTACGTCCTACTGAACATGGGCGGCCTGGAGAAAATGATCAACGCGGTCGGCGGCGTCACGATTGATCCGCTACTGACCTTCCACTATCAACAGGCCAACGTCACCAAGGGCGTCAAGATTCACCTAAATGGTGCCAGTGCCCTGGCCTACTCCCGGATGCGCGACCAGGACCCACTGGGTGATTACGGCCGCCAAGCTCGCCAGCGCCAAATCATCAAGGCACTGGTGTTAAAGGAAGCCAGCCTGAGCTCGGTCCTGCGCTACCAAACGGTTTTGAAGTCGCTCAACAGTAATTTGCAAACGAATCTGACCTTCGACGACCTGATGTGGCTACGCACCAAGGACGGCCACACCAGCCGCCACATCGAATCCCAAACGCTGCAGGGCCAACCGGCCACCATCAACGGCATCGACTACCAAATCGCACCGCAAAGTGAAATTACGAAGGTCTCAACGGGCCTCCGCCAAGCGCTAGGCTTAGCCACCACCAGCACGTTCCAAACGGACGCGTTGGACCCGATTGGCTTTTAAAAGAAACCTGTACTTTTCATCGGTTTGAACCGAAATAAACGGATTAAAAAATGCAGACTGGCAATTCTCCTGGAATTGTCGGTCTGCATTTGCTTTGTTTATGTTTAATTGTTAAGGAACTATATCTAATGGTAAACAACCAGTCCACCCGACCAACTAAATCAGAGACGACCAAGAGCGACCAGAAGCGGGTCAAGGTTCCCCGCTGTGTCGATGGCCTTAGCTGAATAATTGATTCCAAAATAAACTCACACGGCCACTCCGGCTCAAACCAGAGATTGGTTAAAAATCAATCGTAGCCGCAGGAAGCCAGGGATGGAGTCGGCTGTGTCGATGGCGTTAGTTACCGTTTCTTAGGTAACTTACACCATGGGACGACTTTGGAGCCTGGCTGGTTTTGCCAGGCTTCAAAGCGAGCCGGAAGACCGCCCTTTGGCTGGAGGCGTTCCCCACAGCAGGCGGAATCCCTGGAAGCCGGAGGCGGTTATTTTTAACCAATTACTCTGATTTAGTTTGGCGGAGTTGCCAGATGTGCCAGCCGATGATTAGGATGCTAGCATCCGCCAACACCGTTCCCAGCGCAATCAACAGATTACCCGCGGAAGTCACCATCAACCCAGAGGTCAGCGGGAACCGCGCCAGTAGGGCCAACAGCGTCGTGATCCACAGGCTTCCCAGAATGGCGGGGAACCAGGAATCCGCGTGCCGCCGGTGATGCCACCAGGTCAGACCGGTGACGGCCAGGGCAAAGACCAGCAAGAACACACTGCCGCCAACGCGGGTCAGATAAATTAGCCCCCGCGCCGGGACGACTCGTGCGGCCAGCCACATCGCGAGAAACAGCGCCACAATGATGACCAGCCAACCGACCAACTGCATTTGCGAGGTCACTCGTCCGGCCCACCAGATACCCAGAATCATGGCGATGACGAAGATGCCAAATTGTACCGTAATTAACAGGCCTTGTAGTGGTACGGCTGGTAGAATCGCTGCGGGCAACACAACCCCTAAGATAAAGATTAGGACGGGCACCAACAAGTCCCAGGTTAGCCACGCGGGTTTAGCCGTCGAAGCCGCCCCCACCTGGTCCGCGATGGTCTGGGGGTCCGCTCCGAAAAAGTCTCGGGCGGATTGTTCTTTGGACTGGGCCACTAATAAATTGGGCAATATTTCCCGTATTTTTCGCTGGAGGGTGTCCTCGTTAGCGTACTTGGGCTGTTGCCGCAAGGCCGCCACCAAGTCGTCCCAGTAAGCCTGATTTTCTGGCGAAAGTTGTTCGCGTAACGCCTGATTTTGTTCCGCAATCGATAAGCGTTCTGCCAAGATTGCCACTCCTCTCGTTTCACTCAATATCCCCATGATAGGGAAGTTTCCCCCGGAATACCACTGATTTATCGTGGCCTAGCGAAAGAGCCAGCCGAGCCACCCACCACCGGCCGCCAATATCAACCCACCAACGATACTAAGCAAGAGATACAGCGTCATGGCGCCATACCGGCGTTGATCCGCCAGCATGATGACCTCGTGACTAAAGGTTGAGTAGGTCGTGAAGCCACCTAGGACCCCGGTCCCCAGTAAAACAGCGGTTAAATTGGTTGCTTGCCAACCGGTTAGAAAGCCAAACAATAGACATCCTAACCAGTTGATCAGCAGCGTGGCGAGCGGCCACCGATTGCCATGATAGGACTGCACCAATCGCGTCATCCCGTAGCGGCCCAGAGCCCCCACGGTTGCGCCCAGGCCAGCCACCGCGGCCATCACTCTTCCTCCAAGTTAAAGGTCCACCAGCGTCGGGCAATCCATACACCCAGGGCGCTGCAGATCATCCCACCAATCACGGTGATCAGCACATAACTGATGGCCGCTAGCCACCGTTGTTCACTCACCAACCGCACGGCGTCAACGCTAAACGTCGAGAAGGTCGTAAACGCCCCGACACCGCCGACACCTAAGCCCACGGTCACGGCTTCCGGCCACTGAGCCGTCAGGCGTTTGGCGTGCGATAGCCAAGCCAACAGCCCACTACCGATTAAGTTGATCAAAATCGTCGCCCAGGGAAATCCGGCCGCCTCGGGTAAAGCCTGCCCCACCAGGTAACGCCCACTGCCCCCAAGAAAGGCAAAAACAATAATTGCAAACACGTTAGCCATTTGCTGGCCTCCTCCAAAAGTATCTTTCCATTGTACCAAAAAAGCCGCCACTAGGGCGACTTCTAGTGAAACTAGTTTAGATTGAGTACGGATTGGCCAAGAAGATTTGAAGCAGTAGATCAATCAGCCAGATTCATTCGCAACTCAAATCACAAACTACAAACTACAAACTACAAACTACAAACTACAAACTACAAACTACAAACTACAAACTACAAACTACAAACCAATTGTCAATTCAGCCACAATCAATGTCAAATAACGACGACATTGTCATCGGTTAAACCCACGTCAGCCGCAGGGCTGGTGAAAATGGGCTCAGCCGTGGGAGTTGCCTTAGCGGGTTCCCCGCTTAGGCAACTGCTATCTTTGAGACGCGTTTCTCAGCGGCTCAAAGTAAGTCTGGAGACCGCTTCTCAGGCTCCAGACGTGCGCCCACAGCGCCACGGCCCATTTTCACCAGCCCGGAGGCGCTGACAACGACCTTAGTGCGTCTTAACAACCAAATCAAGCGCTGTTTGTAATTCGTGTTGCTGGTCTTCGCTGAGCTGGTCATCCGCAATGCACTGCTTGACGTTTTCAGCAACGACGACCCCAATCATGCGCTCCACGCCGGAACGAACGGCGGCGAGTTGCGTCAGGATGTCCTGACATTCCCGACCGTCATCGACCATCTTCAGGATGCCCTGTAGCTGGCCGTCCGCTCGCCGAAGCCGATTCTTTAATTGACTGGACGTTGTTTGAACCATTAAGCACTCACCTCAGTTAATTTTTCGTCGATGTACTTCTTGAGCGCAGCCTTCGGGTGAAAGCCCACAACCTTTTCCGTTGGCATACCATTCTTAAAGATGACCAATGACGGAATACTCATGATGCCCAGGGACTGGGCCAGATCCTGGTTCTGATCAACGTCGAGGGACGCAAACTTCACTTGGTCACCATAGGCTTCGTCTAAACTTTCCAGGACGGGCGTCTGCATTTTACATGGCCCACACCAGTCAGCCCAAAAGTCCACGACCGTGACCGCGGTGTCGTCACCAATGTGTTCAAAATCCTTGCTCGTAATTGCTTGCATGTTCATTCATCCTCCTCGGTTTCCTAATCAGTGTCATCAGTATACCCCAAGGGGTATGATGACGCCAGCTTTTTGTTTTCAACGTAGACAAAAAAAGACGTGACACCCGCAGGCATCACGTCCTATTTACCACTTCGTTAATCTTTCGTCAGTTCTGGATCTTCGTCCATGCCGGCCGTCAAACGTGGGTGATTGTTGCCACGCTTGGTTTCTTTTTCCACAGCCTGTTGTGCGACCAAGTTCAAGTAGTTGAATGGGTCGTCGAAGTTTGGATTGAACAGCATGTCCACGAAGGCCAGGTCGTCAATCGTGTTGCGGTTTTGAATCGCAATCGAAATGGCGTTAGCGGATTGGGCCACTTCATGTTGACTGAACAACTGCGCCCCTAAGATCCGCCGGTTTTGCCGGTTGTAAACCAAGTTGATGGTCAGGTCATCGGTTGATGGCATGTAGGCTGGCCGCCAAGTGCCTTCAAACGTGACCATATCGGCATCAAAGCCTGCGTTCAACGCGTGGTCGATGGTCAACCCGGTTGACGCCAATGTCCGCCCAAAGATTTGCATCGCGGACGTGGCTTGCGTACCCATGTACTTTTGAATGTTACCGAAGATGTTGATTCCGGCTAACATCCCTTGCCGGACCGCGTTCGTTGCCAGTGGCGTGTAAGCTGGCTTACCAGTTGGGTTAAAGTTAACCACACTGGCGTCCCCACAAGCAAAGATGTCAGGATCAGATGATTGTACGTAGTCGTTGATGATGATGGCACCGTGCCGATCCATGTCGACCTGGCCCCGCAACAACTCTGTGTTGGGCACAAAGCCCGTGCAGACAACGGCTAAGTCAGCGGTGAAGTCCCCGTTCGTGGTTTCGATAACTAATTCGCCGTCATCGTTCCCCGTGAATGAAGTCACCCGCCGATTCAATAACACGTTAACCCCTTTGTCTTCAAGGATGCTGACGATATGGTCAGACAAGCCCTTGTTAACGTAGTGGTTTAAGATGATGTCACGTGATTGCAGTAACTGAACTTCGTGGCCAGTCCGCGCATAACTTTCAGCTAATTCGGTTCCGATATAACCGGCACCGACAATCGCAATCCGTTTAACACCCTTGGCAGCCTTGTTAATCGCAACTGCTTGTTCATAATTCTTGCAAAGCATGACCTTATCTTCATCGATACCAAAAATAGGCAGTACCGTCACGGTTGACCCCGTCGCCATGATCAGCTTGTCGTAAGTGTCTGTGGTCACATCCCCAGACTCCATATCAACGACTTCGACCGACTTAGTTGCTGCGTCGATCTTAATCACGTTGTGTCGAGTTAAAACTTTTGCCCCGGCTTCCGCAAGTTGTTCAGGTGAAGAATAGAACATGTCCTCAAGATGTTTGACTTGCCCATCAAGAAACAATGAGATCCCACATGAAAGGAAAGAGACGTTCGTATGCCGTTCGTAAATGGTCACATCTGTGTCCGGATGATCACGCAAAATTTGTAGCGCTGCATTAGTTCCAGCGTGTGTACTACCAACAATGATGACTTTCATGTTTACCCTCCTACATGAAAAACGATTCTAAAGCTAGTCTACTTGAAAGTTAGCGAAAGATAAATGACTTCGTCTCGGAAAACCCGGTAAATCAGGAGTTTTCCTCACACTTTCATTAAAATGGTGAAAGCATGTGCGTTTTGCACAGAAATAATTCGCCATTAGTTTATTATTCAATAAGTAAAAAGCGTAAAAAGAACAGCGTCAAAATAACGAATAGGCCCACAATTGCCGGTAGTCCGCGGTTTGGGCGGTTTATCTAATCTAAGGTCTAACGTCGATACCGTAACCTGTCTACTCCGCTAGTAATCTTCTTTGATTTTGACGATTGCTGATTCATTGTCCGCAACCGGTAACAACCCAATCCTTATGGGAACCGACTTAGTTTCATTTCTAAATTTTAGTCCCGCTGCCAGCTATTAGCCTAATCCTCACACTTTCTAGCCATTTTTTTGGAACAGTTACAATTCGCTTGCGAATAACTACAAGACTCGGTATTATACGCGTAGTTGGTTCGTGATACGTTCTGACCTTAAGCACTGTGATAGATGATAGGAATCACTGTCTATAGATGCACTCCCCCCAAAACAAGTGATTTATTAACAGATTCCTAAATAGAGGTCCTGAGTAATCCGCATGTTGCTCAGGGCCTTTTCTATGCCCAAATTTCTCTGGGGGGTTGTACTTTGTCTTGCGCCTCCGGGCCGGTGAAAATTGAGCCGTGACGCTGCAGTTGACCGTTCCCGGCGGCGGATTCAAGGTGCCCTGCTGTGGGGTCGGTTCCAGCCTGAGGAGCGGGCTTCCACCTCGACTTTGAGCCAAAGAGCGGTCTCAAAGGTCGACCCATGCTCTAAGCTGAGTGAGAAACCTCAGCTAAGACCATCGACACAGCTGGTCACCTTGATCCGCCTCTGGTCACTAACATCGACCAGCCCGCTCATTTTCACCAGCCCTGCGGCTTAGACTGGCTCGGCCCACTCCATTTGGACATTGTTTCCATGACTTTTACCTACTATAAAGATAGTAAGGGCCCTCACGCTTTTTACGTGAGGGTCCTCTTTTAATGACATCCCATTAATACTCGTTTTACAACTGTCTTCTAACGATTAGTCCTCGCCGTCCGAGCTTCTCGGTAATGCTGCCAGCCCTGGCGGACCAAAAACGGAATCGCCAGGAGGCCGATGAACAGCCACGTGAAATTCTGGCGGATGAACGGCGTGTTGCCGAAGAAGTAGCCGACCGCCGAACAGCTGAAGACCCAGATGAAGCTCCCCGCCAAATTATAGAAGCGGAACTGACGCCATTTCATATCTGTGGTGCCCGCTATGATTGGCACAAACAGCCCCACGAAGGGGATAAACCGCCCAATCAATAACGTTTGATCCTCGTTGCGGGTAAAGACTGCCGTGGCCTGTTTGACCTTTTCCTCCGGTAACCGATCGATCAGTTTTTCCTGGAGGTCACCCCACTTTAAAGTCGTGATGTACTTGACAGCCGACCCGGCCGTGGCTGCCATCGTGAACATTAAAACCAGTAGCCAAATGTTTAGCTGGGAATGCGGGTTGGCCGCAATCGACCCCACCATGAATAATAGCGATTGCCCCGGAATAAAGGAAAAAATCAACATGCCAGATTCCAAAAAAATTAAAAAGAATAGCACCGGATAGATGCCTGTTCCTAACTGGTTCGTCAGTGGCACTAACACGGTCAGCGGGTGCCAAATGACCTCCCAAATCAACGCTATTAAACTCATCCTACGTCTCCCTCCGTTGTTGCCGACAGGTCGCTATTATTCACCTTATTCAAATGATAAGTGAATTTACTTTGAATCGGCGCCACGCTTTGGCCTAGATGGCCAATCTCCCATAAAATTGCTGCGGCTTTCTAATTAAACCACGGGGCATTTCGCCATCGCACCCATTAAAGCCCTTATTAGCTATTGTTTTCATTAGCAAAACCATTATAAATGATTAACGGGTGACAAGTCTTTATTTTCCCATTTTTTCTTAATCTACTGATAACTAAATCAACGATTGGTCTACGTTGGTGCCTACTAATTGACGTCCAAGCCCCGGTTTACCAAGTGACTTGGTCCAACCAAGCAAAACTGTCGTCGCCAATCGTCCAATCCAGCGCTTGTTTCCTATTATACGTCTAAAATTCGAGTTGTCAGTACTACCCGCGATGTTAACCGCGATGCCCGCCAAAAATACGGCCACATCGCCGTCACCCCGGGATGTAGCCGCAAAAATTTTATTTATAATTAGTGATGTTCTCCCGACTTATCAGGTGGAAACAGCCATTAAGTTTACCAACGATTGACAGCCAACGCCATTATTAGTAAATTTATGAAACCAATCAATTGCACCTAATTAGATTAGGGGTTACACTACAATCAAGTTAGTAACAAAGACTGTTGCTAACGGAGTCGTACCAAATTCTTAATACTCTTTTACGAGCAGCACTTAGCACTCCCCCAAAGTATCTAACCCTGCTCGTATCCCCCCTCAAGCCACGACGCGAATCGTGGCTTTTTTAGTGGAAAAAACTTTGTGCGTCCAGATTGTAAGAGTGACTAAGTTTCTGGCCGAATTCGTTGCTAATCTCTGGACAAACGTCAGTTATTAAAAATTGTTTGATAGCGTGTCTAGTTCAAATATTGTAGCTACCTGTTAATTCGCGTAAATCTAACTCTGAGACGGCACGAAACCAGCCCAAACTAGTACAGTTAAAGTCTGCTTGGACTTATACGCGGATTTAACCAGTATAAGCCACCAGGCCGGTGAAAATGAGCTTAGCGTGGACAGTGTCAGTGACCAGAGGCGGATCAAGGTGACCAGCTGTGTCGATATCTTGGTTGGGAGCTTGCCACTGTTTGACTACAACCGCCATTAGTTAGAATCCACCCTGGACTACACGCGGGTTAAACCAGTGTCAGCCGCAGGGGCGGTGAAAATGAGCTCAGCCGTGGGAGTTGTCTTAGCGGGGTACCGCTTAGACAACTGCTATCTTTGAGACGTGGTCTTCGGCTCAAAGTAAGCTGGAAGACCGCTTTTGGCTTCCAGCGTGCGCCCACAGCGTCACGGCTCAATTTTCACCGGCCCGGAGGCGAAATCCAAGATCAAGCCCGTTAGTCCAAAACCTGGACGCCGACGCCGATGAGGCCCGGTCCCGTATGCACACCCAAAGCCGGTGACACATCCCCGGCATACCAGTCGGTCACGTTCGGGTGAGCCGCCTTCAACTGATCCAGGACTTGTTGTCGCAGGTCAGGGTCGGCCCCATCACACACGGCGACGTTGACCTTGGTGGCGTCCCCAATGGCGCCATCGACCAAGTCCAGCAACTTGCCAATCGTGCGTTTGGCACCCCGGACCTTGGCAATCGGGTAGTAGATGCCCTCGGGATCGCAAGAAATAATCGGCTTCACGTTTAAAAGGGTCCCGGCCATGCCGGCCACCTTGCCGATACGACCTCCGGCTTGCAGGTATTTCAGACTTGGCACGTAAAAGAAGACCTTCGTCTGTGCTGTCACGCGTTCAACTTCCTTAATGATGTCGGCAAACGCTAACCCCTGATCCCGTAACTGAGCCGCGTAGATGGCCGAAAAACCGCTACCGATACCGACACTGCGGGTATTGATCACGTGGACCGTCAACGGCGAATCTTCCGCCAACAGCTGCGTCTCCTGAAAAGTCCCGGAAAGCGCAGCAGAAATGCAGACGGCAATCACGTGGGTGTAGCCGGACGCTTGGATTCGCTCCAGAGCGTCCATGATCCGTTTGCCAGTGGGACTCGCCGTGGTCGCCTTCTCGGTCGCTTGACGGCGATAAAATTCAGTTGGGGTAATGGTTAATCGGTCTTCGTAGACCCGGTCACGGAAGACCACGTTCATTGGCATCAATGCCATGTCAGCGGCGGCTAACACTTCAGCCGGCACATCCGAACAGGAATCGACTAAAATGGCAATTTTTTCTGGTTGCATGACGGTTACCTCGTTTCTCCTAGTTTCGCTCTTCGATAATAACTAAGATTATAACGCAATCATCTGGTTTTGAAAACTAGGTTATCTATACTTTGTTTTAAATCTAACGTAACGAACCGTTTCAGTTGCCCTTTCACTCGCCAGTGTTCTCATTAATGATGGGACACAACGACACACCTAAAAAATATTTTTCCGGTTTAAATTTTAGGCCATTCTAATCCTGTAATTAGTCGCAGCCTCTGGTTCTCATTGACCAGCCAGTAGACCCCCGACTTATCGGTTTTTTCACACGGTACGGCGGAGCAACCATGAAACCGTCACCACGTTGCTTTTCGCCCAAGGCCCCCCACCAGTAGTTAATATAAAAATTATAGTTACAAACATATAAAAACTTTTTTGGCCCACCAAAAATTAATCCCAACACGGTTGACATTACGGCTAAATGGCCTATACTTACGAATGGAATTGAAGCGCGTCACAAGAGTTAGCTTCGTTAATTTTGCCATTATTCGCACCATTTACGCCACGCTGACGCTGACTCGCGTTCACCAGGAAAGGCAGAAGTCAATCGACTACCTGAATTTCTAAGCCAATAGAAAAGAGGGATTTTATGAATAATCATGAAACCGACGAGAAGAAGCACCATATGATTCAATCAACCGGGGGCAACCAAAAGAGCCTGGATGAAGTTAATGGGACCGTTGAAGTCCCGCAAAATGCGGGTTTCTGGCGAACCTTGATGGCCTACACCGGCCCTGGGGCCTTAATTGCCGTGGGGTATATGGACCCCGGGAACTGGATCACGTCGATCGCCGGTGGTGCCCAGTACAAGTACACGTTACTTACCGTGGTTTTACTTTCTAGTTTAGTCGCCATGCTGTTACAAGCTATGTCGGCGCGACTGGGAATCGTCACCGGAAAAGATTTGGCTCAGCTGACCCGGGAACATACCGGTAAGCGAACCGGTTTCTTCCTGTGGATCGTCACTGAATTAGCCATTATGGCGACTGATATCGCCGAAATTATTGGGTCCGCGATTGCGTTGAAGCTGTTATTCGGCTTCCCGCTGATCGTTGGGATCATCATCACCGCCATGGATGTTTTAGTCCTGTTGGTCCTGATGAAGTTAGGGTTCCGCAAGATCGAAGCCATTGTGGCGACCTTGGTTGCCGTGATTCTCTTCGTCTTCTTATACGAAGTTATCCTAGCCCAACCCCATATGAACCAAGTGTTAGAGGGTTACCTGCCTTCTAGCAGCATCATTACGAACCATGGGATGTTGTACCTCTCCTTAGGGATTGTTGGTGCAACGGTTATGCCCCATGACTTGTACCTGGGTTCCTCAATTTCACAAACCCGGAGCTTTGATCGTAAGGACCGCAAGAGTGTGGCCCAAGCCATCAAGTTCACCACGATTGATTCTAACATCCAATTGACGCTGGCCTTCGTGGTCAACAGTTTGTTATTGATTTTGGGAGCTGCCCTCTTCTTTGGCACCAACAGTGACCTCGGTCGGTTCGTTGACTTGTTCAATGCCTTGTCCGACAGTCAAATCGTTGGGGCCATCGCCAGTCCAATCCTGAGTATGCTGTTCGCCTTAGCCCTGTTATCTTCCGGGCAAAGCTCAACTATTACCGGGACGCTGGCCGGGCAAATCATCATGGAAGGGTTCATCAACTTAAAGATGCCACTTTGGGCACAACGGTTAATCACCCGGTTACTTTCCGTGACGCCAGTCATCATCTTCGCCGTTATCTACCATGGTAATGAAGCGAAGATTGAAAATCTCCTGACGTTGTCGCAAGTCTTCCTGAGTATCGCGTTACCATTTGCCATGATTCCGCTGGTCATGTTCACTAGCAGCAAGAAGCTGATGGGTGAATTCGCCAACCGGACCTGGAGCCGAATCCTCGGTTGGATCATCGCGGTCATCCTCATTATCTTAAACATTTACCTGATTCTTAATACCGTCGGCCTGGTCAAGTAACCTCGCTGATATCCCCGTTCGCTGGCAGTTGTTGTCAATGAACGGGGATTTTTTTGCGCTTTGACATTTGTCCCCGACACGCGTATACCTAAAGAAAAAAGTTAACGAGGTGGTTAAATGTGTACGCCAAATATTCAGCTAAAGGACCCCAAAATTGCGGACGCCGCAGCGTTATATGCTTTGATTGACCAGGACCGCACCAATCTTTCTCGCTGGTTACCTTGGGCCGCCACAACCACTTCGACAGCGGATGAGCGCATTTTTCTGCGTTATTGTCAGGGCCAAATGGCCGATAAACAGCTGTGGCTCGCAGTTATTTGGGTCGACCAGCAGCCCGCTGGTATGATTGACCTCCACGAATTCAAGGACGGTCACGCCGATATTGGCTACTGGCTGGGCCGCAACTTCCGTGGTCAGGGCATCATCTCGCACAGCCTCGCCATGACTGAAAACATTGGGTTCACCCATCTAAAATGCCACAAGCTAGAACTCCTAGCAGCGACAGACAATCACCCCAGCCGTCGCGTCGCCGAGCGTAACCACTACCACCAAGATGGTATTTTGCGTCAGCACATCCCCATCCAAGACGGCTACAGTGATGCGGTCGTTTACTCAAAACTGAAATCTGAATTCCACCCGAATTAAAAGACGTTACCAACTCTGCGAATTAGCAGAAGGGGTAACGCCTTTCTTATGTCTTAAGGTTGCTTCGACTGGAATCACGTTAACCGACACTAAACTAAGAACGTCCCCACTAACCGTCGAATGTTAGTGAGGACGTCCGTTTACAGTTAAATTAAGAAAAAAACACTAAATTGGGTTAAGCCAGTGTTAGCCGCAGGGCTGGTGAAAATGGTCCCAGCCGTGGGAGTCATCTTAGCGGTTTACCGCTTAGATGACTGCTATCTTTGAGACTCGCATTTTAGAGGCTCAAAGTAAGCCTGGAGACCGCCTTTTGGCTCCAGGCGTGCGCCCACAGCGTTCCAGACCATTTTCACCAGCCTGAAGGCGACTACCTCAAACCCAAGTTAAGCGCGCTGACCACCGTCGACGGTGAATTCGGCCCCGTTAGCGAACTTGGATTCGTCGCTACCCAGGTAAACACAAACTTCACCAATGTCTTCGGGCTTCCCCATGTGGCCCACAGGAATCCCAGCAATAATTTGTTGCTTGGCAGCTTCTGGGACAATGGCCGTGTCAATCCAGCCTGGGTGAACAGAGTTAACACGAATGTCGATCTTCCGTTGTGCCAAGTTCAAAGCCGTGGCGTGGGTCAACAGGCGTGAACCACCCTTGCTAGCTGAATAGGCTGGGGCAAATGGTAAACCAACCAAACCGGCAACGGAGGACACGTTAATGATGGAGCCCTTAGCGTCGGCCGTTGCCTTCATGGCGTTGATAGCAGCCTTTTCACCCAAGAAGTTGGCGGTCAGATTGACGTCAATCACCTTTTGCCAGTCTTCTAAGGACAGGTCTTCGACAGCGCCGTTAACGCCACCGATACCGGCATTGTTAACTAAGATATCCACGCGGCCAAACTTTTCAACCGTAGCATCGATCACCTTTTGCCAGTCGGCTTCTTTAGAAACATCTTGTTGAACAAACAAGCTCACCGCATCACCAAATTTGGCAACGGCCGCATGCCCGCCGTCCACGTTATGGTTGGCAGTCAGGACAACTTTCGCTCCTTCACGAACGTAGCATTCCGCAACGCCCAGGCCGATTCCGGCGACCCCACCAGTGATAATAGCAACTTTTCCTTTTAAACGATCTGACATAAATACGCACCCCTTTTGATTTTTAGTTCTCGTTCATAATATCACATGAAACTTAATTATTGAAATTATTTTGGCTAATAATTTATTCGTTTTCTACTACTTAATGCTTTTGATTTGGCAAACGAATTAAGTCGTTCGGTTTAAACTTTTTCATTGAAAGCGGTTGCCATTTCTAGGTCGTCAGGTTATACTCAACGTGTAGTTTCCTTATAGGATTTATCGTTTCTTTATAAGAAACTCATTTCTGGATGTAAATCCTCGTCACCTCAAATAGTAGCGCGCACTGTGACAGGGACACAAAGGTTATCCAGCCTGTACTTACACATTAATTATATAGGGGTTCTACTCGTTTTCTTACGAACTAGGTAGCATCTCAAAGGAGGACCATCATGGGCGTTATTAATTACATTATGTCCCTTGGCGCAAGCGTTATGATGCCAATTATCTTTCTCATCTTCGGTATTTGCTTAGGGATGGGCATTGGTAAGTCATTAAAAGCAGGTTTATCTGTCGGGGTTGGGTTCGTTGGTTTGAACGTTATCACGCAACTCTTAGCTGATAACCTTGGACCAGCTGTTAACTCAATGGTTAAGATCTACAGTTTACATCTACATACCCTAGATATTGGTTGGCCAGCTGCCTCAGCTGTTGCCTTTGGTACTGAGGTTGGTGCTATTATTATCCCTCTAGGATTACTTGTAAACATCATTATGTTAGTCACTAAGACCACTAAAACTTTAAACATTGACTTGTGGAACTACTGGCACTTTGCCTTTATCGGTTCTATCGTTTCAATCGCGACGAAAAGTTTCTGGTGGGGTATCTTTGCTGCCATCATCGTCTTCATCGTTACCTTAGTTGGTGCCGACCGCTCTCAAAAGAAAGTGGAAAGCTTCTATGGTAAGGATCTTTCCGGTATCTCTATTCCACAAGCATTCTGTGTGACCTTTATTCCTTTCGCCATTGCCGTCAACTGGATTGTTGAACGGATTCCTGGCCTGAACAAGGTTGACTTTGATGCTAAGAAATTACAAAAGCGTTTTGGTATCCTTGGCGACCCAATTTTCCTTGGGGTTATTATCGGGATGTTACTCGGTCTTTTGGCCCATTACTCCGTTGCTAAGATGCTCCAATTAGGGATTATTTTAAGTGCCGTTATGGTCTTGATTCCTCGTATTACGAGCTTATTCATCGAAGGTTTATCTCCAATTTCCAAGCGTTCTCAAGAGTTAATCAGCAAGCGGTTCAAAGGCCGTTCCTTCAACATTGGGATGACCCCTGCCCTGGTTATCGGACACCCAACCACTCTGGTTGTTTCCCTCTTATTGGTACCAACGATTCTGTTCTTATCCGTTATCATCCCTGGTAACGAATTCTTACCACTGGCCAGCCTCTCTGGGTTGATCTACATCTTCCCACTGGTTCTGCCATACACTAAAGGGAACGTTTTACGGACCTTCTTAGTTGGTTTAGTTTCCCTGATCTTAGGGGTTCTCTCAGCTACTGCCTTAGCTGGAATCTTTACGTCTGCCGTTCACATCGTTCAGGCTTCCCTGATTCCTGCCGGGACTGCCTCAGTTGCAAGTATCGACTTTGCTGCTAGTCCATTAGCATGGCTGACTTACGTCTTGACGACGAACTTAAACATCGTCGGCCCTATCGTACTGGCTGCATGTGCATTAGCCTTAATGCTCTACAACCGGAAGAAGATTGTCGCTGATGGTGACAACGAAAAGAAAGCTGACGCCGAAACTACCGACGCACACCAAGCTGTCTAATTTGACAAGCATACCTGATTTGGGCTCCCACCAATAGGTTGGGAGCCTTTTTCTTACCAAATTTTACTAAGCGATTGGTTTACTTCCGCCTAAATCTTAGGTATAGTGTTAGTGAAAGTTTCTTATTTGGAAATATTGGAGTGAAGATAAATTATGGCAGAAGCAAAACTTTACGGTACCGTCGTGGTCCGTGCAAAAGAGATCCTCGATTTCATTGCGCAATGCCGCACCGCACCAACCCTTAAAGATATTAGTGATGGCATTGAAATGACCAAGCCAACCGTTTTAAAAATTCTAACGACCCTTGACGTTCTTGGCCTGGTTCATCGTTCTGATGACGGCAAGACTTACCAACTTGGTATGGAATTATTTCGTTATGGACAAAAGGTCGCGGCTGAATTTGATATTCGTCAACTCGCCCAAGGCCCTCTCAGTGATCTGCGGGATCAGACCGAAGAAACGATTAACCTGGGGGTCATTGCCCATCACCAAGTGACCCTTCTCAAAAAATTTGAGAGCCCCCAAAGTGTCAATCTCAAGTCCCAAATAGGTGGCAGTATGACCCTCTACTCTTCCTCAATGGGCAAGGCTATGTTATCGACGTTCACTGATGAACAGCTGGATAAATACTTTGCTGAGATCGGCGAGCTACAACAAATCGGCCCCAATACGATTACTTCTCCTGACAAGCTCCGTGAAGATTTAATCCAGGTTAAAAATCGAGGGTATTCTATCGACAATGAGGAAAACGAACCTGATGTTTACTGTTTAGGTTTTTCATTGGTTAAGGGTAACGAGCTGTACGGGGCCTTTTCAATCACCACACCTAAGTACCGCATGTCCATCGATCGACAAGAAGACTTTATCAAGTGGGCTAAAAACGCCCAGGCAAAGATTATCGCCACCCTCTAATATCAGTTATTTAAGCAAGTACGAAATTCGTACTTGCTTTTTTTATGCTATCCGTTATACTGAAAGTGTTAAATAAGAAACGTCATTTCTTATTTAGAAATATACAAGTTGCGATGTGGCCATCTCTTTTCTTGTTAATTGAACTGACTTTAAACTTTTTAGAAATGAGGGTATTTACTTATGACTGAATCAATGAACGAAATCCAAGAACGGACTGCTACTCTGAACAAATTCAACATGAACTTCTTCGACTTAACTGACAAGGTTGCCATCGTAACTGGTGGGAACACTGGTTTAGGTCAAGCCTACACCGTTGCCTTAGCTGCTGCTGGTGCTGACATCTTGGTTGCAACCTATGGCAAAGAAGAATGGGATGCTACCCGCGAAATCGTTGAATCCAAGGGCCGCAAGGTTGAATTCCTTGATATTGACTTAACGAAAGATGACGCTCCTCAACAAGTTATCCAAAAAGCTATCGACACCTTTGGTCACATTGACATTCTGATTAACAATGCTGGGATGATCAAGCGTAATCCTTTGCTTCAATCAACCGATGATGACTGGCGCAAAGTTATCGACATCAACTTGAACGTGGTTTATCACTTATCAATGGCTGCTGCTAAAGAATTTGCTAAGCAAAAGTCCGGTAAAATTATCAACATCGGCTCAATGCTTTCCTTCCAAGGTGGTAAGTTCATTCCAGCCTACACCGCTTCTAAGCATGGGGTTGCTGGTTTAACCAAGGCCTTTGCTTCAGAAATGGGTGCTTACAACGTTCAGGTTAACGCGATTGCACCTGGCTACATCAAGACTGCTAACACTGCCCCAATTCGTGCTGACAAGTCACGGAACGACGAAATTCTTGGCCGGATTCCTGCTAAGCACTGGGGTGAAACTTACGAACTGATGGGTGTGGCTGTATTCTTAGCTTCCGATGCATCCAACTATGTAAACGGTCACATCTTAGCCGTTGATGGTGGTTACTTAGTTCGTTAATATCTTGACCAAATTACTTTAGAAATGGATGTGAGACAACATGGCTGATTTTTTAACGTTAGGTGAACCGATGGTGGTTTTCGCTGCTGACGATTTAGACCAAGACCTAACCACTGCTACCCATTTTACTAAGTTCCTAGCGGGGGCTGAACTCAACGTCGCTGTCGGTATCTCACGCTTAAATCACACTTCGCACTACGTATCGGCCGTTGGTAACGATCCATTTGGTACTTACATCAGTCGGGCAATGCAGGCAGATAATATCCAGACAACGGATTTGAGCGTAGATCCAAAACATTGGACTGGCTTTTACTTGAAACAAAAGGTTAGTCACGGCGACCCAGCAACATACTACTTCCGGAAGAATAGTGCAGCCGCTAATTTGACGACCGAGGCAATCGATGCGATTGATCTTTCCCAAATTAAATTAGCGCACTTATCAGGAATTTATGCAGCTCTCTCGTCACAAAGTTTAAGCACCTTAAACTACCTCATTGATCGACTACATGAAAAGCGAGTTCCAATATCCTTTGATCCTAATTTACGTCCAAGCTTGTGGGCTGATGAATCAACGATGATTCAGGTCACCAATGAAATTGCTAAGCAAGCGCAGCTCGTCTTGCCTGGAATTAAAGAGGGAAAGATTCTGATTGATAGTGATGACCCTGAGCAAATTGCTGATTTCTATTTGAATCAAAGCGAAGTGACTCAAGCCGTCGTCATTAAACTAGGTCCCGCTGGTGCCTACATCAAAACGCGAGATGGCATTAACGAAACAGTCTCTGGCTTCCCTGTTGACCACGTCGTTGATACCGTTGGTGCTGGCGACGGATTTGCTGTCGGTGTTCTCTCAGGACTACTTGACCAATTACCATTAGCTGAAGCCACACAACGCGGATGTGCCGTCGGAGCATTAGCTGTTCAATCAGCTGGTGACAGTACGGGATACCCTACCCGGACTCAGCTTAAAGAATTTTTAGCTACTTACCAAAAGGAGATCACGCAATGAAGCGAGCAAATCTTTTAGACAAATTACAAAAAACAGGTGTCGTTTCCGTCGTTCGGGCAGACACACCTTCAAAGGCAGTTAAGATTGCCGATGCCGTCATCGCTGGTGGCGTAACGGGTATCGAATTAACTTACACGGTTCCCAACGCTGATCAAGTTATCGGTGAACTGGTTGAAAAGTACCAAAACAACCCTGCTGTTGTCATCGGTGCCGGAACTGTTCTCGACGCAACTAGCGCACGTATCGCCATCATCGGTGGTGCTGAATTCATCGTCAGCCCAACCTTTGACGCTGATGTCGCTAAGATGTGCAACCTTTACCAAGTTCCTTATATCCCAGGTGTTTACACGCCTACCGAAGCCCAAACTGCTATGCAAGCTGGCTCTGAAGTCGTTAAGCTCTTCCCTGGCTCCTTAGCAACGCCTAAGGCTATCAACGAGCTTAAAGGACCTTTCCCTTACATCAACATCATGCCTTCTGGTGGTGTGAACGTTGATAACTTATCAGATTGGTTCGACGCTGGTGCCTTCGTTGTTGGTGCTGGGAGCTCATTAGTTGGCCCAGCCGCCGACGATGACTTCGCTGGTGTTACAGCCAATGCCAAGGCATTCATGGAAGAATATCATCACGCCTTAGCCTTATCCTAATAGTAGAAAATAGAGAAGGTTCAGCCAATTCTAGGCTGAGCCTTTTTTAATTTCTACTATTATACGGCCATATCCGACCGTCTAAGCCATCTTAATCCATTTCCGGCGTAGTTACCCTTTAGACAGTTTAATCTGCGTCACAAGCGGAATATTCACCATTTATATAGCATGATATTTGAAAGAGTAAATCGATAATTAGTTATTCTTACCAAACAATTTCATATACCCATGCTTACTAGGCTAAAACGATTGTACCCAAAAAGGCGCGCACCACACGGCACGCGCCTCAAACTCACTTAATTTTTAAAACTTGTGTGGCAGAATCAAGCCACCCGTTTCATCGTCGTTTGGCCGATCACGCTTAACCACTAACTCTTGGTTAATGAAGCTAGAAATCCCGTTTTGGCCCAATTCACGACCGAAGCCGGAACCCTTGACCCCACCGAATTCGAGCTCTGGTAAGGAGCTGAAGAAGGTGTTAACAAAGACCATCCCAGTTTCAATACGGGAGGCCAATTTAGCACCGGCCTCTTGGCTGCCAGCAAAGACAATTCCGCCTAAGCCGTAGTCTGCGTCGTTAGCCAGGGCAACGGCTGCGTCGTCATCAGCAACCTTGTAGACCTGGGCAACCGGACCAAACATTTCCTTGCCGTAAGCCGGATTGCTCTTGTCGATGTCGGTTAAGATCGTTGGCATGAAGAATTGCCCGTCGTCATCGATTGGTTCATGCACGTAGTAAGGTGTAGCCCCACCCGCAATGGCTTCTGCCACCTGGGCTTGGAGCTTTTCCTTGGCCTTCTTGGAGTTCATTGGCGCTAGCGTCGTCTCAGGATCCATGGGGTCCCCCATTTTAATGGATGAGAACGCGGCCTTTAAGGATTCCAGGAATTCATCGTAGTGGTTTGCCGTAACGATAAACCGCTTGGATGAGGTGCAGACCTGTCCGGCGTTGTATAACCGTGCCCGTGGTGCGATAGCCTTCACGTCAGCCATGTTGGCGTCGTGGGCCACGATAAAGGCATCGACCCCACCTAACTCCATGGTATTCTTCTTAAGGTACTTGCCGGCCACCTCGGCAACGGCAGTACCGCCCCGTTCGGACCCGGTCAAAGCCACTCCTTGAATCCGCTTGTCAGCGACCACGTCAGAAACTTGGTCGTAGGACAGGAAGAGGTTGGTTAAAGCGCCTTCTGGTGCGCCAGCGCGGCGAACGGCGTCTTCAAAGGCTAACGCTGAAGCTGGGGTAATCGCAGCGTGCTTGTAAACGATGGGATCACCGGCCGCAAAATTGGGGGCGAAGATTCGCATCATTTGGTAGTAAGGGAAGTTCCAGGGTTCAACGGCTAGCAACACACCGAGGGGATGATTCTCCAATTGGGCTTCACCGGCAATCGAGTCAATCTTCCGTGGTGCCAAGAACTCGCCGGCATGGTCGGCATAGTAGTCGGCAATCATGGCACAGAGAATCACTTCACCCTTGGCTTCGGTGTAGAGCTTTCCCATTTCAGTCGTCAAGACTTTGGCAAGACTATCCGTTTCGTCCCGGAAGATTTGGGCCAGCTTGTGCAAAACTGGGGTCCGCGTGAACACGGGGTCATTCCGCCACTCTTTGTACAACTTTTGTGCTTTGGCTAAACTTTCTTCAACGTATTCTGGTGTTGCGTTCTCATAAGTTTTAACAACTTCATTGGTATAGGGATTGGTAGTTTGGTAGGCCATTCTAATTTCCTCCTTATGGGGTCATCCTGAATTCACAATGTAACCCCTTACGAGAGTTACTATACCTTTTAAAATAGCGCAATACCAGTGCTTTGTTTGTGACGTTTCAAGCAAATTATTAGTGAAACGGGCAGGCTAAACCGCTTTCAACCGGTTGCATTTTCCGTAATTGGTCTAGTAAGTTTTTATCCATTTTGGCCCGCAACCAATCGTTTGGTTTGACAATTAGTCGGTAATTTTTTCGTCAAAAAAAGAGTCACTGACTGACAGTGACCCGCGGTGACGCTTATATAGGCGTTAACTCAACTTCCAACGATCCAAAATCCCGTTGAACAGCCGGTTAGCCGTCGTAATTTGGTCCAAAACCGTTCGCGGACTTGCCGTGAAGTTATCATTGGCCCATTTGTTGATGATGCCTAACGCCCCGGCAGCGATAAATTCCGCTGAAGTGTCAATGACATCTTCTTTTAAGTAACGGTACTCAGGCATTGCGTGGAGCAAAATTGACAGTCGTGACGCCACAAATTCATTCGTGGATTGCCGCCAAACACCATCGTCATACGGATAAGCGTTTAGGAAAATCTTTGAATGGTCTGCGATCCGTTCCAGTAATTGAATTACTGCTGGTCGCCAGTTCTCTAGGGTCAACGTCATTGGTTGTTCGCGACGTGGCGCTTCCACAATGAAGTGCTCGTAGACAAAAGCTAATAGCTCATACTTGTCTGCGAAATAGTAATAAAACGTCTTCCGGTGAACTTCCGCTTCGTCCGCAATTTCACGGACCGTAATCTTATCGAACGTGTTGTGGTTCAACAACGAAGCCAAGGCCTCCGCAATGCGCTCCTTAGTTTCCGATGCAGCCATCGTGATACCTCCAATCATTTACACACCATTTAAGTTTAAGTATTAATCGTCACTGACTTATCCCCCCGGCAGTCAGTAACTTTAACTAACGTCCTAAGCTGATTAAAATTATACGCGTTCTTCGGTGAGAAGAAACCCCTTTCGCGCAATTTTATCAACCGATTATGTCTATTAATAATCGTACTCTTCAGTATTTGAACACGATTGATTATAGCATAACTGGGGGCCTATTGTGCGATAGATTTGCGCGCAATAGGTAATAATTCCGTAGATTTCGGAAAAAATGGTCAGTTTTCTTCGAAATTCACCTTAATTTCGTTTGATTTTAACGACCCTTCTAGTCGAAGCAAGGCCTGTTTCCGTGGTAACCCACCAGCGTATCCGGTCAAATCGCCATCACCTGCGACGACCCGGTGGCAGGGCACGACCAGACTGATTGGATTGTGCCCTACTGCGCCGCCAATCGCTTGGGCGCCAACGAAATGGCCCAACTGCTCGCCCACGTCGGCAGCTAGTTCACCGTACGTGCGCACCTGACCATAAGGAATCCGTTGTAACTGTTGCCAGACGGCCTGCCGGAAAGGCGTTCCTTGCGGCCGAACCGGGAAATTAACGGGTGGTTGTTTCCCAGCGAAATAATCAGCCAGCCACGTCTCAACCTTCGCAAAGATGGGGCGTTCCGCTACCAAAGTCAGTTTAGGTAATGTACTACCATAATACTTTTGGTCCGTAAACCATAACCCGGTCAAGGACAGGCCATCCGACATCAACGTAACCGGTCCCAAGGGCGTCTCCAAGCGTTTTTGTAGCATCGTCATTCCCCTTTTTGCTTAATTTTACCATTAAAAAAGCGCGTCGGCTAACTTGCCCCCTCGTCTAGGCCAATCTGTTACCAATTTGTCATATTTCTCTGATTAGATTGACGAATAATGTCGCCTGCGGCTGCCAGGAGCTCCGCCTGCTATGGGGTCGGTTCCAGCCTGAGGGACGGGCTTCCACCTCGACTTTGAGCCACAAGGCCCGTGTCTCAAAGCTCGCCCCGCGCTGTAGGCCGGGAACCCCGACCAACACCGCCGACACAGCTGGCTCCGTCCTGGCCTCCTCCGGCTAAAATTATCCGTCCATGCCATCAGAGACTGAGACAAACGTCCTCTCTGTCCACTTGCATCACCCCAGCGCAACACAAAAAGGCGTAGACATCACCTGATTTCCAGGAAATATCTACACCTCTGATAAGCTCTTTAATTAGCCCACAAATCGTGACTGATCTCATCCATGTTAGCCGTGAGGGCAGTGAAAATAGGCTCAGCCGTGGGAGTTGTCTTAGCGGTTTACCGCTTAGACAACTGGTATCTTTGAGACGCGCTTTTCGGCTCAACCTAAGCTGGAAGACCGCTCTATGGCTTCCGGCGGCCGCCCACAGCGTCACGGCCTATTTTCACTGCCCGGTAAGGCCCCCGGACAACGACCATGTAACGGTTTAGTGGTAAAGATCGAATCGGCCCTTAGCTAAGGTGGTACTCAAGTGGGCACTTTCCATTAAGGAACGGTCGGTAATGATCTTCTTCATAGCTGAGGCGATGTAGCCGTGAATCTTCTTGTTACTGCTGAAGATTTCACCGATTCCATCGCGGTCGCTCAGTGAGGCCACGGTCCCACTAGACTTGTAGACGAATGGCCGCGTTTCATGACCCCGCAGCGCTAATCCAATGTTCTTGGCCGCGTGTGACCCGCAGGCCAAAGCAATTTGCGCCGTCGTTGGGTAAGGCCGGTTGCTGGCTGGATCCATGACCGCGGAGACATCCCCAATGATGTAAACTTCGGGGTGGCCGTCCAAGGTCAAATCATCCTTCACCACGACCCGGTTCCGCCGTTGTTCAAAGCCAGAGTCGGCAATGACTTGCGAACCACTGACCCCCACGGTCCAAACAATCGTGTTGGCAGCGACTTCGTGTGGCGTTTCATCGTCCGTATTCTTATCCTGGTAAACCACTGCGCCCGGCTTGATTTCGGTAATGGCGGCGCCCAGTTTCATTTCAATGTTGTGTTTGTCCATGAAGGCCAGCGCGTAGTCGGCCAGGGACTTGTCAAACATTGGCAAAATGCTCTTGCCCATTTCTAGACAGGTCACCTTAAAGGCTGGCGTGTTGTAGCGCGTCTGGAGCTTTGGCAGGGACTGGCTCAGTTCACCCAGCAATTCGATCCCGGTAAACCCGGCCCCACAAACGGCGATTGATAAGTCGTTTGGGTCCTGCGTTTCAGCATAATGCTTGGCCTTGGCCTCGATGTGTTGGTAAACGGCTTCAGACGTTTCCAAGTCATCCATTGGTAAGGCATTTTCCGCGGCGCCCTTTAAGCCGAACGTTTCGGACTGGAACCCTAGCGCCAAGACCAGGTAATCGTAGGTCAATGGTTCGTGTTCCGTCAACGTGACTTGTTTCTGATCGACATCCACGTTAGTGACCGTATCGCGAATAAATTCGACCCGGCTGCCAATCACATCGTTGATCTCGTAAGTAATCCGGTCCGGCGCAATGGTCCCGGCCGCCACCTCATGTAAATTGGTTTTCTCGGTATGAGTCCCCGTCTTATCCACTAAAACAATCTTGTCTTCACTGGGAACCTCACGTTGTAAGAACTTGATGGCCCGCATACCGGCGTACCCGCCACCTAGAACTAAAATCGTTGCCATAATTAAACGACCCCTTTTCTATTTAAATAAGTTCTCCCTAAGTACAGTCAGTTAACAATGTTCAGGCCAACTAAAACGGTTACATTTTAGTTAACACTCACTGCTCCCCCCATTTGGAACCAGCAGGTGACCTAACTCGTCAGGGATATTTGTCTCTATTATACGGCTTATCAGGTGAAAAACCAGCTCGGAACTATCGTAATCTATTTCACAAATCAACCGTGCACAATTGAATCGTTGTGAGACCAGTCTTCACGGGTAATTATCCCGTAAAAATCGTCAAAGCATTTGGGTTATTTCCCCCATTTCCACCCGGGTTGTCACCCGTTGCCAACGCCATTCTGAGTCACAATAGCTGAAATTAGCCCCCAAAACCGTTACAGTGGAAGTTAGTAAATTAACCTGCGTATAGGAGGAATTTTCATGACAACCTTAATTATTGGTGCTCACGGCCAAGTTGGCCAGCACATTGTTCAACAACTCGCCGCAACCGGGGAAACCGTCTACGGGGCCATTCGGAACGCGGAACAGGCTGAAACTATCACCAAACTGGGCGGCCAAGCCCGCATGTTTGACCTGATGGGGACGGCAGATGCCATGGTGCCCGCCATGAACGGGGTCGACACCGTCGTCTTCTCCGCTGGCTCTGGCGGCAGTACCGGGGACGACATGACCCTGAATATTGATTTAGATGGGGCCATCAAGTCGATGATTGCAACGGAAAAGGCCGGCATCAAGCGGTTCATCATCGTGAGTGCCCTGGGCACCGACGACCGCAGCTTCTGGGAAAAGTCTGGGATTCGTCCCTACTACGTGGCTAAATACTACGCCGACCAATGGCTCCAGCACCGGACTAACCTGGATTACACAATTGTCCGTCCCGGGATATTAACGAACGATGACCCAACCGGAAAGATTTCCGTGGATCCCGCTAACGCCGATTCTTCTAAGATCACGCGCAGCGACGTGGCCGCTGCTGTTGTGGCCGTCGTCAAGCATCCCCAACCTAAGCAGATCATTGCCATTGTTAACGGTGATGTGGCTGTTGCTGACGCGATTAAGTAAGAGGCAAAACAAGTTCATCTAAAGACTAGCCCTAGCTGTTAATGAGTGTTAGGACTAGTCTTTTTTTATTGCTAGCCAAAAAATCAGCAACGGTCCCGCCGCTACTGGTCTTTTTGGCTAACTTTAAGTTGCGGCCGGTATGCTTATTTCAGCTGACTATCTGTGTGTTGCCGGTCGAGGTTGAGCGCACTAGCATCAACGGCCGTCTGGACCTGATTGGAAATTTGCTTGGTCGTCGTTGGTTTGTGCAACTTAATCTTCACCACTTGAACCGTCGTGTCAGGCCGGGAGTTAAATTGAATCGTCGTCCGTTCAATACGCGGAGCGGTCGCCGTGGCAGTTGCCGTTGTCGCAGCTGAAGCACCAGCAGACGTTCCCAGCAGTGTTGCTACCGTCATCGCCCCCAACATTACTTTCATCATCATTGCTTTTACTTTAGTCATTACAACCACTCCTCCATTGATTTTCGTTCGTTATTAAGCATGTGTTAGTTATACCATGCATTTACCCGCTAAATCTTGAAGGCACGCTAAGGTTAATCTGTGAATTTCTTAGGTTTCGGTTATTTTCGATTGACCATCTATTTAAGTACAAACAGTATTTCTACAAAGATTAGCTAGCAAATCCGTTTTTGTTGGTTAAATCCCTGTAAGCCGTGTGGGCGGCAAAATAGGTTCAGCCGTGGGAATTCGCTAAACGGTGATTTTTACCGTTTAGCGAATTGGTATCTTTGAGACTCGCCTTTCGAGACTCAAAGTAAGGCTGAAGACCGCCCCTTGGCTTCAGGCGTCCGCCCACCGCGTGCCGACCTATTTTCGTCACCCGGTAAGGCGCAAACAAGCACGCCATTTACCCAGCAACAAATGCGTTTACATGCTACACTAATCGTAACTCACTGCGATAGTAAAGGAGTCCACTACAAAATGAAAAATACCATTTTACTCGTTGAAGACGAAGAGGGCCTGGCCAGTTACGTGGCTAAGGAACTCACCTTTGAAGATTTTAACGTTCTGACCGCCGCCGATGGCGAAGCCGCCTGGGAAACTTACCAGCGCGAAAAAGATAACCTACTACTGGTTCTGTTGGACTGGATGCTGCCCAAGATGGACGGCATGGAGGTCCTACGACGGATTCGCAAACACGATGAACTCCCCGTCATCATGATGACCGCCCGCGATTACCTGGGCGACAAGGTCACCGGCCTGGACAACGGGGCCGACGATTAC
The DNA here is from genome assembly GCF_003946045.1 of Levilactobacillus mulengensis. Lineage (GTDB taxonomy): Bacteria > Bacillota > Bacilli > Lactobacillales > Lactobacillaceae > Levilactobacillus > Levilactobacillus mulengensis. The sequence continues at coordinate 57,231 of NZ_RHNW01000004.1, read as the reverse complement.
ATCACGAAACCCTTTGAAATTGAAGAACTCCTCGCCCGCATCCGGGTTATCCAACGCCGCACGGCCCATCAAAGCGGCCTGGACCAGACCTATACCTTAGGCGACCTGACGCTGGTCACCAAGACGCGCCAAGTCGACCGCGCCGGCAAAACCATTCAGTTGACCCAACGTGAGTACGATCTACTCCTCTTTCTCCTACAACATCCCGGTCAAGTCTTCACCCGTGACGAACTGCTCGACAACGTCTGGGGCGTGGACTTTCTCGGCCAACAGAACGTGGTCGACGTGTACATCGGCTACCTCCGGAACAAAATTGACGTCGCCGGTGCCCCCAACCTGTTCCACACGATTCGGGGTGTCGGCTACAGTTTGAAGGAAGATGACGCCGATGAGCACTAAACGCGCCCCACGAACTTACACAGATATCATTCGCCACTCAATCACCAGCCTGCTGCTGACAATTGGCCTCATCATCGTGCTCACCGTCAGCGTCACGTTAACGGTCGACCAACTTCTGCGGGCGCAGGACCAGGCGGAGAAACTCAGCACCAGTCTGCAAACTACGCAGGTCAGCAATTTTAAGGACTGGCTCGCGGTCAACCAGGGCAGTGGCCTGAACTCTCACAACACGTTTGTTCTGATTAAACAGGCAGACGGTACGACCACCTCGCTCTTACCGCACACGAGTCAGCTTGCCAGCGCCAGCACCGTCTCGGTCCCCTTTACGCACTTGGTCTACATTAAAAAACGCGGGCTATACTTCTCAGAAACGCTGCGAACTGGCACGCGAACTTACTATCTCTATATTGGTATGCACGTCCTGGTTGGCAATTTACACGTTCTCATTGCTGTTCTGATCATCGCCATCGGCCTGAGTCTCCTGATTGGTCTGCTCTACGTGCGGCGACTGGCCAAGAGTCTGAGCGCCCCGACGCTGGCCCTCGCAAATGCGGCCCAACAAGCCGCGGCCAGCCCGGAAAATACCCAGGCCGAATTGCCGCAACCCGAGGAACCCGTAGAAGTCGCCCAGTTGGCACGTGATTTTAACCAGTTACTGGCCGCCCAGAACGGCCGCCTGAAACGCGAACGCCAATTCATTTCCGACGCCTCGCACGAACTGCGCACCCCTATCGCCACGATTCGCGGTAACCTTAAATTGATCGAACGTCGCGGCGACCAGCACCCAGAGGTCATCCCCGAATCACTCGGCTTCATCGACCAGGAATCCCTGCGGATGCAACACTTAATTGAAAACTTACTCCACCTGTCGCGTGCCGACCGGGCCGACGTCAGCCTGCAGCCACTGAATTTAAGCAAGCTGGGACAGGCCGTCGTTGACCACTATCAGCCCCTGGTCAGTCAACCCGTGACCTTTGTTAGTCCTGAGACGCCCGTCATGGCGCTTGCCGACACGGACATGCTCCACCAAATTTTGACGGCGCTACTGGATAACGCGCATAAATATTCACCTGAAGATCAGCCGATCAACGTGACCGTCGCCCAGACCAAGGACGCCGTTACCTTGACCGTGGCCGACCAGGGTGCTGGCATTCCAGAAGCGGAACGCGAACACATTTTTGAACGTTTCTACCGCGTTGACGCCTCTCGTTCCACCAAGATTGCAGGGAGCGGCCTCGGCCTGTCCATCGTTTCCCGGCTGGTTCAGCTCAACGAAGGCCATATTGCCGTCACGGACAACGACCCCCATGGTGCGCGGTTCACCGTCACCCTTCAACCGGCACCCGCTACGAAAAACTAAGAAATTCTCAGACAATCCTTAATCAAACATGGTGGTTGCCGTAACCTTTGCTTGGTATACTGATTTCAACAAGTGAAAGGAAGCGTTCATATGCTGATTGATGACAACCCGCAAATTAAAACCATTACGCCCGCGCAAATTACGAAGGTGTTCTACCCCTTCGTGATTGCTAAAACGGAAGCTGGAAGTTATGTCAACATTAACTTAAGCGACCAAGAGCGTCAGGACCCGCTGTTCTGGGAATCCATTACCAATATCGCCAAGGCCAAGCTTTGGGTGCCGGTTGGCGAGCGGTTCCACCAGCTGCTGTCGTACGATTGGACTTACGCCGCTGAGTAAACTGGTGAAACTCTATAAATGGTGCTTTGTCAGCGCCTTACCGGGTGACGAAAATAATCCGGAACGCTGGGGCGGACGTCCGAAGCCATAGAGCGGTCTTCGAACTCGCTTTGAGCCTCCTAGACCGAGTCTCAAAGACGCCAATGTACTAACCGGCACAAATCACCGGTAAGGACATTCCCACGGCTGAGATTATTTTCGCCACCCTCACGGCTTACACAGATGTAATCAAGTTTCAACACGCTCAGTGCTATCGCATCGCCAACTCTGTTCCAGTTTAAAACTAAATATGCTAACTCAGCCTCAGCCGCCATTTAGCAGTTGAGGCTTTTCTGTGTTCCAGAAAATTTCACTATTCTATTTGGAACGCAAAAAGACGGCCTCACAGCCGTCTTCTAATCAATTCAATTCACTTTTTTCTACAGTCGCGAAGAATTCTTCAAAATTTCTGCCTTCTTGCGTAGGTCGCCCCGCGTTTGATCCGCTAGAATCTTGGTTGGCTGGGCCAAATAACCATCGATGATGCCACCGAAACCCGCGAGCCAGAAACTGATGAACCCCCAGATATTTGCCGACCATTCTTGCTTAAAGGCTAGCGTGAACGCCGCAATAATTGCGAATAATCCTAAATTAATCAACGCCGTCACGCCCTGGCGCCCTAACCGATTAAAGTAAGGGTACTGCCACGTTAAGAGCGCATCTACGATCAAGAATCCTAAAATAACCCCTAACGCAATCCGAACGCCGTGGAAGTTATCAACCGCTGTCGTTAAGCTCAGGAACACCATTAGGGTCATCAGAAACCAGAAGGAATGAAATGCATATCGCCAATCAAATTTCATGCCAATCGCCTCACTTTCCGCAGCCAGCTTGGGCTTTATTGGAAGTGAATTGTAGCACCTGGTAGCTTAAATAAACATAACGCCACCTCCCATAGTTAGGAAAGTAGCGCTACCAACGTGAGTCTCTAGCGACCCTTAATTTTTCGTAAAGTGGCTAGCTTTGATTCTTCTTGAAGGCAACCACCATACTGAGGAATGCCCCTGTTCCGGCGCTTACCAGAATCAACAGCGCCAATTGTGACCCGGTAGCCGTCTTAACCGCCGTGCTACCAACGTTCCCGGCTTGACTGGCCGCAATCACGGCTGAAACAATCGCCGTTCCCATGGCACCAGCAAATTGTTGCATCGCGTTCATCAAGGCGTTCCCGTCTGCTTTCAGTTCAGCCGGCAACTGTTTCAAGCCGTCCGTCATAATGTTCCCAAAGGCCGATCCGATGCCGACCATGTAGCCCACGTAGAGGCCAAGAATGGCCCAAGCGGATAACCCATGAGCCGTTCCAGTCATCACCACTAACATGATGACGACTAATCCCAGACCCAGTAGGATTGGCCGCTTAGCCCCGAACCGGTCCAAAATGTTTCCCCCAATTGGCGAAAACGCCGCCCCAATCACGGCACCCGGCAAGACCACTAGCCCAGCCACAAAGGCGGATTGTTGATCGACCAACTGAAGGTAATTTGGCAGGACGAAGGAGAGTCCCAGCGCCGTAATCTGAATCAGGAAAAATGCCAACAAGTGCCAAGCAAACGCGGAATTGGCAACCGCCTGAAGGTGGATTAATGGGTGCGCACTGTGGCGCGTCCGTTGGACAAAGTAGACCAGGCCTAAAATCCCTAACAGAATGGCACCGCCAACGGACCAGCTCAAGAACGGCTGGCTACTCAGCGAACTGAAGCCGAAGATCAAGCCGCCAAACGTCACCACAACCCCCAACATACTCAGAAAATCAAAGCGTTCCGAGTGCGTGGTGGACACTTGCTTAATGGTCCTGATCCCCACGAAAAATGACACAATCAGGAACGGCAAGAGAATCCAGAAAATATACCGCCAATTCAGACTGGTGACTAGGATACCGCCATACGTGGGGCCAATCGCTGGTCCAATCGCGGTGACCAGTGTTCCCACGCCAGTCATCATACCGATTCGACTGAGCGGTACCTGTTCCAAGATAATGTTAAACATCAACGGTAAGGCAATCCCTGTGCCAAACCCTTGAATGGCCCGGCCCAATAACAACCAGGTAAAGCTCCCCGCGCAGGCATCGATGACGAGCCCCGTAATAAAGAGCAGGTTGGCCACAATAAATAACTGTTTCAACTTGAAGCGGCGTTTCAAATACGACGAGATTGGCACAATGCAGGCCACAATCAAGAGGTACAAGGTGGTCATCCACTGCACCGTTCCAGTGGTCACGTTAAATTGTTTCATCAACGTGGGGAACGTAATGTTCATCGCCGTTTCAACGATGACCCCACTCAAAGACATCAGGCCGGTCGCCAGTACCGCACCCACGACCCGTGGGTCAATTTTTTCTTTGCTCATAATCTACTCCTTCGTTGTTTGCCAGTGGCTCACATTCGCTAACGCGCGCCGGAACGCCGCGGCTTCGGCGGGCGTCAGGTCAGCCACCATCTTGGCATCTTGTTGTTCCAGGTGTTCATGGACAATCGGGACCAGGCGTTGGCCCTTTGCGGTTAATTGTAGTTGACGCTTGCGGCTATCACTGGCCGCCACGACGCGCGTCACCAAGTCCCGTTCCACCATGCGTTTCACTAATAAGGACGCCGTGGACCGTTGCACGTGAAATTCACGTTCCAAATCAACTTGAAACACGTCGGACGTTTGTTGCCGACTTAAGAAATCAATCACAGATAATTGCATCCCAGTTACGCCATAGGACCGCGCAAAGTCATTCATTTCTAGGTTCATCTGGTGCTCGGCATCACGCAGCCAGGCCCCTAATCGTCGTTCAGTCACAGTTCATCGCTCCTTTTGTTAGTCAGCTAACAATTCTAGCGTGTTATTTTAAAAATTTCAAGGGTAAAGTTGACTGGAACACGATTTTTCATTAAAAGATGACCCCGTAGAAAAAGGCCTGGAACAAACTTCCAAGCCCAAAATTACTGTATATTTATACGCTTACGTTGCGGTGCCAGCTAATCAAATGAACACAGAACTGATTGCCACTGATATAAGGTCAGACCCGTGTCAGCTGCAGGGCTGTGGAAATTGTACCGCGTGGCCAACGTTAGTGACCGGAGGCGGATCAAAATGCCCACGGGGCAACCTTTGAGACCGTTCCTCAGGCTCAAAGGTGAGGTGAAAGCCCGCCCTTCGGTTGAAACCGCCCCCACAGCAGGGCGTTTTGAATCCGCCGGCGGGAACGAACAGACCCACGCATCGGCCAACTAATATCAAGTTGTCGCTCACAAGTGGGATAAACCTGCGTCAGCCGCAGGACTGGAGAAATGAGCCAGTTGTGGAAGTGACCAGAGGCGAGCCAAGGTGACCAGCTGTGTCGATGGTCTTAACTGAGCGATTTTCTCAGTTTAGAGCATGGGGCAACCTTTGAGACCGCCCTTTGGCTCAAAGTTGAGGTGGAAGCCCGTCCTTCGGCTGGAACCGACCCCACAGCAGGGCACCTTGAGCTCGCCGCCGGGAACGGACCAGTCCACGTACCAGACAATTTTACCAGAAATGCCGGTGACGGAGCATGAGAGCCACCACGCCCATGATGCCGACCATCATCAGCACCGTAAAAATCCAAGAAATGGCATCGTTAGCGAATGGCAATTTCACGTTCATCCCATAGAATCCGGTGATAATCGTGGGAATCGTCAAAACCAACGACCAAATCGTTAAGAATTTCATCGTATCGTTCAGGTTATTGTTCAGCACGTTGTTAAAGGTATTTGAAATCCGATCGACAACGTCCGCCTCAATGGCCGTCATTTCAGACGTTTGTCGGGCTTCAATGACGGCATCCATCAGGTGTTCGTTGTTCTTGTCCGACAGCTGCTTGCCAAACGGCGTACTGTTCAGGTTGACCACCATCATGGCGTTGTTGCGCGTGGCACTGACGAAATAGGCCAGGCTCTGTTGCAGGTTGGACAGCGCAATCAAATCCTTGTTGTCCGGTGCCTGATTCAGCTGCTTATCCAGCCGGTTTTGTTCCGCGTTAATCTTACGAATGGGTGGAATGAATTGGTCGAACAAAATGAACAGGCCAATCAGCATGAACTCATTGGTATCTGAAATTTGGTCCAACTTCATTCGCTCACTCAGGGTCTGATTTACCCATTGCGTGCGCTTCGTTGTGATAGAAAAAACTTGATTACCCTTTAACAAAAACGTCACGGGTCGGGTAATATACCGTTGGGACACCTGGTCGACTACCACTGGCACGTGCAAAACAAACAATTGGGTATTCAAGTATTCGTCACGGTCATAGTGAGAGCGTTCGTTCACGTCGGTCACGTAGGTTAAAATTTCATCGGTCAGACCATACGTTACCTGCAACGAATCCTTGTCAGAATCGTCTTCGATCATGGCCATCACCCAGACGAGGTTCTGCTCCCCCGTCCCAATCTTTCGCTCAACAATCATGGGAATTCCTCTTCTCTGCCGTCGTTAACTTAAGTGTACCACGTCCCCTAACAAATTTTGCTAAAAATTGGCGAGACCGAAATATCCAAATATTGTGAACGTTTTCGGTATCCGACTTTATTCGCACACATTTGGTCGAGTGGATAAGAAAAGGGATTAGTCGCGTTCGACTAATCCCTTCTATTAACATATTTTGGGGTTATTTTTCTGATTCATCGGCGTCTTCCTTAGCTGTCAGCGCACCCAACATCTTGGTTAATTGCCCCACGGTAAATTGGCTGCCACTGTCATCTAAGTCGACTTGGCTCATGGTATCGGCTGCCACCTTAAGTGCTTCGTGACAAGTAATTTCTAATTGCTCCCCACTAGCAGTTAAAGAAAGTTGCCGTACCCGGCGGTCTGAACTTTGATAACTTTGCACGACATAGCCGCGCCGAATCAATTGCGAAATTCCGCGAGAAACCGCGGCCCGAGAAATACCTCGGCTATCGGCAACCGTTGCCGACGTCAGCTTCCCTGGATTCTCTAAAATATGGTGCAGAATCGCATATTGATCCACTGAAATCCCCATGGTTCGTTGGAATCGGGTTGCTGCTTTCTCTAGTTCTCGCTTCAGCTCCATGAAAGATTCAAAGAAACTCTCCGCATGAACGACCTTACTCTTCATAGTATTATCATATCCTTATCTTCACTTTGCTAACCGGTGATATAGTTAACACGACTAGCAATACGCAAAATGGTTGACCCCATAGAAATATCTATATATTTAATAATAAAGAACAACTTACCGAATTGCAAGCATTCGACCACAATTTATTAAAAAAGTTTACGGTATAAAAAAGGAACCGAAGATTCGTTTCTCGGCTCCCGCCATTTCATTCTAGTTTCCGCAAATGATACAGTCGGGCTTCCCACGGTTGAATCTGTGGGTCGTCAGAGTCTGCATCGACTTCCGTATTGGTAAAAATTAACTCACTTGTATTTAAATCAAATTCTTGCGTTGTCGCAACCTGATTACTCATGTTCACAACGACCAGCCAGTTGTCCCCATTTAACGTCCGCCGGTAAACATACAGTTGGTCATCCCGGGTGTCAATCAACTCATAGCGCCCACGTTCCAAGGCTGGAACGGATTTTTTCAGGCGAATGAGCTGCTGGTAAAACGTTAAGACCGAGTGCGGATCGTGACTTTCCCGTTCCACATTGATCTGCTCTGTTCCAGGCGTCATGCTGATCCAAGGCTGCTGGTCCGAGAAGCCGCCAAACTGCTGATGGGTCCACGGCATGGGGGTCCGGGCATTGTCCCGACTCTTCATGCCTAATTGACTAAGAACCTGCGCTTCCGGCACGCCAGCCGCCCGCTGTTGCTGGTAATACAGCCGGCTATCCAGGTCGCGGTATTCGCTGATCTGGGTGAAATTGGCGTTTGGTAGCCCCAATTCTTGCCCTTGGTAGACAAACGGCGTCCCCTTCATCAACAAGTACCACAACCCTAAAGCCTTCGCGGAACGCCGGCGATAGTCACTAGCGTTCCCATAGTACGAAACGGCACGAGGCAAATCATGATTTTCAATGAACAAGGCGTTCCAGCCGATTTTTTCTAAGCCCAGTTGCCATTTGGAAAGCGTGGCCCGCAATGCGGCAACCGGGAGTTTGGGTTCGGCTCTTTCCCAAAAATGAACGTGGTCAAATTCCAATAGGAGGTTAAAGAATCCCCGTTCCGGGTCCAGCCAACGCTGGGCAGTTTGTTGGTCAATGGTCCCCGCTTCGCCAATCACAAAGAGCTGATTGCGTTGCAACACGGGCTTCAAATCAGCCAGAAACGCATCCGTTCCGGTCACGTCCTGGTAGTAATCCGTCCGGGGATGGGCAACGTTCGCAAAGTCCTGCCGCTTCTTGAGGTGCGTCACGCCATCGAGCCGGAACCCATCCACGCCACGGTCAGCCCACCACTGAATCGTTTCCACCATCGCCTGACGAACGGCTGGGTTTTCCCAGTTCAAATCTGGCTGGGCTTCCGCAAAGGTGTGCAGGTAGGCTGCACCCATTTCTGGCACATAGGTCCACGCCGACCCACCAAAAATGGATTCCCAGTTGTTGGGCACTTGGTCCGCCGTGGCCGACCGCCACACATAATAATCGTGGTAGGGACTGGCGGCATCAGCCAGTGCCGCTTGGAACCACGGATGTTGGTTAGAGGTGTGATTCAACGCCAGGTCGATGACCACTTTGATATCGGCTGCGTGGAACGCCGCGACCAACTGCATGAAATCGTCAATGGTTCCATATTGCGGGTCCACGTCGCGGTAATCGATCACGTCATACCCGCTGTCCACCTGACTGGAGGGGTAAAAAGCCGACAACCAAACGAAGTCGATGCCGAGGGATTGTAAGTAAGAGATTTTCGCTTGGATGCCGGGCAAGTCGCCCACACCGTCATGGTTCGTATCAAAGAAACTCTTCGGGTAAATTTCATACCCGACCGCGTGTTGCCACCACTGTGCGTCAGCCATTGCTGTCTTCCTTTCGTTGCTAAACTGCAACCGGTTGTAATTGTTGTATTCCGGGGATTGTATTCGCCTCCAATTGTAACAATAATTATCTAATTTGTCGGCTGATTTAGCAAACTTTATGCTCAGTCGTTAATTTTTGCGGGTTGAACGTTTGTTAACGCCTCCGGGTGGATGAAAATGAGTGGCCAATCGTCGTTCCCGCCGGCGGACTCAAAGTGCCCTGCTAGGGGGTCGGTTCCAGCCGAAGAACGGGCTTCCACCTCGACTTTAAGCCCCAAAACCGGTCTTAAAGGTCGTCCCGTGGGCTAGGCTGAGTGAAACCACCTCAGCCAAGACCACCGACACAGCTGGGCACTTTGGTCCGCCTCTGGTCACTAACACAGTCGCTTCATTTTCACCCACCTGCGGCTGACACTGATTCAGCCCGCTATTAACTGACCTCCTCCACGATTCCTGGCTACGCTTTCGGTTCCAGCCTCACGGCAGGTCATTTCTCTGCATATTTATGCAGTTCGTTCCGCCTGTCTAAAACCAAAAGCAGCCTCACCATCAGAATAGCTGATGGCAAAGCTGCTCATTGACGACTTAATTTTCAGGTTTAATCAATCTTCCGCTTAGGATTCAACAGGTTCATGGGGTCGAACAGCGTCTTGATTTGGTGTTGTAACAGATCCACGGTTTCACCCAATTCAGGGTTGTTCCACTGGTTCTTCATCATGCCCACGGCGTGTTCCCCAGTGATTGTTCCACCCAGTTCCAGCGTCTTCCAGAACGTTTTCCGTAAGGCTTCGATGATGACTTCTGGAACCTCATCCTCGTCTTCGGACCACGTGTAAGTTGGGTGCACGTTCCCATCACCAGCATGGCCAACGGTGTAAATCTTAATACCCAGTTCCTTGCCCAGATCCTGCAGGAAGTCCATCATTGGTGCTAATTTTGACAATGGCAGTGCCATGTCTTCCATCAAATGGTTGTTCCCGGAGAAGACGGCTGGTAACATATCCTGACGCAGCTTTTCCAGCGCCTTTTGCTCGTCTGGATCCGTAGTGACCTGAACGTTTTGGGCGTCGTGCTTCGCTAGCAGGTCGTTCAAAACGCCCACGCTTTCGTCACTGCTCCCGTCCAACCGGAAAATCAGCATGGACCCACTGTTGTCGCCGTAGTGAGTGCCTTCATAACGGTCCAACGCCTTGACCGTGTTGCCATCCAGCGCTTCCAACATGGTCGGGTAAACGCCTGACATCCGCACCGCTGTGACGCCGGCGGCCAACGCACTCATATCCTTGAAGAAGGCCACGCCCATGACGGACTTGCCTAGAGGAATTGGCATCAATTTCACCGTAATTTCAAAGATAATGCCCAACGTACCTTCGGAACCCACGAAGAGTTGCGTCAGATCGTAACCGAACGCCTGCTTCAACGTCCGGCCGCCAAGCTTGATCACCCGACCGTCAGCCAGTACGGCCTTCAAGCCCAAGACGTTGTCCTTGGTGGCACCGAAGCGGACGGTGCTCATCCCACCGGCGTTGGTCGAGACGTTCCCACCAATGGATGAAAATGGCTTAGAACCAGGATCTGGCGCGTAGAACAAGCCTTGCTTCCGGGCAGCTTGATCCAAGTCACCGTTGACGACACCGGGTTGAACAACGGCCACGGAATCTTCTTTATTGATTTCCAAAATTTGATTCATTTTCCGCATCGAAATAATAATGGCGCCATCGATACCGTCGGAACCAATCACGGTACTGCTAAAGGTTGTTTGGGGAACGACGGCAATATGAAATTTCCGCGCTGTCCGCAAAACACCTTGAATATCCTCGACACTGGCGGCCTCAACGAACGCCCGTGCCAAGCCGGTCTCACCGCCAGAAGCGTTGGGATTGAATGACTGTTTCTTTAACGTCTTTTCATCCGTGTAGATTGTCCCATCCTTGACTTGGTCTTGGAGATAGGTCGAAATTTCTTCATCAGAATAAGCACTAAAAACTGTCACACTGAAGACCTTCTTTACTAGAATTAGTTATACGTGCCGGTTAACCCCAACCATCAGCAACTGAAAAATGGCCACGAGGGCCACCAGCACAGTTCATTATCCGTGATCATTCTAACACGTAATTTATAAAAGTACAGGTTTAACGACTTGAATTGGCTAACAATCGACAAATAACTAACGGGGCCACAAAAAAATACCGCAATCCAGCCAAATGGCTAGACGGTGGTATCCTCTTCCGCGGGAAATTAGTTCTCTACTTATGAAGCAAACTAGTTAGTTCCAATGGCTCTTTCACATAACCATTGCGCGACACCTCACCCAACCTGTCTACTGTCTAAGCAGCGGTGTGGTACCGGAGGCGGCTAGATGGCGCGGACCTGTGTCGGTAGCGTTAGTTGGCGTCTTTTGCCGGCTTACGCTACAGGTCGGTTGGAAGACGTGGCGCTTTCACGGCTTCCAACCGCCTCTGAAGACCGCTTCTCAGGCTTCAGAGGTCACCCCCACAGGCGGAGCTATCTAGGCCGCCGGAGGTACCACACCGCGATTCGCCTACTTAGGCGAGCTGGGTAAATTGCTTGTTTTCGAGGCGGTACTGGTGGTCGCACTGCGCCGCCACGTCCGGCTCATGCGTCACGATGATCACGCATTTCTGCCGGTCGTGGGCAATCTTTTGAAACTGCGCGATGACCTCTTTGGTGTTGTCCTCATCGAGGTTTCCGGTCGGTTCGTCGGCGACCACTAACTGGGCATCACAAGCCATCGTCCGCGCAATCGCCACACGCTGTTGTTGGCCCCCGGACAAGTGTTGAACGTTACGAGTCGCCAGGTCCTCGTTGATGCCCAGGTCGTTTAGCGTCCGTAGGGCAAAATGTTTATCACCCGCATGTTCCGCGCCCGTAATCGCCATGGCCGTTAACAAATTGTTCAATGGCGACATATAGGTAAACAGGTTATACGCTTGGAACACGATGGACACATCGTGCCGCCGATAGGTCGTTAGCCCAATCTTTTTCAGTGAACGGTCATCCAGCAAAATGTCGCCCGCTTTGGGCTTATCCAGACCCGCAATCAACGACAGAAACGTGGTCTTCCCGGTCCCGGAATGGCCCAGAATTGCGTAGGACTGGCCCACCTCAAACGTCAGATTAATATCTTGAAATAATGGGTCACTTTTATCCTGGTACCAATACCCCAGGCCTTCTGTTTTCAGCATGCGCGTTCCTCCTTAGGAAATTAAGACTTTCTTCGGCTCCAGTCGCAGGATGCCACCGGAGGCAATCATGATCGACAGGAACGTGATGGCTAAGCCAAAGCCACCGAGTTCCGCCAGGTCAACAGCACTCACGCTAATGTCCAAATTGGTATCGACCGCCTTGGCACTCGTGGTTGTCCCGGTTGAACCAGGTCCACCCGTACCACCGTGCATCCCACTACCACCGGGTTGCCCGGTTGAACTGGTCGCGGTGATCTGGGTCGTCGTACTTTGCGAGACAAGTTGCGAACCCAGCTGGTCGCCGACAAATTTACCACCGGCCCCAGCAATCGCCACGGCGACCACAATGACCATCAGCATCTCGGTAAAGAACTGCGCCATGATTTTCCACCGTGCTTCCCCTAAGGAGAGCAGGACGCCAATTTCAAAGCGACGTTCGCGAATCATCAAGATGACGATTAACGCCAGGATAATCGTGCCAGCAATGGCGACCAGCCAGACGATTTTATTGGCAAAGCTCTTCACGTTTGCCATCGACGCCTTCACCGTTTGGTAACTGGCATCGTCCGTGCTCAGCGCATATTTACTAGTGTTGATCAGCTGTCTGCCGGCCTGCTTCACGCTGCTGACCTTGGCGGGATTGCTGACGTTGAAGGTCACGGAATCCGCGGTATTCGCGTACTTACTGCCCTTAAAGGTGTTGGCCATGGTGTACGAGGTGTACATCGTGTTGGCCGGGTCGGCACTCATTGGACTAGTACTGGTGCTGGTCGAACTGGCCTTGTAAATCCCGACAATCTTCAGTTTGACCTTAGCCTTGTCACCCGCGGTCTCCTTGACGGTAATCGTATCGCCGACGGTCAGGTCATTCTGGCTCGCCAGGTCCTTTTCGATGACCACGTTGTGGGTATTCTTGTCGGCTGCGGTGATGCCGCGACCCTTGGTGATCTTGCTTTGACTGTTGCTAAATGCCGTCGTCAGACTCGTGGCCGTGACCCCGTCAATTTGCGTATCCCCGGTGCTGGCACTAGACTTCATGCCGCCGGGACCGCCGCCGTTACTGCTACCCATCCCCGTGCTGGTCGAAACCACGTCGTAGGATTTGGCGTTAACGGTGGTACTGCTGGTCACGTTGGTGCTCTTGACGTTGCTGAGCTGAGAAATCTTGGTCGCATCGCTCAGCTTCACCGGTGTCAGCGTCATCTTCGGCCGACTGCTCTTGCTGGTGGAACTGCTACTGCTCTGCATCTTCTTAAACGCCGCCTGCCGGTTCGCCGACAACGTCACGGTCGCACCCACGTCGGCCTTTGCTTGGTCGGTCGCCTTAACCGCGGCGCTGCGAATCAGCAAGCCCGCTAACACAAACATCAGAATGGCGGACGAGACCAGAATCAGTAGGACTGACCGGCCCTTCTTCGCCCACACATTTAACCAGGCCCGTTTGAAAAAGTTCATTCAGGTCGCCTCCATTTCTTGTCATGCTTTCGAGTATGCCAAAGCCGGCTTTGCGGAAACTTAAATTCCGGCACGACTAATTTTCATTTGCCAAATCACGGGAACGCAAAAAACGGCGGAACCCCTTGAGGCACCGCCGTTTCGTTAAACTTTCTCTCATGATAACTGTGTTAATAAAGCGTTAAGGCTCGAGCTCGTCCGGCGGTAACACATCCGGATAAAGCGCCGAGTATTCTTGATACCACTGGAACGTGGTGGTGGCCAGGACTTTCAGGACCGCAAAACCTGGCACCCCGAAGATGACGCCCAGGAGGCCAAACATTTTACCCCCGGCCAGCAGAACGAAGACAATCGTAATCGGGTGCATCGCGAGGCTGTTCCCCATGATCAGTGGCGACAGGACCTGCGTTTCCAGGACCCATTCGATCAGGTAAACGATGACTACCCCCAACAACATGGACGGACTAGTCACGACCCCGATAATCAGGGCAGGCACCAGCGCGATGGCCGACCCGAAGTACGGAATCAGGTTTAGGGGACCGGCCAGTAGCCCAATCAGTAAGGCGTAACGCAACCCAATAATGGAATACCCGGTCGTGAAAATAATCATCACGCACAACGCGACCGTCAGTTGACCACGCACGTAGGAACTCACTTTGACGTTCATCTGATCGAGCATCGTGATGAACCGGCTCCGGTAAGCGGTCGGCACGACCTGACTGATGTAATGGGGAAAACGCGACCCGTCCTTCAACATGAAGAACAAGACCAGCGGCGCCGTGATAATCGTGATGACCCAGTCGCTCACGGTCGTCACCACGTTGCCCAGCGAACTCAGCGTCCCGGTCAACAGGTTCAGCCCCCGTTTAGAAAAGTAGGTCGACACGCGCTCGTTAATGTCCGCCAAATTACTGTTGGACACCCAGTGATGCTCCTGGTTCAGGTGATTAATGTTGTGGAGCATATCATTGGCAAACTGGGGGAGCGCGCCAATGATGCCGCTGGTCTGCTTGGTTAGAAACGGAATCAGATTGAGGAAAATCAACACAATGATGCCCGCCGTCAGGAGCATGGCCACGGCAATCGCCAGGCCCGTGCGCAGGTGGAGTCGCCGTTCCATGAAGTGGACGAACGGATCCAGCACGTAGAACAGAATGCCCGCGACCACGATGGCTGGCATGGTAATCCCAATAAACTTCCAAACCGGCGCGAGAATCCAGGCGTTTTGCATCAGTTCGTTGAGCACCAAAAGTAATAGAAAAATGTTTAATAGCAGAATTGTAATGTGATTATTTAAAAATCGTTGGTAGAACCAGGAGAATCCCGATTCTGGTTGACGCAAATTTTTCAATGCGACCCCTCCCGTAAATGTGCATAGCTCTAGTTTAAGGCTCGTGCACCCAAGTGACTAGCTCTTTTTACTGGAAAGCGGAAATAATTTTCCTTGGGTCCTGGCGCTTGCCGCCTCCGCTGGTCAGACCCACCCCCTATGGGGACCGCTGGTGGCCTGAAAATCGGTCCACCAGCTCGACTTGAAACCTCGCTAAAGTTCGCGAGTTTCCAAGCTCGTCCCGTGCTGTAAGGCCGGGAAAACCACCGGCCTAACACCACCGACACAGGGGGTAGGTCTAACCAGCTCCGGCTATCGCTAACCTAGCGGAAAATTATTTTTATGATAGCTTTCCAGTAAAATGCTTATCATCCGGCCTTCAACTTAAAGATTGCCCCACAACAAAAGTGGTGGTTATCACTAATTTAACATCAGCGATAACTACCACTTATCAAACACTTGAATACTGTAGACTAATTAACCATTAGCCACAGTCCAGTCGCCCAACAGGCAACACACAGCTACTGATGACGCTTGTGTCACCCGGTAAGGCACGTACAACGCACAACCAGCGACCCTAGTTGTCCGCGTTTTGGGCGACTTTGACGGTGGCGTCGGCGGTGGTACCGGTCACGTTGTACACCTGCTTACCGTCCCGCCAAGTCACCTCGTTGGCCTCGTCATCATCAGTTTGACTGTAGACGGTCACGGCGCCCGTGTCTGCGCTGGTTGGCAGACTGGACTTGGTGATCTGCCGGTTGACCTGCTTGGCAAATTGCGTTGGCGTTCCACTCTCATCGGCATTGCTGGTGACAGCCGTGACCGACCAATCGCCCTTATTCCAGTGAACGTAGGTATGGCCCATAGTCCCCTGCACGACGGCCGTTGTCTGCTTGTTCAATTTAACAGTTGTCCCCGACGTGTTGCCGCCCACGTAATCGACCTGTTTGGCAGCCGTGTTGGTGCTCCCATACGTCGTTTTCTTATAGGTTGCGGACTGGCTGTCACTGGCAGAATAGTCGACCTGATAGTTTTGCTTCGTTCCGCTGGCACTATTGGCCTTCAGCTTGGTGCCAGCCGCCGTCGCTGTGGTTGGCGCTGTCGTTTGGCTCACGGAACTGACGTCATTGGCGGCGTGAATTTGTAAGGCCGTGCCTGATCCCAACGCTAGTAGTGCGAGGGTGGCCGTGACGGTCGTAATTATTTTCGTCTTTCGTTGCATATCTATTCAACTTCTTTCATTTATTTTTGGGTGACGTAAGCCGTTTGGGCCGTCACATATTTGCCATTACTCAGGACTAGATAACGCGACCCCGTCGACCGTTTCTTGATACCAGTGACTTTCAGCGTGGTCCCCTTCTTAACGGCAGTCGACCGGTTGGCCTTCTTAAAGGAAGACTTGGTGTATTCATAAACTTTCTTCTTCGTTTTCACGCTCGTGCTCGATCCCAGCGATTCATAGTAAGCGTGATCCGAATATTCTGTGTTGGCAGACAAATATCCCAGCTTCGTCTTGATGCGATATGACTTGCCACTTGGCGCCTTGACGACCTGTCCGGCCACCGTATCACCGGCCACGTAATACCCGCCAGTTTTGGTTTTTAAACTTGAATCAGAATAAATATTCAGTTTGTGATTCAGCTTAAACGAACCGTGTTGCCCGACCCAGTAGCCCGTGGCATCCTGCGACAAGACCCATTTACCCAGGGAATCAATGTAGAGTTCCTGCTTGGATTTGTCAGTTGTCACGCTCTTCACCTCAGAAATCGCATAGAACTTCTGCCGGTCTGAGGCCGCAATGGCTGTGCCGTCAGCGTACTTGGTCGCCCCATTATGTAGGTAAATGTGTTGACCCTTCTTATAGCTACTGTAAGCATAATTCGTAGTCGTGGCGGTGTTGGCCAGCGACGTCGCAATCCCATTGGTCCACCACGAAATCGGGTGCACGGTCGTTACGGCCCGACTGTTGTCGGTGTATTCGCCCAGTGCAGATAAATAATTGTGATCCGTGTACTGCCACAACGCGTAGGAAATCGTTGGCGTCGTGGAGTAGTTCGCAATCCATTGGGCGTCAAAATTTTGACGAGCGGTGTTGGCATAACTGGTGGCAAATGACTGGTAAGAATAGAAAACGAGTTTTTTATTGGTCAGCGCACTCATTTCCTCGTACCAGGCCTTAACGGCGGCGTTCGTGGTCCCGGACGTCACGTCATTTTCTTCAAAGTCCAAAACATAAAATTTCGCGTTTTTATTCGACCGGTTATAAAAATCCTTCGCTTCCTGTCTGGCACTCGCCGCACTAGTAAACCGCGCGTAGTCGTACTCGCCAAACGGGATCCCGTACTTCACGTAAAGCGCGGTGTTATTGGTGGCGTACAGGTCTTTGTACGAAGAGCCGTACTGCCGCCGGTTGATGACAAAGGAGACCTGACTCTTCAAATTGGCAACCTGACTCGATGTTAATTTCCCTTGCCATTCAGAAATATCTGGAATGGCTAAGGTGCTCGCCTGGGCAACGGTCTGACCGCCTGCCACAGCGATACCGGCCAAGGCACTCGCCGCAACAATGGCTTGCGTCAGTCGCTTGGTCCATGAATGTTTGCTCGACATATTGTTGACACTTCCCTATCTAAAAATTAAGTTTCTGTTCGCACAACATGGGTTACTTTTAGCGTTGCGCCACCTCCTCGTTTCACACGTCTTTTCCACCATAACCGATTAAAATGTGCATGCCGTAACAGGGTGATTGCAGTTCAGTTACCAGATTTTACGATTATATTTATTACAGAAATGCCGCTAAACCAACGATAGTCGTGATAATCCGGGCGGATAACGGTTCGCTCTTTGACCTGGCAAAGCGTAGAAATCTCTCGCTTTGTGTAGTCTCGCGCAACTACCAGGCGGGCGAATCACGAGATAAAAATAATTTTGCTAGTTAAAGCAAGCATTGTTCCGTTATTAATGAAATTATATTTGTTAACTGTCCTTTCTAAATTTTGTATAGACTAATATACGAATATTTATAATTTATTCTTGTTGATTGTTCAGATTAAATCACGTATGATGGGGTTACTTCAAAAAAACTATTAGGAGGCCCCTTATGCGCCGTGCTTTGTTAAGTGTTTCTGATAAAACTGGATTAGTTGAATTTGCGCAAACGCTGATTGCTCATGACTTTGAAATTGTCTCAACTGGTGGCACCCAGTCCGTCCTCGCTCAGGCCGGTATTCCCGTTCTACCCATTGAAGACGTCACCCATTTTCCAGAAATGTTGGACGGCCGCGTTAAGACCCTGAATCCCTTGGTATTCGGCGGTATTTTGGCCAAGCGGGATAACCCCGAACACCAACAAACATTGCTTGATCATGACATCACGCCCATCGACTTGGTCTGTGTGAACCTCTACCCCTTCGCCGCAACCATTGCGCAACCAGGCGTGGCTTTGGCCGCAGCCGTCGAACAAATTGACATTGGGGGGCCTTCTTTGATTCGGGCTGCCGCCAAGAACTATGCGGATGTGTTGGTCATTTGTGACCCCGCCGACTACGATCAAGTCGGTCACGCCCTGGCCGAAGAACACGTTGACCTTCGCTTACGTAAGCACTTAGCAGCCAAAGTGTTCCATCACACCGCGCACTACGACGCCTTAATTGCCAATTACTTAACGGATGAGGCCAAGCCTGATACGTTGACCCTGACTTACGAGCGCAAGCAGGCCCTCCGTTACGGGGAAAATCCACAGCAAACTGCCACCTTCTACCAAAATTGTGAACCGGTTCCTTTCTCCATCGCAGCCGCCGTTCAGTTACATGGGAAACCACTGTCCTTCAACAACATCAAGGACGCCGACGCTGCCTTGGGCTTGATTCGCGAGTTTGACGACCCGACCGTTGTGGCCTTAAAACACATGAATCCCTGTGGTATTGGCTCAGCCGTCGACCTTTCAACAGCCTGGGATAAGTGCTACGAAGCAGATTCAATGTCTATTTTTGGGGGCATTATTGTCTTAAACCGGCCCGTCGACCTGGCGACGGCAACCAAGATGCACAAGCTCTTCCTGGAAATCATCATCGCGCCAGCCTTTGACGACGATGCCTACGACGTGCTGGCTAAGAAGAAAAATTTGCGCTTGTTAACGGTTGATTTCAGCACGGCCAAAGATCCAGAAGAAGATGAGCTGGTCAGTGTCCGTGGTGGACTTTTACGTCAAGAACGCGACAACGTCTACGATGACCCAGCCAAATTTCAAGTCGTCAGCCACGCACAACCAACCGCTGATCAATTGGCTGCCGTTACCTTTGGCCTCAAGGCCATCAAGTTCGTCAAGAGTAACGCCATCCTAATCAACACGGCTGACCAAACCTTAGGCGTCGGTCCCGGCCAAATGAACCGGATCGATGCGGTAAAGATTGCGGTCGGTAAAGCCGAAGTGAAGCCAAACTACGACCAAGCCGTTTTGGTTTCCGATGCCTTCTTCCCCATGGAAGACTGCGTCGAATACGCCGCGCAACACGGGATCAAAGTCATCGCCGAACCCGGTGGCAGTATCCGTGACCAAGACTCCATTGCCATGGCAGATAAGCTCGGTATCGCCCTAGTCTTCACGGGTAACCGCCACTTCCGCCACTAAATTGACGCCACAAGAAAAGGCCGTCGCGACCCAATTAAAGGTTATGCGACGGCCTTTTGTGACCAGAATATTTGAATTTTAATTATTGTGCAGACATCCCGCCATCGACGACGAACTCGGAGCCCGTTGCATAACTAGCATCGTCCGAAGCCACAAACAGCACTAACTTAGAGACCTCTTCTGGCTTAGCGATTCGACGTAACGGAATGGCCTTGGCAAATTGCTTAACGGCCTCTTCCGTTCCAGGTTGAGAAATCATTGGCGTTTCAATCACTCCTGGATGGACGGAATTGACCCGGACACCGGATGGGGCCAGTTCCAGGGCGGCCGCCTTGGTCATCCCCCGGACGGCAAACTTTGTGTCCGTGTAGCCCACGGCCCCACCAACTAACCCATTCAGTGATGAAATATTCACAATCGAACCAGAATGTTGTGCCACCATTTCCTTGGCAACCGCCTTCAAGCCCAAGAAGGTTCCCAATTGGTTGATCTGGAAAATCTTCAGGTAGTC
The DNA here is from genome assembly GCF_003946045.1 of Levilactobacillus mulengensis. GTDB lineage: Bacteria > Bacillota > Bacilli > Lactobacillales > Lactobacillaceae > Levilactobacillus > Levilactobacillus mulengensis. Next base: position 37,039 of record NZ_RHNW01000004.1, on the reverse strand, counting down.
ATCTTCGCTGATATCCTGCAGGCGCTTGGCAAAAGTAATACCAGCGTTATTTACTAAGATATCAATGCGGCCAAACTTAGCTTTGGTCTGAGCAACCACGTTATCCCAGTCGGCAGCGCTCGCCACGTTGTGCTTGATGAAGAGTGTATTCTCGCCGAGTGACTTAGCCAGCGCTTCACCTTCAGCTTCTTTGATGTCGGTGATCACGACCTTGGCGCCTTCACGAACAAATAGCTTCGCGTGTGCGGCTCCCATTCCCTGAGCGGCACCCGTAATGATTGCAACCTTGCCATCTAATTTACCCATCTTGGAAAACCTCCATTTTGTGATTTTATCAACCGCTAATCAAATGTAACACGCAAAGTTAATCACCCTTAAAAATCGCCCAATTCTAAGTCCCTGACACCCCAAAACACTGTGCTTAGCTTATCATTGGGACACGTAGGGGATTACATGCTTAGTTTTTTCGGGGGAGACGATTTAAAATGACATTGAAGCAACTGCCACGACTGGCTATAGTGGTCCCGTGTTATAACGAAGAACCCGTTTTACCAACCACGGCACCCATTCTCGCAGATATCTTGACCCAGTTGATTCACGACCGCCTGGTGACCGCAGACAGCCGCATCTTATTTGTCGACGACGGCAGTCAGGACCGGACCTGGCGACTGATTGAACAATTACGTCATCAAAATCCGCATTTTACCGGTCTGAAACTCAGTCGCAACTACGGGCAAGAGGCCGCCCTCATGGCCGGAATGGCAACCGCCGCCCGGCACGCTGACTACGTGATCACCATCGATGCCGACCTCCAGGATGACCCCACGCTCATCCCCGCCATGGTAACTCAGGCCCGTGCCGGATACGACGTGGTTTACGGCGTTCGTAATGATCGGTCCACGGATTCCTGGTTCAAGCGAACGACCGCTAACGGCTTTTACTGGGTCATGGGTAAACTCGGCGTCAACCTGATTCCCAATCACTCTGATTTTCGCCTACTAACGCATCCTGTTCTAACTGCCCTCATGCGCTGCCACGAGACCCGACCGTTCATTCGCGGCATCATTCCTCAGCTAGGCTTTCCAGCCACTAAGCTCTACTACAAGCGGCAACCCCGCCAGGCGGGCGTCTCCAAGTACCCGCTGCGAAAAATGTTGCGCTTCGCCTTAGATGGCATTCTGTCCTTCTCAATCGCACCAATTCGCGCGTTGCTAGTCGCTGGACTAACCATCTGTGGGGGTGCCCTCCTCATGATTCTCTGGATCCTCGTCCAGCATTTCCGGGGAACCGTCGTCACGGGTTGGAGCTCCATTATGGCTTCACTTTGGTTCCTAGGTGGCTTTCAGCTAGTAGCCATCAGCATTATTGGTGAATACGTGGGGCGGACCTTCACGGAGGTCAAGCACCGCCCACGTTTCATCATTCAAACGGACACCTATACCCCAAGTTTCACCGCGGCTTACCGGGAACCGAGCAATTCTGCGGCCGTTACGTTACACTTAAGTCAATTCAGAACTAAATCAGGAGAACGCTCATGAAAATCCGTCATTATCTCACCGTAACTTTAGGTGGCCTGATCAGCTGCCTCCTTTTATTAACTTTTCTATTGGCCCTCTGGCCCGTCACGATTCGAGTAGACCACGACTGGCTCAAGCCACTAGCTTTACTGATGGCTAGCGCCCTGTACTTGGGTGGTGTCGGTCTGCTTTTTCGCTACCTACATCGTATTAAGCCGCGAACGGGTAAGTGGCTGAGTGGGGGCCTCTGGCTGGCCTTCTTAGCGATTCAGCTGTGGGTCGCGACCACCTGGGTGGCGGCTCCCCGTGCCGACCTGTACTTTGTCCATCAACAGGCCCTAAATCTCTTGAACGGCCATCAAGACTGGTCAACTTACTTCTATGTCTACCCAAATAACGTGACCTTTACGCTCCTGCTCAGCGGCATCATGCGGGTGGGCCACCTCCTAACCGGGAGTTATTCTGGCGTCTGGCTAAACATCGTCCAATTTGCCTGGCTGGATGTCGGCCTCCTAGCCATTTGGCAGCAGTTACGACGCCACAATCCAGCACGCGCCAACTTATTCTTGGTCCTCATTATGACCACGGTACCGCTCTATGCCTACGCGCTAAACACTTACAGCGATACCTACGTCCTCCCACTGGGGCTCCTAGCCTTCGCGGCCTTTCGCCACCTACAACGCGCAAATAGCTGGGAACAGATTACCTGGCGGAGCATTCTGTTAAGCTGCTTACTGGTTGCGGCCTATCTATTAAAGGCCAACTTTATTGTGCTGGTGATTGCGGTCCTCGTAGCCATCTGGTTACGACCCAACCAATCCCCGCACCCCAGCTTTACGCGCTGCCTGTTGACCCTCGTCCTCTTAGCCACGCTAGTTGTCGGCGGTGGTCTCACCACCAAATGGCAAAAGGCGAACGGCTATACCGTTGATGTCAATCAATCACTACCCGCAACAAGTTGGGTAGCGATGAGTTGGAATCCCCATACCTACGGCCAATATAAGCGGGCAGACGTCAATGCCATTCGCCAACAACCGACCAAAGCATCCAAACAAAAATTGGCTAACCAAACGCTCAAGACTCGGCTTCACGACCTGGGTTGGCAAGGCGTTCTCCAGCACCTATTCCGCAAGGCCCGGCTATTTTTATCCAGCGGGACCTTCGACAGTTTTCAGATCAATCCCGCCTTTGACCGCGCGCCTAACTGGTATCGCCAGCACCGTGCCACCAGCGACTGGTTTCTCGCTAACTGGTGTCAGGTCAGCTATCTAGCGCTAATTTTGGTTAATCTAGGCTGGGGCATCCAACAGATTCGCCGTTACCACCTGACCTCGGCCTATCTGCTAGGCGGCCTCTTCTTCATGGGCCTCATCTGTTTCCACGTCATTTTCTGGGAAACGGAAGAACGTTACGCCCTACCAGTTCTCTTCCTATTGACTGCGGGTACGGCAGCCGGATATCGCCAACCACTCAACATCTTGCGCTACTCGCAGCGGTCGCGGTGGCTGCCTTTGGGCATGGCCCTGGCCTTCACCACACTGCTGGGCTTCGCCGCCTGGCAGAACACCAATCTGATGGTCCGGTCCAACAGTGATCCGGTCAGCGTTATCAGTCAAAACGAGGGGCGCTACTTCCAAGATCACCAGCTAACACTCAAATCAAATCATTCCCTGACCCAGCCCTTCACGGCGTCGCTCCCCTTTGACCAGATCACGGTCAACAATGGCGAGCGATTGACTGGACGATTAACCTTAACGACCGCCTCAGACAAGACGGTCTGGCAGTCCCGTGGCCGCAGCCTTCGCCTTGACCAAACACTGCCGCTTCAACCCGCAGGTCGATACCGCCTGACCGTCACCAATCGTAGCCCTAAAGATATCACACTGACCACGGCTCCAGCCACGTATCGACTCCTGCCGGAAGCACTCAGCGCCCATCCTGACCAGTACTTGCGCTTCGCCGTGACTCAACAAAGCGTCGCGCCCGTGCTCTCTAACGGAAAATTCTGGCTTCTCTTTGGGGCCATGTGGCTGAGCGGACTCTTAGTCATCGACCGATTCTACTGGTATCGCCGGCGGATTTAAACTTTTTTGTTGAAATCACTTGCCTTAAGGCCACTCGAAGGTACTAGAATAATCTTCATAGGGTCGCAGACTGACCCCGAATTCTAGTCCCTCATCGGTTCAAAAAGGAGTCGAAACAACAATTGACAACAGAAATTAATCAACAAACCTTAACGGGAGAACGGGCCCTTTTTCAAGGCCACGACCTCCATATTACAAATAGCACCTTCGTTGATGGCGAATCGCCCTTAAAACACAGCCAAAACGTGGCCATTGACCACACCATTTTTAAGTGGAAATACCCATTGTGGTACACGCACCACGCGCAACTGGATCACACCACCTGGCAACCGGACGCCCACGCGGGTATTTGGTACACAGACGACCTGACCATGCGTCACAGCCTCGTTCGGGCCACCAAGACGTTCCGTCATGCCAGCAACCTCAAGCTAGATGACGTGACTTTCGCCGACGCTGGGGAGACCCTCTGGTGGTGCCAAGATGTTCAGCTCGATAACGTCACGGCGACCGGTGATTACTTTGGCATGAACAGCGAGAATGTCGTTGCCCATAACCTCAAGATCACCGGGAACTATGCCTTCGACGGCAGTAAAAATGTCGAGGTCCACAACTCCACGTTCATTACCCACGATGCCTTCTGGAATTGTGATAACGTGACCGTGTATGACTCCACCATCATCGGCGAATACCTGGCCTGGAACACCAAGAACATTACCTTCGTCAACTGTTGGCTCGAAAGTGACCAGGGACTCTGTTACGTGGATCACCTGACGCTGAAGAACTGTTCCTTGATCAACACCGACCTCTCATTTGAGTACTGCACGGACATCGACGCCACGATCAACACGGCCATCGATAGCGTGAAGAACCCCGTTAATGGTAAAATTACAGCACCGGCCATTGGTCAAGTCATCTTTGATGATCCCGCCATTGACCCGCAGAAAACGACCATTACCACGACCAAGGAGGCCTTGAATCAATGAGTTATGATTTTTCAGAAATGATTGACCGACGGCACACGAACTCCGTCAAGTGGGACGTTAAGGATAATGAGCTCCCCATGTGGGTGGCGGACATGGACTTCCGGACGGCACCGGCGATTGTCGCTGCTATTAAAAACAAGGCGGACGCTGGCATCTTCGGTTACGAAGAAGTCCCCGACGCTTACTTTGAAGCCGTTCAACACTGGTACGCCACCGAACACAACTGGGCACCCAATACCGATTGGATGCGCTTCGTGACCGGTGTTGTCCCCGCCATCTCCTCTGCCGTTCGGCGCGTGAGCCATCTAGGTGACAACGTGTTGGTTCAGGCACCCGTCTACAATATCTTCTATAATTCCATCGTCAACAATGGCCGGCACGTTTTGTCCAACGACCTCCACTTCCACGATGGCACCTACGAGGTGGATTGGGCTGACCTCGAAACCAAGCTGGCCGATCCGTTGACCACCCTGATAATTCTCTGCAACCCCCACAATCCCGTGGGTAAGGTTTGGCAACCAGACGAGTTGCGGCGCTTAGCCGACCTCGCCCTGGCCAACCACGTCACGGTCTTCTCCGACGAAATTCACGGTGACATTACGGATGCCGGTCACGGCTACTACCCGTTTGCCTCCGTGAGCGATGCCGCTGCCAACAACAGCATCACCGCCGTTTCCCCCAGCAAGACCTTTAACGTGGCTGCCCTGCATGCCGCAACACTGATCATTCCGAATAAATTCTTACGAGACAGCGTTGACCGCGGCATCAACAGTGAAGAGCTGGCTGAACCCAACGCCTTTGCCATTCCTGGCACTATTGCCGCCTACACGCAAGGCGCCAAATGGGTTCACGAGTTAAACGCAACGATTACCGCGAGCAAGCAAACGCTCACGGCCTTCATTGAAAAGAACCTGCCGGACCTGCACGTCATCAAGGGCCATGCCACTTACCTGGTCTGGATTGACTGCCGCGACGTGACTCATGACACCCAAGCCTTATGCGATGTCATTCGCCAAACGACCGGGCTATTCATTACAGCCGGTGCCGTTTATGGTGGCGATGGTCACGACTTTGTGCGGATCAACGTGGCTTGTCCCGCCGAACGCCTGCAAGACGGCTTAAACCGTTTGGCCCAAGGCATTCACACCTTTGAACAAAACTAATTCTGGCGTCCGAATGTTAGCTAGCCTAACGTCCGGGCGTTTTTTATTTGCCGGCAAGTTATCATTTGATAACTTAATAGGTGAGTCCCGGCGAGACCCGTGCTATACTGAATTTGATATCGTTTTCACGACCTTAAAGGAGGATGCTTATTATGCCAATCAACCCAGCTGATGCCCAAGATGTTTACCGTGATGCCGGTGACAATATTATGTTCACCACCTACGTCATCGACCGTGATCACCTCGAGGCTGACCGCGAAGCCATCGCCGAATTTGCCGACCGGCTGGCCGCTATCGAACGGAGCATGGACATTCGTTATCCCGATGCCAATCTCCGCGTGGCCTTTGGTTTTGGTGCCAACGCTTGGAAAGACCTCTTCCCCAACGCCAACGTGCCTAAGGAACTCGTCGACTTTCAGGAGGTCAGAGGTCCCAAGTACACGGCACCCGCTACCCCGGGCGACCTGTTCATGCACGTCCGCGCCAAGGACACGGCGGTGGTCTACGAAGTCATGGACCAGGCTCGCAAATTTCTACGCGACTGGACGACTGTCGTAGATGAGACGCCGGGCTTCCGCTACTTCGAAGGCCGCGCCATCATTGGCTTCATCGATGGCACCGAGAACCCAGCCGGCCCGGACGCCACCCAGTACGCGTTGATTGGTGACGAAGACCCCGAATTTATTAACGGGTCCTACGCCTTCGCCCAGAAATACGAGCATAACATGGACGCCTGGAACGCCCTGAAGACCGAGGGCCAAGAAAAATCCATCGGTCGGCACAAATTTAGCGACCGTGAACTCGAGGACGATGAAAAACTTCCTAACGCCCACAACATTGCCTCTCAAGACAACGAGGGCGGCATCGAACACAAAATTGTGCGGATGAACGTCCCCTACGCACTGCCCGGCCAAGGCATCGTCGGCACTTACTTCATCGGCTATGCCCGTCACTTTACCGTGACCCAACGGATGTTGACCAACATGTTTACCCAGAGCGACCGGCTGCTAGACTTTAGTACGCCAATTACGGGGGCCGCGTTCTTTATCCCGTCCCGCCGCCTCCTCGAAACCATCGCGGACGGCAACTACGGAGCTTAAACTAGTCTGAACAGCGCCTTACCGGGGAACGCAAATAAACCGGAACGCGGTGGGCGGACGTCTGAAGCCAAAGAGCGGTCTTCAGACTTACTTTGAGCCGACAGCCCCGTCTCAAAGATACCAATTTGCTAAGCGGCCAAGATCGCCACTAAGCAAATTCCCGCGGCTGGGTTTATTTGCGTTCCCCTCACGGCTCATACTGGTTTAACCCCGCGCTGCCGTGCTAACCCACTACCCTTTTCTAGCTTATTAATATCTTCATCCTATTTTCTTATAACCCCAACCGGTCCCCAGTCACGTGTTTTTCCTTCGCGTGAACCAGGACCGGTTTTCTTTCAACCACATCAACTGACCCACATCGAAACTTTTCAATTGGCGCAACCCTTTATTTCAAACCAATTGCGAGCGCATACAATCAAGTCGCTAACGTTGACGTTCCGGCGCTATGGGCGTATCTTAGTAGAGTTACCATTACGGATAATTCACGATTGGTTTGCGTTACTTTGGGTAATCTCACCAATCAATTCAATCAATAGGGAGTTGAACTATTTTGGACGAGTCTGAAAGGGAATCCGGCCCATGGCGGCGTAATTTGCGGGTTCTCTGGTTCTGTACGTTCGTTGCCGGCATGGCTTTTAGTGAAATCATGCCATTTTTATCGTTATATATCAGTAGTTTAGGCGACTACACCAAATCACAGGTGACCATGTATAGTGGCTTGGTTTACGCCGCGGACTTCTTCGTGAGCGCGATTGCTTCCCCACTTTGGGGCATGGTCGCCGATCGCAAGGGTCGGAAATTAATGCTGATGCGGGCCTCACTCGGGACGGCCGGCGCCATGGCGTTGATGGGATTTGCCACCAGTGTTTGGCAGTTAGTGGCCTTACGCGCCTTACAAGGGGTCTTCGCCGGATTTATTTCCAACGCGCAGGCCTTGGTCGCCTCGCAGACACCTCGGAAACACAGCGGGGCTTCACTCAGCACCCTGATGACCGGGGTAACCAGCGGGATGCTACTGGGCCCCGTCATTGGCGGGGTGCTGGCGCAGGTCTTCTCGATTCGGCTGACCTTCTTCATCACGGCTGCCCTGTTGTTCCTCACGTTCATCATGAGTTGGGTGCTGGTTGAGGAAAAATTCAAGCCGGTCACCAAGCAACCGGATGCGCCCAAGAGCCACAATCCATTGGCCGCTTTCCCCAATCCCAAATTGATTCTGGTTCTGTTATCCTCAACCATGATCGTTCAATTCGGGAACATTTCAATTTCACCAATCATTAGTTTGTACGTGAAAGAGTTAATGCACAACGTCGGCCCAATCACCGTGGTTGCCGGAATTATCGCGGCTTTACCAGGGATTTCAAACATCTTTGCTTCCCCACGTCTCGGGCGTTACGGGGATGAGCACGGCTCTGGTAAGGTCTTGATTTTCGGTTACGTCTTTGCCTTTCTCATGTACCTCCCACAGGGATTCGTCACCAGCGTCTGGATGCTCGGGATTTTACGGTTCATGATTGGGATTTCCGACGGGGCCCTGTTCCCAGAAATCCAAACCCTCCTGACGAAAAACTCGCCGGTCGAATTGACCTCCACCGTCTTCAGCTGGAACCAATCCTTCCAAGCCATCGGCAACATGATGGGTTCGCTTTTCGGCGGCTGGATTGCCGGGGTCTTCGACTACAACGCGGTCTTCTTCTCCACGGCCCTGTTGATGCTGGTCAACCTTGCGTTAATCTGGTGGTTAGTCCCAGAAATTCGTAAGGCACGTGTTAAAACAGCTTAAGCGATGACAAATTAAAATGGACGACCTAGAAGTGAAAACTTCCGGATCGTCCATTTTTGTATTGAAATAGAATTTAGCAAATTTTGAGCGATTTTCTCAGTTTAGACCACGGGACGACTTTTGAGACCGCTTTTCAGGCTCAAAAGCGAGGCGGAAGACCGCCCCCCTCAGGCTGGAGCCGGTCCCCACAGCAGGCTACCTTGAGGCCACCGTCGGGAACGAACATCATCACCATTTTCAGTTCAGTTTACCCGACAAAACGTTCAAGGGGAACCTCTTCACCCGGCCCAAAAACCGTTGCCGACGTCGTGCTAACGCCGAGTAAACTGTTGATGCCGCCGAAGCCGTCGACCATGTCGAACGCCACACCGGCCGCTGCTAGTGTTTGCCGGGCATGGCGTTCCTCCAGTGGCAACTCTTCGATGTCATCCGTGCGACTGATGATCAGTTGTGGGTTGCCCGCGGCCTGGACCGCCGTTGCCAACGTGCTAGCCGTTTTGGCCAAGCGAATCGTTGGCACCAAGGCCACGACCAGGTCCTGATCCAACATGGCAGCGCTCAGGCCCCCCTCGTCCAGCACTTCTTCGGTCAACGCCGTCACAGATTCGGGCAAACTCACCGCACTGGAGGTGTAAACGGTCAGGTCTAACTGACTATTTTGGCTTAATTGACGGACAAAATTTTGACTGGCAGCATCGAGGGCACCAGCGAGTAAGAGTCGTTTCAAGGTCGTAACTTCCTTTCATTCATGTATCAGTTGAGGCGCTGGTCAATTTCTTAGCGTATCAACTGGCCAGCGAATATGTGCGTCTTCAAGTGATTGGGCGTGGTTAAAATCCCACAGCGGCGCCCGTTATCGGTCTCCTCTAATCAACCAATCACGCGGTGTCCCTAACCCAATGTAAATGATTATATAGGGTTACAGTAGGTCGAAGGCAACCCCTATTTTCAAAAAATTCTGAGCAAATAAATAAGCAATTACTTATCAAAAACTCATATAAATATGTTAATGTGTCGAAATACCCGACAGGCCTGACACAGCAACGATACGGTTGCATCCCGAATCCGTTTACACTAGAAGATTATCAACAGAAGGAATAGTTATCTTTTGGTAAATGTAACTCTTTCATGTACAATAGATGTAACTGCGAAACGAAAAAACCGAATACGACCGGTCTCCAGGTTGCCCGTCTTGACGTGTGCTCCCGGCACACCGATCGTTATTTTTGTACGCGGGCTAAACTGTGTCGTCCAGGCCTCCGGGCGGGGGAAAATGAGACCGGTCCGCTGTGGGCACCCGCCCGGAGCCAGAGAGCGGTCTCCGTGCTTAGTTTGAGCCTCACAAACCGAGTCTCGAACTAGCGGTTCCCTAAGTGGCAAAGCCACCAAGGGAACTCCCACGGCTAAGCTCATTTTCCCCCGCCCTGCGGCCAACACAGATTTAGACCGCAGAACAACAGCTCTGGCTTACTCGTTGCAGTTCAATATTACCCATACGAACAACTGCACCACGGTCACACTAGTTTAACCACCGACACGTTCGTCGCCGCATTAAACTAGTGTCAGCCGCAGGGAGAATGAAAATAGGCTCAGCCGTGGGAGTTACCTTAGCGGGTTCCCGCTTAGGTAACTGCTATCTTTGAGACGCGCTTCTTAGCGGCTCAAAGTAAGTCTGGAGACCGCCCTTTGGCTCCAGGCGGGCGCCCACCGCGTCACGGCCTATTTTCATTCTCCCGGAGGCACTGACAACGTGCCATTTAATACGCAACACCATCATACAGGAGGTTAATCTATGCTACTTTCAATGGAACATCTACGTAAGGAATATCCCAATGGCAAGATTGCCGTCGACGACTTCAATTTGCAAGTCGGCCGCGGTGAATTTATCGCGTTCATCGGGACGTCCGGCTCGGGGAAGACCACGACCATGCGGATGATTAACCGCATGCTGAAACAAACGTCGGGGACCATTAAGATCAACGACAAGGATATTTCTAAAATGGACCCGGTCAAGCTCCGGCGGTCCATCGGCTATGTTATCCAAAACATTGGCCTGATGCCCCACATGACCATCCAGGAAAACATCGAGATGGTTCCCAAGCTCCTCGGCTGGTCCAAGGAAAAGCGGGCCGAACAAGCCCACAAGATGATTGAGCTGGCCCAACTGCCCGACGACATGCTGCAACGCTACCCTGGTGAACTCTCCGGTGGGCAGCAGCAACGAATCGGTGTTGTGCGGGCCCTGGCTGCCGACCAAGAGATCATTTTAATGGATGAACCCTTCGGTGCGTTGGACCCCATCACGCGAGAATCGCTACAGGATTTGGTCAAGCATCTACAAGAAGACCTGGGCAAGACCTTTATCTTCGTGACCCACGACATGGACGAAGCGCTACACCTGGCCACCAAGGTCGTCATCATGAGCCAAGGCAAGCAGGTCCAAGTCGACACCCCCGAAAACATCTTACGTCACCCGGCCAACGACTTCGTCACCAACCTAATCGGTGAGGAACGCTTGATCCGGGCCCAACCCAACATTTTATCCGTTAGTCAAATCATGTTAAAGAACCCCGTTTCCATCACGCCCGACAAGACCGTCGACGACGCCATCGACCTGATGCATGACCGGCGAGTTGATACGCTGCTGGTAACCGACGACGCCGGCGTGCTCCAGGGGTACGTTGATCTGGAAGACATCAACCGGATCACCGACCCCCACACGGCCGTGGGTGATTTCACCAACCGCCAAGTCTTCTTCGTGAAGGCCGACTCGCTGATTGGCGATACCGTCGACCGGATTCTGAAACAGGGGGTTAAAAACGTGCCCGTTGTCGACAAGGACAAACACCTGGTCGGCATCGTGACCCGGACGGCGCTGGTCGACATCGTCTACGATGCCCTGCGTGGCGCACCCGAAGCCAATGAAGAACCAGCCTCACCGATCAACGCGGACATTCACGCCGCTGCGACCCACGATGAAGGGGGCGAAATCCCACAATGATGCATTTTCTAGCAACTTATGGGACCCAACTGATTGCCAAGACCGGCCAACACCTGTACATTTCGGCCGCGGCCCTGGCCCTCGGGGTCATCGTGGCCGTGCCACTAGGTATCCTGTTGACGCGGATGAAACACGGCGCCAACTTTGTCATCACCCTCGCCGGCGTGCTCCAAACGATTCCGGCCATGGCGCTGTTAGCCATGATGATTCCCCTCTTCGGAATCGGCTCGACGCCCGCCATCGTGGCCCTGTTCATCTACTCCCTGCTGCCCATCTTGCGAAACACCTATTTGGGCATGCAAGGCGTCTCCCCGACCGTGCGCGACGCGGCCAAAGGCATGGGCATGACCTGGTGGCAAATGATGGTTCAGGCTGAGATTCCCTTGGCCGCACCGGTCATCATGGCCGGTATCCGGTTGTCCGCGACCTACGTGATTGCGTGGGCCACTCTGGCGTCTTACATCGGGGCCGGTGGTCTGGGAGATTTCATTTTCAACGGACTGAACCTGTACCGCTCTGACCTGATTCTTGGCGGCTCGATTCCCGTTATCCTGTTGGCGCTTCTCGTCGACTATTTGTTGGGTAAAGTGGAAGCGGCCGTCACGCCACGCCAATTACGATAGGAGGCCGCTATGCGAAAACATTTACGTCAATGGCTCGCTGCCTTGCTAGTTGTGGTCGTCCTCCTGCCTTTGGGCGGGTGCGCGCTGCCGGGACTGTCTGGCTCGGGCAATAACACCGTACGAATCGCGTCACAGAACACCACGGAACAGCAGATCATGGCCTACGTCATTGCAGGTATGATTGATCACTATACCAACTTAAAACCCACCATCATCAACAACCTGGGGTCTGGCAACGTCAGCTTCAACGCCCTGAAGAACAAGCAGGCGGACATCTCGTCCATCCGCTTCAACGGGACCGACCTGACGACCATTCTGAATGAAAAATTTGAGCGGGACCCCGCCAAGGTCAAAGCGACCGTCACGCGTGAATTTCAGCAACGTTACCAGATGACTTATTTCAAATCATACGGTTTCGCCGATACCTACGCCTGGATGGTCAAGCCGGCCTTCGCTAAGAAACACCACCTGAAGACCGTCAGTGACCTCAAGAAACTGGCGCCAACCATGAAAGTCGGGATCGACCAAATCTGGCAAAACCGTCAAGGCGACGGGTACCCCGCCTTCCAGAAGATGTACGGCTATAGCTTTGGTACCGTGCTGCCCATGCAGACCGGGTTGCTCTACGACGCCTTATCCGCCGACAAGATGGACGCCATTCTGGGCTACTCCACCGACGGCCGGGTCGCCAGCTATCATTTGAAAATGCTAAAGGACGACAAGAACTTCTTCCCACCCTATGATGGGAGCGCCGTGGCCACCGATGCCATCTTGAAACAGCATCCGGAACTGCGCGGCGTTCTGAATCGCTTGGTCGGCAAGGTGTCGCTGAAGACCATGCAACAGCTGAACTACCAAGTCGACGACCAACTGGAAGAACCCCAGACGGTTGCCAACAATTTCTTGAAAGAACACCACTACTTTGAAGGGAGGAACGACTAGTTATGAAAGACATGGGTTTACTCAGTCAGCTAGTTTACTACTTTAGCCACAACGGGATGTACGTCCTCAGTCAATTTAACCAAACGTTCCTCGTTTCCATCTACGGGGTGTTACTGGGCGCCATCGTCGGGATTCCGCTGGGCATTTGGATTTCCCAGTACCGGCGCCTCTCGCCCGTCATCATTGGCATTGCCAACGTGATCCAAACGATTCCGTCACTGGCGATGCTGTCCATCTTGATGCTGGGCCTGGGCTTGGGGCAGACCACGGTCATCGTGACCGTCTTCCTCTACTCCCTGCTGCCAATCATTAAAAACACCTACACCGGCATGCTGAGCGTCGACGCCGACGTGCTGGACGCCGGGAAAGGCATGGGGATGACCCGCCTACAAGTCATGATGACCATCCGGATCCCCCTGTCACTATCGGTGATCATCGCCGGGATTCGAAATGCCTTAGTCATCGGTATCGGGATCACCGTTATCGGCTCGTTCATCGGTTCCGGTGGGCTCGGGGACATCATCGTCCGCGGGACCAACGCCACGAATGGTGGGGCCATTATTCTGGCCGGGGCGCTGCCAACGGCTTTGATGGCGATTATCACGGACCTGGTCCTCTCCTTCATCGAAAAGCGTCTGACGCCTAAGACTTCTTCTGAACAATAATATTTGTTTAGGGATTTGGGTCAAGTGCGTTACCGCTGGCCGCCTGCGGCTTCCAGGACTACGCCTGCTGTGGGGCCGGTTTCCGCCTGTGGTGCGGGCTCCCACCTCAACTTTGAGCCCTGCGAGAACCGTGCAGGTCTCAAAGGTTGTCCCGTGCTGTAAGGCCGAGCAAAAATCGCTCGGTCTAACACCACCGACACAGCCGTCTCCGTCCTGGCTTCCTCCGGCTCAGATTGCGACACCAATCCGATGTTGGTTTGGCGAAGTCTTAGGCGGCAGCCGTGGTCGGGTTCCATTCGCCAGTGTGATTGGCTAGATGGCTGTCACGCCGGTTGGTAAATTTTGATAATTTGAGCGTCACCTGCTTCGGTTATCCGAGGTAGATGGCGCTTTTCTATTGCCCGCAAATTGGCCTAGCTCCCCGGATACCCTCGTGGGAAATCAATGTTATACTATGTAAAGTAATATTCGTAGGTGTTGACGATTACGATGCTGAATTTAGATATACCGTCTGAACAAACGACACAACTACATCCGGCCAAAACACCAACCATCCTTGAGTTTCTTTGCGGTTGGTGCACAACTCTTAGCCGGAGTCAGCTAGGTGCGAAGTCCCGTGTCGGTGGTGTTAGGTCGGCCGGTTCTTGCCGGCCTTACAGCACAGGCTGTGGTCGAGACTTACGGGTTTCAGTAAGGCTTGACCGCAAGGCCGAAGACCGCTTCTCAGGCTTCGGGCGTGCCCCATGGGACAAGAGCACCTGGCTAAAGTCAACCTACAACCACACACGACCAAAACACCAACCATCCCTTGAGTTTCTTGTGGTTGGTGCACAACTCTCAGCCGGAGCTGGGGAGGGCAGAACCCCGTGTCGGTGGTTGTTAGGTCGAGTGATTTCCTCGGCCTTACAGCACGGGCTGTGGTCAAGACTTACGGGTTTGGTAAGGCTTGACCACAAGTCCGAAGACCGCCTCTCAGGCTTCGGGCGTGCCTCATGGGACGAGAGCACCTAGCTAAAGTCAAACCAAACTACAACTACATCCGGCCAAAACACCAATCATCCCTTGCTTTTCTTGGGGTTGGTGCACAACTCTTAGCCGGAGTCAGCTAGGTGCGAAGTCCCGTGTCGGTGGTGTTAGGTCGGCTGGTTCTTGCCGGCCTTACACCACGGGCTGTGGTCGAGACTTACGGGTTTCAGTAAGGCTTGACCGCAAGGCCGAAGACCGCCCTTTGGCTTCGAGCGTGCCTCATGGGACGAGAGCACCTAGCTGACGCAGGCGGCAAAGTTAAATCCAAACACACAGAAAACCAAGGAGATGATTGGGTGGAGCGGTTACGGCAAGCGGGTATCGACTTTTCCGTCGGCACCCTGAACTTTCTAGCAAATATCGGCCTCATGTTACCCTACATTTTAATGCTGTTGAAGTACCAGGAAACGCAGAGCGAGACGTATCTGATTGCCCTGGTGGCCTTCTACATTTCGCGGGCGGCCAGCATTTTTTATACCAAGCGTTTAAATCTGCGGTCGAGCACCTACCTCATCGTGAGCCTGGTGTTGGGCGCGCTGGGGAGCTTGATCTTTGCCCTGACGAGCGCCGTGGGCTGGCTCGTTGTCGGCAGCCTGTTGTGGGGCTACAGCGCCGCCACGATTTGGCCGTACTTTTTGACCCTCAAGCTGCACCTCAGTCAGTCGAGCGAATTTAAAATGAAGCGGCTGTACTGGCTCATCTTCCTGGGGCTCGGTGTGATGCTGGCCGTCGATCTGGCGGCCGGGTGGAGCTACACGCTGACCTTTAGCGTGCTGGCGCTGCTCTACTTGGGCGCGCTGCCCGGCGGTATCTTGCTGGACAACTTTACCAACGACTTCTACCAAAACCGACCGACGCATCCCCACGGCCTCCAACAGGGTTGGCGCTGGGCGTTGTCCCTGATTGGCTTTGCGGCCATTGCCTTACTGACGACGCTGCGGAAGGCCGCGCTGAACCTGCCAAATGGGTTAGTGCTCGCCATTATTGGCGTGGCACTGGTGATTCTGGCCATCGAACTGTACGGCGACCGCCACATTTTGCCCAACTACAAGATTCGCCTGTTAAATCGGGGCTTCTTGATGAGCCTGGTGCTGTTATTTAGCGGGTTCTTCGCCTACTTTTACTTTGGGCACGCAGGGATGTACGTGGTCTTTGCGCTGTACCTCGTCGGGTTTGAGACCGGTTATACACTCTTTAATAAACTGGGACGGGGGTCCACCAAACGGGCGCTACGGCTCAGCCAGGTGAGTTTGCTGGCGGGACACGTGCTCCTGCTGATTCCATGGCGCTGGGCCTACGTGGTGGGGATTTTGCTGATTACCCTGTACGTCGGTTACGACAACCCGACCATCAACGCCACGTTGTACGGGGCACCGGAGATCGACCACGATATGGCCATCGTTCACAAATACCGGTTCTCCACGTATGGCGGCCTGTTGTGCCAGCTGGTCATGTTTGGTCTACTGGTGGCCGTGAGTGCCAGCGCCCACTTATCAATTCTGTCATTCTTCAAACCCAGTGATGCCAGTCACTTCTGGCTGTATACCCTGGCCATGAGCTGGCCGTTAACGCTGGCTTCGTTGGGCATTTCACTGGGAAATATTTTGCACGAACCTAAGGGGTAGCCGGATGGCTGGCCCTTTTTAATTTGGTTGTCCACGCTATTCGGTAAGTAATTTCATCGAACAATTTGGCGCACTCAACTAGCTTTAGTTTCAGCCGTTCCCCCCATCATATCAAGCTTTCACTATCGCCCACCGCGAGTCCTTATGGTGGATGATTTTTCATAATGCCAATCAGTTACTATCCAATAGATTAGGTGTTATGCTTAGTTTGTGAATTGCCGCACTTGATAAGGAGGGAAATCTGATGAAAGGAAACCTATTTAGAACGCTTTGTTTCAGTGTACTTAGTTTCATTGTCTTGCTAACTGGGCTCCTGCTGACTAACACCGCTACTGTTCACGCAGTAACGACGATTGATATGAACCAAACTGTTGACCAAGTCCTTCCCGATAATGGGTCGAACGATGAACAAATCGTCAAAAAAGCCTTGCTTAACGCCAACTCTAAAACAAAAATCGAGTCCACCATGACCCTGACCCAGGTTCAGGAAAACAAACCTCAAATTACGATTGATCAGCCATTGACGGACTACACCCCACTCCTTAAGATTGCCTGCACGCTTAACGGACTAACTTTAACTCATCAAACTAACCTTAGTGGCAGTACTCCTGAAACCAAAGACAACCTCCCTAACCTCATTTCTGCCCTATTAACCAACCATCCAGCCTACTCGCCGATTGAATTTTTAAATTTAAACCAAGACGACCTGTCAAATTCTGACCTTTCCGCGCTTTTAGATACCGCTAAGCAGTTTAAAACGAACACAACATTTTTAACCCTCAGTCTCTACCAAAATAACATCAGCGATTTTTCCCCCTGGATGGACTATAAAGCGTCACCGGGAGACAATAAGCCAATTTATGATTTAATCGCCCCAAGCTCGCTGGAAGCCGAAGCACCCGTACTGACTGCACAACTCACTGGCACTACGGCCAAAATACCATTTACGACATTCCGCGAACTTACAACGCTATTCACCAGCTCAAATGGATCTGAGGATATCACTTTTCACGGTGGAACAATTGCCTTCAAAGTTAATAATGGTTCTGACTTCTTTGACGACCCTAGTAATTTTGACAGCACTGGCAGACTTATCTCTGGAAAGGAATTTCCCTCAACTTCGTACCTAGATACACTGAATACCCCTCAAGGAAAGACATTTGATTTCCAACAAATCGATACCATTGATGCTCAAAGTAAGAATTACTACGAACCTGCTCCTGCCAATCAATTAGCCTACTTTGAGAACCTTCTAGACACAGCACCAGCGTACAAAGATTATACAGTGCTACCACCGACAGACCCGAACAGTCTCACCATCACCAACGTGCCTGCCAACAGCACCGTCCTGCACCTCCGTGTGTTAGTCTATCCAGATTCAGAAGATGGCAATCCAACAATATCGTATATTCAAAACTACACGGTTAAGCTTCATCCGGCTTCGACCTCAAATGCCGCTACAACTACACCAATCACAGACTCTTCATTTAAGGACACTACCCCGACTGTCTCACAGCCAGACAAAACTCAACCCGAGAACAAGATTGTCTACACCACCAAGAAAATTGGCCTCTACAAATCCCCAACCTTCACCAGTAAAGCTCGCGTTTGCTGGTACAATCAGGCGACTCGGACAAACCGGCCGATGTTCAAGATCATCGGTTACGCCCGTTCCAAGAACGGTGTACTCCGCTACAAAGTCAAGGACGTGACGCCGAACGCCAAAACGTACGGTCAAATCGGCTACATCACAGCCAACGACAGCTTTGCCGGTAACGCCTACTACCAGACTAAGACGAAGAAAATCAAGGTGCTCCGTGGCCTCAACAGCTATAAAACCAAGGCCCTCACCGGCAAGAAAGTCCACTACCGTAGGAATCAAGTCATCAAGGTGAAGAAGCTCGTCACCCACAACCTGACTACGCGGTACCAGTTACCCAATGGCCGCTACGTTTCAGCCAACAAGCGACTGGTTATCCAAGTCAAATAGTGCCGATCAAGTCAGCCCACACACCGTGAGCTGACTTTTTTTGTTGATTGGATGTTTATATTAATCAATCCGTCTATTAACTATCTGTCAGGGTAAAACGATAATCCGCCTCACTGAGACCCTAACGGTATCGATAACACCGACCGTCATGATATGATATCACGTGTATAAAGCGTTTACATAATTAATCAGAAAGGCGGCGTTTCCTATGCCAAATTCCTTCCGTCCCTTACTCCTATGCCTCACTGGCTGGTTACTCGGCACCGTCACAGTCGCGCTACCACCCGTCCACGCCCAATCGACCTCCAGTGCGACGCAGACCCGTGAGATTTCCGCGGCTGACACCCTGACCATCCGGGAGGCCTTCAAACATGACACCTACCTCCAGGCGGACATTCTTCACACCCTTCAACGCTATGGCAACGAGGTGACGGCCGACTCACCCGTGAGTGTGACCGCAAGCTTCGGCCTTTACATCCCACTGATCCTCAGTGACCCTCGTATCCGCGACTATCAGGACCTCCGGCACCTCGTCGCCTACCCCCAGTCCCTACGAATTTCTAACCAAACGCACCTAGCCGGGGCTGGCTTCCGACAGGTGATTGCGGCCCTCAACCAGTTGCCGGGTGAAGCCAACCGCGAGTTCTTACTCTATCGCGACCAGCTGACTGACGCGGACCTTGATGTGCTCGTCGACCACCTGAAGACCCTCCCGTCAGACGGTGACACCCTCCCCGTCCACACCCTTAACCTAAGTGAAAATCAAATCGACGACCTAACCCCCGTAGCTGACCTCGCCGACAGCACGCGCCCTGGTGGTCGGATCATCCGAACGTTGGTGGCTTGGGGGCAGTCGCGCCACTTAAACCCACTCCCAGCACAACGCGTCGTTCACAACCAGCTCACGCTAAAGGCCGATGACCTGTTACCGCTGCGGCTTTACCACCACACCCCGTCGGAACCTTTTGACAATTTTGCGTTTCAAATGGCCGCGTTTCGCGTGCACCCCGAACTAAACGAAGACGGGCTCCACGCGCTAACGACGGACACATTTGTGCCAAACGCACTGACAGCTCAGGAGATGGGCCAGCCCGTCCTGCAGTACGACGACATCCCCATGGTCCAACCGACTCCCAAACTGACGATTGATGAAGGATCAAAAACAGTGAGTGGCTTAGCTAATTTTGGTGTGCTCAATTATCAAAACACGACGCCCTCGGCCTACCGCCAGTGGCTGTCACCGGCCGAACAGTCCAGCAGCCTCAGCAGTCTGGCAGCGGACGGCTACTCGGCCACCGATAGTTTCCGTGCCGACCCGCAGATCACCAACATCCCCTCGGGTACGCCGTCCATTCAGGTGCGCGCGGCCTTTCGTTACATGTACAGCGAGACGTTCCGCGGCTTCACGCAGGATTACACCATCCCCCTGACCTGGCCCGACACCTCGACGTCCAGCAGTTCGAGCGATAGTTCAAGCAGTGAGTCTGGTTCCAGCGGCACCACGAGTTCCAGTCGGCCCTCCCTCAGCACGGGTGGCGCTGGCGACGGTGGTGTGCCCGCGGGAACGGTGGTCACCGCTACCCGAAAGATTGGCCTGTACACGGATACAAATTTCAAACGAGCCACCCGCCAACACTGGTATCATCGCTAGCCCCGCATCTATCGGCCGATGTTCAAAGTCACCGGCTACGCACGCTCGGTCCACGGCACGCCGCGGTACCTGGTCAAGGACGTCAACCACCACTCGAAAACGGCGGGTAAGAGTGGCTACATCACGACCAACCGTAAATTTGTGACGCCGACTTACTACCGGCAAGCGGCCAAGCGCGTGACGGTGATCAATCCGCGCGGTGTGAATGCCTACCGCCACCGCGGATTGACGGGCAAAGTTGCCCACTACCGCCAAGGTCAAACACTGCGGGTGAAGAAGCTGGTCAAACACAACCTGACCACGCGGTACGTGCTCACGAATGGCCGTTACATCACGGCGAACAAGAAACTGGTACAAAATGGACGAGTGACCATGCCGAAAAAGCTTAAGGCTAAGACCGCTATCAATCGGTATCGCGATGTAAACTTTACTCGTCGGCAGAAACATTACCGAAAAGGCACCACGCTCACCGTGAAGGGCTGGGACTTCAGCGCCAACGGGACAAAACGTTACCGCGTGGCGCATGGGTATGTGACTGCTAACCGCCACTTCATCAAAACGATCCATTAGCCAAGATCTGAGGTAATTTATCTCCCATTAAATCTCAAAAAAACATTGTTGGCTTCAATTGATACACTATAGCCAGTCGACTATTTCTCTCCGAGAATAAGTAACGAATAAAATCGTTCAGAGGTTCTAATTATGTTAAACTGAAATTGTATGCAAATCGTTCATGGAGGCGCTATTTTGTTATTAATTCAGCATAAATCACTCTGTTTATCCTTAATTGTTGCAAGTCTCATGACACTTACAGCCTTCACCTCACCTGCTCTTGCAAGTACTAGCAACGTATCTGAAGCTACTCAGACATCAACTACTCCCGATACAACGAATATGACCGTTGGGGAGGCATTTGGGAATGACCCCGTGTTACTTAAGGCAGTTCTGACGACATTCGAAGAAATTAATTTGCAGTCGACCTCACCACTGTCTGAAATTGACAAAATGGCTTCATCAGTATACAATCCTGACCACTCAGTCCCTCGTCTTGATATCACTGACAAAATGACAGAATTTCAAGATTTGAAGTATCTCAAAGGGACCTACTCCCGCATAGTAATTGCTAATCAATCCCATCTATCTGAACATCTAAGCGATTTACTGGATCTCATCAATCGCAACGGACAAAGCAAGAATTATATTCAATCACTAGGACTTATTAATGATCAATTGAATGACGAAGATTTCAAGAATCTATGTTCTACTATTGCCGCTCAGCCAACTGTTGATGAGGTTTTTCCCGAAAGTACATATACTTTTCATGGTGTAAATGAATTATCCGTTGCCGAAAATGAAATTTCAGATTTCAGTCCGCTCAACAGCATTTACGACTTTTCATCTGCTAGCACTTATAAGCTCGGGGCCTTTGTGGGCTGGGGACAACATCCCACAAAAACTCAGCGCTTGTCGACTGCAAACGTTGTCGATAATTCTATTAATATTGATATGGAAAAAATACCGACCTATGTTCTAGCCACAGCTGATGAAACAAGGATTTCCCAGCCCGACTTTGAAAACGACGAAGTCTATCTCTCATACACGAAAAGACCAAATTTTTTTTACCGCACATACAAGAATGACTCAGACGGGACTGAGCCAGCCCATGAAGCGAGCTTGGACGACTTACTTATTGGTAGAATTCCTTTGCAGGATAGTAAGATACCAACGTTTTATGATTTAATAAATGGCATGGCCAATGGCGATTCGTCTAATCCTACGATATCTCACGCTAACAGATTTAATTCCTTAGACTATCAAAAGACTGACTTTCACCCCATTGCGACTTCTGATGAAACAAGTGCTTTCCAGTCCGAACTCGATGAACAATCTATCCCAGCTACTGATGGTACAAAACTATCAGCAGAAACCCAAATGTACAACATCCCCTCTGGCACACGTTCAGTCAAAATTCGCGCCCTATTTCTACAAAACAGAACCAGCGCAGACAGTCAGAAACGTGGTTACGTAGAAAACTATGAAATTCCTTTAAACTGGCCCGGCTCAAATGCTAGTACCGATTCATCAACCAGTGACTCTTCAGAAAGCACTACTGACACCGTCAGTCCCAAGGGCACCGTGGTCTACGCCACCAAGAAAATTGGCCTCTACAATGGCACCAACTTCACCAAGAAGGGCCGCCAACACTGGTACCGCAAGCAACCACGGATCAACCGGCCCATGTTTAAGGTTACCGGCTATGCCAATTCGACCGCTGGACGGCCACGGTACTTGGTCAAAGACGTTAACCATCGCTCCAGGACTGCTGGCGATGAAGGCTATATCACAACACAGGCTGCTTATGTGGCGCCGGTTTATTACCGCAAAGCGGCGAAGAAGATTACCGTCATCAATCCTAATGGCGTGAATGCTTACCGGAACAAATCGCTGACGGGCAAGGCAACGCACTACCGCCAGGGTCAAACGTTGCGAGTGAAGAAGCTGGTCAAACACAACCTGACTACGCGGTATGTCCTCACGAATGGCCACTATATCACCGCCAACAAGAAACTGGTTAAGAATGGGCGAGTCACCATGCCAAAGAGGCTTAAGGCTAAGGCCGCTATCAATCGGTACCGTGACGTGAACTTTAAACACCGACAGAAGCATTACCGCAAGGGCACTACGCTCACCGTGAAGGGCTGGGACTTCAGCGCTCATGGCACTATGCGTTACCGCGTGGCGCATGGGTATGTGACGGCCAATCACCACTACATCAAAACCATCCATTAATTAAAAACGAGATGACCGGTCACTTCAGACCAATCATCTCGTTTTTGAGTACACTTATTTTTTAACAACTAACGTTTTATTCGCCGTCACATAACGCCCATCGGTCAAGACCAACCGCGTCGTCAAATGATAATGCCGAATGGCCTTTACCCTCAGTACCGTTCCCCGTTTGAAATGCTGAAGGCGCCGACCGCTCAGATTAGCCAGGCGATACGCGTTAACCCCTAACGGATTCAGCACACGAACGCGTCGTGGTTTAACTCTGAAATAGGTGTTGGTCACGTCACTATCACTCGCCGTCACGTAACCCGTCAGGCCGTCCGTCTTAGACTGGTGATTCACATCGCGGACTCGATACCGCAAGACACCAGCAGCATTCCGCCGATACCCTGTCACCACAAACTGGGGCCACTGATTCCGTGGGCGTTTGGGATACCAGTGCAGGCGGTTTTTTCGATTAAAGTTGACCATGCGGTAAAGACCAATCTTCTTAAACGCCGACACCGCCTGCCCCTTAGGCACGACTTTGACCGGATCAGTTGGCGCTGGGGTCGATGGTGTGGGTGTAACTGTCGTTGGTGGCGTGGTGACCGCTGTACCACCGCCGTTTTCCGCTGGCACCTTCTTCTGGTAAATGTACGTGAACTCACCTGGCTTGGTGGCATCCGTTCGGGCTAAGTCATAACCAGCAATGGGTAAGACCGCCTTTTTCAACTCAGCGGTAAAATCGAAAGCTACCGTCACGTTCTCTGGTGCCCGTAAAGCCTTTCCCGCAGTATCTACAAAGTTAATGGTTAACTTCTGCATATCGGGTACAGCCTGATTAGGATCCATAGAAAAATGGAACCTAACATCACTATCCCTAACCCAGTCATGCGTACTAACTCGCCAGCTTTGGGAACCATCCATGAGATTCAGTTTTTCTGAATTCACGAACCAATCCGTTCCCTGCCCTAAGGCGCGTCCATCAATCAACTCATCTTCATCATTATAAAGATGAGTCACGTATTTTGTATTTCCTATATCAATCACTGGGGTCGTGACGTACCCGCCAGTCGCATCCTCAACGACCACCTGACTACCAGATGTCGTTTCTTGAGGTTGCTCCGATGAATCCTCCCCCGTGACAACGTCACCGTGCGCGACAACTGTTTTCCCCACTACTATCAACAAAACGACTCCCACTAAAACACTAACCAGAATTCCCTTAATTCCAGTCTTCACGACTCCCACTTCCTATGCCAAATTGATTGGGTCAAGTCATGATGACGTTTTATAAAAATAATTATCACCGCTGACTTTGCATACCCGGAATGATCATCCCCAGTATAACGCAAAAAGGACCAGGCCAGCCAAATATCTCAGGTAAACCTGGTCCCAATCAGTTTCACTCTACTAACAAAGTCACGCGCTTCCCAACAATCTCCAACAGCCCGTCCGCCACCAACTGGCCCAGCTGGCGACTCAACGTTTCTGGCGTGATGCCGAGGAAACTGGCGAGTTCCTTTTTCTTCACGGGTAAATCGAACGCCGTGGCCTGTTGCGCCTGACCAATCTGCTGGAGGTAGGCCAGCACCCGGTTCTTCGCCGTCAGATTGCCCGTTAGCGCGCTCACCGACTCCAGCTCGGTCAAGCGGTCACCCAGAATATTCAGGAGGTTAAACGCCACGTCTGGGTTCCGGCGCAGGAGATCCTGGAAGTCCGCGCGGCCAATCGAACAGATGCGGGTATCCTCTACGGCCTCGGCGTAGTTGAAGTGCTGGCGCTTGGCAAACAGCGCGGCCTCACTGTCGATGGTCCCGGCCCGCAGCATGTACAGCACCTTCTCCTTGCCGTTTTCGTTGAGCTGATACACCTTGACCCGCCCAGAATCGACGATCATCATCCGGTCCAGCTGACTGGTCGGGTCGTAGAGCACCGTGCCCTTCTTGAATAGCTGCTGGTGCACGGAAATCTTGGCAAGCTCCGCAATGGCGGCGTCATCCAGCCCCTTGAAAATGGGGGCACTCCGCACACATTTAATTGGCGAATGGGTCATCTTTTTTCGCTCCTTTTGACGTTTTCTTGACAATTATCAATTTCTATTTGCTAAAACCATTATATACTAAACCCATCACTTCGAGGAGGCCATTTCAAATGAAAATCTATCAAGCAAACATCCTGCCACTCAATGAACAGGTCATCGGGACCGCGGCCCACGGGACGGCGCTGTTCACCATCAACGGGGACACGCTGACTATTAATATTGAAATGTTTGACACCCCGGCCAACCTGCAGCACTGGGAACATTTCCACGGCTTCCCGGATGGCAAGGCCGCTGACATCGCCACGAGCGCGCAGGACGTGAACCACGATGGCTTCGTGGACCTCCCCGAGACGGGCGCGGTTTCCGGGACCACCATGGTACCATTCAACGACGCGCCCCACGAGATGGACATCCCCAACGACGACTACCCCGTTTCAGACGCGAACGGCTACTTCGCCTACACCAAGGTCGTGCCGCTGGCTAAGCTGGACGAAAAATTTAAGGCGACGTTTAACGATAGCGAGTTGGCGCTCGACAAGCGGGTCATCTACATCCACGGTGTCACGGACGATGTCGTCCTGCCAGACACGGTTGCCGGTGCGGTCGGCCACTACTCGACGCACGTCACCCTGCCGATTGCGGTCGGTAAGATTGTGGCGCTCTAATGGCTGGTAAGCAAACTGGGGCCATTGTGGCGACCGCCTACTACGCGGTGATCCTGTTGCTGGTGGCGTTTCACTTGGACATGCTGGCAATGTGGGGTATGGCGGTGGGGATGCTGGTTGATGCGGGGATGCGGCTGGTGCAACGATAATGAATTTAAGATAATCACTCTGGTCCGGCTGGACTGGGGTGATTTTTTCGTTTGAATTATTTCGAGAAATTATGATTTACTCAAAAAGAGCCGCATTCTCCAATTGGAAAACACGACTCATCTTAATTTAGCTTGAAGTTTATAGCATAATTACTGAGGAGTATTCCGCAAAACCCAGGCAATTGATCCGGTATAACCCTTATCCGTTTCAAGCTCACCAGCATAAATGTTGGGCTGTGCATCCAGATAGATACCCTGGGTTGTTCCACTTGCAGACCCCTTATCAAAGGCACTTCCAGGAATAGCATTGCCACTTGCCCAGCCCTTGGCCACATCAGCAGTTGTCGCACCAGATTCACGTTTGCCGCTGCCAACCTCTACAGCTGTGCCCGTCATATTTTGCTTGTTACCATCAGCATCAACATATACGAGCTTCCCATTCAATGGGCTCTTATCGCCATCAGCCATTGTCATTGTGGTAGCATTAGCCGTCACTGTCCAACCTCTACCCACCGTCTGTGTATCGTCAAGTAAAATTGACGGTGCCTTAGTTGGCGCAAACAGTGTTTCTTGTGCTGGAACAGGCAAACTACCGAACTCAAAATCTGTCAGTGAATTAAACTTAAAAACACCATCCGTTGCATATACACTGATAGGTGTCGTGCTTGTCGTCTTGTCACCAGCACTGTCACTAGCGCTAACATTGATGGTCAAAGGCTTGGTTGCAGTCGCTGTGGCTATACTAGTTGCTAAATCGGTACTATCAGCTGTATAAGTCAATCCATCCGAATCGCTCAAAGGTGTCGTAGATCCTTCTTTAATAGTAGTTAACCCTGCTGCATTGGAACTTGCCAACCATTTGAGTATATCGGCGTCCGACTTACCGGTAATGTTTGCAGACAAAGTATCAGGATCAACGGCAACTGTCGGAGTAGTAGCTGTCATAGAAAGCGGAACTGTCGGAACCACCTTAGCAGTTACGTCCTTATAATCACCAAATTCGTTGCCAGAATATTCAGTAACCGTGATTTGATTCCCGGCCTTTAGAGATTTAAGTGTATCACTACCTAAATCAATCGTATACTTCCCGTCAGCTTGAACCGTCGCCGTATGCGTACCAGAAACACTGCTTAAACTTACCGTTAATCCTGGTTTACCAGTACCCGTAATTTTTGAGGCACTCGAGGATACTGTACCGCCACCGTCAATCGTTAAATCACCCATCGCTGCTACAGCATCTGGGTCAGATTTCAAACTTACCCAATAATACCGGTTATAAAGATTCGTGCCATAATTAGCTGTGAAGCCAATATAGATTGGCAACGTCAGCCCCTTACCTAAGTTGGTTAAGTCAACGTCTAGCTCAGTCCAGCCGCTTGGAATACTTGTGACTTTTTTTCCTGAAATTGGCCAGCTAGTAACCGAATTTTTAACTAACGATGTCGAATGTACGCTATCAGTGTGCATGATATCCGGATAAAAACTGATTAGCGACCCATTTTTAATCTCTGGATTACTTCCATTACCCGATTGCGTATACTTAAGGAAAAATTTCGTCGTTTTAGTTGTCACACGGCCATTTTCTACGCCATTTGCATAAACGCCAGATGGCATCTCTGGATAATTGTTTATCCCATACCAACTATCCTGGATTACATCGTTGACATAATTTGGAGAATCTCGATTGTTATCAAAAGACGCACCAGATAGCTTTGTTGCATCAGCATCAACACCGCTCGGATTACTCCCTGCGGCCTCAGCAGTATTAACACCAGCCATCCCCACACCAACAAAAGCCAGCAGCAAACCAAGCTGTAGTAAAATTTTCTTCAACTTCATCTTAGCTCACTCCCTCTCCCGTAATAGGCGTGCTTGCCGATAAACTGTGACCGACAAGATTAGGACGATTAACAATAACAACCCGAAAATACTGGTTAAAAACATCCGCGATTCACTGGTCTGCGGTAACCGACCGGCAATCAAATCAGCTGAGCCAGCCTTCACGACCGTAGCCACCGCCGCGGCCGGCGAGGCCTTTTTACTGGCCGCTGGGGCTACCTGATCATCTTGTGTCTTATTCTTAAGAGAAGGTTTTTGGCCATTCGAAATGGTGTCAGAACCTTCATCGGCACCGGCGCCCATTCCTGAGCCGTCCAGCTTGGCCGCATTCGGATTAGCATGAATTGTGACAGCCGTTCCGGTATCGCCGCCCGTACCACCAACTGTGGTGGCGAGCGCTGGCGTTCCCGCGCCAAGGCCAATTAAAACTGTCAAAACGAGAACCAGTCGCATGAATATTCTTTTCATGACCAGCGCCCTCCTTTCGTACACAGCAGCCTATTCCTTGTTATCCTCATCATCCCGACGACGGCGACGAATCAGGTACATAATCAATAGAATCAGTAAAATTAAAATTAACATGGCCAAGGCACCCAAGCCAATCAAGAGCCAGATGTTCACACCCGGGTCATCGACCGAGTCCTTGTTATATTTACTAGCTTGCGCGCGGGTAATCGTGAAGTTACGGTCAAACACCCAGGTCCGATCCGTGTTCTTCACCACCATGTGCAAGTGATAGTTTCCAACCGCCAACTTAGTCTTCCCATAAAGCATGGGATAGCTAAAGCCAGTGTTAGGGGCCATCTGAACATTTTCCTTGGTGAAGTGACCCACCGTCTTACCACCATCACGGTTAGTAATCGTGGTGGTCATTTTCAGGTTAGGCACGATGATGGCCGTTGGGTTCCGCAGATTAGCGATAACGCCACGGTGGTAATTACTGATACCAGCGCCAACCTTGCCCAATTTCAAATCAGGGTTCGGGAGCTTACCCACCGTGTAGGCCATCCCCACCACGTACGCATACTTGTTGGTGATGTTGTTGGCCCCTTTAACGCTACCGGTCACCTTACGATCGACCCGTTTAAAGTACCAGCCACCGAGAATAGCCCCGTTAAAATTGCTCTTGGGCATCTTGACCTTGACCGTCACAACCTTGGACCCTTTAGCAGGAACCGTCACAACCTGTTTGCCCTGTAACCGACTAATATCGCTCATCTTGTAACGTAACGATGGGTCATAACTCTTGGCGGCGCTCATATAGTTGATCGCACCAGATGACCCCGTCCAGGCGGTATTCACCTGGGACTTAACGCGAATATTTTGAGTCGTCACGTTGTAAATTCTGGTTTGCAGCGTCTCCGTTTGGCCTGGCTTCATGGCCAGATCAAAGAAGGACTTGTTCTTATCAATTTGATTCTGTGGAATCTTGGCTTCCACGCTATAGCCAATATCATTGGCCACAGCGGCCTTTGAAATCACTGGGACCGATAACCCCAGCACCACACTAAAAATCGCGAGTACCATGAGTTGAAGCTTCTTAAATCCTGACATCCTTACACCTCTGCCTTACCCTAGTTAGACTTTGTCGTATCAATCTCATGATACTACATATGTAGGCGAAAAAGGTGCTCATCTCTAAACAATGGACACCTTCACTCGCAACCAAACAATTATTTAATTGGATCTGAAGAAGTTGGGGTGTTGGTTAAACTCCAAGTTAAGTTCCCGTTGTAAGTCCCGGACTTGGCGTTAGGCGCCACGTTGCCCAGGGAAATCTTGTCAGTCGCTAATTGGAAAGCGGTGGCACCGGCACCATGGTCAGCAGCTGCGGTGTAGATGGTAGTTGGGTTTGAAGTACCATCGGTAGACAGACTAACGTTGTTAGCAGTAATGCCAGTATCCTTGGCGGAGTTGGTAACAATTGTGTCAGTGTTTTCAGTTCCGGCAGCGCCAGTACCAAAGTCAACCGTGGCACCCTTTAAGACGGCACTATTTTCATTGGTCATTTGAGAACTCTTAACTTGAACTGACCAGCCGGCGTTCGTCCCACGAGAGTCACCAACTTCAGTGACGAAGTTATCGTTGAGTGCGCCACCCTTGGTAAAGGTACTTTCCGTAATGCTCTTAACTGGAATGGTTTGAGCTTCACTAATTGATGAAGTTGTTTCGTCAAAAGTCATATCCTTCGTGACGTACAGGAAGGTCAACGGACCACTAACAGAAGCACCGTTATTATTTGAATTATTAGGATCTGATGGATCAGCTGGATCCGTGTTAGATTGATTTTCTGGATTCGATGGATCAACTGGCTTAGTCATGTTAGCTGGCGCATCAATCTTAACGTGCGTAGCAGTATTCCCAGTCGAATCTGGAGCAGTTGTGTCCGCATTGGCAGCAACTGGTGCAACTGTCCCCAACAACAATGCACTGGCTAATACGATTGTACTTAATGTCTTCTTCATAAATAAAGCACCCCTTAGATTTATCTTTTATGGATTCCCAAAACACTGTGACAGACAACACATCTTATGGGTCGTCATGACTTTTGGCAAGAAGATGAGCACCTCAATCATTAAGACCAGTTGTGGAAAAGCAACTCCCCCTAGAAGGATGTTACGCTTCACTAACTATGTAACAAAGCTATTATAAGTCCAAATAGTTCAGTTGTAAACCATTTTCTGACATAAATCTAAAAAATATTAATCAATTGATAAAAGTTAAGTAAACTACCGTTCTTCGGGCATTTATAGCCCATTTAACGGGACTATTGCAGCTGTTTATCGTTCATACGAACTAGCCATCTAAACGATTCTGGATAGCGCTTTCTAAATTCCGTTAGGTCATCAATCGTATAGGGCCATTGGCTTTTAGGAGCCGAACTCGTATGCTAACCGTTCGCGGCCACACTGGCTAATCAGTGGATGTGGCGACGACTATTGACGTTATGGTGATATTATCCTGCTTCAAGCAGAAATTATTGTTTGTCATCCGAGCTGGGATGGCTGCCCACGATTGCACTTAACAGTCTGTCCAATTCTCGTGTGTGCTTTCCAACCAAAATCGACTCGACCTGATTTCCGCCAGTTCTAGCCCCCAGTTCAATAGTAAACTTAACAAAAAAACATCCCAACAAGTCAGCCATAAATCCTTGTTGAGACGTTTATCAAATTTAATTAACCCTCTAATAAGGCGTGTTGTTCAACCACCACGTCATGTTGCCAGAGTAATTCGCTGTCTGGCCACCACCCGCGTAAATATTGGGCTGCGCCTGCAAGTATATGCCTGCCGGCGCGTCCGAAGCATTTCCTGGGTACTGTTGACCAGAATGCTCCCAATCACTAGCGACATTGGTATCATCACTCGACCGCGTTCCAGACATTATCTTGACTAAACTATCATCCAAGGTCTGGTTATGCCCCTCACCGTCTGCGTAAACCAAGCTCAAGGTATGGTCACTACCATCTGTCAGTGGCGTTGCTTGCACTGCCAAGTACCAAGGCGAACCTTTCGCCCGCGTATCAGAAATGTGAACACTGTAGGCGCCCGCATCCGAACCATCCGTGTTCAAACTGCCATTAGGCGCAATCAAGGTCGATTGATTTGGAATTGGCAACGGCCGACTCTTACTACCAAATTCCAGTGACGTATACGTCCCAAACTGGAGCTGACCAGCACTCCGCAACACGTTAGTCGTCGCATCACTCGTACTCGTATCACCGGCTGAGTCCTTGGCGTTAATAGCCACACTCGTGTTACCACCAGCCATCACTGAGCTCAGTGTGTCCGCTGTTGTACTGGTATTAAAAACCAGACCGTCCTTCGTCTTCGTTAATGCCGTTGGGTCACCTTGTTTGGTGACGGTCAACCCAGCTTGCTCAGCCAGCCAATCAGCAATGTCCGCCGATGACTTGCCCGTAATATGATCAGTCCACTCATCCGGTGTGACGCTCACAGTCGACGTTGCTGGCGAAATCGTCAGTGGCAGTGAGTCACTGACGTTGGCCGTTGCTGATTTGGCATCACCAAATTGATTACTCTCGGTCACCTTCACACTTGACATATTTCCTAAGCTCTTAAGTGTTGCTGCTCCGAGGCTGATACTGTAATTGCCGTTGGCATCAACCGTCGTCGTATATTTATTATCCGGAATAGACTCCCCAGACAGCGTGACCGTTGTACCAGACTCACCGGTACCCGTAATCGTTGTACTAGCCGAAGGCAGGTCGGCACCTTTATTAATGGTGACATCCGCCATTTTAGAAACAGCGTCACTGGCAGCGGTCAGCGCCATGTCCCCATAGTGAACCCACTCCGTGCTTGAGGGTGCTACGTACGAAAAGCCAATGTAGATCGGTAGAGGGATCTTCGTCCCTAACTGTGACAAATCGACGTTGATCGTTGTCGCAACCGTATTCGTGAAAATAAATCCTGTCGTTGGCGGTGTGGCCGTCTGACCAGAATTGGTAATCGTCCAGGGCGTCGGTGTTGAAGTTGCTAACGACTTCGGCTTGCCGTCTACCATGGCAATCACGTCGGTATAGAACGTCCCATACTTCCCTTTAGTTGTGGTTGCCGTCCCATCATACATAATCTTAAACTGGGTTGTCTTGTTTGTGATTCGGCCATTAACCACACCATCCGCAGACACATCACCTATATTAGGGTAAGACGACGTCCCAAAGGGAACACTATCACCTTTAGCCAAAACAAAGTCGGTATTTCTGCCGTAAACGCCTGAGTCTGTGGTTATTGGGGTCAAAGTATCTGCCCGTGCCACTTGCATGCCAGTCGCAAGCCCCATAAACGCGAGCAGCAAAACCAGCTGTTCTAAAACCTTCTTAACCTTCATCCTGAAACTTAATTCCTCTCCCTAAGCCGACGTGCTTGCTGGTAAACCAGCATGGCTAACATGGCGACCATTAATAGCAGCATGCCAAACAAGCTCACCAAAAATAGTTGTGACTCGCTCGTTTGTGGCAACCGACCCGCGACCAAGTCAGCTGAGCCAGATTTAACCGCCGTGACGACGGCCCCTGGGACAGTCTGCTTGTTCCCCGTCTTGGATCCAGTTTTCTTTGATGCGGTTGACTGAGAACCGGTTAGCCGATCGCCATCAGCGCCCGTTGTGGGTGTTTGCCCACTGGGAATTTGATCCACCAGGTCAGCTAACCGCTGTTGCTGGGGGTTCCCAATGATATGAACCCCCATCTGGGTCGTCCCACCGGTTCCGCCAACCGTCGTGGCGAGTGCGGGCGTGCCAACGCCAACCCCCACAACCAGTGTGACAGCCAAGATGACGCTCATGATTATTTTTTTCATCACCCACGCCCTCCTCTCGGGCCGAACGTGCTTATTTCTCAGTGTCTTCTTCATCCCGACGACGGCGGCGAATCAGATAGATGATCAACAAGATTAAGAGGATCAATAGCAGCATGACTAACGCACCGATCCCAATCAGCAGCCACATATTCATCCCGGGATTGTCCACGGAACTGCGGTTGTACTTGTTGGCTTGGGCCTTGGTAATCGTGAAGTCGCGGTCAAATACCCAGGTTCGATCCGTATTCTTCACAACCATGTGCAGATGATAGTATCCCGCCTTTAAAGGTGTCTTGCCATAAAGCATGGGGTAGCCAAATGTCGTGTTCGGTGCCATTTGAACATTCGTTTGTTTCAGTTGCTTCACAACTTTGCCACCATCCCGATTGGTAATGGTGGTGTTCATCTTCAAGTTAGGCACAATCGTTGCCGTTGGGTTCCGCAGGTTCGCAATCACACCGCGGTGATAGTTGCTGAGCCCAGCGCCCACCTTGCCTAAGGTCAGATTGCCACTGGGAACCTTGCCCAGGACGTATTCCATGCCGACCACGTAAGCGTACTTGTTCCGAACGTTATTGGCCCCTTTGACGTTACCCGTCACCTTGGTGTCGGTCCGTTCAAAGTACCACGCACCCAGAACCAAGCCATTAAACCCAGACATTTGCGGCAACGCGACCTTAGCAGTCACCACTTTAGACCCATGAGCTGGAATCGTGACGGTCTTCTGGCCTTGCACCTTCGTCAACTCACTCATCTTGTACTTCAATGAAGAATCTTAGGTCTTAGTTGGGTTGACATAATCAATCGCCCCACCCGAGTTGGTCCAAGCCGTATGAATCGCGGACTTCACCTTGATCTCTTGATTCGTCACGTTAAAAATTTTGGTATGCAGCGTTTGCGTTTGCCCTGACTTCATTTTCAATTCAAAAAATGAGTTGCGCTTGTCAATCTGGTTCTTCGGCAACTGAGCCGCCACACTATAGCCAATATCGTTTTGCGCCGCAGCGTTAGCCTTAACCGTTGCTAAGCCACCCATGAATACACCAAAAATTGCGAGAAAAATTAGTTGAAACTTCTTGAACTTTGTCATACTTTCACCCCTGATTTACCCTAGTTAAATACTTAACTCATCAATTTCATAATACCCCATATGTAAATAAAAAAGGTGTTCATTTTATCCAATGGACACCTTTTCTCGTAAATCACACATTTTTTTAGTTAGCAG
Organism: Levilactobacillus mulengensis; assembly: GCF_003946045.1. Lineage (GTDB taxonomy): Bacteria > Bacillota > Bacilli > Lactobacillales > Lactobacillaceae > Levilactobacillus > Levilactobacillus mulengensis. Next base: position 2,873 of record NZ_RHNW01000004.1, on the reverse strand, counting down.
GCGTCGTAGCTGGCGCGTCCACTGGGGTATCAGATAAGGCCCAAGTTAAGGTCCCATCGTAAGTCCCGGCAGCGGTGTTCCCACCGACATTGGCTAATTTAATGTTCGTTGGATCGAGTTGGAATGACGTTGACCCAGCACCGGAGCCTTTTTCAGCATTGTAAATAGTTTGTGCGGTAGCTGTCGTGGTTGGCACACTAACCGTGTTGGCTGAGATTCCAGCTGAGTTACCACTAGCATCTGCGGCGTCACCAGAGTTCTTGATGGTCGTAGCACCAGCACCGTTGAAGTCAACCGTGGCACCCTTCAAAGAAACGTTCGTATCTTTATCCGTCATTGGTGAGCTAGAGACGCTGACAGACCAACCGGCGTTAGTCGCACGCGTGTCAGAGATTTCAGTGACAAAGTTAGGGTTGGCTTGCGCATCGGTAGCGCTGCTGAAAGTATCCGTACTGATCTTGTCAACAGCAATGTCAGGTTGCGTTGCAGAAGTAACAGCTTGAACAGACTGGAAAGCCATGTTCTTGGTTACGTATAAGAAGCTTAATGGACCATCGTTGTTCGTGGCACCATTATTATCGGTGGCTGAACCGCCAGCATCCGTATCTGGCTTGTTTGGATCAACTGGGTTGGTCTTGTTAGTTGGTGCCGTGAACGTAGCATGCGTGTCGGTCGTACCTGAAGTCCCAGTGACGGCATCGGCATGAGCAGCAACTGGTGCGACAGTCCCCAACAATAATGCACTGGCTAATACGATTGTACTTAATGTCTTCTTCATAAATAAAGCACCCCTTAATTTATCTTTTAATAAATTCCCAAAACAATGCAACAAGCTTATGGGCCTCGCTGATTTCGGTAAAAGCCTAAGCACCTCAACCATTGCGACCAGTTGGATAAACGCAACGCCCCTGAAAAGGTGTTACGATTCACTAACTATGTAACAAAGCTATTATAAGGCCAATTGATTTCGTTGTAAACAATTTTTGTGCTTATATTTTAAAAAATATTAATCAGATGATAAAATCAACCAAAACGCTGTGTTTAAAGCGTTTATACTATGTTCTCAATAACTATCAAAGATGCTTATTGTTCGCAAAAATAGCCACATGGTTGACTATGGACAAGGGGCCGTAACCCCTAACAGGCCTACAATCGTATAGGGCTATCAGCATTCCAGCAATAGCCTGTTCCAAATAGCTGATTACGCTAAATTAGCTAAAAAGGTAATTAAACTAATAAACTTTACGCTAGCTTTGACACAAATTTATGAGAGGACAAATCTTAAAGGCTTAAAAAATTCGACAAAAAAATGATGGCCACAGAGACCACCACTTTAAACGCATAACTGGCTACTTATTTGATTGCCATCACAATCTTCTTATTAGCAGTCAAATATTGACCATTACTCAAGACAAAACGTGTCGCTAAATTATGCTGCTCTAAACCAACAATTTTCAATACCTTGCTCTGCTTCACATGTTTCGTCCGCTTAGTTAAATTGACATTCTGGTATAAATTGACACCCTTTTTGTTTAAAACTTTAATCTGCTTGACCGACTTTTGATAATAAGCTGATCCAACAAAATCTTTCCGGGCTGTCACGTATCCTGTCTTACCAGTAGTTTTACTAGTATGATTTACATCTTTAACTTTGTAGCGGAGTGAACCTGATTTAGAGTAAGCGTAGCCCGTTACGACAAACATTGGCCGATTCGTTCTGGTCGTCTTAGAATACTTTACAACCCGCTGACTCTTGTTAAACGTTGGCGTTCGATACAGGTACAACGTCTTTAGCCCATAAATAACTGACCGCTTAGGCGCAGCGACATCAGCCGCCTCATCTGCCATCACGGTTAACGAAACAGTCTTCGTTTTCCCATTTGCGGCTTTGAGAACGACTAAATAAGTCCCTGGTTTCTGAAGATTGGCTTTACCAGTATCTACCGTAACCGGCATAGAATTTCCCGAACGATCAGTTGCCTTTGCATCAAATGTAGCCGCATCAATGGATTGTCCCACTTTAACAGTTGCAGTATCATTTGCTGTTAAACTAGATTGATCAGTCGCATTCGTTGACCCCGTTTGGCTACCCGGTTTAACGTAATGCACGGTCGTAACGTATTTTCCTTCCTTGGCGAAATTAATCTTAACTTCCTTCTGGTCAGGAACGTACTCGTCCACGGATGGACTGGTAATCGTGATTGGCGTCTTTCCAGCATAGCCAGTCACCACATCATCGGCATGTGCCGCCGTACCATCTGGCAAGACGTATTTAATTGTCATTTGATAATCATTATCAACGATATAGATCTTAAAATCCGGTATCTTATAATCATATCCCGCTGAATTAGGATCCGCAGCAGGTTCTGGCACCATAGTTTCCCCAGCTTCTGCTCGTGTCTTCTCCATGTCAACAGAGGACTTTGGAAAGCTTGCGAGCTGTTGTTCGATATTCTGATTAATCCCTTCTGCATCAGGAACATTTTTAGGGTTGGCATACATGTCGGAAAATTTAGCAATTGCCGTACTTTCGTCAATAATCCTATTGGAATAATCAAAATAAGTATTGATAACGTCATACATCGTGTAAGGTGAGTTGAACTGATATTTAAATTGCGTTTTAAAGAAATCATTATAGGACACACCATTGACATCACTGTCCGGTAACGTCACAGGATTAGTATCACCACCACCAGCAAAGGTACTATTTGTACTGTCATTCTCCGATTCCAAATAAATATTGTATACATATCTGGAATCGGCCTGGGCCACAACCGTCCCAGAATCCTTAAAAAACTAAAGGTTGAAAGTACTCAAATAGGCTTCAGCCCTTGGGATACTTGAACTGGAGCAACTTAAATTAGATTTTATGC
>NZ_RHNW01000036.1 GCF_003946045.1 Levilactobacillus mulengensis | reverse complement strand
AAACAGGCCGAGCACGATAAAAAAATAAGAGATCAAGCAAGACAAGAAGCACTTGCTGAACTCCGAAAGGGGTTTGGAAATCATGCCTAAAACTATTAGAGAACTTGCTGATGAATTAAAGGTCTCCAAACAAGCCATTCAATATCACTACCAAAGACTACCAGCAAAAAAGCAATAAAAAGATAGTCGGGGTGCAAACATGATTAGCACTACAGCTGAGATGATTATTAGAGACAAGATAGCAAAGCCTTTGGTCTCAAAGAGCCAACAAACAGGTAGGAAACAGATACCAAAGACTAGCAAAGAAAATAATGAGCTAATTGCTACTCTAAGAAGAGAAATAGAAGATTTAAAGTTTCAACGTGACAAACAGCTTGCTACCAAGGATCAGCAAATAAGTAGTAAAGACCGACAAATAGATCATCTAACAAAATTGATAGATCAGCAGCAACGATTACAGTTGACGCCTTATTTGGTGGTCATTCAACCAACTATAACCAACAGTCGGTGCCACTTATTCGCCCAGAAGAATTTGCTACCTTACAACAGCCAGTTTTATATGCCTACAAGCTAGGCGTTTCACAAGTTGATAAAGCTTTTTGGTTTAAAGATGCACGTATGAAAGCAATGGTAGAAAACTAAGGAGTTTAAATAAAAAACATCGTTGCGCACATTATTGTGGTAACATTGTTCGCAATGAAGGAGTAATTTAGCATGAAGCTTTATTCTATGAAGGATATTGCAGAGGAAATCGGCAAAGACAAATCCAATGTTTATCGTTATATAAAGAAAAACAATATTGCGCACACTGATGTAAAAGAACGTACATTATTGTTTAACGCAACGCAAAAAAACTCCATTGTAAAAGGCATGGCAAGCAATCCAAACAATGACGTTGCGCAACGGTCGCAACATGCCCAGCATAATGAATATCATAGCGAAACAGATAATAATACTGATCAAATTATTGCTGCTATGCAGGATAATATTAAGAATTTAAAAGAGCAAAATGCCTTGCTAGCTAAACAGTTGGAAAGCAAGGATAAACAACTTGATGAGGCACAAAAGCTAATTGATCAGCAACAACAGTTAAACCTATCAACACAGCGTCTTTTAACACAACAAAATGAGCCGCAGGAAGTTAAGCAACAAACACAAACTAAGCAAAAAAGTACTGCACAGGCACAACAGTCAGAAGAAAATAGTGATGATCAAAAAAAGGCTTCAAAGAAGGGGTTCTTTAAGCGCTTATTTGATAACTAAAGGTACATGTTCATATGACACACAACTATTTTGTTTTTAGATTTGGCAAATTACAAGTTTAATCCGAACAAGCCCGGAAACTTTCAATGGCAGTCTGTTGATGATGGATTTTTAATGGTC
>NZ_RHNW01000035.1 GCF_003946045.1 Levilactobacillus mulengensis | reverse complement strand
CTAAAGGTTGAAAGTTAAATTGTACAGTAAAGGCCCGGCATGCCGGGCCTTTACTGTACAAAAATAGACATGGATTACTCCATGCTTGTATAATTGAGTTGTCTAAAAACAATATACAAGGAGAATCTATGCCCATGTCTAATATACCTCATTCAACCTCTGATTTTCACTATTCTTTTAAACATTTTTCTAAATTGGTCCAGTTACCCGTCGCACTTCGTCGTGCTAACGTCCTTAAAACCAAGGGGACACCTGTCCCAATCCTACTTGAATGGCTTTTAAGCACAATTTTTCACCGTTACTCAATCTTTCGGGCGACCGCAACGGATTTTTCAAAAAAGACTGCTCGAAATTGCTTGAATGACCCACGAACCAACTGGCAACGCCTGGTTACACTCCTGGCAGTCCGGCTTATTCAATACGTCCATCATTTTACAGATTCAAGACGCCGCCAAGCACTCATCCTCGATGATTCCTTATTTAAACGCGAATTTTCTAAGAAAACTGAGTTACTAGCTCGGGTCTTCGACCACGATAAACAAGTGTACTTCAAGGGATTTCGCACCCTAACTTTGGGGTGGAGTGACGGTAATACCTTTCTTCCCATCCGCTTCGCTTTAATGTCCTCCAGTAATCCTAAAAACCAAGTTGGTATCTTTAAAAAATTCGATTGCCGGACCTTGGCGGCTCGCCGTCGTGCGCAAGCACAACGAAAGATGAACGACGTTGCTTTGGAATTGGTGGATGCTGCGGTAGGGGCTGGTATTAAGGCTCGCTACGTGCTCTTTGATAGTTGGTTCACATCTCCGCACATGTTCGCTGAACTACTGAAACGTGGGCGTTATGGCATTGGTATGCTGAAGAAATCTAAGAAGGTTTACTTCCGATATCGGGGCCGCCAGATGGATGTAAAAACGCTATATAACCAGCTTCGACGTAGTAAGTGGCCGACCAAGGCCCACTACTTGTATAGCCCCATCGTTACTTTTGACGTCGAAGGCCAATTAATGCCTGTTAAATTAGTTTTTGTCATAAAACGTGGGCATCCTAATGATTATCTAGTCTTGGGAACCACTAAAACAAACCTTCACCCGCAAGAGATTATTCAAATGTACGCTCGTCGCTGGCAAATTGAAGGCTATTTCAAAGTCGCCAAACAGTATCTCCAATTCGATAAGACCCAGATTCAAAGCTACGACGGGCTTTGTGGCCACATGGCTCTGGTCCTAATGGGCTATGATATTTTGGCTCTAGCGCAACGAGAGAACCAAGATGATCGAACCTTTGGTGGGATATTCTTCGAATATTCTCGACCCCTACCAGAAATTTCGTTCGCTAATGCTCTGGATTGGCTGATGAAAACCTTAACTGGTATAGCTAAAAAACATGATATGAGTGAAACGCTATTGAACATGATTTTCGATGAATTCATAAAAGCCTTACCAAGCAACCTGGTCAGGTTGCTTGGTAAGGCTCAATGAAGCATAAAATCTAATTTAAGTTGCTCCAGTTCAAGTATCCCAAGGGCTGAAGCCTATTTGAGTACTTTCAACCTTTAG
>NZ_RHNW01000034.1 GCF_003946045.1 Levilactobacillus mulengensis | reverse complement strand
AAGGGCGTCCTCAAAAATCGAGGACGCCCTTTCCCTTTTTATCTACATTTCAATACGGTCAGTTATTTGGTGCTCACTGTGATTGTACACCTCTCATGGTTCGTTGAGTAAACAATTGTATCAACGAAAAAACTGCTCAACCTGAAATCAGCTGAACAGTTCAATAAGCCTACTTCTTAATCACCAAAGTCTTATTCCCACTAACATACTGCCCGTTAGCCAACATCAGCCGCGTCGTCAGGTGGTAGTCTCGAATGGCGGTCACCTTCAGCACGCTACCACGCTTGTATTGCCGCGCTACCCGGCCAGACAGATCAACGTGATGGTAGCCGTTCAGTCCCTTAGCGGCAATCACTTTAATCTTAATCGGCCGACTCTGGTAGTACACCGGCTGGACATACTGGCTATTCGCGGTGATGTATCCACGCCGATCGTTGGTCAGTGAGTGGTGATTGATGTTCCGACTCCCACCCAAACTGCCCGCCAATCCTGATGCCACAAAACGCCAAAGCCCACTAACCAACCCAACCCACGCGAATCCATGTACTTCCCCCAACCACCGTGCTAAGCTGGCGGCAACACAGAGAGAACGTGAAAACATGCTAAAAGACTTTGAAGCATTCAGTATTGACGGTCACTACCACCGGGGCTGTAACATCGAACAGGACGTGCCGAGCGTCCTCCGGTGGTATCGCCGCTACTGTCGGCAAGAAGACCGGGTGGAGTACCCCCTGATGAACATCGTGGCCAACCGGCTGTCGGACCTACACGCGGGGCGCATCATCGGGGCGGTTCGGCCCCAGGCCGTGCCCGTGCAAGCGGCCTCGGAGGTTCTGTACCGTCTGAACGTGGAGCTGTACGCCCATGGTGGCCGCAACACGGGCTGGGATTGGCAACCGTACGTCGGCATCGCCTTTTCGCAAATGACCATCTGGGACTTCTACCTGATTCGTTACCGCGAGTGGATCCTGGCCACGACGCACCTGGCGACTGACTACGAGGACCTGCCCTGGTGCTTTCCGTTACCCTATACGGATTCGCAAATAGATGCGGACCTCATCGACCAACTGGAACGACTCTACTGGGTGTTCAAGGGGGATCCCGTCAAGCCAACGACGGATCCGGCCCCGTGGATTACACAGGAGGCCATCTTCATCATCTTGGGGTCGCTGGGGTATAACCTGAATTTGCACAGTCCGGACTACTACCGCGCCTTCATGGACGATCAGACCAGGCGCTTCAGCGACCGCGTGAACCGCTACTTCACGAGTGAGAACAACTATCTGGAATTCGATACTTGGAAATTGTAGGTATGCCAAATAGGAAAATGTTTAATGCGGGGGTGTCCAATCCTGTCAGAAAAGATGTGGTAGTATTAAGCCAATAACTATATTAACGTGGGGGAATTTTAAATGACTACGAATCCTTTATTTGTTAAATTAAGCCCGAGAGTTGAAGAAGATACTAATGTAAAGAAACTGGAGACAACTATTAGCGAATATTTAGACAACTTAAATGTGTCTGGCTTTTTATTGAGTGGGCCCTTAGCAACTGATCCTAAGGGGGAACAGTATGATTACAAGGATGGTTTTATTCTGTTAATACCTAATCACAAGGTAATGATTTCAACCGTAAAAGGGGAAGATTTTAAGACGGATAATTTTTCGGATTTCGTTAGTGACTTTGAAGAAGACTTAAGCGCGTTGTCGGATAAATATGATCATAAAAGTGTTATTGGCAGACGCCGAACATGGGAGAAATTAATTGTGGACGTCAGTTTAGATGATTTATTAGAAGCTGTCTAAAATCTCTTAAGTAATAGTGCTAAAAACGCTAAAACGACCATTTGCAGACTGGTGGTTAATTGAC
>NZ_RHNW01000033.1 GCF_003946045.1 Levilactobacillus mulengensis | reverse complement strand
AGCTGTCGCAATCGCTTCTGGTGACCAAGTTAAACGTAGGTGGTTGGTAATTAAAATTGTCAATGATGGCGTTAGAATTGAATGGCGACCACAAGCCCGCCTTTTATGATCTGCGTCTTGTTGCGCTAATTCGGGATCATAGGGTTTGACCCGATCTAATTCATAGCTAATAGTTGATTTGGCAACGCCTAAGGCGTCAGCCATATCTTGGTAAGTATGATGGCCTTCACTGACCAGTTGAGCTAGCGCACCACGTTGAAAACGTGATAAAGTAGAAGTACCCAAAGTAATCACTCCTTATAGCTGGTTGGAATTAACTACTACCATTGTAAGAGATTGCTTTGGGCCTTTTTTTATTTTTGTTCGGATTAATTATAGAATTTGCCCTTTAGATAGGTTTTATTTATCAATGAGAATTACCTTTCTTAATTCGATATACAAGGATCCAGAAAGGTAATGCAATTAGAACAGTGCCAATTAACGGAATAAATGAATATAAAACAGCTGCGCATGTATAGTTATTTTGATAAATAACAAAATATAATAGAGCACCTGCAGAAACAATTATTCCCGAAATGGGTAAACTTTTAGTCGTGTAAAAGAGTAAATTTTTCTCATATTTTTTCATAAAAATTGCCTCTTATTAATGATTCATTGCACATGCACCTTCTGATGCAGCGCCACACACGACAGCGCAAGCTAAACCTGCGATGCCATTTACGGCAGCCCAAACTGCACAATAGGAACCACAAGCTAACACACCAGCCATACCGCATGAAAATTCTTTGCCATGAAATTTAAAATGCTTTGTCTTTTTTTTCGCCAGAATATTAATTTGATTCAGTTCATTGTTTGAGGCGGAAAATTCGGTTTTTGGTGATGTGCTCTTAGTAGTACCTTGCTCAGCAGAGAAGCTTACAACCTTATTATTGCTCTTATCAACAACCGTTTGAGTTAATATTGTAGTATTTTTGTCATTATTTTTGTAAACATTATAAACAACATCCGTTGATATAGAAGGATCTACTGAGGATGTTGCACGATAATTATATGGTGTGACTGCGTCTTGGTCATTGGTATAACCACGTTTTTTTATATTATTTAAATAGTTATTTATTTTCTCACTTTTATTTAAATTAGAAACATCTTGCTGTGCATTGCTTGAGCTCAAAGACGAAACCTTTGCACTCAAGTTTGAATATTTAAGCTCTGTATTTAAATTATGGTAATAAGATCCAACTCTAGTTTTAGCCGAACCATTAATTGGGAATAAGAACGAGCCAAGTAATACAGTAACTGAGCACATTAGTAGTCCGATAAATATTTTTTTAAAATGTTTTGCCTTACTCATAATCAACAACTCCTCTAATTTTTAAGGAACCCTTATTGTAAGAACTTGTCTACTACTGAAATTTTGGATTCTCCAACTAAACGTGTAACCTCATGGGTGCCATTGTATTTTATTAAAGTTGGTATAGCATTTACATGCAGTCCCTTTAATTTTTTATAGCTAGAATTAGGTTCGTTAGCTAAATCGACTTTAAAGATTTCCTTGTTAGGATGCTTAGCAATAGCTTGTCGGTAAATCTTTTTCATTTTTTGACAATGAATGCAGTATCTAGAAGCATAGAGGACATACGTTATCTTTCTTTTCTTTTGTTTGAGCAATTTTAATGCGGTGGTTAATTTTACATTCACCACTTTTCCTTCTGACTTTGCGAGCACTGTACTTGGAAGTAAAAACATGAGGCTGATTCCTATTACGAACAAGCAAAAACTGCTTAAAACTGTTATTTTTCGTTTTTTCATAAAAAGCCTCCTCAACACATAAAATCGATGTTAAAACAATCAATATATGCTACATGCTCATAATATCACAATTAATTTTGTTTGTGGCAAATTCTATAATTAATTCGAACGAAAGTAAAAACGCCCAGAGTAATCTCTTACAATGGTAGTAGTTAATTCCAACCAGCTATAAGGAGTGATTACTTTGGGTACTTCTACTTTATCACGTTTTCAACGTGGTGCGCTAGCTCAACTGGTCAGTGAAGGCCATCATACTTACCAAGATATGGCTGACGCCTTAGGCGTTGCCAAATCAACTATTAGCTATGAATTAGATCGGGTCAAACCCTATGATCCCGAATTAGCGCAACAAGACGCAGATCATAAAAGGCGGGCTTGTGGTCGCCATTCAATTCTAAGAAGCTGTCCAAGATCTATGATTTTTGATATACTTCTATGTAAAAAGCGAGTTTAAGCTATGAAAAATTATCCCAG
>NZ_RHNW01000032.1 GCF_003946045.1 Levilactobacillus mulengensis | reverse complement strand
GTAAGCACCAAATAACTGACCGTCTATGATTGGCGGCAAATCCACGATATGATAACCTCATCAAATAAATTGGTGAGGTTTTTGTTTATGGACAAACAAGATATCGTTCAAATTAGAATGCCGCATGAGGCTGCTGGAACAACGCCAGTTGTTCCCAGCCGGGCAATCCAATTGAAAATTGGTAAGAACAAAGCAGTAATTATCTATAACAAGGCCAACGGTTACATTGTTGATGCCGTTTTAAAGGCGGTGTTTAACGATGCTCATTGATCCAGGCAAGATTAATCAGGTCTATATTGTCTGCGGGAGGACCGACTTACGCCGTGGTATTGACGGCTTAGCATCCGTTGTGCAAGAACAATTCGAGCTGGATCCATACAATCAAGCTTTGTACTTGTTTTGTGGCACCAGAAAGGATCGTTTCAAGGCACTTTACTGGGACGGCGATGGCTTTCTACTTCTGTATAAGCGACTAGAGAACGGGAGGCTCCAATGGCCAACCAATCAAGACGCTGTTCGACGGCTAAATTTCAAGCAACTTAGACGTCTATTAAGCGGGTGGTCACTTGACGCGACCATCCATAAAATTCGGCCACCGAGACGCATAAGCGTGACCACGGAAAGATAGCTATTTATTTGAGAACGACTATGGTAAACTCAAAAGCAACTAATACAGAATGAGTGGGATTACTAATGACTCCAAAACAAATAGATGAGCTGCTTCAACAGGTACAAAAGCAAACCGAAATCATCGCCCAGCAGGCCAAGATAATTGAAGAACAGGCCCAGACTATTGAATACCTAAAGAGAAAACTGTTCGGTAGCCAATCTGAAAAGATTGATTCTAATCAGTTGTCGCTTTTAGACGAGGATGATGGTGTTTTTACCGAGCCAGAGCAAACTGGCGAAGAAAACCAAACAGATCAAGTACAGCCAACGAAAAAGCGTAAGAGGACACGGCAAGAAATTTTAAATCGTGACTTGCCTGTCAAAATTACTTTCGTTGATGTCGAAAACAAGCAGTGTCCACACGGACACCGCTTAGTTTCAGTGGGTGAAAGATTTGTTCGTGAGCAACTATACTTCCAACCGGCAAAGCTGTATCGTGAAGAGATTTATGCCCATACATATAAATGCGTTGATTGTGAGAAAATCGATGGCCTTGCACACCTGATACAAGCTCAGGTTCCCAATCCAATAATTCCCCACAGCCTTGGCTCAGCCTCGGTAATCGCGGAAATTGTTCACCAAAAGTATGAACAAGGTGTTCCTTTAAATCGTCAACTGAAGGACTGGCTGAGATTGGGAGCAGATTTATCAGATACCACACTCGCTAATTGGATTATTAAGGCCAGCAAGATAATGAAACCGCTTTATAATTTAATTCGTGAGCAGCTGGTTAAGCAACCCTATCTTCAGGGCGATGAAACACCCCTCCAGGTTCTCCGCGAACCTGGTAAAAAGGCGACTTCGCGTTCCTATATGTGGGTAGTCAGGACCATACGGCTTGCTTCAAAACAGACCGTTTTCTACGCCTACGCTGCTTCTCGGTCAGGTGAGTTCGCCCAAAGCCTTTATGAAGGCTTTGAGGGTGTCCTTCAGTGTGATGGTTATTCTGCATACAATAATTTAGAAGATAGTGTGACACGGCTAGGTTGCTTTGCGCACGCCCGGAGAAAGTTTTATGATGCCGATGTGGCAAAGGGAAAGATAAGCCGACCACTGGAATTGTTAAACCAGATGTTTATCCTAGAGAAAAAGTGGCAAAAGCTTTCCCTCGAGGACCGGCAAGAGAAACGGGACACTGAGTTGAGGAAGCCTCTCCAAGAATTTTGGAATTGGGTGGATGCTTCCAATGACCTCCCTAAGAGTGCCGTAGGAAAAGCTGTCACGTATGCCCGCAATCAGCGAACTGAACTAAATGGCATCCTTGAGCACAGCTCAGTAGAACTCAGTAACAATGCAGCGGAGCGCAGTATGAAGAGCCTGGTGATTGGACGAAAAAATTGGCTTTTCAGTACCAGTCCAGCCGGAGCTGAGGCTACGGCCATCTGGATGACATTGATTGAGTCAGCCAAGGTCAATAATGTCGATCCACGTGACTACATCACGTATCTTTTGGAAAATATTTCACAGCTACCAGAGTTCGCAGAAGCAGAAAATCTGGTAGTCTATTTACCATGGAATTTTAACAAGATTATTCGTGGCCGTGACCATCTAACTTCTACGACCGCTTAGAGCATGGAAGGGAAAGGGCGTCCTCAAAAATCGAGGACGCCCTTTCCCTTTTTATCTACATTTCAATACGGTCAGTTATTTGGTGCTCAC
>NZ_RHNW01000031.1 GCF_003946045.1 Levilactobacillus mulengensis | reverse complement strand
TATACCGGGAAAGGCGGTTCATTTCACCATATGGTTACGAGGGTAAAGCGAAGCGGCACCCTCAGAGAGTTTTTTGTGCAGAAAATCAAAAGCAGATGGGGCGCATGACCGCAGCGGCAGTGTGGCTGGCGACCGAGCGACGTCAAAACCGAAATGGCTGTATGAAATCGGGCGGTTCCATGAAGTTGCCGTCACGTCTGCGAGTTACTTCTAATTGCCGATGGTGGTGGAACACATTCTGTCAAAAGAGACTACTTGCCACCTAAGCAAGATCAGAGGAATAGCCAATCTAAAAAAGAGCCTGGGACAAAACCCCAGACTCGCTTTTGTGTACCCATTTACATGGCCGAAACGTGCGACAAAAGGCAACCGGTTCCGCTTAAAACTGCTAGCCAAACAATCCAAGACCAGGATTATTCGGTTAGCAGCCTTAATGCTCGCCGGCTAACCGCCTTTTGTCCCACTCTCTTTTTTGTGAGCAGCTAAGTTAAGCCCGATGTATGAGTGCCACGCTACTGTTGTCTAACCTTAACGGATCGAGATTGCCAGTATTTCCTGACCAGTACGATGATAACCACTAGTCCACTGAACTGGCAGGTCGTCATTAGGCCAAAGCCCATGTTAAAGGCGTTGATACTCCCACTAACGAGACTGAGTGCGGCAAACGCTGTCAGGCCAATCCAATGTACCCGATTTGTCCAAACGTTCGGGTGGCGACGGGCAATGCCCAAATTGATCATCAGGACGATCAACAAGAGGATGAGGAAGTCCATCCAGTAGAGGCCTGGGAAAGTTGAAAATTGGGTGACGCGTTCCACCAGGAGCACCCCGAACAGGACCAGTAATAGGCTAGAGCTTGGACGAGTGACCGGTCTTGTTACGGGCACAGCTGCTGTGCCCTGCAAGAGCGCGTCTACCGGGACGGCATATAGCGTGGCTAATTGGGTAATGGTGGCGATGTCCGGTTGGTTCCGGCCAGTCTCCCAGCTGGAAACAGTCTGCCGTGAGACGTGCAGTTGGTCCGCCAGTGCCGTTTGGGTCAGCTGTTGCGTTTGCCGGAACTTTTTCAAACGTGCGCCTAGTTCTGTCGATGCCATGGGGGCACCTCACTTCCTTGATAATTGCGATTAACTCTATCATAGAGAATCAACGGGAAATAGCAAGCTATTCTCGCTAGCATCCGTATCATTCGGGGATTTGAACGGGTACGCTGAAAGGGAGTAGAGGAGATGATGTCCAGTGCAACAAGTACAAGAGAAAATGGTTCGGGTAGTCGGGTTACGGAAAACTTTTGGCCACCGAATCGTCTTGCGTGATGTAAACTTTGAGTTTTCAGCCGGCAAAATTGTCGGATTGGTCGGTCCCAACGGTGCGGGCAAAACGACCATTATGAAGGCCTTACTGGGACTGATGCCAACGGATGCAGGGAACGTTCGGATTCTGGGACAACCCGTTTCGGTCAATACCCATGCAGTCGTGACCCAACACGTAGGTGCGCTCATCGAACGCCCGGCGATTTATCCCTTTCTGAGCGGTTGGGAACAGTTGCGATTGATGACGACTTCCGTGGAACAAATGACGTGGGTGGTGCAGGCCCTCCAAATGGATGATTATATCCACCGACCGGCCAAACGGTATTCACTAGGCATGAAACAGAAGCTGGGGATTGCCATGGCATTGGTGAATCGACCACGGTTAGTCATATTGGACGAGCCGATGAATGGGCTGGACCCACAATCGGTTAAGCGATTACGTCATTTAATTGTGCAAATGGCAGGGGAAGGGACCACTTTTTTAATTTCCAGTCATATTTTGAGCGAGCTGGAAAAGATTATTGATACGGTGATCCTAATTGACCAGGGAGAAGTGTTGCTGCAACGAACGATGGCTCAGTTTCGAGAATCGGCGCGGCAATCTTTAGTAGTGCGGACGACGGAGAATGATCGGGCATTGCGGGTGCTTTTACAGGCCGACTATCCAGTAATCCAGCGGGGGAGCGACTTGATCGTGACGAAGCCGGTTGCGTTGACGCCCATACTGCAGGCACTTCTTAGTGCGCACATTCAGATTTTAAAAGTGAACCAGCATCGGGAAGATTTAGAAACGGTCTTGTTACGCTTGTTAGCAGAGAGGAAGGCATAGGTCATGGGACAATTATTGCAGCAGGAGATTTTTAAATTCAGACATCAGCGATTGGCTTGGCTTGCACCGGTCATCTTGGTGCTTTTAATGGGCGGACTGGCAGCAACGGCGCACGGGGCATCAATTAGCGACCAGAAATTTTATATTTCATCGGCGTATGGCGGGTTTCAATGGCTGATGATACTCATGATTGTGATTGGCGCCAGCTGTGTGACGATGGAATTCGAGTACGGGACGATCAAACAGTTGGCAATCCAGACGAATCACCGCTGGACGATCTTCGTGGGGAAGTATGTGCTGCTGCTCGGGTATAGCGTGTTGCTCCATGTGGTAGCTGTGCTCACGACACTATTACTCAAGTTCAGTGGTGGGCGCAGCCTCTCGTGGCAAACAGTCTATCTCTATCATCAGGCCCTACTGGATAATCTCGTGACTAATGCGGTGCTGGATACGTATGGTGGTGTGCTGATTATTGGATTGGTCTTTTTGCTGGCGAGCTGTAGTCATAACAGTGCGGCGGCGATTGCCATTGGCGTGGGGGTCTGTTTCATGGGGGAAGGGGTGTCCAGTTTGCTATTGCAGTCGTTTAAGTCGTTACTGCCGGTGATGAAATGGAATCCATTTAATATGTTCTTTCTGCAGGAAGAGTATGGCAATCCCAGCTACCAGCAGAATGTGACCCACTTGACGATTGAGCAGTTGAGCGTCGGCAATCTCCTGTGGGCGTTGTTCTTTGTTGGGGTGGGGGCACTGATCTTTTCACGACGGCGGATTTAGGCTGATGGCTGGCCGGAAACACATTTTACAAGGTTGCCATGATGAGAAGCGTCACGGCGACATCCTACCAAAAGAGACTTCTGGCCCGTAAAATGGGGATTAGTGAGGAACGGGCTTGGAGCCGCGGCTAACGAATGGTGGGATTGTCGTCATTAATTTATAATTTTTGTTGACAGTGAGTTGATGTGCATGGTATATTATCTAAGTTGTCTTTTGCGGCAGCGACTCATTAATTTAAAAAGTTAAATTGCTTGTTGACAAGTAGTCTAACAAAATGGTATATTAATTGAGCTGCTTCGTTAGGAAGCACATTTAACAAGTTGTTGATTAAATAAAAATTCTTGTTGACATCAAATCAGTTAAATGATATGATGATTAAGTTGTCTGCGAGAGCGGATAACTGGTAGACCTTTGAAAACTGAACATTGTTTCGACAAACCAAATATGTGTAGGGCGGTTTGATACTTGGTATCAA
>NZ_RHNW01000030.1 GCF_003946045.1 Levilactobacillus mulengensis | reverse complement strand
GACCATTAAAAATCCATCATCAACAGACTGCCATTGAAAGTTTCCGGGCTTGTTCGGATTAAACTTGTAATTTGCCACACAAAGAAATAAAGGAATTGGTCATCAACTTCTGATTTTTGCCGAAAAATATGCGCGAAACAATAATTGCAAGTGTCTTGAAATTGGAACTGGTACAACTAGTTTTGGACAACTTTATCTTTATCAAAAATGTGGTTTCCGGGTTGTTGGTGTTGATCAAAACTTCTTTACAATTCACTATGATAAAGAGATTACTGAAAATGGTCTTGTTTTAAAAGACATGATACGTTTGAGGAAAGTTCTAAAATAAGTCTTGTTTCTCTTATAGGGTCCATAAGTCCCAAATAGCCCCTCGAAAACATTGAAAGAATAACCCCCAATATCTATAATATAGATGTTGGGGGTTATTTATTTTCATATTATAAAAATAACTCCTTCTATTTGTCATTTTTTCGATACCTTTTAGCACGATTTTGACCAGGAAATAAACGATCATGCGATCCGACTCGAATGCCAATTAAGACTAGTTCATCTTTATCAATCGTATAAACCACCAGGACATCGTTAGTTTCGCTTGGTGTTTTGTTTTTCGGGGTATCTCGTAAGTGAAATTCATTATAACCGCTCATTCGCCGATTAAGCTCATGATCTTCAAATTCTGCTGGTAATTGTTGTTGCTCAAGCAACAGATCAATGGCTGCTCGAACTTCATCAATAATAGATTTGTCTAAACTGGCTAACCGTTTTAGATCAGCATTAAAGGTTGCACGTGGTTTAAATCTTAGTTTTTTCATTATTTAAACTGACCCCAATAATCATCATCTGATTCAACAATTTCATCGTCAGGTAAAACATGGCGTTTAATTAACTGATCACGTGCAATTGCATATTCTAACGAGCCTTCTTTAGCTTTTAATGCTCGTTCTAGCCAATCCATTTTTTCTTGTGAAACGATGGCCACTGCGCGACTATTTGAACGAGCAATATAAACGGTTTCGTCTTCGTCATTAACTTGATCTAAATATTTTTTTAAGTTAGCGCGAAAATCGCTCTGTGTTAATGCTAATGTCATATTTACCACCCTTTCTTTGTACTTAATATTGTACTTTAAATTGTACTAAAAATCAATTTTTTAAGGAGCTAAAACTATGCAACAAATTGTCTTACCTATCAAAGATTCAAATGTTCTCAAAGAGGTGCAAGATACCTTACTCAACAGCTTTAAAGCTGGCCGGCGTAACTATACAGTTTTTCAAGTTGGCAAAGCGACTCTGCTGCGTGTGAGCGACGTCATGAAGCTTCGTTGGGCAGATGTCTTTAACGAGAACGGCACCGTGCGTCAGAATGCGTTTATCCACGACCAAAAGACCGGTAAAGCGAACCTGCTCTACTTAAAACCCGTGCAAGCTAATTTATTGGCTTATCAAGCTTGGTTACAAGACAATCATTTGGTTTCTGACTGGTTGTTTCCCTCGATTCAGCACCCTGATCGACATATCACGGAAAAACAGTTCTACAAAATTATGGCTAAGACGGGCGATTTACTCGGCATTAATTATCTTGGGACTCATACCATGCGTAAAACCGGCGCTTATCGGGTCTACACGCAGTCTAATTATAATATTGGTTTGGTCATGCACTTATTAAATCATTCCAGCGAGGCCATGACTTTAGCTTATTTAGGCTTGGATCAAGCCAGTCAAGAAACCATGCTCGATCAAATTGATTTTGGTTGATATTAAGCGAGCTATTGCAGCAATTATTCTCTATAATACATTGATAGATAAGCTGAGAAAACAGGAGGCTAAGTATGCGACTTTGGCATGAGCAACTCATTAATAAACTTCCTCGCCAGCAACTACTAGGGCAGCATCGAGAACTTGCTGCTCTAAGAGGCAATGGCTGGGGTAAAAAACATGCAACTGTTAATTATGTATTCAAGCACTCGCCATATAAACTCTATCAATTTCACTTACTGGTACTGCATGAAATGCAGCACCGCGGATATCACCCCAATAAAAACTGGTTTAATCCGCTTTACCGCGGTATTCATTGTGATCCATATATAATTTTGAAAGAATGCCCGATCACTAACCCAATTTATCCAGAGCATAATGACGCATATTTGAAAGAATGTTTAGCTAATTTAGCCAGCAAAGGGATTATTTTATAAAGCAAAAAAATGAGTCTCATACTCGAGGCTCTTTTTTATATTTAGTTAATAATTCATATTAAAATTAAGGTATAGCCTCTAGTTCATATTTTTTATAGTTTACAATTCGTTAACATAGCAAATGATTTTTTTAGTTTTGAATTTATGAGTTTGATTTTGTTGTCGCCAACGGCGGCTTCTAATACAGGTTCTAATCATTTTAGTATAACATAGAATAAATTCTATGTGTAAGTGCGCATTGACCTCGTTTCACTCAGTCTGCTGATTCCTATAAAAACAATTTCTGCTGTTGTTGAATTGACTGTATCTTTAATACAATTTATGTTTGCACCTAACTAAGATTGTTATGTTTTAAATACTTAAAAAGTGTTACGAATTACGCTGTTTTAAGCCCAAACTTTTTAATTGTTTTGTGCAGAGAAACTTTATAAGCTTGGTAACAAATTTTGAATAACAGTACTGTAAAATCTGTAAATCTAAACTGAAAGCATTATTTTGATATTAGGAGTAATCAAGATGGACGAAAAGAAAGTATTAAACCCAATTGATGAAATGCTTGTTGATCCTTGGCAAGTTGATATTCAAGAATTGTTTGAAGCTTTTGTTAATGAACCTGATGAGATCAAACAGAATTTGTATAATTCCTTGTACACTTACGTTTTGCAAAAAAGACAAGAAGATATTATTAATCGACCAGGATTTGTAATTTAGCCCTCTAAAAGCTCGCTGAGGGCTTTTTATTTTGTTTTGGCATAATTATATGTAAATAAGCTTAAAATTGCCGAGAATTGAAAATAAAGGCCTTAAAAGGGACGTAGCAGTTAAATTCTTATTATGTTTTAGATAAACTAAGTGTTTGCTGTCAATGGTAGCGGACGAGCAAAGCGTGGGAGCATAAGGAATTGACAGCTCTTAACCAGTCTTAACACTGAATTGGCGAAAGCTAAAGTTTCTATAAAACTTTGCTTTCCTGCCTAACGGCGAGTGAAAAAACGGTCAAGCTGGTTCAGCTTGGACGGGGTTCGGGGCATCAGCGCCCGTAATAAATGTGGCTTGCCACACCTTTTTAGGCAACGAACGGAGTAAGGCGCAAAGAGCGTAGCGAATGGAGTTTAATGTGAGCCTGTTTTTGGCTCACTCCTTTGTGTTTTTGATTTTAGGTTTTGATCTCGTACAGTGGTGCCTCTTATATACCTCTTTTATAAACCTCTTTTAAACCTCTTTTAGACCCCTCTTGAGCCTTACTCTCCCAAGACGTACAGGGGTTTATAGATAGAGTTTTGTCTGTTTATAGATAGAGTTTTGTCTGTTTATAGATAGAGTTTTGTCTGTTTATAGATAGAGTTTTGTCTGTTTATAGATAGAGTTTTGTGGTATTGTATATTCATAAAAACGTGTTTATTAAAAGAGGTGCTTCATTTGAGTAATGAAATTGTTAAATATGATCCAGAATTAAATACAATCCCACTTCGAAAATTCACTCCTGTTGAAATGAATTTATTCTTCTCAATAGTTTCTAGAATGCGTGACAAAGGTGACGAAACTGTAAGGTTTTCATTTGATCAATTAAAAGAATTAAGTGCATATAAACCTACAGCAAATAACCGATTTATTGACGATATTGAAAGTACTTATCAAAAAATTTTAGGCTTACGCTTTGGAAGGCGTAGTAAAGATGGGCTGCATCGTGAATTTTTTGTTATGTTTACCGAATTTGAGATAAACGGCCATGCTGATGATCCTTATGTTGATATTAAAATTTACCCCAAAGCTATAAAATTATTGAATGAGCTGGAAAGTTGGGTTCGTTATGCTTTATCAGAATTCAGAGATTTAAAAAGCAGCTACGCAAAAACCATGTTCCGTTTACTAAAACAATTTAGGACTACTGGGTACGCTTACTTTTCAGTTGCGGACTTTAACGAGCTATTAGATGTCCCTAAAAGCTATAAAAGTAGCAATATAAATCAATCCGTTTTAAAACCCATCAAAGAGGAACTTACACCTCTTTTTAGAGGCCTAACTGTTCGAAAAAAATATGGTAAAGGCCGCGGGAAACCAGTGATTGGGTATTCCTTTACTTGGAAGTCTGAAAAGAAAGACGCTAATGACTTCTCACAAGGTCAAATTCAAGATGAACGTCAAAAACTCTTTAACATTCAGCATAATGGTGAATTAACAGAGCAGGAAAAATGGCGCGCCATTGACAAGGTTAAAGGGTTAACTTTAGGCTCTACTGAGAAGCAAGCATTGGCTGATAAACAGGCCGAGCACGATAAAAAAATAAGAGATCAAGCAAGACAAGAAGCACTTGCTGAACT